>NZ_QOKW01000009.1 GCF_008365375.1 Roseomonas genomospecies 6 | reverse complement strand
CGTCAGAACCTCGACCCGCTGATAAGCCATGACGTTTGCAACTCGTTTGCGTCCGCGCGATGACGCGCCACGCAAAACTCAGACGTCCGACCCTATTTTGCCAAGGCGGCCCTCACCGGAGGCGTACCAACCATCCGGGCATCCGCGTCGTCATCCTGACCACCGACCTGTGCACCCGCCGCCTGTCGGGCGCGCTCGGCGCCGGCGCCCACGGCTATCTGATGAAGGACATCGCCTGCGAAGCGCTGATGCAGTCGCTGAAGCTGGTGATGATGGGCGAGAAGGTGTTCCCCACCCATCTGGCCGAGCTGCTGATCAACGGCCGCAGCGAGGAGCTGGCGACCGAGGTTCCGGCCCGCCGCAAGGGCCTGTCCCAGCGCGAGATCCAGATCCTGCGCTGCCTGCTGAACGGCAACTCCAACAAGATGATCGCCAACCACCTCCACATCACGGAGGCCACGGTGAAGGTCCATCTGAAGAGCCTGCTGCGCAAGATCAACGCCTCCAACCGCACCCAGGCGGCCATCTGGGCGCTGAACAACGGCATCGGCGACCAGCCGGCGGAGGCCACCGGGGTCAGCGCCGGCGTGGTCTGACCGTCCGTCACAGGTTTTGCTTCCCCCCGGCATCCAGGACGCCGGCCGCGCCATCCCGCGGCCGGCGTCCTGCCGTTCGGACCGGATTTCCGGAGGCGGCACGCCATAAGTGGTGTGCCATAGGACCAAAGGCGCTCTTCCGCCCCGAAATGATGATGGCTATTTCGGCAATACGCTCCGAATTTGGTTGGATCGCAGCCCCGACACGATGAGCACCATGGAATCCAGCGCGGAAAAGCCGACCCTGAACGTCCTGCTTGCCGACGATCACCTGCTGTTCCGCGACGGGCTGCGGCGGCTGCTTGCCCAGTCGGACGAAACGATGGTGTTCCACGAGGCCGGAAATTTCGACGACGTCCGCCGCCTGTGCGACGGGACCATCGCCTTCGACCTGATCCTGCTGGACCTGGGGATGCCGGGCTGGAGCGGGTTCTCGCTGCTCGGCGAGATTCACCAGCGGCTCCCCAAGGCGCTTCTGGTCGTGGTGTCGGGGTCGGAGAAACGGTCGGACCTTCTGGCCGCGCTGGAGAACGGCGCCGCCGGCTTCATCCCGAAGTCGAGCAGCGCGAAGGTTCTGATGGGCGCCCTCCAGCTCGTTCTGGCCGGAGGCGTCTACCTGCCGGAGCAGGCCATCCGCGGCGACCGGATGACCGACGGCGCGCCACCCGCAGGCCATGGCACCGGCCATGGGGCCGGGAACGCCGATCCGCTGGGTCATCTGGCCGACGGGGCGGGCGACCAGTTGACCCCGCGCCAGCGCGACGTGCTGACCCGCCTGCGCGACGGCAAGTCCAACAAGCAGATCGCGCACGAGCTGGGCCTGACCGAAGGCACGGTGAAGGTGCACGTCACGGCGATCCTGCGCCAGCTCGGCGTCCGCAACCGCACCCAGGCGGCGATCACCGCGAACGGGCTGTAGCCGGGCGCCCGCTCGGCCTCCTCTTCCCTTCCCTCAGACCCCTCCCTCAGGCCCCTCCCCGCTCCACCGAGGCGACAAGCGCGGCCAAGGCGCCGCGGATGGCCGATTCGTGCTTGGCGGGCAGAACCTGCTGGCCCGGGACGGTCACCACGGTCAGGGTTCGGCAGCCGGTCAGCCGCTGTTCCAGGAAGGACGCGCCCGGCCCCCCGCCGTCCGGGCCACCGCTGTCCGGCCCACCGTCCGGCTCGTCCTTTCCCTGCACCAGCGTGACCGGAACACGGATCGCGTCGAGGCCGGGCGCCATGGACCGGAGTTCCGCCGCGCGGTCGCGGACGACCGGCGGCAGGATGCGGGCGGCGATGCGGCGGAACATGCCCGGCCTGGCCCCGTCCTCCGCCATCGGGTCGATCAGCAGAAGCCCCCCGACCAGCTCCGGGAAATCCAGCGCGGCGCGCAGCACCACCGGCACGCCGCAGCCGCAGCCCACCAGCAGCGGTTTGCGCGCCCGCCTCAGCGCCAGCAGCGGGCGCAGCGCCGCCGCCGGAACGCCGGGGTCGCCGCCGCGCAGGCGGGTGGCCCCGGTCATCGGCCCCGGATCGGGCCGCGGCACGGCCACCCACTCCTGCCCCGCCGGGACGGCGCGCAGAAGGCGGGTCCAGGCCCGGGTCTCTCCGGAACTCGCGTGGACCAGGATGATGCGCCGCCCCGTGGGATCGCCGGCGACGATGCAGCCCGGTCCGGATTCCCGCCCGATATCCCGCCCGACATCCCGCGATGCGCCATCCCAGGACGAGCCGCCGCGTGCGGTCGCCGCTTCGCCCGCCGCCTCGCCCACCGACGACGGCGCGATGCCGAACGCGGCTCCCGCGGGCCGCCCGGCGCTGCTGTGTATGGTCAAGGCTCCGCTCCCCGATTCCCGAACTCGTCGCGGAGATCGCCTCCGCCGATTGGCAGGGAGCGTAACGGAGGGCCTGCGGGCTGTCCCGTACCATAAAAAGGCCCGAAATGGCGCGAACGGTGGCCGGAAAGCCTGAAAATCGCAGGTTTTTACCCCAATTGTTGCACAGTTCCGCCACTCCCGGCGGAACCCGTGCCGATCGAGGGCTCCATCAGTGGCCCATCAGTGAATTGTGTTGCCGTCCGGGAGTGCTTCGACGGGGCGGTCGTCGCGCGGCTCGGTCGGGCGATGCAGTTCCCGCATCAGGTCCCGCCAGTCCGGCGTCCCGCCGAGTTGCTGGATGAGCTGCGTGGAGAAGGCGAAGACCGCCAGTTCCAGCGGGCCGTTGTCCTCCGCATGGGCGTTCACGGTCAGGCAGGATTCCGCCGCGCTGACGAAGATGGCCGACGCGATGGCCACCCCCGGCCCCGGTTCGGGCAGCGGCACCGGAACCGGAGCGGACCCGGTGGTGCGCAGGGCCGACAGGTTCTCCACCAGCAGACGCGTGCGGATGGCCGTGTCGATGGCCGCGCCCATGGTGTAGCCCGCCTCGGCCTCCGCCGCGGAGCGCAAAAGGCGCAAGCCCGCGATCACCCCATGGGTGACGTCCGCGGAACCGGCGCGTTTTGCGGCGGCGGCGATGGCGGTGCCAAGGATGGCGGTGACCACGGGCGCCATGTTCTCGGCTTCGTCGCCCATGACGGCGGCGTCGGTGGTCTCTTCGTGGTTCTGGACCTCGTTCATGCGGCCTCCGATCCGGTGATACCCTGGATGGCGTGCGGCGCGGACCCCGGCTCCTTTCGGAACCGCTTTTTTCTCAAAGGCCCCTCTTCCGATCTGTGACTCGTCCGGCGGGCCTTCAAGCCGCCGGAAGCCGGGAGGGGGTGAATCTTTCGATGCGCCACTTTCGCCGCTCCCTCCTCTGGGCGAAGCCGCCCGCCATCCCCACATGTGCGGGCAAAAGGAGAAACACCCGATGCCCTTCCTCAGCCTTCTTCTCAACATCCTGTGGGTGGTGACCGGCGGCATCTGGATGGCCGCGGGATGGCTCCTCGCGGCCGTTCTGATGGTCGTCACCATCGTCGGCATTCCGTGGGCGCGGTCGGCGTTCACGATCGCCTGGTACACTCTGTTGCCCTTTGGACAAACCGCCGTCCGCCGGGATGAGTTCCGTGGCCGCGAGGACATCGGGACCGGCCTGCTGGGCACGCTGGGCAACATCCTGTGGTTCGTGCTGGCCGGCTGGTGGCTGGCGCTCGGCCATCTGGTGGCCGCGGTCGGCCTGGCCATCACCATCATCGGCCTGCCCTTCGCCTGGGCGCATCTGAAGCTGGCGCTGCTGGCCCTGTGGCCGGTCGGCACCGAGATCGTGACGGTGGACGAGGTGGAATCGCGCCGCCGCCTGCTGGGCCGCGGGACCTACTGAGCGGGCCGGTCCCGCTCCGCCATCCTCTTCAGCAT
The DNA here is from genome assembly GCF_008365375.1 of Roseomonas genomospecies 6. Lineage (GTDB taxonomy): Bacteria > Pseudomonadota > Alphaproteobacteria > Azospirillales > Azospirillaceae > Azospirillum. Next base: position 215,294 of record NZ_QOKW01000009.1, on the reverse strand, counting down.
GACAGACGCGCGCCAGAAGCCGAGGTCCGCCCCATCCACGAAATGGACATGCCGGTCGGCGGCGAGGTCGCCGACGAGGCAGGTCACGGTGGATGCCCCCGCCCGCGCCGTGCCGTAGCGGATGCGCCCGGCCTCCGCGTGGGCGGCCAGCATGGCCTCGATGGCGGCGGCCTCGCCCTCCGTCACGTCCAGGACGAAGCGCGGCCCGCCCGCCGATTTCCGGAAGTCCGACCGTTCGGCCATGCCGCGGCGGTAACGGTCCGGATCGAAGCCCGCCGTCCGCCAGCCGCCACGCAGCATCACCGCGAGCAGCGCCGACTTGCCCAGCGCCGACAGGGCGCAGGCCAGCCGCCGCCCGCGCGGGCGCGTCCGCGCCTCCAGCCACAGCGACCGCCAGGAGGGCGGCCAGTGCACCGCCAGCCGCTCCCCCATGCCGAGCGGCGCCGCCGCCGCGGTGGGCACGATCCGCTCGATGTCCGCCTGGACGCGGGCCAGCACCTCCAGCTCCAGGGCTCCGCCGGGGAGCGGGTCCACGATCACGCACAGGATCACGCCGCGCCCGCTGTCCACCGGGTTCCAGCGGCAGGACACGCTCTCCAGCCCCGTCAGCGGGCCGGGCCGCGGCTCCAGCCGCCAGCGCGGATCGGCCTTCACCCAGGCGTCCGCGGCGGCCACCCCACGGCCCAGGAACAGGCCGAAGGCGTCGCCGTTGCCGAAATCCTGCAAGGCGACCAGCACCTCCAGCCCCTCGTCCAGCAGCGCCCGCACGGGCACCAGCCCGACCCGCAGCGGCACGTCCATCTCCGTTCCGGCCCAATGGGCGAGCGCCGCCAGAGCCTCCTCCGCGGCGGCCCGGCGGAACGGCGGAACGGCGGCGATGGCGCCGTCGCCGCCGAACTGGCAGGCCGCAGGCTCCGGCGGCTCCCGCACCGCTTCCGACAGCACGGCGACCACCGCGGCGGCCACGAAGTTCACGTCGCGGTGGCGCCCTTCCGACGCCAGCCGGGTGCTCGCCACCACGTCGGCGACGGCCAGCGACCAGTCCCCCTCCAGCGCCGCGTAATGGGTGGGGTCTGCGGCTTCGGCGGTGAAATCGCGGATGGACGGCAGGCGCATCGCCTTCCTCGCGTCGAGAGGGTTTCGGGGGAGAGTTTCGGGATGGACGGCGCCAGTCTACGCCCCGGCAGGCACCTTGTGAATCGCCCCGGAACCCATCCGCAATGGACCCATCCCGCGTTGTCGGCCCGGTCCGTCCGTTTCATCGTGCCGCGGTCCAATCTGGGGAGGAAGCGGCATGGGATTCGCAAGCGACTGGAAATCCGCCAAGACGGCCTTCGAAACCGCCACCGGCAAGAAGAAGCCGAGCGCCAAGTTCATGGGCGTCTTCCACAAGTCCGGGCTGGACGACGTGACCAAGGCGCTCGACGCCGCCTTGACCAAGAGCGACGCCAAGGCTTTGGAGAAGGCTCTGCTCGACTATGTGAAGAGCGCGACCTCCTACCAGACGACGTTGGAGAAGTCGGCCAAGGCCGAAGGGGCGGCGGCCATCGCGGCGGAGCTGAAGAAGCTGGGGCAGGCGCTGGACGACATCGGGCGCCGCGCCGGCGTGGCCGTCAACGAACGCATCGCCGAGATGCGCGAGGACGCCGAGGCGGAGAAGGCCAAGGCCGTTGAGGAGCAGGGCAAGGCCGCCCGCGCCCTCGCCGACAAGGCCGCGGTGCAGATCGACGGGCTGCTGAAGACCACCAACGCCGACATCAAGCTGCTGGATCAGGCCGCCGCCGCCGCCGACCTCGCTTTGCGCAAGGTTCTGGAGGCCCAGGGGACCGGCAACGCCAAGGAGGCCAAGGCCCAGGCCGCCGCCGTGCAGGCCGCCGCCAAGACGGTGGACGCCCAGGCCAAGAAGGTCGCAGGCACCGCCGCCCAGGCCGCGAAGCTGTTCTCGCAGGCCAAGGCCGCGGTCGCCAAGATGAAGCTCGACCCCAAGCAGCATGGCGGGCGCGACCCGGCCCAGGGCGCCTTCGACCGCGCCGACGCCATCGTCATGAAGCTGGACCAGTTGAAGGACGAAACCGCCGAGGCCGCCGCCGAGGCCGCCGGCACCGTCAAGGAGGCCGCCCAAGCGCTGAAGGGCGCGGTGGACCTGCGCGCCACCTATCTGGCGAGCTGCCGCAAGCTGGCCAAGCGGGCGCGCGACGCCGACACCCTCTACGACAGCGTCGCCCGCGACGTCGGCGGACAGGCCGACCGCGCCCAGCAGGAACAGATGGTCGCCACCGACGCGACGGAGGACGACAAACGGGCGGCCTCGATCAAGACGGCCACCTTCTACATCACCCAGGTGCGCCAGCAGGCCGCCCAGGCGAAGAAGGAAATCCTGGCCGCCGCCAACGAGATCACCGGCACCCGCAAGTCCTTCCCCGCCATGGTCACCGAGAAGGACCCCGATTTCGGCCCGCTTCTCGCCGAGGCGAAGCAGTTCCTGGACGGGCTGAAGGAATCGCACGCCGCCCTGGCCAAGGCCGAGGCCAAGATCGACAAGGTCGAGACCGCCCTCAAGAAGCTTGGCTGAAGAAGCGGAGAAAACCCCTCTCCCGATCCGGGGAAGAGGGGCTCGGCTCCATCACATCATCACTTCGGTCAGGCTGTCCTTCAGCTCCCGTTCGTGTTCGATCAGCGTCAGTTCCTCGCCCATGAAATCGCGCATGGAGATGACGCCGACGACATGGCCATCGCGCACGACGGGCAGGTGACGCAGGCCGTTGTCGGTCATCCGGCGCAGCGCCTCGCCCACCGTGGTGTCGGGACCCGCGGTGATCGGGCACGGGGTCATCACCTCCGACAACGGGGTGTGGTCCGGGTCCAGTCCGTCGGCCACCACGCGGTCGGTCAGGTCGCGTTCGGTGAAGATGCCCTCGATCTGTTCGTCGATGGAGGCGGTGACCACGACCGACGCCACATGGGCGGCCTTCATCTGCCTTGCGGCGTCCCGCACCGTCGCCCCCGCCGGAAGGCTGACGACACGACGGCGGTTCAGAAGCTCTCCGATGTTGCGATGCGTCATGGCTTTCCTCCTCCGAATGCGAACGTTCTGAAGGGTCGCGGCGGCCATGGTCCTGCCCGGGCCGCCGCTCCGCGTTTCGCCACCAGTTCGCGGTTCCTCGCACCGAGTGTTTGCAATTGCGAAGAAAATGCCGCGCACGCGAAGTGCCGGAACAGGCGAAGACTGTCCAAAAAGCTTAATCATCAAGTGTTGAAAAAGGTAGTCATTTTCCCGCCACACGACGAGCAAAGCCGCCGCGAAACAACGTCATGGTTGCCATGATGGCGCGACATGCGACAAAACCGCCCGCCATTGCCTGAAAGCGGCGGTTCTGGCATGAGAAAGCACACCCTCGCCTTCGGCGAAGACCCCTTAACCATTAATAAAGGAAATAGGTCCGAAACTCCGGATAATTGCAGTTCTGTCACGATGTCGTCTGGAAGGGGCCTGGGCCGCCATGTCGTGGTTGTCGAAATTGAGCGGACGAGGCAAATCCACCGCAGCCGCTGCGCCACCCGCCAAGGAACGCCCTTCCGATCCCCCGACCATCCGGATCGACCGGCACGAGTATCTGCCGGAGGAGTTCGTCCTCGGTTCCTTCCGCATCCGCCCGTATGATGGGGACCTGATCGCGAAGCAGCAGTTCGACTTCCGCATCGTCTTCCAGCTTGGCGAGGAAGCCTTGGACTTCGCCTGCCGCGGAATCGTCGTGAAGATGGACGAACAGGTCGGCCTCGTCGCCCGCTACCACCACCCCTCGCCCTTCTACGAGCGCAAGTTGATCGATTATCTGAAGCTCTGGAAGGGGCTGTAAGCTCCGGCGAACTCCGAATACGAACACCCCGAATGGAAAGAAGGCCCGCCGTAGGGAAACGGCGGGCCTTCCTCATTGCAGGGATGTGCTGTGCCGTATCAGGCGGCTTCCAGCGTCTTGCGGGTGTGCAGGGCGATCATCTGCTCCTCGTCGGTCGGGATGACGTAGACGGGGATGCGGCTGCTTGGGGCGGAGATCAGCGGGCCGTTGGCCTCGTTGGCCTCCGGGTCCAGCACCACGCCCAGCCAGGCCAGCTTGTCGGCCACCCGCGCCCGCACCGGGACGGAGCGTTCGCCGATGCCGGCGGTGAAGACCAGCGCGTCGATGCCGCCCATGGAGGCGGCGAGCGCCCCCGTCTCCTTGGCGATGCGGAAGCAGAACAGCTCCACCGCCTCCCGGGCGTGGGGATCGGCGCTGTCCAGCAGGGCGCGCATGTCGTTGGACACGCCCGACACGCCGAGAAGGCCCGACTTGTTGTAGAGCATCTTCTCGATGGCGTCGGCGCCCATGCCCTTCTGGCGCATCAGGTAGATCAGCACGCCGGGATCGATGTTGCCGCAGCGGGTGCCCATGGGCAGCCCGTCCAGCGCCGTGAAGCCCATGGTGCTGTCCACGCTGCGCCCGGCGTGGATGGCGCACATGCTGGCGCCGCTGCCCAGATGGGCGACGACCACCCGCCCGTCCGCCAGATCCGGAGCCAGCTCCGGCAGGCGGCGGGCGATGTACTCGTAGGACAGGCCGTGGAAGCCGTAACGGCGGATGCCCTCGTCCGTCAGTTCCCGCGGGATGGCGAACATCTGCGCCTGCCAGGGCTGGCCGCGGTGGAAGGCGGTGTCGAAGCAGGCGACCTGCGGCAGCTCCGGGTGCGCCTCGGCCAGCGCGCGGATGGCGGCGAGGTTGTGCGGCTGGTGCAGCGGGGCCAGGGGGATGAAACCCTCCAGCTCCTCCATCACCGCCGGGGTCAGCAGGACCGGGGCGGCGTGGCGGGTGCCGCCGTGGACGACACGGTGGCCGGCGGCCAGCAGCTTCGCCCCCTCCAGCCGCTCCTCGATCCAGCCGAGCAGGAAGGCCAGCAGGGCCGTACGGTCGGACGGCTCGCCCGCCGTCCAGGCCCGCTCGGCGAGCGGGCGCTTGGCGGCGTCCTTGGCCTCGAACTTCGGCTCGGTGCCGATGCCGGAGATCTGGCCGTTGATCGCCGCCTGCACGGTCCCCGCGCCCGTCTCCCGGAAGACCGAGAATTTCAGGCTGGAGGAACCGGCGTTGATGACCAGGATGGCGTCGCCGCCACCCGCGTTCTGGCTGCTCATGACGGGCGCCCCTCTCACTCGGCCGCGGCGGCGGCGCCCCGGCGGCGGGCGGCGGCGGCCAGGACGGCCACGGCGCAGGACGCCAGACGGGTGCGCACGTTGTCGGCGCGGCTGGTCAGGATGATCGGAACCCGCGCGCCCAGAACGATGCCGGCGGCGTCGGAATTCGCCAGGAAGGAAAGCTGCTTGGCCAGCATGTTGCCGGCTTCCAGATCGGGAACGAGCAGGATGTCGGCCTGACCGGCGACCTCGGACACGATGCCCTTGGTGCGGGCCGCCTCCAGGCTGATGGCGTTGTCGAAGGCCAGCGGGCCGTCCAGGATGCCGCCCTTGATCTGGCCGCGGTCGGCCATCTTGCACAGCGCCGCGGCTTCCAGCGTCGAGGCGATCTTCGGGTTCACCGTCTCCACCGCCGACAGGATGGCGACGCGCGGAGTCTCCACGCCCAGGACCTTGGCGAGGTCGATGGCGTTCTGGACGATGTCCACCTTGTCTTCCAGCGTCGGGTAGATGTTGATCGCCGCGTCGGTGATCAGCAGCGTGCGCGGGTAGGTCGGCACGTTCATCACGAAGACGTGGCTGAGGCGGCGGCCCGTGCGCAGGCCGGTTTCCTTGCGGACGACCTCGGCCATCAGTTCGTCGGTGTGCAGGCTGCCCTTCATCACCGCCTCGCACTCGCCGGAGCGGGCCAGCCGGACGCCGGTCTCGGCGGAGGCGTGGGAGTGCGGCACGTCCACGATGCGGTAGCGGCCGATGTCCAGCCCGTGGGCCTCGGCGACCGACTGGATCTTGGAGGCCGGGCCGATCAGCACCGGATCGATCAGGTTGGCCTCGGCGGCCTCGACCGCGCCCTTCAGCGAGCTTTCGTCGCAGGGATGGACGACGGCGGTCGGCACCGGCGGCAGCGATTCGGTCTTGCCCAGCAGCTCGTCATGGCCATCGTGGCGGATGACCTGGACCTGCGGCAGTTCGTGCGCGGCGCGGCGGACCTTTCTGGTCGGGGCGATCACCTCGGCGAGGCCGGAGACGACCTCCTTGCCGTCCTGGTTGCGCGCGATGCAATCGAAGACGACGATGTTCTTCTCGGCGTGCTTCTCCTTGGCGATGACCGTCACGGTGATGACGTCGCCCAGGCCCACCGGGCGCTTGAAGCGCAGGTCCTGCCCGATGTAGATCGTGCCCGGCCCCGGCAGCAGCGTGCCCAGAACGGCGGAGATCAGCGATCCCGACCACATGCCGTGGCCGATCACCTTGTGGAACTGGCTGTCCGCCGCATACTCCTCGTCGAGATGCGCCGGATTGATGTCGCCCGACACGGTGGCGAACAGCTCGATGTCGGACATGGTCAGCCGCCGCGACAGGCTCGCCTGCTGGCCGATCTGGATTTCCTCGAAGGTGACGTTCTCGATCATGGCGGATGAGCCGTTCTTGCCGAAGTCGGGGGTGGCGGGCGCTGTAACACGGTCCATTGGAGAAGCTCCTCAATCGGATAGCGGCTCGGAATCGCGTGATGCCCGGGCCGAATCCTCCCGGCCTGCGGATCGCCCTGTCGTCCGCGGCCTTTTTGTTGGACCCTCGGATCGGCCGGCCCGGGAGGGGCCGCCCGCCAAGGGCCGGTTCGGGGTGCCCTGAATAGCGCGACCCCATGAAGGAGATGTGACAGGGTCGGCTGTTTCGCGGTTCCGTTGCGGTGCAACAATGTCGCACCCCCCGCCACCGCCGGTCCTGCCGTCCCGCCGCACCCCGCGCCGCCCGTCTTTCCCAGCCGGCGGAAGTTCCGTTCGGCCATGGTCTTACGACGGCCCAAGCCCTCGCCCCATGACCTATGTCAAGCGGCTTTGAGAGGGTTTTTGTCTGCTTTTCGGCAACACAACCCGCCCGCGCAGGATTGTATCACTGAGCAGGCGCAGCATGGCAAGTCCTTGCGCGCCGCGTCCCAAGAACGGACGCATCGCTGACCGTGTCGTGAAAAATCGGGGAGGATGTCCGCCAACCCATCCGATTTCGCAGTGCACAGGCCCGCCGCACGCATGGCGAAGTCCCATGGCGAAGTCCCGCGGAGGATCAGGCGCTCGCCACCGACGGGGCGGGTTCCTCGGGCACCGGGTTGTGACGGTCGCCGAGCATCGCCACGGCGATGGAGAAGACGGTGCCCTTGCCCAGGCACGACCGGACATCGACCTGATGGCCCAGGATCTGCGCGGTTCGCCGGACGATGGACAGCCCCAGGCCCAACCCGCGCCCGCCGTCCGGCTGGTCGGTTCCGCAACGGTAGAAATCGTCGAAGATCAGCTTGAGCTGGTCGGCGGGAATGCCCGGCCCGGTGTCCCACACCTCGACCAGCACATGCCCGTCGCGGTGCCGGCAACCCAGCAGGATGGTCCCGCTCCCGGCGTAGCGCAGCGCGTTGACCAGCAGGTTGCGCACCATGCGCTCCAGCAGCACCGGATCGCTGAGCACCCAGGCCGAGGTCGGCACCATGCGCAGGGTCATGCCCTTGCTGGCCGCCTGCTCCGCGAACTCGCGGGTCAGCCGGTCGGTGACGTCCTGCAGGGGGAAGACGACGGGGCGCGGCTTGACGTTGCCGGCCTCCAGCGCGGAGGTGTCGAGCAGCGTGTTCAGCAGCGTGTTGCCTGCGGCGATCGCCTCCCCCAGCTTCCCGGCCACTTCGAGCTGCTTGTCGTCGGACAGGCGGGCGGTCAGGATGTGGTGGAACAGGCTCATCGCCTGGAAGGGCTGGCGCAGGTCGTGGCTGGCCGCGGCGAGGAAGCGCGACTTCGCCCGGTTGGCCCGCTCCGCCTCGCCATGGGCCTCGGCCAGCGCCTCGCGGATGCGCGCCCCCTCGGATATGTCGATGGCGGCGCAGATTACGCCGGACACCAGCCCGGCCTCGTCCCTCAGCGGCTCGACGATCAGGTCGAAGACCTGTTCCGCGCCGGCCCCCGCCCCGATTCGGACCTCCTGCCGGGCGCCGGTGCCGGTCGCCAGCACGCTCCGCTTCACCGCATCCAGCCGCGCCGCGTCGTCCGGCGCGTGGAGATCGGCGTTGGTGCGCCCGATGTAGGTTTCCGCCGCCCGCGCGGTCTGCGGGTTGTACATCCACATGTAGCGGAGATTGCGGTCCAGGCTGAAGACGGCGACCCGCGAATGGCGCAGCGCCATGCGGAACCGCTCCTCGCTCTCGCGCAGCGCGCGGGCCATCGCGGCACGGGCGCGGGCCTCGGTCACCAGAAGGCGCTTGGCCTGCGACTCCCGCTGGACATAGCCGGCCAGGGCGCCGGTCAGCAGGAGACCCATCACCAGAACGATCCAGGCCGAGTAATCCGCCGGGGCCAGCCGCGGTTCGGGCGGAACCGCGGCCACCAGGGTCCAGCGCCGCCCGCCGATCACCAGATCGCGCTCCAGCACCGTTTCCCCGTCCTTGCGGACGTCGGTGAACGGAGCCCCCTCCCGCGCCGCGGAGCCGGCGGCGACGTCGCGGGAGGCCAGAATCCGGCCGCCGCCCCCCGCCGGTCCGTCCAGAAGATGGATGGTCCCGTGCAGCCCGGTCACGCGATTGCCCGCCTCCTCCATGAGGCGCCCGATCCCGAAGACCGAGGCGACGTAGCCGGAGACCTCCGCGCAGCGGCCCGGCCCGTCCAACCCGTCCACGGGACGGCGGTAGACGGGAAGGTACAGGCCGATGCTGTGCCCGCTCTCCCAGCGCGGCGGCGGCGGCAGGGTCTCCGTCGCCGCCACGTCGCCGGACGCGCAGGCCCGCGCCAGCACCTCCGCCCGGTGGGGCAGCGAGAGGATGTTGACGCCCTGCCCGAAGGCGTCGCCCCGCTCCGGCTCCATCAGCGTGTTGACGAACAGGTCCCCCCGCGAGACGCCGGGCGGCGCGCCGGAGGCACTGCCGGGCGCCTCGTCCGCATCATGGACGGCGAAGTCGATGCGCCCGGCGGCCCGCATCTCCGCCTCCAGCGCCGGGACCTCCGCCGGCGGGACACGCCGCACCCAGGCCACCGACCAGAGGCCGGGATAAAGCGGCATCATGGGCCGGACCGCCGCCGCGAAACCGTTGCGGACGACCGGAAGCTGGTCCGAGAAGGCCGCCCGCAGCGTGCGCAGAAGCAGCGTCTGGCTGTCGATCCGCTCCGCCAGGGCGTCGTGGAACTGGGCGAACTGCCGCTCGTGCCGCGTGCGCTCCACCTCCCGGTTGGCCGACAGCATCTGAATGAAGGCGCCGAACGTCACCAGCAGGCCCGCGGCGACCAGCACCGGCACCGCAAGCGACCCCCGCCTCCTTCTGTCCAACAGCGCCATCCCGTCCGTTCCCACCGGAATCGTCAGATCGCCCGACTATAGCAAGCGGCCCGAAACGTCGATAATGGAAAAGCCCTCATCCTCCCAAATGGATAGTCCACCCCGGCGAGCATACCGGCATCGCCGACTATTGATTGTCAATTGCGACTGGATTGCATCCCGCTTTCGATGTCAATCCTGCAATACAGTAAGCGCAGCCAAGACACGGCGTTGCCATCGAGTCGAAACAGTATCAAGTCTTCAGCCGCTCACGGCCGAGCAACCGCGCCACGGCCCCCCGCAGGGCCATGGGAGACACCGGCTTGTGCAGCAGCGGATAGCCGGACAGCCGCGCTTCCCGCAGGCGCATGGGGTCGGTGTCGCCGGTCAGGATCAGGCCGGGCAGCGTGGCGTCCAGCGCCTTGCCGATCTGGCGGATGGCGACGATCCCGTTCGCCGCCCCCTTCAGCCGCAGGTCGGAGATGACGAGGTCGGGGGCCTGCGGGCCGGGACCCAGCCGCTCCAGCGCGGCGTCCACGGAGTCCGCGGCGATCACCGCGCATCCCCATTGGCCGAGCAGCGCGCTCAGCGCCTCCAGCACCATCGGGTCGTCCTCGACGACCAGCACGCGGGCGCGGCTGACGTCCTCGCTATCGGCGCCGGCCTCCGCGGGGACCGGCGGCCCGGCCGGTTCCAACGTCTCCCCGCCGTCCGCCGCGCGCGGCACCAGCACGGCCAGCATGGAGCCGCGGCCCGGCGCGGAGTCCACCTCCAGCCGGTGGCCCAGCCGGCGCGCCAGCCCGCAGGCGAGCCGCAGCCCGAGGTCGATCACCGAGGGGTCGCCGGACCCGTCCGGACGCTGGAACTCTCCCCGCAGGGTGCGCAACTGCTCGGGCAGCAGGCCGCGCCCGGTGGACCACAGCTCGATCCGCAGGTCGGGACCCTGGCGCCGGCAGCCGAGCACGACCCGGCCCCGCTCCGTGTGGCGCAGGGTGTTGGCGACGAAGCCCTGGAGGATGCGCTCCAGAAGCGAGGGGTCGGTGGCGACCCGCACCGAGCAGGGCAGCACCGAGAAGCGCAGCCCCCGCCCGTCGAAGCGCGGGGCGGCGTCCAGCGCCACCCGCGTCAGGATGCCGTTGACCACGGGCGCGCCGAGGTCCGGCCGCACCAGACCGGCTTCCAGCCGCACGAGGTCGAAATGCCCGTCCACCATGCCGCGCAGCGACTGCACCGCGTTGCCCATGGCGTTCAGCAGGTCGCGCGCCGCCGGGTCGTTCAGGGCGCTTCCCCGCCCCGGCACGTTCCGCCCCCCGCCACCCGCCGCACCGTCCAACCGCCCTTCCAGCGCCCCCAGCAGCAGGGACAGGGCGGCCAGCGGCTGCCGCAGGTCGTGGCTGGCCGCGGCGAACAGGCGGCCCGACAGGTCGGCGGCCCCTGCGGACCCGCTCTCGGCGGTGCGCCGGACGAAGCCGCCGCCGCTCAACGGCCAATCGGTGACGGTGTGGCCGGGCGGCAGGCTGCGGAACAGGGGGGCCAGCGTTTCCGGCAGGGCGCCGCGGGCCAGCAGGAGGTCGGCGCCGGGCAGCGCCTCCGCCTCCGCGTTCCAGGCGGACAGACGGTCGTCGGCGTCGAAGACCAGGACCGCGCCGCGCCGTCCTGCGTCTTGCGGAAAGGCTCCCTCGCTCGTCACGGGCCGACATCCCCCAAAGCATGCATGGTGTCCGCGGTGACCGGAACCGGCCCCGCACGGACAGGCTACGGAACCGGCGCCCAGGATCAAGCCCGCCGTTCGTCCGACCACCCGCAGCGTGAGCCGGCACGCCCGGTCCGATGCCGTTGGACGCCCGAACAGTTCCGCGCATTTTTATATAAAAGTCAAGAAAAGGCGATGAATTCACCCCTCGACCACACAATAGACGATGAATTGTCGCAATTTGTCGGTTGCATGTTCAGTCGAACCCTTCGAATATGCCACCAATGGATGCCGTGACCGACAACACTTTCCGCGACCGACAACCGGAGGCGGCAACGCCGGCTGGCGCGGATCATTGCGCGTCCTTGTCCTGGGATAGGCTGGCCGGCGCGGCGGTGGCGGCCCTGGACGACGGCATGGGCGTGCTGGCCGCGGTTCACGATCAGGGCGGCGCTCTCGACGATTTCGAATGGCTGACGGCCAACCGCGCGGCGGAGCGGCTGTTCGGGCATCCCCTCGCCGGGCGCCGGCTGCGCGCGGACGATCTCCAGGACGGCGAGGCGGCGGGGCTGTTCGCCGTTTTGGCCGATTGCCTAGCGGAGAAGCGGGCGGTGCGCCGCGTGGTCACCGCCCCCGGCGGCGCGCGCTGGAGAATCGCCGCGACCCCCTTCGACGCCGGAGTCGCGGCGCCCGCCGCCTGCGTCAGCCTCGTGGAGCTTGGCCCCGAAGTCCCCGCCGTTCCGGAATCGGACCGCGCCCACCGGGCGAAGGCGGAGTTCCTGGCGCATATGAGCCATGAGCTGCGCACCCCGCTGAACGCGGTGCTCGGCTTCTCCGAAGTGCTGCTGGCGGAGACCTTCGGCCCGCTCGGCTCCCCCCGCTACCGCAGCTACGCCGCGGACATCCACGCCAGCGGGGCGCACCTCCTCGCGCTGATCGACGGCATCCTCGATCTGTCGCAGAGCGAGACCGCGCGGACCGAGATGCAGGAGGAGGCCATCAACGTGGCCGACGCCGCCCGTCAGGCGCTGGCCCAGGTCGGCGACAAGGCCGCGGCCCGCGGCGTCGACATCGGGGAGGATCTGTCCGGCGACCTGCCCCTTCTCTACGGCGACGCCCGCGCGCTTCAGCGGATGCTGGCCAACCTGCTGTCCAACGCGGTGACGTTCACACCGTCGGGCGGGCAGGTGATGCTGTCGGCCAGCCCCATGCCGGACGGCGGCATCGGGCTGATGGTCGCCGACACCGGCGCCGGCATCGGCGAGGACGAGTTGGCGCGCGTCATGGAGCCCTTCGGCAGCGCCGACATGACCGTCCCGCGGGGCGCCAACGGAGCGGGCATCGGCCTGCCCGTCGTGAAGCGGCTGATGGAGATGCACGGTGGCCGGCTGGACCTCTACAGCGAGCCCGGCGCCGGCACCACGGCCATCCTGATGTTCCCGCCGCGGCGCAGCCTGCCGCATGCCGCGTCCCACGCCTGACTCTTTCGCGTGGCGGCGATCCGGCAGAAGTTGCTTGGAAAAGCGGCGACGCCGGGTCATGGTGCTGCCTTCGTTCCCGAAGCGTTCCATCAAGCGCCTTCCATCAAGCGCCTTCCAGCGAGACCCTTCCATCGAGATATGGCCGATATCCTGTTGCACGGCGGCGAGCCGCCGATTCCCGCAAGCGGCGCCGCCCCCATCTTCCGCGGGGTGCGCCGGGCGCTGGCCGCGCGCGGCTTCGTCACCATGGCGGAGTTCCGGCTGGCCAGCGGGCGGCGCGCCGATGTCCTGGCGATGGACGGCGCCGGCACCGTCGTGATCGTCGAGGTGAAGAGCTGCGCCGCCGATTTCCGGTCCGACCAGAAATGGCCGGAGTACCGCGACTGGTGCGACGCCTTCTACTTCGCCGTGGACGACGCCTTCCCGGCGGAGCTGATTCCCGGCGATTGCGGGCTGATGGTGGCCGACGCCTACGGCGCGGAAATCCTGCGCGAGGCTCCGGAACACCGGCTGGCCCCGGCGCGCCGCAAGGCGCTGACCCTGCGCGCCGCCCTGACCGGAGCCGCGCGGCTGCACCGGATCGAGGACCCGTCCTGGACCCAGGACACCTCTCCGGTCTGAACGCCCGGCGCACAACCGAAGCCCCATGGCAAAGCGCCGACAAGGCGGTGTAAGTTCCGCCATGAACGGGAACGGGCGAGCAAACGTGCACGCGCAGGATGCCGGACCAACCACCGGAACGGGGAATCGGACGCAGGGCCGGGCCGCAGGAATCGGCGGTCCGTGGATCGGCGCGCTGGCCCTGGCCGCGCTGCTGACCGGGGCCGGGGTGGGCGGTTCCGCATGGCTGGCCCTGGCGGAAATGGACGCCCGCGCCCGCGGTCGGGCCGCCCGCAGCCTGGACGAGGCGTTCGATCTGATGCGCGTCGCGGAACTGGCCGCCGGTCTGTCCTCCAACGCGGCGGAACTGGAATCCGCCGGCACCGCCCAACGCCGGCTCGCCGCGCACAACGCCCTGCGCCAGCGGGCTCAGCAGCTTGGTGCGATGCTGGAAAGCCTGCCGCCGGACCAGCGCGCGGAGCTGCGGTTCGCCGCGATGACCATCCGCGCGGAGGCCGACGAGCTGGACACCACGGTGGAACGCCGTCTGGCCGTGGAGCACAGCCTTCAGGAGCTGACCGAACAGGTGACGGGCCGAAGCGAGGCGCTGGCGGCGGCGCTCGCCCTCCCCCACGCGCGGACGCCGGACGGCGACCTGCTGCGCCGGATCGACGGTTCGCGGCAGGCGGTGACCCTCCGGCTGCTCGCCGCCGGAACGGCGCCGGCCGACGCCACCACGGCGCAGGACGATTTCCGCAAGGCCGCCGCGGCGCTGTTCGACGCGCTGGACGCCCTGCCCATCGACCCCGCCAGCCCGCGCCGCGCCGACGCCGCGTGGCGGCTCGTGGCTCTGGGGATGGACCGGCGGAACATCTTCGACCTGCGGCGGGAACAGGGGGCGCTGGCCGCCAAGGCGGCGGGAATCGCCACGCTGCTGCGCGGCACCGCCACAAACCTCGCCCATCAGACCAGCCGCGGCGCGCTGGCGTTGCGCGACCGGCTGCACGCGGAGGGCGCCCCGGCCTTCCGCGGGGCCGGCGCGGAACTGGCCGCCGCCGCACCCGCCGGTGTCGGGCTGGTCACCGGTCTGGCGGTCTTCGCGGTCGGGCTCGGCGCCGTCCGGACCTACAGCCGGCTGGCGCATCGGCCCGGACCGGCCCCGACCGAGCCGGAAGCCGCCGAACCGGCCCAGTCCGGCGCACCGTCCGGAAGGCCGCCGCTGCGCATCCTCCTGGCGGAGGACGAACCGGTCAGCCAGATGACCGCCGCCGCCCTGCTGCGCCGCGCCGGGCATGACGTGACGGTGGTGGGCGACGGGCAGGCCGCCCTGGCGGCGGTGGAGCGGGACCGCTACGACCTCGTCCTGATGGACATGCAGATGCCGGTGATGGACGGGATCGAGGCGACCCGCCGCATCCGCGCCCTTCCCGATGGCGCCGGAACCGGCACGGCCGGGCCGCGCATCGTCGCGCTGACCGCCTCCGCCGTGCCCGGCGCGGCGGAGCGCTGCCGCGCGGCGGGGGCCGACGCCGTGCTGGAGAAGCCGCTGCACCTGTCCGCGCTCGCCGCCGTTCTGGACCGCCTGTCCGCCGGTTCCGACGCCGCACCCTCCAAGGAAGAAACCCCTTCCCCGCCGGACCGGGACCCCGGCCTGCCGGTGTTCGACGAGGACGCGATCCGCCAGATGCGCGAGCATCTTCCGGCGGAGCGGGTGGCGACCCTGGTGGCCAACACCCTCGTCACGCTGCGCGGCTACCACGCCGCTCTGGAGCAGGCCTGGAACGCCGGGGACCGGGCCACCGTCGGGGCGATGGCCCACAAGATCGCCGGGGTGGCCGGCATTTACGGCTGCGCGGCGCTGCGCGGCGCCGCGCGGTCTCTGGAACACGCCCTGGAAACCGGCGAGGGCGATCCCGACGCCCTGCTCCACGCGCTGGACGCCGCCTTCCCCCCGGCGCTTGCGGCGCTGGACCGGTGGAGCGACGGTTAGCGCACGGCCACCGGCTGACTTGGCCCCCTGCCCGTGGGAATGTCCGTCCGGCCCGCGCCCAGATCCTTCTGCATCATGACCACGTCCAGCCAGCGCCCGAACTTCAGCCCCACGGCCTCCACCACGCCGCAGGTGCGGAAGCCGAGCGCGCTGTGCAGCCCGATGGAGCCGGCGTTCTCCGTCCCGCCGACCAGCGCCACCATCTGGCGGTAGCCCTGGGCCGTGCAGCGGTCGATCAGCGCCTGCAGCAGCAGGCGCCCGAGGCCCTGTCCGCGCGCCTCCTCCGCGATGTAGACGGAGTCCTGGATGGTGAAGCGGTAGGCGGAGCGGACATGGTAGGCGCTGCCATAGGCGTAGCCCAGGACCACGCCGTCGCGCTCCGCCACCAGCCAGGGCAGGCCGGCGCCGGTGATGGCACGGAAGCGCGCCTCCAGCTCCGCCGCGTCGGGCGGCTCCTCCTCGAAGGTGCCGACGCCGTGCAGGACATGGTGCTCGTAGATCCGCTGGAAGGCGGGAATGTCCTCGACGCGGGCGTCGCGGATGGTCGGTGCGCTGGTCATGGCCGGGTGAATCCGATGGATGAAGGAACGAATGGTCAGGGCCGCCATCCTGCCGCACGCATTTTGCTGTCGCAACCGTGCCACCCAGCCGATATGTACAGAACTGGAACACGCTGTTCGCATCAGGGCTTTTAGGGCAAGGGGTTGGAAGCGATGAAGATCAATGGCCGGACGGTGCTCGTCTGCGATTGCGCCCACAGCATGGCGCTCGACGGCAAGGCGTTGGCCAGGGCCTGCGGGGCCGCGGCGGGGGCGGAGGGCGACCTGACCGTCGCCACCCAGCTCTGCCGCACCCAGCTCGACCGGTTCGAGGCGCGCGTGGCAGAGGGCGCCCCGCTGCTGGTCGCCTGCACCCAGGAAGCCCCGCTGTTCGCGGAGATCGCCGCCCAGGACAACCCGGACGCCCAGGATCGGGACATGGCCCTCGCCTTCACCAACATCCGGGAGCGCGCCGGCTGGTCGGACGAGGGCGCGTTGGCGGGGCCGAAGATCGCCGCCCTGCTGGCCGAGGCGGCCATGGACATCCCGCCGACCGGAACCATCACCCTGACCTCCGAAGGCACCTGCCTCGTCTACGGCACGGACGAGCGCGCCATCGAGGTGGCCCGGCAATTGTCCGGAACCCTGGACGTGACCGTGCTGCTGAAGTCTCCCAGGGACGTCGCCCCGCCGCGCGTCATGGACGTGCCGGTCTTCAAGGGCACCATCCGCGCCGCCAAGGGCTGGCTCGGCAATTTCGAGATCGTGGTGGACGACTACGCCCCGGCCATTCCGGCGTCCCGCGCCGTGCTGGCCTTCGAGCCGCCGCGCCACGGCGCCGCCTCCCGCTGCGACGTCATCGTGGACCTGACCGGCGGCGCGCCGCTGTTCCCCGCGCATGGCAAGCGCGACGGCTACCTGCGCCCCGACCCGGACAGCCCCGCCGCCGTCGCCAAGGCGGTGTTCGAGGCCGCCGACCTGATCGGCGAGTTCGAGAAGCCGCGCTACATCGAATTCAAGGCCGACCTCTGCGCCCATTCGCGCAGCCGCAAGACCGGCTGCACCCGCTGCCTGGAGGTCTGCCCGACCGGCGCCATCACGCCCAACGGCGACCATGTGGCGATCGACCCGCACATCTGCGCCGGCTGCGGTTCCTGCGCGTCGGTCTGCCCGACCGGGGCCAGCACCTACGCCCTGCCGCCGCTCCAGACGGTCTACGAGCGGCTGCGCACGCTGCTCTCCTCCTACGCCAAGGCGGGCGGGACGGAGCCGGTCCTGCTGGTCCACGACCCGCGGCACGGCGACGAGATGATTTCGCTGATCGCCCGCCACGGGCGCGGCCTGCCGGCCCGCGTCCTGCCCTTCGCGGTGAACGAGGTGACCCAGCTCGGCTTCGACGTCTTCGCGGCGGCGCTGGCCTATGGCGCGGCGCGGGTGCGCGTGCTGGTCGGGCCGGGCAACGCGGGCGAGACGGCGGGGCTGGCCAGCCAGCTCGGTCTCGCCGAGACGGCCATGGCCGGGCTCGGCTACGGCTCGGGCCGGGTGTCGATCATCGACGCGCAGGACCCCGACGCGGTGGCGGCGGAGCTGTGGAGCCTGCCGCGCGGGGACGCCCCCGCCCCCGGCGCCTTCCTGCCGATGGGCGGCAAGCGCACCGTGACCATGCTGGCCCTGCGCCACCTGCACAAGGTCGCGCCGGAGCCGGTGGAGGTCCTGCCCCTGCCGCCGGGCGCGCCGTTCGGACGGGTGCAGGTGGCGGTGGAGGGGTGCACGCTCTGCCTGTCCTGCGTCGGCGCCTGCCCGACCGGGGCGCTGCTCGACAACGCCGACAAGCCGATGCTGTCCTTCTCGCAGGATGCCTGCGTGCAGTGCGGCCTGTGCAAGACCACCTGTCCGGAGAAGGTCATCGCTCTGGTCCCGGAGATCGACTTCCGCGACGGCGCCCGCGGCGCCAAGGTGCTGAAGGAGGAGGAGCCCTTCTGTTGCGTCAAGTGCGGCAAGCCCTTCGCCACCAAGTCCTCCATCGACAAGATCGTGTCGGTTCTGGCCGGGCGGCACGCCATGTTCGCCACGCCGGAGGCCGCCGACCGCATGCGCATGTGCGGCGACTGCCGTGTCGTGGACCAGTTCGAACGGGGCGACTCGCCCTTCGCGCTGGGCGCCCCACGCGCGCCGCGCACGACGGAGGACTACCTGCGCGAGCGGGAGGAGGCCCAAAGCGACCGGAATGGAAAGGACGGCGGCAGCGTCCACTGACCGTCCGCACCTTCGGCCCGCCGGGACTTGACCCCCGTCAAGTCCCGGCTTCGCGCTCCGTGTTCTCCTGCGCCTGAAATTCCAGGTGGCGAAAAATCCGCAACTCGGACCTATATATCAGGACCGGGCCGGAGTCATGATCGCCGCCCGGACTGCACGATACGGACCCCCTTGGGGAGAAGCCCGCCGATGACGACCGTTCCGCCGACCGCTCCCGCCCCGCTCGTCGACCCCTTCGGGCGGACCGTAAGCTATCTGCGCGTGTCCGTCACCGACCGCTGCGACCTTCGCTGCGTCTACTGCATGGCGGAGGACATGAGCTTCCTGCCCAAGGCGGAGGTTCTGACGCTGGAGGAGATCGACCGCGTCTGCTCCGCCTTCGTGAAGCTGGGCACCCGCAAGCTGCGCCTGACCGGCGGCGAGCCGCTGGTCCGCAAGGGCATCCACGAGCTGATCCACAGCCTGGGCCGCCATGTGAAGGCCGGCGACCTGGACGAGCTGACGCTGACCACCAACGGCACGATGCTGTTCAAGTACGCCGGCGATCTGGTGGAGGCCGGGGTGCGGCGGATCAACGTGTCGCTGGACACGCTCGACCCCCACAAGTTCCAGGCGATCACCCGCTGGGGCCGGCTGGACAAGGTTCTGGGCGGGCTCCAGGCGGCGAAGGAGGCGGGCCTCCAGGTCAAGATCAACACGGTCGCGCTGAAGGGCGTGAACGACGACGAGTTCCACCGGCTGGTCGGCTGGTGCGGGGAGCAGGGCTTCGACCTGACCTTCATCGAGGTCATGCCGATGGGCGAGATCGGCGACGAGGCGCGGCTCGACCAGTATCTGCCGCTCAGCCTCGTGCGGGCGGAGCTGGCCAAGCGCTGGACGCTGGACGAGATCGACTACCGCACCGGCGGCCCGGCCCGCTATGTGCGGGTGGCGGAGACCGGCGGGCGCATCGGCTTCATCACGCCGCTGACCCACAATTTCTGCGAAAGCTGCAACCGCGTGCGGCTGACCTGCACCGGCACCCTCTACATGTGCCTGGGTCAGGAGGACGCCGCCGACCTGCGCACCCCGCTGCGCCTCAGCGACGACGACGGGTTGCTGGTCCAGGCGGTGCGCGACGCCATCGCCCGCAAGCCCAAGGGCCACGACTTCATCATCGACCGCCGCCACCAGGGACCGGCGGTGCCCCGCCACATGAGCGTGACCGGCGGATGATCCGCCCTCAGCCGAGCGGCTGGCAACCCAACGGCTGGACGAGTCCCTTATACGCCGTTCCGGCCAGTCGGGCAGCCAGCCGCCGGTCCGCCGTCGTCAACGGCAGCGACCGCTGCTCCGCCAGCGCCACATAGAAGCAGTCGTAGACGGGATGACCGATCTCAAGCGCGATCTCGACGGCGCGGGGCGCTATCGTCGGGCTGGGCGCGAGGTCCGCGAAGAAGCCGCGCAGCCTACGCGAGATGTCCATCGCCTGATCGGGCCGTGCCTGACCCAGCCGGACCTTCTTCCAGGCGACGTTGCAGACTTCGGGCACGATCAGGTCCGGCGCGGCCAGGAAGGACGCGGACCGCAGGATGCCGAGCGCCTCCTCCCGCCCCGGTTCCGGAAAGAACCAGCGAACGGCGACGCTGGCGTCGACGATGCGGGCGCTCATCGGCTGCGGTCTTCGCGCAGCAGTTCCACGCTGTCGGTCTGCGGCCCGGGCGGGGTGCGGAGGCAGATGCCGTCGGCGATGGCGAGTTTTTCCTCCGGCGTGAGACGGGCCGCTTCCGACGCCATGTCCTGGAGTTCCTGCTCCAGCGAGCGGCCGCGGAAGCTGGCTTTCAGCCGCAACGCCTCGACAACGTCATCCTCCAGCCGCAGCGTGACGATCCGTCCCATGACCAGCCCTCCCCGCATATTCACCCAAACTAGGCGCGATTGCCGCCCTGCGCAATCTCTCCACCATACGACCGAAGCGGCCTTCTGCATCCGGGCGTCCTGCGCTATGGTCCCCTCGACATGACCGAAACCGCCGCCAAGTTGCCCGCCGATCCGACGCTGGACCCGCTGGCGCCCGATCCCACGGCCCGCAAGCCCGCCGACCTCCGCATCGCCTTTTGCGGGGCGAACACGGAAGAGGCGATGCGGGCGCGCACCCGGCTGGTCCACCGCTACGGCAACGTGCCGCTGGAGGATGCCGACGTCGTGGTGGCGCTGGGCGGCGACGGCTTTCTGCTGGAGACTCTGCACCGCGCGCTGAAGCGCGACGGGCAGAATCCGCCGCCGGTCTACGGCATGAACCGGGGGTCGGTCGGCTTCCTGCTGAACGTCTTCCGCGAGGATGGGCTGGCCGAGCGGTTGGCCAGCGCCCAGAGCGTCACGCTGCACCCCCTGCGCATGAAGGCCACCCGCTGCAACGGGGAACAGGTGGAGGCGCTGGGCATCAACGAGGTGTCGATGTTGCGCGAGACGCGGCAGGCGTCGAAGCTGCGCATCACCGTGGACGGTGTCGTCCGCCTGCCGGAGCTGATCTGCGACGGCGTGCTGGTCGCCACCCCCGCCGGAAGCACCGCCTACAACCTCTCGGCCCACGGCCCGATCATCCCCCTGGGCGCGGGGGTGCTGGCGCTGACGCCTATCAGCTCCTTCCGCCCGCGGCGCTGGCGCGGCGCGCTCCTGCCCCACACGGCCAAGATCACCGTGGACATCCTGGAAGAGGTCAAGCGCCCGGTCAGCGCCGTGGCCGATTCGACCGAGGTGCGCGAGGTCATCCGCGTGGACGTGGAGGAAGCGCGCGACGTCGCGCTGACCCTGCTGTTCGATCCGGAGCTGAACTTCGAAGAGCGGATTCTGAAGGAGCAGTTCTCGCCCTGATGGCCCGCCGACGGTCCGCCCCGGTCGTTCGCGCCTATTCGGCGGCGCGGCGCGCGGTGTTGAACTCCGCATGGGCGCAGATGCGGCGGATCAGGGTGGTCAGATCGGCCTGGAGCCGGGCGAAGCCCTCGTTCCGCTCCAGCGTTTCTTCGTTCATGTAGAGGCGGCGGTTGATTTCGAGCTGAAGGGAATGGCGCCCCCGCGCCGGGTCGGCGTAGCGCGACACCAGTTCCACCCCCTTGAAGGGATGGTTCCGGGCGACCTTGTAGCCGAGGCCGGTCAGCACCTCCTCCACCAGGGCGGTGAAGCCCGGCTCGCAGGTGGTGCCGTCGCGGTCGCCCAGAACGAAATCCATGTCCAGCTTTTGCGCCGCCCCCGGCCCGACCGCGGAGGGCATGGAATGGCAATCGACGTGCCAGACGGCGCCGAACCGGGCGGCCAGATCGTCGATGACGCCGGCGACCTGGAAATGATAGGGGCGGTAATAGCGGTCGATGCGCTCCATCACCTCGGCCACGGACAGCCGCCCGTCATAGAGCGGCATCCCCGGACGGCACAGCGTGCGGATCAGCCCCATGCCCGCCGCGCTCTTCTCCGTCGGGCGCAGCGGTTCGGGCCAGCGCCCGTCGAGGAGCGCCGGGTCGATGTCGTCGATGGCCCGGTTCGCGTCGATGCAGGTGCGCGGGAACAGCGCGCAGAGCAGCGTCGCGCCATGCTCCGGCGCGTGGGCGAACAGCTCCTCCACATGGGTGTCCTCGGCCTGCCGCAGCGTGGACAGCGGGCAGACGAAGGCGAAGTCGCGAGGGTAGACGGTGCCGCTGTGCGGTGAATCGAAGAACACCGGCAGGCGCGGGACGATCGGATCGTTGCGGACGAGCACGTCCTCGATCACGAAACTCATGGCTGACCCCGGTGTCCCAACTGCGCGGAAGGGGCCGCGGCACCTGCCCGGATGGCATAGCACGGCGCTGCGGCAATGGATTCGGGTATAGACGATGGCCGGGTGGCCGTCGACCAAAAACCGTCATACACCGGCAAGCCAAAGGACAGGGCGGGAACGGGAAATGGCGGGGCTGGCATACCGCCGGACTCTCCGCCATACTGACTGTTCGGCGATAGCGCCCGGCCCCGGTTAGACCCGCAAACGGCCAGACCTGCAAACGGCCAGCCCCGCAAACGCGAGATCCGCTTGACCGAATCCCTGCCACCGATCGAACTGACGCCGCCGGACATCGGCGCCTACCGCGACGGCAACACCGGCATCGACCACGTCACGACGCTGGAATCCGGACGGCCCGGCCCGCACGCCGTCATCGTGTCGCTGATCCATGGCAACGAGATCGGCGGGGCGGTGGCGATGGACCGGCTGTTCCGGATGGGGATCAAACCCAGCCGCGGACGGCTGACGCTGGTCTTCGCCAACACCGCCTCCTATCAAAGCTTCGACGCGGAGCGGCCCTACGCCTCGCGTTTCGTGGACGAGGACATGAACCGCGTCTGGTCGCCCGACGTGCTGGATGGCCCCCGCAACAGCGCGGAACTGCGCCGCGCCCGGCAACTCCGCCCGGTGTTCGACGCGGCGGACGTCATCCTGGACCTGCATTCCATGACGGCGGACACCCCGCCCCTGACTCTGTGCGGACGGACGGACCGCGCCCGCGCCCTGGCCCGGCGGCTCGGCTACCCGGCCTGGATCGTCTCGGACGAAGGGCACGCGGCGGGCCGGCGGGTGATCGACTACGCGGACTTCGCAAAACCGGACGGGGCCGAACCGGATGGGCGGCGCACGGCGATCCTGGTCGAATGCGGCCAGCACTGGCGCGCCGAAACGGCGCTGGTCGCGCTGGAAAGCTGCATGCGCTTCCTGCTGGCGCAAGAGATGGTCGATCCCTCGCTGGCCGACCGCCACATCCGCCCTCACCCCGACCCGCAACGCACCGTCGAGGTGACCGAGGCGGTGACGGCGGAGACCGACGATTTCTTCTTCGACCAGCCCTATGTGGGGATGGAGGTCATTCCCGCCGCCGGGACGGTGCTGGGCCGGGACGGCGCCCGCCGGATCGTGACGCCCTACGACGACTGCGTCCTCATCATGCCGGCGCGGCGCCCCAAATCCGGGCAGACCGCCGTCCGGCTGGGGCGGATCGTTTCTTGAACCGGCCACAGCGAACCGCATGACCATCGGATCGGGGCTTCGGCCCTTCGCGCTCGCCATCGTTCTGGGGACGGCCGGCGGGGCGCTCTTCAATCATGTCCATCTGCCGCTGGCCTGGATGATCGGAGCCATGAGCGTCACCACCGCCGCCGCGATGGGGGGCGTGGCGCTGCATGTTCCGAAGCCGCTGCGCGACGTCATGGTGATGATCCTCGGCATCATGCTGGGCAGCGGCTTCACACCGGACATCCTGGAGCGGCTCGGCGAATGGAGCCTGTCGCTGGGCGCCGTCACCCTCTATCTGGTGGTGGCCACGGCGCTGGGGGTGCGGTATCTGCGCCGCGTGGCCCGGCTGGACCCGCCGACCGCCTTCTTCACCGCCACGCCCGGCGGGCTGAACGAGATGGTGATGGTCGGCACGCAGATGGGCGGCGACAGCCGGACCATGGCGCTGTCCCACGCGCTGCGCGTGATGCTCGTGGTCCTCGTCATCCCCTTCGCCTTCCAGGCTCTGGGGCTTTACGATCCGGCCCGCCGCGGCACGCTCGGGCCGCCCCTGCTGTCGCTCGGCCCCCTGGACGTGGCGCTGTTGTCGGCCTGCGCCCTGGGGTATCCCGTGGCGAAGCTGCTGCGCATCCCGGCGGCGCAGATCGTCGGGCCGATGCTCCTGTCGGCGGCGATCCACCTCGCCGGGCTGACGGAGGGGAAGCCGCCGGGCGTGCTGGTCGCCGCGGCGCAGGTGGTGATCGGGGCGTCGCTGGGTTGCCGCTTCACCGGGCTGAAGGTCCGCCGGATCGGACGCGACGGCCTGACGGCGGTCGGGCTTACCGGGCTGATGCTGCTGGTGACCACGGCGGCGGCCTGGATGGTCGACGAGGCGACGGGGCTGGGCCTCGCCGCGCTGATCCTCGCCTTTGCGCCGGGCGGGCTGGCGGAGATGACGCTGGTGGCGCTGGCGCTGAACATCGACGTGGCGCTGGTCGCCACCCATCACATCCTGCGGATCGTCCTGATCGTGACCCTGGCGCCGGCCTTCTACCTGCTGTGGCGCAAGTGGCGGACCCGCCTTGGGAAATCCTGACGAAGCGGCCAATTCGCCGCACACGCATGCGTGGAGTTTCCATTGCCCCGATCCCGCGCGCCGTGCGAGGTGGAGGCGCGGACGGGTGGTGAATAGCCACCACCCCGCCGCTCAACAAGGAGGCTTGGAGGATGAAGGAAATCCTCAGTCTCCTGATCCTGCTGCTTCAGATCGTCAAGGCTGTCCTTGATCTTCTGAACCGGCAGTGATCGGGCCGGGAGGCGGGGGATTACGGCCCCTGCCTCCCAAGCCTGATGATGGGGCCGCGCGCGCCGGATTGCAAGTCATCCGATCATTTCACCCGATCACTTCGCGGGGGGCTTCCCCTTCTCCCACTGGGGGTTCGTGTCGATCAGCGGCACGCTGGAGATGGACATCTTCGCCGAGGCGTCCTTCACCTGCCGGCTGTAGACCACATAGATCAGCGTGTCGTTCACCCGGTCGTAGATGCGGCGGATGGCGATGGACTTGAAGATCAGGCTCTTGCGCTCGGAGAAGACCTCCTCGCCCTTCTGCGACAGCTCAATGTCGCCGATCACCAGCGGCCCGGTGCGTCGGCAGGAGATGGAGGCGTTGGACGGGTCCTCGAACCAGTTCCCCTTGGTCAGCCGGTCGAGCACGCTGCGGTCGAAATCCACCAGGTGGCAGGTGACGCCCTTCACCTTCGGGTCCTCGACCGCCTGGACCTGAAGCCCGTTGCCGGTCCAGTCGTTGGAGAAGCGCCCGACGACGAGGTCCTCGGCCGAAGCCGCGGTGGACGCGACCATCGGTGGCAGCACGGAAAGCGCCAGGACCATCAGGCCGCGGCGGATGTTTATCGAAGGGAACGGGCTGCGCATCTCGTGGAACTCCGGTCGTCGCGAAGCGGGGGCCGCGGCGGGCGCGGTCCTGCGATACCCCTAAATCGGGCGGGTTTCCGGCGCCGTCAAGCGCTACGCCCGGCCCATACCTCCGGAGTGCCTGCCCCCGATGAGCGACCGCACGATCGATCCGCCCCTGTCCACCCCGCCGGAACCGGTGACCGAACCCCTACCCCCGGCCCGGACCCCCCGCGACCCGGCTCGGGTGGCGGTGGTGGGGCTGTTCGTCATCGCCGTGCTCTTCACGCTGTATTTGGGTCGCGACGTGCTGCTGCCGATCATGTTGGCGCTGATCCTCAGCCTTCTGCTGCGGCCCTGCGTGCGCGGCCTCTACCGGCTCGGCCTGCCGGAGGCGCTGGGGGCGGCGGTGGTGGTGATCCTGGTGTTCTCCGCGGGCCTGGGCGCCCTGTACACGCTGGCGACCCCGGCCACCGAGTGGGTCAACCGGATGCCCCGCGTGGTGACCGAACTGGAATTCAAGCTGGGTGACATCCGCGAGGGGATCGATCGCGCCCGCGAGGCCTCCCGCCAGATCGAGCAGATGACCGCCGACCGCGACGGCTCCACGCGGGAGGTGGTGGTGCGCGGCCCGTCGCTGGCCGAGCAGGTCCTGCATCAGGTGGAGGCGGTGATCGCCAATGTCGTGATCATGCAGGTGCTGCTCTATTTCTTCCTGGCCCGCGGGCGGCAGAGCCTGGAGGCGCTGATCGGCACGATGCGCGACGTGGACGACCGCGTGCACTACGCCATGGTCGCCGCCACCGTTCAGCAGAACATCGCCGCCTATCTGGCGACCATCACGGTCATCAACATCGTCCTGGGAATCGCGACGGCGCTGGCGATGTGGCTGTGGGGGGTTCCCAACGCGGCGCTGTGGGGGACCCTGGCGGGGCTCATCAACTTCGTTCCCTTCATCGGGCCGGCGGTGATGACGGTGGTGCTGTTCCTGGTGTCGGCGCTCACCTTCGACGGGGGCGTTCACATCTTCGGGCCGCCACTGACCTTCGTGGCGCTGACCATGCTGGAGGGCAACTTCCTGACGCCGATGATCGTCGGGCGCCGGTTGGCGCTGAACCCCATCGCGGTGTTCGTGGCGATCCTGTTCTGGGGATGGATGTGGGGCATCCCCGGCGCGCTTCTGGCGGTGCCGATCCTGGCGATCCTGAAGATCCTGTTCGACGCGCACGAGCCGATGAAGCCCTTCGGCGCCCTGCTGGGCTGACGCTGCTCGGCTGAAGCTCTGGCCGCGGCGGCCGCGCCGTGGCATGGTCCGGGGGTGATCGACCGGGAGGTGAGGTGATGGTGGTCAGCGGCCTTACGCTTTTCGTCATCGCGCTGCTGATCTTCGCGCTGGCGCTGGTGCTGCTGGGCGTGCGGACCGTGCCGCAGGGCCAGGAATGGACGGTGGAGCGGTTCGGGCGCTACACCCGCACGCTGCAACCCGGCCTGCATCTGCTGCTGCCGCTGATCGACCGGATCGGACGCAGGCAGAGCATGATGGAGACGGTGCTCGACGTTCCCTCGCAGGAGGTCATCACCCGCGACAACGCCATGGTCACGGCGGACGGCGTGGTCTTCTTCCAGGTGATCGACGCGGCCAAGGCCTCCTACGAGGTCAACAACCTGCAATTGGCGATCCTGAACCTGACCATGACCAACACCCGCACGGTCATGGGCTCCATGGACCTGGACGAGCTGCTGTCCCAGCGCGACCAGATCAACGCGCGCCTGCTGGGCGTGGTGGACGAGGCGACCAGCCCCTGGGGCGTCAAGGTGACGCGCATCGAGATCCGCGACATCCAGCCGCCGCGCGACCTCGTGGACAGCATGGCCCGCCAGATGAAGGCGGAGCGCGACCGCCGCGCCTCGATCCTGGAGGCGGAAGGCCAGCGCCAGGCGGCTATCCTGCGGGCGGAGGGCGCCAAGCAGGCCGCCATCCTCCAGGCCGAGGGCCGGCGCGAGGCCGCCTTCCGCGACGCCGAGGCGCGGGAGCGCTCCGCCCAGGCCGAGGCGGAGGCCACCCGGCTGGTCTCCGACGCCATCGCCGGGGGCAGCGCCCAGGCCATCAACTACTTCGTCGCCCAGCGCTATGTGGACGCGCTGACCGCGGTGGCCGCGGCGCCGAACCAGAAGGTGCTGTTCATGCCGCTGGAGGCCGCGAACGTGATCGGCGCCATCGGCGGCATCGCGGAGATCGCGCGCGAGGCCTTCCCGAACCGTCCGACGCCCTCCGCGGGCGCGCCGGTCACGAATACCCCGGCGCCTCCGCAAGCGCCGCGCGGCCCCTGGAACCGGGACGAGCCGCGCGGAAGTGATGCGCCCCCGTCGCCGGAGTCGTAAGGTAAGGCGCAACTCCGAAAGCGGATCGGCGATGATCGAATTCTGGCACTGGTGGGTTCTGGCCGTGCTGCTGGGGGCGCTGGAAACGGTGGCGCCGGGCGCGGCGTTCCTGTGGCTGGGCGGGGCCGCGGCGCTGGTCGGGCTGGTGCTGCTGGTCTGGCCGTCCCTGCCGTGGGAACATCAGGGGCTGCTGTTCGCCCTGCTCGCCATCGCGGCGGTCGCCGGCACCCGCCTCCTGTCGCGGGGATCAGCGCATACGACGCACACGCCGCATCTGAACCGCCGGACGGCGCAGTACATCGGGACGCTGCACACGCTGGACGGGCCCATCGTCAATGGCCGGGGCCGGGCGCAGATCGGCGACGGGATTTGGACCGTCGAGGGCCCCGACCTTCCCGCCGGGACCCGCATCCGCATCGTCGGCGCCGAGGGCACCCTGCTGAAGGTGGAGAAGGCCTAGCCGCCAGCCGAACCGGCGGGCCGGGGCCTCGGCCAGATCGTGCCGGATCTGTTCGGCGTGGCGCCCAAGCCGCTGCGCCAGGGCGTTCATGGCGCCGTCGCCGGTGGCCGCCGCGCGCTCCGCCGCCTGACGGCTGAAGGCTTCCAGCTCCCGCGCCATGGCGCTGTAATCGGGTGCGCCGCCTCTCGATCCGGATGTGCCGTCCATGGCCCCCGCCATGCTGCATTGCCGCAAAATTACGAGGGTATGCTGGCACAGGGGCGGGGCACCTGGAATCAGGCTTACGGCGGGATGCTCTTCTCTTTCGGCACAGTGGAAAACCGGCTCTTCGCCATCCGGCCTATGCGGTTGGAGAGAGCCGCACCGTCAGTCGATCAGTTCGTCCAGGGTCGCGCGGACGACCTGCACGATCTCCCCGCCATACTGGCCGACGCCGAGATCGCGGGCGCCGACGATGATGGACAGCTCGCGTTCGGTCGTGGGGGCGAAGCGGGCGATTTCCGGCACCAGCTCGTCCGGCAGGACGGCGTCGCGCGGCAGCCCCTCGCGGGCCGCCGCACGGTCCCGCCAATTGTTGAGCGCGGCGTTGATCGCGGCCTCGATCTGGAGGGATTCCTCCTTGCGCTTGAGGTCCTTGTAGAGAACGAGAACGCGCCAGCCGCCATCGGCGTAGGCGGTGTCGATGCGCTGCACCTCGACCGTGCGCAGGAAGGAGGAGAGTTGCCCCTGGGCCTCGTCCGCGTTCGCGTCGGGGATCATGAAGGTGCGGATTTCGGTGCTCATCCTGTTCCTCGGTGCGTGCCTCGTCTTTTGGGGAAGACTACACGAAAGTGCAGGGACACGGCTACTCCGGCACGTCTCCGGCCGCCGCCGCCCTTCGTCATAGGAAAGCGCGTCGTCGGACGGGACCCAGCCGCCCCCTGAGGTGTTGAGGCACAGGACACCGCGAGGGGGGAGCAGAGGGCCGATGACCGGGCGTGTCGAGCCGCACAGGGAACGCCGGGAACGGAGCACGCCGCAACCGAAGCGGCGGCTGTGGATCACGCTGCTGGCGGTCATCCCCGCGCTGTTCATCGCGGGGACGGCGGGAGCCGTCTGGACCGGCTACAGCCTCTACGACCGCCCCTTCGCCTGGTACAACAGCAACCGCATCGCCGCCACGGCGGAGCGGGCGGCGCGGGACCTGTCGCCTCCCATCGTCGTCGTGGCGCTGGGCGGCTCCGCGCTGCGCCACGCGACCCTGGACGAGCAGGGCATGGCCACCCTCGCCGCGAAGCATGGGGTGGATGGCCTGCATTTCCTGCGCATCGTCCAGGACCATGCCCAGGTCGGCGACTTCGAGCCGCTGCTGGGCGACGTGCTGAAACTGAAGCCGGCGCTGGTGCTGCTGGACGTCGATCTGCTGTTCACGGAACGCAACGGGTTCGCCGGGCTGCGCCGCTACGGCTCGCACCTGACGGAGGTGGCGGTTCTGGGCCGCCCCTACCTGCCGGACCAGATCGCCCTGCAATACGCCAAGCCCTGCCGCCCGACCGGCCCCGAGGGCTGGACCGCCTCCGCCGCCGACCGCTGGGTGGAGAAGCGCAAGGCCGCCGTCCGGCTGGACGCCGCCTCGCCGGCCTTCGACCGCGTGCGCCGCTTCGCCGATCAGGCGCGCGCCGCCGGGACGGAGGTCGCCCTGCTGCTGCCGCCCCGCCCGGCGGCGGTCGAGGAGCGGCTGTACGGCGCGGGGAACGGCTACCTGCCGGCTGGGCTCGACCGGCTGGGCGGGCAGGCGGATCTGCCGCTGTGGCGCTACCCCGACTCGGCGCGCAAGGCCGCATCCTTCTGCCGCAACGGCATGCTGGGACCGGAGGGCCGGGATGCCTATTCGGCGTGGCTGGCCGGCGGGATCGCCGAACGGGTCGCGCAGCCGAGGGTGGAAGAGGCCGCATTGCAGTAGGTTCGGCCCGCATCGGCCCCGATGTCCGCGTGCTGACACGGCGGCGTCATCAAAGTGCAATTCCCGCCGCCCTAGAATGCGCCCGCGTCCGCGCCGGGTTTGACCGGCGGAGGGATGCGCCTCTCTTCGGCCACGGGTGAACCACAGATGAGCGCCGCCATGGATTTCTCCATCCACGAGGCCCCGGCCAGCACCGAGATCGTGCTGAGCGGGCGCATGACCTTCGCCGACCACGACACGTTCCGCGACGTCATCGCCACCTTCGAACGCCCGGCGGGGCACCGGATGGTGTTCGACCTGTCGCGGCTGGACTTCGTGGACTCCTCCGGTCTCGGCATGTTCATCATCGCCCGCGACACCGCGCAGCGGCGCAACCTGGACTTCGCGATCCGCGGCGCCCGCGACGAGGTGCGGCGCCTGATCACGATCGCCAAGTTCCACACCATGTTCAACATCGACGACTGACGCGGCGGGAACGGAAGCGATGGTTCACGCTTGCGCCAAGGCGGTGCGCCCCGCCGGCCAAGGGGCCGGGGCGTCCGTCTACGGCATGGAGCTGGGCTTTCCGCTGGGCGGTTGCCGGGTGCTGATCGCCGACGACAGCGCCTTCAACCGCAAGACCCTGACCCGCTTCCTGCAATGGGCCGGCATCACCCAGGTCGCCTTCGCCTCGACCGCCGAGGAGGTGATGGAGCGGCTGGAGAGCTTCGCGCCCGACCTGCTGCTGCTCGACACGGCCATGCCGCGGATGGACGGCATCGGCGTCTGCCGCAGCCTGCGCGGCGACCCGCGCTGGCGCGACCTGCCGATCCTGATGCAGAGCGCGCTGAACTCCGACCAGTTGAGGACGGTCTGCTTCAGCGCCGGAGCGACCGACCTGATCGCCAAGCCGATCAACCCCGGCGAATGCATCGCCCGCGTGCGCTATCACCTGGAACGCCGGTCCATGGTGCAGGAGCTGCGCGCCTTCCACGAGCGGGTGGAGCGCGACCTGCGGCAGGCCCGCGCCATGCAGCTCGCCCTGGTGCCGGAACCGGCGGAGCTGGCGGCGCTCGCCGACCGGCACGGGCTGACGGTGGATTCGGTCTTCCGCGCCTCGGACGAGATCGGCGGCGATTTCTGGACGGCCTTCGAGTTCGACGGGACCCGCGTCGGAGTCTTCACCGCCGATCTGTCGGGTCATGGCATCGCCGCGGCGATCAACGCCTTCCGCCTGCACACGCTGCTGACCCGCACCCCGCCGGAGGAACTGCGCGACCCGGCCCGCCTGCTGCGGCAACTGAACCTGAGGCTGTGCGAGATCCTGCCGCTGGGCCAGTTCGCCACCGCCTTCTACGGGGTGATCGACCGCGCCGACGATTCGCTGCTCTACGCCGCCGCCGCGTCACCCAGCCCAATCGTGGGAAGCGGCATCGCCGGACGCGGCGACGGAGGCGGCTTCCGCCGGCTGGACGCCTCGGGCCTGTTCCTGGGGGCGTTCCGGGACTCCGCCTACACCAACCACCGGGTGCCGCTGCGCTGCGGCGACACGCTGTTCCTCTACTCCGACGCGCTGAGCGAGGCCCTGGACACCGACGGCGCCATGCTGGGAGAGGACGGGCTGCTCCGTCTGGCCGAGCGGGCGGCGGAGGACGCCCCCGCCCGCCCCCTGCCCGCCCTGATGGCGCGGCACGCCGCCGCCCACGGCGAACGGCTGCGCGACGACGTGACCGCTCTCTGGATCACCCGGCGCTGACGCGGTGCAGCAATTTATCCATTGGCCCCATACCCTTATTCGCGTTATGGATATTGCTGCGTCGGGCGACGTGCAACAGGAGACGGAACGGATATGGCTTCGATCATGATCAAGAAGGCCGGCGAGGGCCTGATTACCCAGGCTCACCGCAACGCCGACGTCGGCCCGACCAGCGGCAGCTCGGTCGTGTACGAAATTCTCAACGTCCCGGCGGGCGTGTCGGTGGACGACGTCATCGCCGCCTTCAAGACCTTCAAGCCGGCGGACAAGACGTACGAGTACGACTACACCGCCCTGACGAAGTAAGGCGGGCGCTCCGTCCTTCCCGCGGTTCCCGCATGGGCGGAAACCGCGGGAAACGGCCTTTATCCCTTCTTGGGGAAGCGCTCGATCCAGCGCTCCAGTTCCGCCACATGCTCCGCCTCTTCGGAGGCAAACTCCTCGGCCATCATGCGGACCTCCGGATCGGTGGTGGTCGCGGCCACGTCGGCGTAGAAGGCGTGCCCGCGCTTTTCGCTGTCGAGCGCCAGCTCCAGCGCGTAGTCCACCGTCATCAGATAGTGCGAGCCTTCCATGGAGGCCGCTTCCGGGCTGTCGCCGTCCGGCCATTGGAAGTCCTCCGCCGCCAGCACCGGCAGGTCGCGGAAACCGGAGCGCTTGCGGGCATCCGCCAGATGCAGACGCGAGAACTCGGCCATCTTGCCGAAGAAGGCCGCGACGTCCGCGTTGCCGTAGGTCTTCATGGCCTCCGACAGGTCGGCGAAACGGTTGGCGGCGTCCTCCTCCAGCGCGCAGGCATGGGCGAGGAACAGGGCGGGGTCGTGAATGTTGGCCATGGGGTCCCGAGATCGTTAAGGCACAATCGAATTGTGGTTATTTGAACCATAACGCCTTGGCGTGAAAGGTTCTCGGCATCGCTGCCCATCGGCGGAGCATTGCGGCAATTTAACGCACCCTCCACCGCTCCCCCCTTGGCGATGGCGCCAGCCCGAGTGATCCTGAAGCATCGTCACGAAACGCAGGGGGTGCCCGCCATGAACGCCACCCGGAACGGATTGAAGGGCCATCCGGCCAACGGCCTGCACCCCGTCTCCATGGGGCACGAGGATCTGGAACGGCTGCACCATCTGCGCCAGCACCGGCGCGCCGCCCGCGGCGCGGAGACGCCGTCGCGCACGGCGGGCCAGCGGGTCGCCGACGGTGTGGCCACCCTGGTCGGGTCCTGGCGCTTCATCATCGCCCAGTCGGCGCTGCTGGCCCTGTGGATCGCTGCCAATGTGCTGGGCTGGGTGAAGGCGTGGGACCCCTACCCCTTCATCCTGCTGAACCTCGCCCTGTCCTTCCAGGCGGCCTACACGGCGCCGATCATCATGATGAGCCAGAACCGGCAGGCCGACATCGACCGCAAGCGGGCCAGCCAGGATTACGACGTGAACCTGAAGGCGGAATTGGAGATCGAACTGCTGCACCAGAAGATCGACCTTCTGCGCGAACAGGAGATCGCCCGGCTGACCCGCATGGTGGAGGACTTGACCGAGGCGCTCGCCACTGCCAGGAACACGGCGCCGCCCTCCCCCACGGTCTGATCGACATCCCGATGAGCATCCCGCCCCTTCCCATCGACCCCGTCCTTCCCGAGCTGCTGGCCGCGCTGGACGGGCGCGGCATGGCGGTCCTCCAGGCGCCGCCGGGGGCGGGCAAGACCACCCGCGTGCCGCTGGCGCTGCTCGACCGGCCCTGGCTGGCCGGGCGCAAGGTGATCGTGCTGGAGCCGCGGCGGCTGGCCGCCCGCGCCGCCGCCCGCCGCATGGCCGCGATGCTGGGGGAAAGCGTCGGGGAGACGGTCGGCTACCGCGTGCGGCTGGACACGAAGGTCGGGCCGAGGACCCGGATCGAGGTGGTGACCGACGGCCTGTTCCTGCGCCAGCTTCAGGAAGACCCGGAACTGCCGGCGGTGGGCGCCGTGCTGTTCGACGAGTTCCACGAGCGCGGCATCGACAGCGATCTGGCGCTGGCATTGGTGCAGGAGGCGCGCGGCGCTCTGCGCGACGACCTGCGGCTGGTGGTGATGTCGGCGACGCTGGATGGCGCGCCCGTCGCCGCCCTGCTGGGCGACGCGCCGATGGTGACCAGCGAGGGCCGCGCCTTCCCGGTGGAGACCCGCCACCTCGACGCTCCCGCCGCCGGCACCCGCATCGAGGACGCCGTGGCCGCCGCCGTCCGCCGCGCCCTGCGCGAGGAGACCGGCAACGCGCTGGTCTTCCTGCCCGGCGCCGGGGAGATCCGCCGCGTGCAGAGCCTTCTGGAGAGCGCGGATCTCGGCCCCGGCACGGTGATCGCCCCGCTCTACGGCGACCTGACGGCGGACGCGCAGGACCGCGCCATCGCCCCCAGCCCGCCGGGCGTGCGCAAGATCGTGCTCGCCACCCCCATCGCCGAGACCAGCCTGACCATCGAGGGCATCCGCATCGTCGTGGACGGCGGATTGATGCGGGTTCCCCGCTTCGACCCGCGCAGCGGCATGACGCGGCTGGTCACCGCCAAGGTCTCTCAGGCGTCGGCGGAGCAGCGGCGGGGCCGCGCGGGCCGTCTGGAGCCGGGCGTCTGCTACCGCCTGTGGCCCGAGCCGTCGCACAAGGCCCTGACCCCCTTCACCCCGCCGGAGATCATGGACGCCGACCTCGCCCCGCTGGCGCTGGAGTTGGCGGTCTGGGGGGTCTCCGACCCGTCGTCGCTGGCGTGGCTCGACCCGCCGCCCGCCGCCGCCATGGCCCAGGCGCGGGAGCTGCTGCGGGAACTGGGGGCGCTGGACGCGGACGGCGGCATCACCGCCCATGGCCGCCGCATGGCCGGCTTCGGCGTGCACCCCCGGCTGGCCCACATGATGCTGAAGGGCAAGGCGATGGGGCTGGCGGCGCTGGCCTGCGAGGTCGCCGCCCTGCTCGGCGAGCGCGACATCGTCCGGGCGCAGCCGGGCTTCCGCGACGCCGATCTGCGGCTGCGGGTGGAGCTTCTGCGCGGGCTGGATGACGAGGGACGAGTCCGTGGCGCGGGCCGTGGACTCACCGTGGAGCGCGGCGGCGCCCAGCAGGCGTTGAAGCAGGCCCGCCAGTGGAAGCGGCAGTTGGGCGTCAAGGGCGATGGCGGCGGTGACCTCGGCAACACCGGCCTGCTGGTGGCGCTCGCCTATCCCGACCGCATCGGCCAGCGCCGGCCCGGCGGCAATGCGGGCGGGGCCGCCGCGCAATACCGGCTGTCCAACGGGCGCGGCGCCTATTTCCAGGACGCCGAGCCGCTGACCGCCCAGGATTGGCTGGCCGTGGCCGACCTGGACGGTGCCGCCCGCGAATCGCGCATCTTCCTGGCCGCCCCCCTCACTCTGGCCGAGCTTGAGGAGGCCTTCGCCGAGCACATCCGCAGCGAAACCGTGGTCGCCTGGGACGGGCGGGAGCAGACGGTGCTGGCCCGCCGCCGCCGGATGCTGTTCGCCCTGGCGCTGAAGGACGAGCGCCTGCCCAACCCGCCCGCCGAGGCCATCGCCGCCGCCATGCTGGAGGGCATCCGGGAGATGGGGCTGGCCGCCCTGCCCTGGACCGACGAGCTGCGCAAATGGCAGACGCGCGTCCTGTTCCTGCGCCGCCGGGAAGGGGAGGAATGGCCGGACGTTTCCGACGCCGCCCTGCTGGAGACGATGGAGGACTGGCTGGCACCCTTCCTGAACGGCGCGTCGCGCCGCGCCCATCTGGACCGGGTGGAGCTGGGGAACGCGCTGCGCGGCCTGCTGCCCTGGGCGATGCAACAGCGGCTGGACAAGGAGGCGCCGACCCATGTGGAGGTGCCCAGCGGCTCCCGCATCCCCATCGACTATGGCGGGGACGAACCGGTGCTGGCCGTCCGGCTTCAGGAGATGTTCGGGCTGGCCGAGACGCCGCGCATCGCGGGCGGGCGGGTGCCGCTGCTGCTTCACCTGCTGTCCCCGGCCCGCCGCCCGGTGCAGGTGACGCGCGACCTCGCCAGTTTCTGGGCCAACGCCTACAAGGCGGTGAAGGCTGACCTTAAGGGCCAGTATCCCAAGCATTACTGGCCCGACAACCCGCTGGAGGCCGAACCCACGGCCCGGGCGAAACCCCGTGGCCGATGAGGGGCGGGCGATGAGGGGCGGGCGATGAGGGGTTTTCGGGCCGGAGCTTGACTTTCGGGCCATGCCCGCCGAATTGCGGACAACCGGCGACTTCCGAACGGTCGCGGGGAAAGGGTCACGGCCTTCGTCGCGGAGCAGGATGGCGGGCATGGATGCGCAAGGGATTCTCGACCTCAGCCGCTGGATCGCGGAGGCCGGGCTGCGGGGGGTGCCGGAGACGGACCTGATCGGCGGCTTCTGCGAACGGCTGGTCGCGGCGGGCGTGCCGCTGACGCGGACGGTGGTCGGCGCGGACACGCTGCACCCGACCATCGCCGGCCATGTCGTCACCTGGGACAGCACCGGGCGCAACGCCGCCGAGGTCCGGCAGACCGATTACGGCGGCGGCGACGGCGACCCCGACATCGACGAGAAATGGCTGCGCAGCCCCTTCCACCGGCTCTACACCACCGGCGAGACCATGCTGCGGCTGCGGCTGGACAGGGCTGGCGGGGACAGCGAATTCCCGGTGGTGGAGGAACTGAGGGCGCAGGGCGCCACCGACTACATGGCCATCGTCAACCGGCTCGGCGCCCGCGCCGCCATCGGAGAGCTGGACTGCATCTTCTCCTCCTGGGTGTCGCACCATCCCGACGGTTTCAGCGACGCGCAGCGGGACGCGCTTCTCACCCTCACCGGGACGCTGGCGCTGGCCCTGCGCGGCCATGCCATGGCGCACATCGCCAACACGCTGGCCGAGACCTATCTGGGGCGGGACGCCGGCCACCGGGTCCTGCGCGGGCACATCCGACGCGGCGTGGCGGAGGAACTGGACGCTGTGCTGTGGTTCAGCGATCTCCAGGGCTACACCCGCATCACCGACACCGCGGCGCCGGAGGTCATCCTGCCGCTTCTGAACGACTATGCGGAGCTGGTGGTGACGGCCATCCACCGACATCGCGGGCAGGTGCTGAAGTTCATCGGCGACGGCATCCTGGCCGTCTTCGACCGCTCCAGTGCCGGGGACGCCTGCCGCGCTGCGCTGGACGCCGCGGAGGAGGCGCGGGAGCGCTGCAAGGAGCTGAACAGCCGCCGCTCCGCCGCCGGGCTGCCGGTGACCCGTTTCTATCTGGGGCTGCACCAGGGAAAGGTGTTCTACGGCAACATCGGCGGGGTGGACCGTCTGGACTTCACCGTCGTCGGCCCCGCCGTGAACGAGGCCAGCCGCATCGCCGCGATGTGCCGGTCGCTGGACCAGGACATCCTGCTGTCCTCGGCCTTTGCCGAATCCGCTCCGGACTGCCGGAAGCGGCTGATCTCGGTCGGGCGCTACCTGCTGCGCGGCGTGGGGCGGCCGCAGGAGCTGTACACGCTGGACCCGGAGGCGGCGGGGCAATAGCCGCGCCCTCCGGAATGGCGTGGTGGAAAAGCGGCCTGTTCATGCTATTTTACGCTCATGGTCAAGCCGCAACCCCGCCCCGTCTGCGATCCGCCTCACGTCACAGACGACGAGTCGAAGCTCGCCGCCTTGAAGGCTGACATCGGCGAAGCCTATGACGCGCTCATGCAGGGCCGGGTGACTGATGGCGATGTCGTTTTTGCAAAGCTCTATGCAAAATTTGGCCCGCCACCGGATGACGTCTTCGAAGACGACTGATGCCGCGGATCGTCTTCACCGATCCATCCCAAGCGGATTTGGACGCCATCGCAACCTTCATCGCTGAAGACAATCCGGTCGCCGCGGCGCGTTTTATCCAGCGCATCCAGGCCCGGTGCGCCATGCTGGCGGAACGGCCGGCCGTTGGCCGTCCGCGGTATGATCTGAAACCCGGTCTGCGGTGCAGCCCACTCGACCGGTACGTTATCTTCTACTGGGCGGCGGAGGACGGGATCGTCGTTGCCCGCATCCTCCATTCCGCCCGCGACATCGAACGCCAGTTCAGGAAATAGCTCACCCCCCCACGCCGCTGGGCGCGGTGACGGCGTGTTCCTTCAGGATGGCCTCGGACAGGGCCGACACCTCGACCAACTGCACCTCGTAGCCCCACAGGTTCGCGATGTGGCGCAGCACGGCCTTGGCGTCGCTCTCGTCCAGCAGCACGCCGTTGGTCACGCGGTGGTGCAGGATCAGCTTGCGGTCGCCGGCCAGATCGACGTCCACGATCTGGATGTCCGGTTCCAGGAAGCCCAGATCGTACTGCCGCGCCAACAACTTGCGGATGCCGCGGTAGCCGCGCTCGTTGTGGATGTTCTCGACCAGCAGATAGGGGTCTTCCGCGTCGTCGCGCACGCTGAACATCTTGAACTTCCGGATCAGGTGCGGGCTGAGATACTGGAGCACGAAGCTCTCGTCCCGGAAGTTGGCCCAGGCGTCGCGCAGCGCGCCCATGCCGTCGCCCCGCCCGGCGAGGTCGGGGAACCAGTAGCGGTCCTCATCCGTCGGATTTTCGGCGATGCGCTGGATGTCCTGCATCATCGCGAAGCCCAGCGCGTAGGGGTTGATGCCGGAGAAGCGCTGGTCGTCGAACTCCGGCTGGAACACCACCGAGGTGTGCGAATGCAGGAATTCCAGCATCGCGCCTTCGGTGATCATCCCCCGCCGGTGCATCTCGTTCATGATGGTGTAGTGGGTGTAGGTGGCACACCCCTCGTTCATCAGTTTGGTCTGCTTCTGGGGATAGAAATACTGCGCGATGTGCCGGACGATGCGCAGGAGTTCGCGCTGCCAATGCTCCAGCCGGGGAGCCTTCTTCTCCAGGAAATAGAGCAGGTTCTCTTCCGGCAGGCCGAGCAGCTTCTTGCGCTCCGACACCGATTTGGACGGGCGGCTGCCGCCGACGGCGACCTTCGGCACGGTGCGCCACAGGTCGTTGAAGGTCTGCTCCTGGTATTCCTGCCGCTCCCGCTCGCGCTTCTGCTCCAGCCGCAGGTCGAGGCTGCGCTTCTTCGGGTATTTGTGAACGCCCTGGTTCATCAGCGCGTGGGCGGCGTCCAGCACCCGCTCCACCGCATGGTGGCCGTAGCGGTCCTCGCACTGGCCGATGTAGGCCTTGGCGAATTCCAGGTAATCGAGAATGCCCTCGGCGTCCGTCCACTGCTGGAAAAGCTGGTTGTTCTTGAAGAAGTGGTTGTGGCCGAAGGCGGCGTGGGCGATCACCAGCGTCTGCATCGTCATGGTGTTCTCTTCCATGATGTAGCTGATGCAGGGGCTGGAATTGATGACGATCTCATAGGCGAGGCCGCGGTAGCCCTTGCGGTAGAGCATCTCGTCGCGGGCGAAATGCTTGCCGAAGGACCAGTGCTTGTACATCAGCGGCATGCCGATGGATGAATAGGCGTCGAGCATCTGCTCGGCGGTGATGACCTCGATCTGGTTGGGATAAACGCTGAGCCCCATGTCCTTCAGGGCGATGTCCTCGATGGCGTCGTAGACGCGCTTGATCTTGTCGTAATCCCAGTCCGCCCCGTCGTAGAGCAGGCTGTCGGGCTTGTCGATCACAGCGGTCATTGTCAGCCTCCCACGCTTTCTACGCGACTCTCGATGGCGCGCGAGCGGTTTGGTTGGAAACTCAAGGGAAAATTCACCACAGAGACACGGAGGCACGGAGGAGAAAGGCGAACAGCTCCGTGCCTCCGTGTCTCTGTGGTGAGACTCATACGGCTACACCCCCACCTTGTCCCGGGCGAACAGGTCGCGGAAGACGGGGAAGATTTCCCGGCGGGAGCGGACGCGGCGCATGGCGAGCGGCAGGTCTGGCCCCTGGACCGTCTTGTAGGTGCGCCACAGCTCCGTCTCGCGGCCCAGCGCCGACAGGCCCATGTTGTGCTCCGCCGCCACCTCGATGTAGGCGAAGTACTGGCAGAGCGGCAGGATGCCGTCCCGCAGCAGCCCCGCCGACCGCGCGTTGTCCGACGACATGTTGTCGCCGTCCGACGCCTGGGCGGCGTAGATGTTCCACTCGTTCTCCGGATAGCGCTCCTTGACGATGCGCTGCATCTCCTCCAGCGCCGTGGAGACCACGGTGCCGCCGGTTTCGGTGGAGTAGAAGAACGTGTCCTCGTCCACCTCCTTGGCCTCGTGGGTGTGGCGGATGAAGACGATGTCCACCGACCGGTAGCGCCGCTTCAGGAACAGGTAGAGCAGCATGAAGAAGCGCTTGGCGAGGTCCTTCATGTGCTCCGTCATGGAGCCGGAGACGTCCATCAGGCAGAACATGACCGCCTGCGCGATGGGCTTCGGCACCGTCTCGAACCGGTTGTAGCGGACGTCGATCGGGTCGATGAAGGGGATGCGCTTGGAGCGGAGATAGTGCCGCTCCAACTGGTCGCGCATCTCCCGCAGCTTCTCCGGATCGTCGCCGCGGTCCTCGGCCTCGCGCAGAAGCTCTTCCAGCTCCAGCATCTCCGCCGGCTTGGGCCGCTTCAGCGCGATGCGCCGGCTGAGGCTGTTCCGCATCGTGCGGACGAGGTTCAGGTTGGCCGGAGACCCGGTCACCGAATAGCCCGCCCGTGTCAGCGAATGGGACTCCGTCTGCTTGACCTTCTGCTTGACGAGGTCGGGAAGCTCCAGGTCCTCCAGGAAGATGTCCAGGAACTCCTCGCGCGACAGGACGAAGCGGAAATCGTCGTCGCCCTCCCCGTCCGGGCTGCCTTCGTTGCCGCCCCGGCCGCCCCCGCCCTCGGGCCGCGCGATGGTGTCTCCCTCCACATACTCCTTGTTGCCGGGCACGACGTAGTCGCGCACGCCACCGGCCCCGGAGCGGTGGAAGGAGGGCTCCCGCACGCCGCCGGTCGAGATGGTCACCTTCTCGCCGTTTTCGATGTCCTGGATGCCACGCTTGCCGGAGGCATCCCGCACCGCCTTCACCACCTGTTCCTTGGCGCGCCGCAGGAAACGCTGGCGGTTGGCCAGGCTCTTGCCTTGCGGATTCAGGCGACGGTCGATGATGTTCATCAAGGGGGAGCCCCTCCTACCCGTTCAGGCTCGTGTGGTGAGGCAGGCCGTCAACCGGCCTGCTTCACGCGCATGTACCACTCGACCAACCGGCGGACCTGCCGCTCGGTGTAGCCGCGCGTCATCATGCGCGACACGAACTCGTTGTGCTTCTTCTCGGTCTCGCTGTCCTTCTTGGACCCGAAGCTGATGACCGGAAGCAGATCCTCCACCTGGGAGAACATGCGTTTCTCGATCACCTCACGGATTTTCTCGTAGGACGTCCAGGACGGGTTGCGCCCGGCGTTCGCCGCCCGCGCGCGGAGCGCGAACTTGACGACCTCGTTCCGGAAATCCTTCGGGTTGGCGATCCCGGCGGGTTTCTCGATCTTGGTCAGCTCCTGATTCAGAAGCTCGCGGTTCATGAGCTGGCCGGTGTCCGGGTCCTTGAAGTCCTGGTCCTCGATCCACGCATCGGCGTAGTCCACATAGCGGTCGAACAGGTTCTGCCCGTAGTCGCTGTAGGACTCCAGATACGCCTTCTGGATCTCGTTCCCGATGAACTCCGCGTAGCGCGGCGCCAGCTCGGCCTTGATGAACTCGATGTACTTCTTCTCGGTGTCGTCGGGGAACTGCTCCCGCTTGATCGACTGTTCCAGGATGTACATGAGGTGGACCGGGTCGGCGGAGATCTCGGTCGAGTCGTAGTTGAAGGTCGCCGCCAGCACCTTGAAGGCGAAGCGGGTGGAGATGCCGTCCATGCCCTCGTCCACGCCCGCCTGGTCGCGGTATTCCTGCATGGACTTGGCCTTGGGATCGGTCTCCTTCATGCTCTCGCCGTCATAGACGCGCATCTTGGAGTAGAGGCTGGAGTTCGGATGATCGCGCATGCGCGACAGCACCGAGAACTTCGCCAGCATCTCCAGCGTGGACGGCGCGCAGGGCGCGGTCGCGAGGTCGGAGCCCTTGACCAGCTTGTCGTAGATCCGCTGTTCCTCCTGCACGCGCAGGCAATAGGGGACCTTGATGACGCAGATGCGGTCGATGAAGGCTTCGTTGTTCTTGTTGTTCTTGAAGGACTGCCACTCCGCCTCGTTCGAGTGGGCCAGGATGATGCCCTGGAACGGGATGGCGCCGATGTTCTCCGAACCGACGTAGTTCCCTTCCTGGGTCGCCGTCAGCAGCGGGTGCAGCATCTTGATGGGGGCCTTGAACATCTCGACGAATTCCAGCAGACCCTGGCTGGCCCGGTTCAGGCCGCCGGAGAAGCTGTAGGCGTCGGGATCGTTCTGGCTGTACATCTCCAGCTTGCGGATGTCGACCTTGCCGACCAGCGAGGAGATGTCCTGGTTGTTCTCGTCGCCGGGCTCCGTCTTGGTGACGCAGATCTGGCGCAGCTTGCTGGGGTGCAGCTTGACGACGCGGAAGCGGGAGATGTCGCCGCCGAACTCGTCCAGCCGCTTCACCGCCCAGGGGCTCATCAGGCCGGTCAGGCGGCGGCGCGGGACGCCGTAGCGGTCCTCCAGCAGGTCGCCCATCTCCTCCGGGTTGAAGAGGCCCAGCGGGCTTTCGAAGACCGGGCTGATCTCCTTGCCGGCCTTCAGGACGTAGACCGGGCATTTCTCCATCAGCGACTTCAGCCGCTCCGCCAGCGACGACTTTCCGCCGCCCACGGGGCCGAGCAGGTAGAGGATCTGCTTGCGCTCCTCCAACCCTTGCGCGGCGTGGCGGAAGAAGCCGACGATGCGTTCGATCGTCTCCTCCATGCCGTAGAAGTCGGCGAAGGCCGGATAGACCTTGATCGTCCGGTTCATGAAGATGCGGCCAAGGCGCGGGTCCTTGGCGGTGTCGACGACTTCCGGTTCGCCGATGGCGGCGAGGATGCGCTCCGGTGCGGACGCATACATCATCGGGTCGTCGCGGCATTCCTGGAGGTATTCCGTGAGGCTCATCTCAACCTCACGGCGCCCCTCATAGGACTGCGTATAGCGCGTGAACAGTTCGTCGGCCGGGAACATTCCTCGCTCCGTATCTCTTAGTCCGATGCGTCGGGGCTGCCGCCGGGAGACCCGGACGGCGGGGGCGGCACCTGCCGCAGGTGCGAAATCCGGGGCGTCGCAGACCCAACGGTCCCACGGCGTCTCCGCTCACCGTCGAAAGCCAGACCTTTTATCGAGTTGCCGTTCAAATGAAGCGCCCCCTTCGGAGTGCCAAACTCGAATTCTTCAAAACTGAATGTAATGCTCGACCTAGAGCTTTCCAGGAGGAAAGCCCTGATAGACTGAAAAGACGTACAGGCGGCCAAGCTGGTCTTCAGTAATAGACCACGCGGCCGGGTTGTCCGGAATGGCCGGGACGTATGCACCGGCTGGAAGCCGGGTGAAAAGAATGAAGGTCGGCGGGGCTGAGACTTCCAGCCGGCTTCCGGAACAGGGTCCGGATGCCGTTCGTCGGGGACTCGCTGGACCTTGCCGATCACGCCATCGACCTCCAGAGCATCCACGCGCCTTAACCCACCAAGGCGCTACGGTTAATGGGGCGCTGCGGTTAATAAGTGTGCCCACCAAACATTAACAACACACTTCCGTACGCGTCGCCGCTGCTTTGCCTTGGGGCATTACCGCATGGGCGATGGGCACGGTCCGCCCCTTCCAAAGAGAGATGGTGAGCCTCATCACAGCAGATCAACAAGGCGGAATTTGGGTGAGGCGGCGATTTGGTTGCGGCGCACCATTGCCTGGAAAGCGCGAAGGCATACGGAATCAAGGGCTTGGCAGCGGCCTTGCAGGCATGCCACAGGTGGGGAAAAAGTGTGACCGCCGCCGCCGCGGTTCCTCAGCCGAGCTTGGCGCCCAGCGTCCCCCTCAGCGAGTCCAGCGTCGCCGGCTTGACGATGAAGGTGTCGGCGCCGAAGGCCGCGGCTTCGTCCATGCGGCTCTGATCGGCGCGGTTCGTCATGAAGACCACCGGCAGCGCTCGGTGACGGGCATCCGTGCTGGCCCGCAACGCCTTCAGGAACCCCAGCCCATCCATCGGCCGCATCTCCACGTCGCAGACGACCAGATCGGGATCGTGCGCCTGGACGGCGGCCAGTCCGGCCTCCCCGTCGGCGGCCTGATGGACGGCGCCGAAGCCCAGCGTGGTCAGCATCTTCGCCAGCACCATGCGGGTGAAGCTCTCGTCTTCGATCACCAGAACCGAAAAATCCCCGAACGCCGCCGGCATCGACCTGTCCCCTGAGTCCGATAGGCCGTGTGTGTACGCTGCAAGAGCGCCCTTTGCAATCGGCTGCTCCGGGGGGGCGGCCCACGGAAGAACGGTTGCGGGCGGACGGTACTGAGGCTACACGGATTCGCATGAGCTTCCTCGACCACATCCGCGCGTGCAACGCGCACGACCTTTCCGGCTTCCGTCCGTTCGAGTTGGAGGGGCATCGCCTCGGCTGGGTCCGCCATGCGCTGGCCGAACAGCTTCCCGGCGTCGATCCGGGCTTCGTCGTCACCGCCGAGCGGGTGACGCTGGCGCCGGAGGTGCGCGATTTCGAAGCGCGGTCCTCCGTGCTGGAGCACGCCGCCCGCTTCCTCGTGGAGGAGGGTGCGGTTTCCGCCCTGCGCGGCGAGTTCTACCCGGTCACCCCGGCTTGGGGGGCGGAACCGCTGATGCGGATCGACCGCGCGGTGGTGGCGCAGTTCGGCACCCCGGCCTACGGCCTGCACGTCAACGGATTCGTCCGCCAGCCGGACGGCGGCCTGTCGCTGTGGGTCGGACGCCGCGCCCGCGACCGCGAGGTGTCGCCGGGCAAGCTGGACAACCTGATCGCCGGCGGCCAGCCCATCGGCCTGACGCTGGCCGAGAACCTCGTCAAGGAAGCCCAGGAGGAGGCTGGCATCGACGCCGCCCTGGCCTCCCGCGCCGTTCCCGTGGGTGCGGTCTCCTATTGCATGGAGACGGAGGCCGGGTTGAAGCAGGACACGCTGTTCCTCTACGACCTGGAACTCGACGCGGATTTC
This sequence comes from Roseomonas genomospecies 6, assembly GCF_008365375.1. Classification (GTDB taxonomy): domain Bacteria; phylum Pseudomonadota; class Alphaproteobacteria; order Azospirillales; family Azospirillaceae; genus Azospirillum. The sequence continues at coordinate 170,798 of NZ_QOKW01000009.1, read as the reverse complement.
GTCCCGCGGAACACCGACGGCGAGGTCGAGCGCTTCGAACTGTGGCCGCTGGAGCGCGTGGCGGAGTCCGTGCGGGAGACGCAGGACTGGAAGTTCAACGTGAACCTCGTCGTCATCGACTTCCTGGTCCGCCACGGCTGGCTGACGCCGGAGGAGCCGGACTATCTGGCGATCGTCAAGGGCCTGCGGCGGTAACCCTCACTCCGCCACGGCCCTCGTCCGCGCCTCCTTCATGTGGGACGAGAGTTCCGACAGGGTGACCGGCTTGTGCAGGACGGTGAAGCCGCTGCGCCGCGCCTCCCGGATGCGGTCGGGGCTGGTGTCGCCGGTCAGCAGGATGGCGGGGATGATCTCCCCGGCGAAGGCGTGGATGTCCCGGATCGCATCCACCCCCGTCCGCTCGTAGCGCAGACGGTAGTCGGCGATGATGACGTCGGGCAACCGCTCCGCCCCTTCGAGCTGGCGCAGGGCCTCCTCCCCCGACACGGCGGACAGCACGTCCCATCCCCACTGCTCCAGCACCAGCCGCAGGCTTTGCAGGATCATCTCCTCGTCGTCGATGATCAGGGCCAGACCGCCGGACCGGTCCAGGGACGGCATTGCGCGTTCCGTCCCACCGACACTCCAGGAAGCGTGCAAGGGAACCTCCACCGTAAAGCGTGTGCCGCGTCCGGTGCGCGACCGCACGCGGACCGGCAGGCCGAGCAGACGCGACAGCCGCTTCACAACCGCCAGCCCGAGGCCGAGGCCGAGGCTGCGGTCGCGTTCGGTGTTGCCGAGCTGCACGAACTCCTCGAAAATCTCGTCGAGCTGGTCGGCAGGGATGCCGACGCCGGTGTCCGCCACCTCGATGCGCAGCAGCATCCCATGCCGCCGGCAGGCCAGCAGCACGCCGCCCGACGCCGTGTAGCGGATGGCGTTGTCGAGCAGGTTGCGCAGCAGCCGCTCCAGCAACACGGCGTCGCTGCGTATCCGGACCTTCAGCGGGTGAACCCGGAATTCCAGCCCCTTGGCGGCGGCGCGCGATCCGTAGTCGGCCTTCAGCCGCTCCATCATCTCGGCCATCGCAAAGGGCGCCACGTCGGGCAGCACGATCCCGGAGTCCAGCCGCGACACGTCGAGCAGGGCGTCGAGCAGGGCCCGCATCGCATCGACCGCCCGGTTCATCGTCTGGACCAGGGGCAACTGCGGATGACCGGCCAGCCGCTCCGCCAGAACCGCGCCGAACAGGGTCAGCGACTGGGCGGGCTGGCGCAGGTCGTGGCTGGCGGCGGCCAGGAAGCGGACCTTGGCCTTGCCGGCGCGCACCGCCTCTTCCCGTGCGGCGCGCAGGCTCTCCTCCTGCGCCCGCGCCCGCGCCTCCATCCCCACACGGCGGCTGGCGTCCAGCGCGGTCATGACGATGCCTGGGGCGACGCCCTCCGGGTCGGCCGGAAGCGGCGTCAGCGTGATGTCGAGCCAGATCCCGTCGCCCGTCAGGGTCAGTTCCTGGGCCAGCCCCAGTCCCGCGGCGTCCATCGCCTGGACGAGGCGGTCCGCCGCGCCCTCCCGGCCGCCGCAGACGAAGGCGCCGGCCATCGGTTGCCCGATCAGAAGATCCCGCGGACAACCGATCGCGCGCTGCATCGCCGCGTTCAGGTCGGCGATGCGCCCCTGCCGGTCGAGCAGAGCGACCGCGATGCCCATCGCGTCGAAGACCCGCCGCAGCCCGGCAGGTTCGGCAGGGAAACGGCCGGTGCCCGTCTCTTCCTCCTCTCGCATCGCTTGCTCCCTCCGGATTGCAAGCCGGCCGATCGTTCAGCAAGACCAACAATCAGTCGAGATTCAAAAGATACGTTCAAGAAGAAGGAGATTCCAGGAGACTCGCCTCAAACGGATAGCGTGCTGCGTTCTGTATTACACACTTTGTGATAGATCATAACTCTTCCGGGAAGCCGGCCAAGGTGCGCGCCGCCGCCGCCGTTTGTCCCGATTCCCGAAGCGAACGCAAGGTCTTGGCATTGTCGCGCTTGGCCAGCCGCTCGCCGCGCTCGTTCACCATCAAGGGGTGGTGGTGATAGTCCGGAACCCCGACTCGGAGGAGTTCCTGGAGGAGCCGATGCACGTTCGTGGCGAAGAGCAGATCGTCGCCGCGGGTCACCAGCGTCACCCCCTGGATGTGATCGTCCACGGTGACGGCCAGATGATAGCTCGTCGGGGTGTCCTTGCGGGCCAGAACGACGTCTCCCAGGAGGCCCGGCGCGGCCACCTGCCAGCCGCGCCGCCGGTCGTGCCAGCGCAGCGGTCCGGTCATCGCCATGGCCTTCCCCACGTCCAGCCGAAGGGCATAGGAATGGCCGGCGGCGATGCGGTCCAGCCGTTCGGTCTCCGACAGGCCGCGGCAGGTGCCGGGGTAGAGCGGGCCATCCGGCCCATGCGGCGCATGGCCGGCGCGGGCGATCTCCGCCGCGATGTCCTTGCGGGTGCAGAAGCAGGGATAGACGACGCCCATGTCGCGGAGTCGCGCCAGGGCGGCGCGGTGATCGTCCAGATGCTCCGACTGGCGGCGCACCGGCTCTTCCCAGGTCAGGCCCAGCCAAGCCAGATCCTCGCGCAGGTCGCGGTCGAACTCCGGGCGGCAGCGCTGCGGGTCGATGTCCTCGATGCGCAGCAGGAAACGTCCGCCGGCCTTGCGGGCGGCCGTCCAGCCGAACAGGGCGGAATGGGCGTGCCCGAGATGGAGATGGCCGGTCGGGCTCGGCGCGAAGCGGGTGACGACGTCGGTCATTCCCGCCTTATACCCCAACCGCGCCCGGCCTGCATGGGCTGCGGGCGCTGCGGACGGGGGTGCTGAAGGTTCAGATGCAGGGGCTCAGATGTAAGGATTGTCCTTGATGGGCTCGACCGGAATGTCCTCGCCCTCCAGATACATGGCGAGGCGGCGGCGCAGTTCGCGGTCGAAGGCGTCGATGCGGCGCTGACGGTCGCGTTCCTCGCGCTCGGCGCGCTTCTGGGCAAGGTCGATGATCGTGGCGCTCATGGATGTCCCCCTTGAAAGCGTCCCCTTGAAGACGCGGCCACCATCTCAGAGCATGGTTAACGCTCTGTAACCATGACGCCGAAAAATACGGCCGACGGGCTCCGCAACCAAATGTCACAGGCAAGGCTCTGGCCGCCGGAAAGGCACGGACCATACTTATCGAAAGGGTTACAGGATCATGAAGAGATGCCGCAGTGCGGCGCGAGATGTTGAGTTCGAAGCCCAAATCAACTATGTATCTGGTGTTCCGTTCACCCGCCGCCGTGTCATTGGCACCATGTCATCGCGCAAGGCGGACGGAACGGCCAATAAGGTTCCAGACACGTTTCAGATAAGGGAGTGGCCATTGGCTCCACCACCCGATCACTGTCCGGCCCTGGTGCTGAACGCCGATTTCCGGCCGCTCAGCTACTTCCCTCTGTCGCTCTGGTCCTGGCAGGAGGCGGTCAAGGCCGTCTTTCTGGACCGGGTGAACATCATCTCCGAATATGACCGCGTCGTCCGCTCCCCCACGTTCGAGATCAAGCTGCCGAGCGTCATTTCGTTGAAGGAGTTCATCCCGGCGACACGGCGGCCGGCCTTCACACGCTTCAACGTCTTCCTGCGCGACCGCTTCACCTGCCAGTATTGCGGCCACCACTTTCCCACGCAGGAACTGACCTTCGACCACGTCACTCCCCGGTCGCGCGGCGGGCGCACCACCTGGGACAACGTCGTCACCTCCTGCTCGGCCTGCAATCTGGCGAAGGGGAACAGGCTTCCGCACAGTTGCGGCATGATCCCCCTCAGTCCTCCGTTCCAGCCGAGCGCCTACCAGCTTCAAGAGAACGGACGTGCATTCCCGCCAAACTTCCTTCACGAAAGTTGGCGGGATTTTCTTTACTGGGACACCGAACTCGATCCGATGTAGAAACGCTGCCCGACGGAGAAACGCCGCGACCGGGAGGGCTGGGCCATGGACGACGACGAGAACCCTTGCGTGGGCATCTGCATCATCGGCGAGGATGGCCGGTGCGAAGGCTGCGGGCGCACGGAGGACGACATCTACGGCACGCCGCCCGCTCCGGCGGAAACCGGAACGGACGGCAAGATTTCTTGAACCTGCGGCTCAGACCCGCTCGGCCACCCAGATGACCGCCTTGGTGCCGGCCTTGATGGCGGCGGACAGGACCGGATAGGCCGGCGCCTGCTCCGCCCCGTTGTGAAGGCCGATGTCGCGGTGCTCCAGTTCCTCCGCCTGGAACTTGAGGATGGAGGTCTTCAGCTCCGCTTCCTCCGGGCCGAGATGCTTCAACTGCGCCTCGTAATGGCCGTCGATCACCTCTTCCACGGCGACGGTGCAGGCCATGGCCGCGCGCTCGCCCAGCACCGCGGTCCCGGCGCCCAGCAGGAAGCCGGCGACGTGCCACAGCGGCTGGAGCACGGTCGGGCGCACCCTCCGCGCGACGAGCTGCTTCTCGAAATACTGGAGATGCTCCAGCTCCTGGTCGGCCATGTGGCGCAGGGTCTTGGCGTGCCGCCCGCGGTGCATGACGGAAAGCTGGCCTTCGTAGATGCGCTTCGCCCCATATTCGCCGGCATGATCCACGCGCACGATGCGCGCCAGCCGCTGCTCCGGAGTCGGGTCGCCGGGCAGGCGCCCGCGCGGACGGGGACGGGGTGCGGGCGACTCGCCGGGGGACGGAGCGGCGGCGGCCTTGGTTGCGGCGGCCTTGGTTGCGGCGGCGGTGTCGTCGAGCGGGGTCATGCGAAGGTCCTGGAAGCCGAGGTCCGGATGTAGGCGGCGCGCGCCGCCATGAAGGCGAAGGCGGACAGCGCCAGCGAAATCACGACATTGTAGCCCGCCATCGAAATCCCGAACAGCGACCAGGCCACTTCGTCGCAGCGGGTCACCGGGGCGGCGAGCACCTGGGCGCGCAATTCCTCCAGCGTCTGCGGCGCACGCCCAGGGGAACCGCAGGCCGAGGTGCCGGCCCACCAATGCTGCTCCACCCCCACATGATAGGCGGCGATGCCCGCACCGGCCAGCAGGGCGAACCCGCTCGCCACCAGAAGCGCGTCCCCCAGCCCCCGCCATTGCCGGAACAGCAGCGTGACGATGCCGAAGGCGATCACGGCCCCATACGGCACGCGCTGCCACAGGCACAGGATGCAGGGCTGGTACCCCAGCGCGAACTGGAAGAACAGCGCGGCGGCCAGCACGCCTGCGCTGACGAGGGCCAGCAACCCGGCGGTGTAGCGCGGGTCGTCGATGGGAAAGCGGTTCATCATGCCGGTGAGATTAGCGCGCCCAACGGGCTTAGGCCAGACACGCCGGAGCCTGCGCACAAAACACTTGGTCCGGACCCCAATTCCCCTCTATATAGCGGGCACCGGTCGGCAAGAACGACGGGTCCGGCAGGCACCGTGCGGGCGTGGCGGAATTGGTAGACGCAGCGGACTCAAAATCCGCCGTCCTCACGGATATGTCGGTTCGAGTCCGACCGCCCGCACCATCCTCCCTCTACAGGGCACTTCGCCTTCCAGCCCGGACCGGAAAGCCTCACCTTCCCTACGGGCTTGTTCCAAAGTCCAATTCGGCGGCCAAGCTCTGGCTCCTAGAATGCCCGCCATCGACCGCCGCGCCCCGCGCCGCGGACCTTTGGCTGGGGAGCCTTTTCTCATGACCGTTTCCAGACTCGTCATCGCCGCCGCCCTTCTGTTCGCCGCCGGCACGGCCCAGGCCGAAAGCGGGCCGCAGCCCAAGACCGCCGAGGAGGCCGCGGGCAAGCAGATCTTCCATCAATGCGCGGCCTGCCACTCGCTCGATTCCAGCAAGAACGCCTTCGGCCCCAGCCTGTACAACGTCGTCGGGCGCAAGGCGGGGTCGGTTCCGCGCTTCGAATATTCCGACGCGCTGAAGGCCTCCAACGTCACCTGGACCGAGGACAACCTGCGCCACTGGATCGCCGGCAACGACCGCTTCGTGCCCGGCACCCGCATGCGGCACGTCGCCATCACCGACCGGGCGGAGCAGGACTATCTGATCGCCTTCCTGAAGTCGTTGAAGCAGTGAACGGCGGCAAGCCGGTTCCGGGCGCTCAAGGTAGGGCGACCGGAACCGGCTTCACCTCCTCGGTCGGCAGGCCGGCCTCGGCCCAGCCGTCCGCCCCGTCGCGATACCAGTGGACGCGGCGATAGCCCATCTCCAGCGCGCGCTTCGCCGCGTTCCACGACATCCAGCAATCCGCCAGACAATAGAACAGCAGGCCCCGCCCGCGGTCGCCCCCGGTCAGCCGCTCCAGGTTGCCGCGGAAATAGCCCTCCAACTCCGGCGTCAGCGTCCCGAATCCCACATTGGGAAGCCACACGCTGCCGGGAATGTGCGGAAAGGGCTTCGGCAGCAGCCAGGGGCCGCCGGGCAGCGTGCTGCGGTCCAGCTTCATCACGTTGACGGGAAGGACGGCGCCGGACTCCACCAGCGCGCGGGCTGCGGCGGTGTCCACCGTTTCGGCGCCGGGCAGAGACGCCGGGGTCGGCGACCGGTAGTCGGTCATCCGGTAGCCGTCGGGCACCGGAACCGCGTCCGCCGCGGCGTGCCCCGCCGGCCCGGCCAGCAACAACGCCAGCCCGGCGGCGCCCAGCCATTGCCTGCGCACCGCGCCCCCTCCCCCAATGTTTTGCGACATCCTACGAAATCCCCCCGTGCCCGGCGGGGTCAAGTTGCCCGATAGTCGAATATCGGGGACCGGACGGCGGGACCTATGCTGCTCCTTCCGCATTCCGGATTTCCCCCGGGTTTTTCATGTTCTGCTGCGCCACCAAACCGCACGGGCCCGCCTTGCAAATGACCGCAGGACGCATCATCATCAGGCTTGGGAGACAGGGGTCTAGCCACCCCTGCCTCCCGGCCCGATCCCTAGCGGTTCAGGAGATCAAGGACTTCCTTGACCACCCGAAGCAGCAGGATCAGGAGAGTGAGGATTCTTTCCATCCTCCACGCCTCCTTCTGTCGTGGCACGGGCGGTGGCCTATCCGCCGCCCTGTCCACCGCGCAACCATGGCGCGGCCCTCTCTACACACAAATGCAATTTTTGACGCAGGGGCGGTCCCATGCGCCTGATGCCCCTTGCCCGGCTGCTGTTCGCCCTGGCGCTGGTCTGCGTCGCCACGGTGGCGCGCGCCGCGGACCGACCCACGGTGACCATCGGGGTGCTGAAGTTCGGCACGGTCAGTTGGGAGCTGGACGTCATCCGCCACCACCGGCTGGACGAGGCCGCCGGCTTCGAGCTGAAGCTGATGGAGCTGGCGAGCGGTCAAGCCGCGCAGATCGCCCTTCAGGGCGGGGCGGTGGACATGATCGCCAGCGACTGGCTGTGGGTGGCGCGCCAGCGCGCGGCGGGGGCGGACCTGACCTTCATCCCCCATTCCGCGGCGGTCGGGGCGTTGATGGTGCCGGCGGCCTCGCCCATTACCTCCGTTCCCGACCTGAAGGGCAAGCGGATCGGCGTCGCCGGAAGCCCGATCGACAAGAGCTGGCTTCTGCTGAAGGCGCTGGCCCGCGACCGTTACGCGCTCGACCTCGACGCCGCCGCGACGCCGGTCTTCGCCGCCCCGCCCCTGCTGAACCAGAAGGTCGCGACGGGGGAACTGGACGCGGTGCTGAATTTCTGGCCCTACGCCGCGCGCCTTCAGGCGGCGGGGATGCGGACGGTCATCGGGGTGGACGGGATGATGCGTCGGTTGGGCCTGTCGGCCGACGTGCCGGCGGTCGGCTTCGTCTTCCGCGAGGGCTGGGCCAAGGCCAACCCGGCGGCGCTTGCCGCCTTCGTCGCGGCCTCGCGCGAGGCCAAGGCGATCATGGCCCGATCCGACGCGGAGTGGGACCGGCTGCGCCCGCTGATGAAGGCGGAGGACGAGGCCACCTGGGCGGCGCTGCGCGACCAGTTCCGCGCCGGCATTCCGCAGCGCTGGACGGAGGAGGAACGGGAGGCGGCGGCTAAACTCTACGGTCTGATGGCGAAGCTCGGCGGACGGGAACTGGTCGGCGGGGCGATGGCCCTGCCGGACGGCACCTTCTGGCCGGGGGTCCATTTTTGATGCGGTGGCGGCGGCTGGCCCCGGTCCTGTCGCTGGCTCTGCTGGTCGGGCTGTGGGCCGCCGCCGCGGAACTGGCCGCCAGCCGCGCCTTGCCCGGCCCCGCCGCCGTGCTGTCGGTCCTGGCCCGCGAGGCGGCGGACGGCGCGCTGTTCCATCACCTGGGGATCACGCTGGCGCGCATGGCCGCGGCCTTCGTGCTCGCCATGTCCATCGGGTCGGCGCTGGGCATCCTGCTGGGCCGCTCGGCCACGGCGGACCGGCTGTTCGGGCTGTGGCTGACCGTGTTCCTGAACATCCCGGCGCTGGTCGTGATCGTGCTCGCCTATGTCTGGTTCGGCCTGACCGAGGCGGCGGCGGTCGGCGCCGTGGCCGTCAACAAGATCCCCAACGTCGTGGTCGTCCTGCGCGAAGGAACGCGCGCCATCGACGAGCAGTATGTCGAGATGGCGCGCACCTTCCGCATGGCGCGGTCGGACGTGCTGCGCCATGTGCTGCTGCCCCAGCTCACCCCCTACTTCGCCGCGGCGGCGCGGTCCGGCCTTGCGCTGATCTGGAAGATCGTGCTGGTGGTCGAGCTTCTGGGCCGCAGCGACGGCGTGGGATTCCAGATTCACCTCTACTTCCAGATGTTCGATGTGGCCGGCATTCTTGCGTACACCGTCGCCTTCGTGGCCGTCGTCCAACTCCTTGAACTCTGCGTCCTGCAACCCGCCGAGCACCGGCTTTCCCGCTGGAGGCCGGTGCGCGCTGAGGCTTGAGGTCCGCTCCAAGCGCTTCGGCGGGCGGGAGGTCATCCACGGCTTGTCGCTGGCGGCCGCCCCCGGCGAGTTCCTGGCGCTGGTCGGCCCGTCCGGCTGCGGCAAGACGACCGCCCTGAACATCGCCGCCGGGCTGGACCGCGATTTCGACGGGAGCCTGGAGTTCGGCGGGCAGGAGCCGGTGCTCGGCTGCGTGTTCCAGACGCCCCGCCTGCTGCCCTGGCGCACGGTGCGGCAAAACGTGGCGCTGGTGCTGCCCAAGGCGCGGCGCGGCGACGGAACGGTCGAGCATTGGCTGGCCGCCATGGGGCTGGAGGCGGTGGCCGACGAGTATCCGGCGCGCCTGTCCGGCGGCATGGCGCGGCGGGTGGCCCTGGCCCGCGCCTTCGCGGTCGAGCCGGGCCTGCTGCTGATGGACGAGCCCTTCGTGTCGCTCGACGAGCCGACGGCGCAGCGGATGCGGGCGCTGCTCGCCCGGATGCTGGAGCGGTCCCCGGCCACGGTGCTGTTCGTCACCCACAATCTGCGCGAGGCGATCCAACTGGCCGACCGCATCCTGGTGATGGCCCCCGGCCCGACACGGGTGGCGGCGGAGGTGCCGCTGGAAACGCCACGCGCGCTGCGCGACGACGCCTTGGTCGAGTGCGTGCGGGCGGATCTGCTGGCCCGGCCCGATCCGGCTTTCCGGCTGCTGGCCTGACTTTTGTCGGCCTGACTTTCTCGCCGAAACTGTGAAGCGGCTCACACCCGCCGCGCCCCATCGGGCGCACTCTTCCCGGCGGAGGTGACCATGCGCATCCTGTACCTGCTGAGCGCCAGCCTGGCGCTTCTCTCCGGCGCGGCGCTCGCGGGGGAGATCGTGATCCTCGACTCCGGCTCCCGCGGTCCCAATCACGCCGACCGGTCGCGCGATCTGGCGATCGTCAGCGACCCGTTCACCGGCACGTCCATCGTCATCATCGAACGTCCCACGCGCGACGAGCAGCTCGGGCGCCGCGATCCCGGCCTGGAGGCCCGTCGGGCCGTGCGCAAGGCGGAGGCGAAGCGGCGCGATAAAGACAAGGACTGGGCGGACTGGACGGACTTCGACGGCCACGCCCTGGACGGCTTCGGATGGCTCGACAGCCCGGTGCCGCTCGGCTTCGGGCGGGGCGATCCGGGGCAGGAGGCGGCGCGCGCCGCCGCGGACGCTCGCCGGATGCGGAACCGCTGAACGAAATCGCCTTGGCGCTCCATCCCTCTCCCGCCCCGGGAGAGGGTGGCCCGAAGGGCCGGGTGAGGGTCGTACGAGGATCAAGCCACCGATCCTTGGCGGTCCCCTCACCCTTCCCACGCCTGCGGCGCGGGCCCCTTCCCTCTCCCGGGGCGGGAGAGGGGGATTTGAAAGGCGATGGCCCTGCTCAGATGCCGAGGCGGGCCTTGTCCAATTGCAGGCGGTTGGCGAAGACCACGGCCTGGGTGCGGCTGTAGACCTTCAGCTTTTGCAGGATCGCAGAGACGTGGGCCTTCACGGTGGTCTCCGTGATGCTCAGCTCGTACGCGATTTCCTTGTTCAGCTTGCCGGTGCCCAGCATCTCCAGAACGCGGAGCTGCTGCGCCGTCAGGGTGGACAGGCGGCGGGCGATCTCCGCCGTTTCCTCGTCCTCCGCCGCGGCCCCCTCCTCGACCGAGGCGGGAAGATAGACCTCCCCGGCCAGGATCTGGCGCAGCGCGCCGGCGATGGCGTCCCGCGGCGTCGATTTGGGAATGAAGCCGGCGGCGCCGCAGCGCACCGCCTCCAGCATCACCTTGCGGTCCTCGTGCGCCGAAACGACGGCGACGGGGATGGCCGGGAAGCGGCGGCGCAGGGCGAGCAGCCCGGACAGCCCGTTCATGCCCGGCATGTTGAGGTCGAGCAGGACAAGGTCCGGCTCCCCCTTGCCGCTATGCATGGAGTCGAGGATGGCGATGGTTTCGTCCAGGCAACCGGCCTCGTGAATCTCCTGCGCCTGGCAGGAATAGAGGACGGCGCTGCGCAGGGCGTCGCGCACCAGCGGATGGTCGTCCGCGATCAGAATTCGGCTCATGGCGTGGTTCCCACGCTCATCGTTTCGGGGCGTTTCCGGTAGCGATCATGCCGGACCGTTCAAGAATGCGCAAGGACTGGAACGGGTATTCCCCAAATCAGCCGATCTCCGGCAATTTCGTTCCAAACCCGTTTGCAAGTGAGTCGCAAGAAATGACGGCCCGAACCATTCGGGCCGCCCTTCTCCGCACCGGTCGCGGCACTGCTGGTCGCGTCAGGCCTTCGGCAGCTTGAAGACCCAGAGGGAACCACCCTGGTTGATGTCCTTCACCAGCTTGGCGACGTCGCCGCCCCACAGCGGCACAGCACCACCCCAGCCGGAAACCACGGCCACATACTGCTCGCCGTCCTGTTCCCAGGTGACCGGGGAGCCGACGACGCCGGAGCCGGTGTTGAACTTCCAGACCTCCTTGCCGGACTTGGCGTCGAACGCCTTCAGATAACCTTCCGGCGTGCCGGTGAAGACGAGGTTGCCGGCGGTGGTCAGCACGCCGCCCCACAGCGGCGCCGGGTTCTTGTATTCCCAGACGATCTTGCCGGTCTTCGGGTCGACGGCGCGCAGCGCGCCGATGTAGTCGTCATAGAGCGGCTTGATGGTGAAGCCGGCGCCCAGATAGGCGGCACCCTTCTTGTAGGTGATCGGCTCGTTCCAGATGTCCATGCCCCATTCGTTGGCCGGGACGTAGAACAGCTCCGTCGCCGGGCTGTAGGCCATGGGCATCCAGTTCTTGGCCCCCAGGAAGGCCGGGGCGGAGAAGACCGGCTTGCCCTTGTCGGCGCCCGCCGGGTTCCCCGGACGGTTGTCGTCGATGTAGACCGGGCGTCCGGTCTTCAGGTCGATCTCCTTGGCCCAGGTGATCTTGGTGACGAAGGGCGAGGCGCTGAGCAGCTTCCCGTTGGTGCGGTCCAGGACGTAGAAGAAGCCGTTGCGGTCGGCCTTGGCGCCGGCCTTGATCGTCTGCCCGTCCTTCTTCAGGTCGAAGGACACCAGCTCGTTCACGCCGTCGAAGTCCCAGCCGTCGTGCGGCGTGGTCTGGTAGTGCCACTTGATGTCGCCGTTGGCCGGGTCGATGGCCAGGGTGGAGGAGGTGTAGAGGTTGTCGCCCGGACGCAGGTGCGAGTTCCAGGGCGCCGGGTTGCCGGTGCCGAAGAACAGCGTCTTGGTCTCCGGGTCGTACGTCCCGCCCAGCCAGGTGGCACCGCCGCCGGTCTTGTAGAGATCGCCCTGCCAGCTTGCGTTCATCACGCCGGTCATGGTCGATTCCTTGCCATTGAGGGTGCCCATGTTGCCCTCGATGGTCGGGCGCTGCCAGACCAGCTCGCCCGTCTCGGCGTCGCGCGCCTCGACCATGCCGATGATGCCGAACTCGCCGCCGGAATTGCCGGTGATGATCTTGCCGTCCACGATCAGCGGGGCCGAGGTCGCCGAATAGCCGGCCTTGTAGTCCTCGATCTTCTTCGACCAGACGACCTTGCCGGTGTCCTTGTTCAGCGCGACCAGACGGGCGTCCAGCGTCGCGAAGTAGATCTTGTCCTTGTAGATCGCCGCACCGCGGTTCACCACGTCGCAGCAGGGCATGATGCCTTCGGGCAGGCGGTGGTCGTACTGCCACTTCTTCTGCCCGGTCTTCACGTCCACGGCGTAGAGGCGCGAATAGGAACCGGTCACGTAGATCGTGCCGTCATGGATGATCGGCTGCGACTCCTGCCCGCGCTGCTTCTCGCCGCCGAAGGAGAAGGACCACACCGGCACCAGCCCCTTGACCGAGTCCGGCGTCAGCTTGTCGAGCGGGCTGAAGCGCTGCGCCTGGTGCCCCATGCCGTAGGTCAGGACGTCGCCCGTCGTCTTGGCGTCGTTCAGCAGGTCGTCGTTGCTCGGCCCTTCGGCGGCCAGCGTGGGACCGCTCAGGCCGAGACCGGCGGCCATGGCGCTGGCAAGAAGGCAGGTGCGGAAAAGACGCTTCATGGTGCGGATACCTCCCGGGGAATTGGGCCAGGGAATTGGGCCAGGGGAATGGACAGCCGGTATCGTTCGCAGACGAAACGAGCGCGGCCCGCCCGCTTCATCCGCCCGGCCTCGGCTTCTTTTCAGGAAATTCAGGGGATCGGCGCGGGGCGATGCTGCATCGCGAAGCCCGTATCCTTTCGACTGTAGAGCAGTCTACCGGCACCCCCGTTTCGGTCCATTGGCAAATAGTAGGATGGGCGGTGCGTTCTGCTGGTGCGGAGACGGGGTTTCCTTGCGAAAGGCATCAGTTCACCCGCGGCAGCGCGGCCTTCTCGAGTCCCGGCCAGAGATGCGAGACGGAGCGCCGGTATTCGTCGCGCAGCACGCCCATTCCGGCGAAGCGCTCGGGGATCGGCGCGTCGAGCAGCTCGGCCATGTCGGCCCCGGCCTCCGCCCGCTCGCGCAGGGTGCGGTCCAGCCAGCTCAGCCAATCGCGGGTCTGGGCGATGGCCGCCTTGTCGGAGCGGATTCGCCCGTGGTTGGGCACCAGCACCGTGACGTCCAGCGCCTCCAGCGCGTCGAGCGCCCCCAGCCATTTCCCGATGTCGGCGTGCGGCGTGGTCGGCGTCCGGTCGGAAAAGACGACTCCGCCCGCGAACAGCACGCCCGTCGTCTCGTCCAGGATGGCGAGGTCGGCGGCGGTGTGGCCCTCCAGCGGGATCAGCCGCAGCCGGTGCGACCCGAAGACGACGGTGGAGCCGTAGACCGCCTCCGTCGGGACCAGCGGTTCCGTGCCGCGCATCCAATCGCCGACGAGACGGTACATGTTCTCCGTCATCCCCGCCCCTTCGGCCTTGATGCCCTCGATGGTGCCGGGCAGCGCCGCGATGGGCACGTCGGCGAAGGCGCGGTTGCCCAGCCAATAGTCGGGATGAAGGTTGCTGACGAAGACCTTGCGGATGGGCTTGTCGGTGACCGTGGCAATGGCCGCGCGCATCTCCTCCCCGAAGCGGCGCGACGGGCCGGTCTGGATCACGATCACCCCGTCGTCGGTCACGATGAAGCCGGGATTCAGGATGTTGCCACCGTTGGCGCGGGTGAAATGCTCGCGCGTGCCCTCGAAGACCCAGGTGTCCGGCGCGATGGCGACGGGCTTCAGACGGTAGGTGAGCGGACCGGCGGCCCAGCCCGGCACGGCGGACAGGAGCAGCAGCAGGAGTGCGAGAAGCGCTCTCATGGCAGCGCTCCCTGCACCCAGGGCAGCGGAATGGCCGCCTTCACCTCGCCGCCCTGGTTGTCGCGCCCGTCCAGCGTCAGGCTGCGCGCGCCCGGTCCGGGCTGCACCTCCAGCGTGAAGACGGGGTTCTCGGACAGTGGTTCCGCCGTGTGCAGCCGGGCCAGTTCCCGCCCCTCGGCGTCGCGCAGGGTCAGCGCCTCGATGAAGTAGGCGGGAATGCCGGCGACCAGACCGGTGTCCATGGGGTGTCGGACGAGGAAGCGGACGCGCGTCGCCTTGTCCTCCCCGGTCGGCGCCCAGGCGCGGCCCTGCACCTCCCCCACATGGTCGGCCCAGTCGGCGGTGGCGTAGGTCGCGGGCGCCGCGGTGCAGCCGCCACCCGCCGCGTCCAGCAGCTTGCCACCGATGTGCCAGACGCCGTCCGGCGTGCGCGCAGCGGCGCGCAGCGGTGTCGCCTGCTGCACCTTGAAGCGCGTGGCGATCACCGGCTTCGCCGCCAGCGGCTGGAAGCGCAGGATGACCGGGAAGGGGTTGAGGTCGGCGAACAGCACCATTTCCTCCACCGCGCCCAGCGCCGTGGCGTCGGCCATCACCGGCACCGCGGCGGCGTTCTCCGCGTTGTCGGGGGCGGTGACGGTCACGCGCTCGTCGAACCGGATGGGGGCCGTCCCGAACAGCTCCGGCCGCAGCACGTCCCACATGACGGAGGCCAGCGGGTCGGCGGGGTCCGGCGGGCCGGCGAGAGCTGGGAGAGAGAAGGCGGCCAGAAGTGCGGCGGTGGCGAGGTGACGGATCATGGCGGTTGCTCCCTTCTTCTTCCTTATTTTGCGCAGACCCTTGCCCCCTCCCCGGCCCTCCCCCGCTGGGCGGGGGAGGGAGGTCTGTGCGAAGCGGCGGCAGTCCCCTCCCCCGCCCAGCGGGGGAGGGTCAGGGTGGGGGTTGCAGCCGCCCTACTCCACCGGGATCGCGTTGTGCGTCACCCCATGCTTGCGGAAGAGCGCCTGCATCGTCCCGTCCTCCAGCATCGCCGTCACCGCGTCGCCCACCGCATAAGCGAGGTCGCGGGAGTTCTCCTTCACCGCCATGCCGATGTCCCAACTCGACGTCATCATGCCGGGGAAGGTGACGGGGGTGATGGGGAAGTCCGCGGCGCGCTCGCCCAGAGCGGCTTCGACCTGGCTCTGCGTGGCGACGACGGCGGCGACGTCGCCCTTGACCAGCGCATCGACGGCCTCGGGGATGGTCATGTAGTGGACGATCCGCTCGCGCAGGCGTCCGCCGAAGGCCCCCAGCAGGTAGAAATCGGGAATGCTGTCGATCTCCACCCCGATCGGCTCGTCCGGCAAGGAGGCCAGCATCGGCTGGGTCATGCGCATCGGGTTGCGGGCCAGCGCGAAGCCCTCCCGCTGGTAGGGGCCGAACAGCACGGCCTCCGGGTTGCGCAGGCCGAACTCCTTCTGATAGGGCACATGCATCATCACATCGGCCACACCGCCCCCGACGACCGGACCACGCCAGACGGCGTTGCGCAGGTCGTCGGACACGGTCTCCCCGGCGGCCAGTTCCATGAACTCGACGCCGACGCCCAGCCGTTCGGCAATGGCGCGGGCGAGGTCCACGTCCACACCCACCAGGGCGCCGCCCTTGCGGTAGGAGAAGGGCGGGTTGTCGCGATAGACCGCGACCATCAGCCGCCCGGCGGCCATCACATCGTCCAACGGGCGCGCGCCGGCACGCCGGGGGAGCACCCCGGCGGCCAGCGCGGCGGCGGCGAAGGACAGGAGGTGGCGCCGCGACAGAGGAGCCGTCATTCCTCGTGCACCGTTTCCAGCCACGACCGGATGGCCCACAGCGCCTCCTGCCCCAGCGCCTCGCCGAAGCGCGGCATGTAGGTGACGCCGTTGCGGATGGAGCCGTTCACCACCCGCTCCTTGAACCACTCGTCCCCGGGCTCCCCCTTTTCCAAATAGCGCAGGTCGGGGGCGATGCCGCCCGACACCGCGCCCAGCCCGTGGCAGCGCGCGCAGTTCTGGTTGAAGGCGGAGGAACCGATCTCGATCGCGCGCGGGTTGCCGCGATAGGGGTTCGCGTCGCGCCAGTCCTCGCCCAGCTTGTCGAGGCCGGTGGTGTCCACCGCCTGGGGCGTCACGTCGCCATGGGCCAGGGCCGCCGTGGACACGAAGAGGGAGGGGATGGCGACCGCGCCGGTCAGGAAACCTGCAACCGCAAGCCGGAGAAGCCGTGCGTTCATAAGGGGCGTCCTCATTCAGAGAATATGCGAAGGAGCGGTGTCCGTTGCCCCGGAGCATAGCGGGCGGTCCGTTCCGCCAATAATTGGACTTTGGTAGCAACCGTGCGTGGAGGCGGCCCCCGGCGGTCCGAACCGCAATTTTCCACCCGCGCAATCGTACCAAAGTTGCATTCCGGGACGCCGCCCGGCGGGGATACCCTGATCTCCCGAAACCAAGGCGAGTGCAAACCCGCGATGCGTTTCAGCTTCTGGTTACACTCCTCGATGCGGATTGCCCTGCTGGCCTCCGGGCTGTGCGCCGCGCCGGTCGCCCATTCACAGGAGGCCGCAACCGCCGACGCTTCGACCGTCCGCATCGCCTACCTGACGCAGGAGGTGGAGCACCCCCCCGCCCTGTCCAACCTGGACGAACCGCCCGCCGACGAGGGGCTGGCCGGCGCCACTCTCGCCCTGGCCGACAACAACAGCACGGGCCGCTTCCTGAAGCAGCGCTTCGCGCTGGAGGCCGTCACCGTCCCCATCGACGGCGACCCGGCGCAGGCGCTGCGCGATCTGGCCGCCGCCGGACACCGCCTGGTCGTGCTGGACCTGCCCGGCGAGACGCCCGGCGCTCTGGCGCGCCTGCCGGAGGCGGCGAACCTGCTGCTGTTCAACGCCGGTTCCACCGACGACAGCCTGCGCAACGCGCTGTGCGCGCCCAACCTGCTGCACACGGCACCCGACCGCGCCATGCTGGCCGACGGTCTGGCCCAGTATCTGGCGGTGAAGCGCTGGACGAAGTGGCTGCTGATCGTCGGCACCCGGCCCGAGGACCGGCTCTACGCCGCCGCGGTGAAGCGGGCGGCCAAGCGCTTCGGCGCGGAGGTCGTGGAGGAGAAGACCTGGAGCGAGGACCACGACGCCCGCCGCACCGCCCAGGCCGAAATGCCGGTCTTCACCCAGGGCAAGCGGCACGACGTGGTGATCGTGGCCGACGAGATCGGCGATTTCGGCGACTATGTGCAGTACCGCACCTGGGAGCCGCGCCCGGTCGCCGGCACGCAGGGCCTCGTCCCCACCAACTGGCACCGCACGCACGAGTCCTGGGGGGCGGCACAGCTCCAGTCCCGCTTCAAGGCCGCCGCCGGGCGCACCATGCTGCCCCGCGATTACGCCGCCTGGGCCGCCATCCGCGCGGTGGGCGAGGCGGCGACCCGCACCCGCTCCACCGATCCCACGGCCCTGGCCGCCCACATCCGCGGGCCGGACTTCACGCTGGCCGCCTTCAAGGGCGTGCCGCTGTCCTTCCGGAGCTGGGACGGGCAGCTCCGCCAGCCGGTGCTGGTGGCGGCCGACCGCTCGCTGGTCTCCGTCTCGCCGCAGGACGGCTTCCTGCATCCGAAGACCGAACTCGACACGCTGGGCCACGACCAGCCCGAAACGGGCTGCCGCCGCTGACCTTTTCCAACCATTCCCGCCGAAAGGACGCCCTTCCGATGAGCACCGCCCGCACCCTTCTCCTCGCCGCTCTGCTGGCCGGCTGCGCCGTCCCCGCGCTGGCGGAAACGATCTATGTGTCGAACGAGAAGGACAACACCCTCTCCATCATCGACGGCGCGACCCTGACGGTGACGGAGACGGTGAAGGTCGGGCGCCGCCCCCGCGGCATCACGCTGAGCGCGGACGGCAAGCACCTCTACATCTGCGCCAGCGACGACGACACGGTGCAGGTGATGGACCTCGCCACGAAGAAGATCCTGCACGACCTGCCGTCGGGCGAGGACCCGGAGCTGTTCGCCCTGCATCCGGACGGCAAGCAGCTCTTCATCGCCAACGAGGAAAGCAACGTCGTCACGGTGGTGGACGTGCCCAACCGCAAGGTCGCCTATCAGGTGGATGTCGGGGTGGAGCCGGAAGGCATGGCGGTCAGCCCGGACGGAAAGTGGGCCGTGAACACGTCGGAGACGACGAACATGGTCCATTGGATCGACACGGAGAAGCGCGCCGCCGTGGACCACACGCTGGTCGACGCCCGCCCGCGCTACGCCCAGTTCAGCAAGGACGGCAGCCGCCTGTGGGTGTCGGCGGAGATCGGCGGCACCCTGTCGGTGATCGACACGGCCAGCCGGAAGGTGGAACAGACCATCCGCTTCAAGATCAAAGGGGTGCCCCAGGACCGCATCCAGCCCGTGGGCGTCAAGCTGACCGACGACGGGCGCTACGCCTTCGTGGCGCTCGGCCCGGCCAACCATGTGGCGGTGGTGGACGCCCGGACCTTCGCGGTGAAGGACTATCTGCTGGTTGGCCGCCGCGTCTGGCAACTCGACCTGTCGCCCGACCAGAAGCGGCTGTACGCCACCAACGGCGTGTCGGGCGACGTGTCGGTGATCGATGTGGACAGCCTGAAGGTCGTCAAGTCGATCAAGACCGGGCGCTATCCCTGGGGCGTGGCGGTGAAGGGCTGACCGGATGGGAACGCCCGCGCTGTCGGTCGAAGGTCTCAGCTACGCCTACAGCCGCGGGGCCTTCGCGCTGAAGGACGTGTCGCTGGCGGTGGAGGCGGGGTCCTTCACCGCGCTGCTCGGCCCCAACGGGGCGGGCAAGACGACGCTGTTCGCCCTGGTCACCCGCCTGTTCGAATCGCCGGGCGGCACCATCCGCATCGGCGGCGTCGATCTGCGGCGGGAACCGGCGCGGGCGCTGGGCCGGATGGGCGTGGTGTTCCAGCAGCCGACGCTCGACCTCGACCTGACGGTGCGGCAGAACCTGCTCTACTTCGCGGCCCTGCACGGCATCCCCCGCCGCACCGCCGAGGCCCGCGCTCGGGAGTCCCTGGAGCGGCTGGGAATGGCGGAACGCATCGGCGAGACGGTGCGGGCGCTGAACGGCGGCCACCGCCGCCGGGTGGAGTTGGCCCGCGCCCTGCTGCACGAGCCGGCCCTTCTGGTGCTGGACGAGCCGACCGTCGGGCTGGACGTTCCGGCCCGCCGCGCCATCGTGGAGCATGTCCACGCCCTGTGCCGGGAGCGCGGCATCGCCGTCCTCTGGGCCACCCACCTGATCGACGAGATCGCCCCGGACGACCGCGTGGTGGTGATCCACCGCGGGCGGGTCCGCGCGGCGGGACCGGTGGCGGAGGTCGTCGGCGGCACCGGGGCGGACACGCTGACCGAGAGCTTCACCCGCCTGACCGCGATGGAGGCGGCGTGACGGCCCCCGCTCACTATATCCTTGCGCTCGGCGGGATCGTCGGGCGCGAGGTGCTGCGCTTCGTCCACCAGCGGGAGCGCTTCCTGTCGGCTCTGGTGCGCCCGCTGCTCTGGCTGTTCGTCTTCGCGGCGGGCTTCCGCGCGGCGCTGGGAATCGCCATCACCCCGCCCTACGAGACCTACATCCCTTACGAGGTCTACATCGTCCCCGGCCTCGCCGGGATGGTGCAGTTGTTCAACGGGATGCAGAGTTCGCTGTCGATGGTCTACGACCGCGAGATGGGCAGCATGCGGATGCTTCTGGTCAGCCCCCTGCCCCGCTGGTTCCTTCTGACGGCGAAGCTTCTGGCCGGAACGGCGGTGTCGATCCTCCAGGTCTACGCCTTCCTCGCCGTCGCCTGGGTCTACGGGGTGCAGGCGCCGCCGCTCGGCTACGTCGCGGTGCTGCCGGCGCTGGTCGTCAGCGGGCTGATGCTGGGGGCGCTGGGGATGCTGCTGTCCTCGGCCATCCGGCAGTTGGAGAATTTCGCGGGCGTGATGAACTTCGTCATCTTCCCGACCTTCTTCCTGTCCACCGCGCTCTATCCGCTGTGGAAGATGCAGGAGGCGGGGGAACTGCTCTACGTCCTGTGCGCCGTCAACCCCTTCAGCCAGGCGGTGGAGCTGATCCGCTTCGCGCTGTATCTGGACGTGAACCTTCCGGCGCTGGGCTGGACCGTGCTGGCGCTGGCGGTCTTCCTGGGCGGGGCGGTGTACGGCTACAACCCGGCGCGGGGGTTCTTGGCGCGGAAGGCGGGTGGGGAGTAAGGAGCTTTTTGGGAGTGGTCGCGCTGGGCCCCCACCCAACCCTCCCCCACCTTCGGCGGGGGAGGGCTTTACTCCTCCCCCTGCGAAGTGGGGGGAGGTCGGGAGGGGGGCCCAGCGCGACCACTCCCCCCAAACTCCCTACCCCAACAACCCCGTCATCACCGCGCGCAACTGCGCCGGGCGCACCGGCTTGTTCAGCACATGGCATCCCATGGCCTGCGCCTCCTCCACCACCTCCGCGGTGCGGTTGGCGGTGATGAGGACCGAGGGCAGGTCCGCCCCGCAGCGCTCGCGCACCCGCGCGATCTCGGTGAAGCCGATCACCCCGTCGTCCAGGTGGTAATCGGCGAACAGCACGTCCGGAGCCACCGCCCCCAGCCCGGCCAGCGCCTCGTCGCCCGACGCCGCCGTGGCGACGGTGCAGCCCCAGCCTTCCAGCAGGGCGCGCATCCCGGCCAGAACCGCCGGCTCGTTGTCGATCACCAGCACCCGCGTGCCGGCCAGCCGGTTCGAGGCGGTCCGCACCGGGGCCTCCAGGGCGCGCACCGGGCGGGCGTAGCGCCCGAAGGGCACCGTCACCGCGAAAACCGACCCCCGCCCCGGCTGGGAGCGCACGGTGATCGGGTGGTCGAGCATCCGCGCCACCCGCTCCACGATGGCGAGGCCGAGGCCCATGCCGCGCACCCGCTCGTTGGCGCAGGGCGTGTCGAGGCGGCGGAACTCCTGGAAGATTTCGCCCAGCTTGTCGGCGGGCACGCCGGGGCCGGTGTCCCACACCTCGATCCGCAAGCCTTCGGACGTCCGCCGGCAGCCGACCAGGACACGCCCGGCCCCGCCCCGCGCTTGCGTGTAGCGCAGGGCGTTGGACAGGAAGTTCTGAAGGATTCGGCGCAGCAGCCGGACGTCGCTGCGCACCACGGCGTGGCTGGGAACGACGCAGAGGTCGAGCCCGCGCTCCTTCGCCACCGCCGCGTATTCGGTGGCCAGCGCGCCGAGCAGGCTGCGGATCGGGAAGTCGGCGATCTCGGGCCGCACCGCCCCGGCGTCCAGCTTGGAAATGTCCAGCAGAGCCGACAGCAGGTCCTCCACCGAGGCCAGCGCCACGTCGATGTTGTCCACCAGCCCGCGGTTCGGCTCCGGCTGCTCCAGATCGCCCAGCGCCGAGACGAACAGCCGCGCGGCATTCAGCGGTTGCAGCAGGTCGTGGCTGGCCGCCGCCAGGAAGCGGGTCTTGGACAGGTTGGCCTGCTCCGCCTCCGCCTTGGCGAGGCGAAGCGCCTCCTCCGCCGCGATGCGTTCGGCGATCTCCTGCTGAAGCTGGCCGTTGAGGCGGGTCAGTTCGGCGGTGCGCTCGGCCACGCGGTGTTCCAGGCTGTCCTTGGCGTCGGCCAGGGCCTCCGCCGCCATGCGCCGCTCGGTGATGTCGTGGATCAGGCCGAAATAGCCCAGCACCTCCGGCTTGCCGCCGCCCCGCCGCTCGCCGAAATGCGGGATGTAGGTGGCGACGGCATAGCGCGGAGCCCCGTTCTCGCCGGGCAGTTCCAGGTCGAAGGTCACCTCCTCGCCGGCCAGCGCCCGCAGCACGTAGGAACGCCGCACCTCGTAATAGAGGTCGCCCAGCGCCGCCCACATGGGCTGGCCCTCGATCTCCTCCCGCTTGCGGTTGAACCAGCCCTCATAGGCTTTGTTGACGAAGCGGAAGCGCTGCTCGGCGTCCACATAGGCGATCAGCGCCGGCACCGCGTCGGTGACCAGCCGGATGCGCTCCTCGCTGTCGCGCAGCGCCTGCTCGGCCCGCTTGCGCTCGGTGATGTCGGTGAAGGTCAGGACGAAGCCGCCGCCCGGCATGGGGTTGCGGCTGATCTCCAGCACCGTGCCATCCAGCCAGGGCTGCTCGACGAGGCAACTGGGCATCATCAGGGCGCTCAGCGACAGGCCGCGGTCGCCGAGTGCGGCGTGGTGCAGAACGAAGTCGGCGAAGCCCGCCCCGCGCTCCGCCACGTTGGCGGGCAGGCGCAGCAGGCCGGTGAAGCGCTCGTTCCAGGCGACCAGCCGCTGGTCGCGGTCGTACACGCCGACGCCCTGGGCGATGTTGTCCAGCGTCGCCTGGAGCAGCGCCGACTTTTCGGCCAGTTCGCGTTCGCGGCGGCGGGTCTCATGCTCCTTGATGTCGGTGATGTCGGTGTAGACGCCGACCACCCCGCCGTCGCGGGTCCGCCGCTCGTTCACCTGGACCCAGCGCCCGTCCGCCAGCCGGTAGACGTAGGGACCCTTCAGCGCCCGGTGTTGGGCCAGCCGTTCCGACAGCCAGCGGTCGGGCCGCGGGTAGGCGTCGGCGATGGTGCGGGAGGAGGCCGCCAGTTCCGCGATCTCCTGGAAGCGGATGCCCGGCACGATGCGGTCGCGGATTTCCGGCCACAGGGCCAGATACTTGCTGTTGCACAGGACCAGCCGGTCGTCGCTGTCGAAGATGGCGAAGCCCTCGTTGACCGACTCGATGGCCTCCGACAGGCGGGTGCGCATGGTGTCGGCCAGTTCCTTGGCGCGGGCCAGGGCGCGGTGGCTGTCCTCCAGCTCGCGCAGGGCGCGTTCCAGCTCCAGCGTGCGTTCGCGGACCTTCTGCTCCAGGACGATCGCGGTCTGGAACAGGGAGAAGGCGCCCCCCTGCACGTCCATCGACCGTTCCACCCGGTCCATCAGCACCTGGTTGATGCGGCGGAGCTTGGCGTTCTCGCGCTCCAGCGCCTCCACCCGGCTGCGCTCGTCCGGTGAGGACGGATGGGTCGCGGACGACGGGTCCGCGGGCGGACGGGACGGCTCCCGCCAATCGAAGATGAGCGTCATCGCGCACCTATCGCGACACCGGTGAAGGTCTGGTTGACGTGCATGGCGTTGTACTGCTCGCCGTAGGCGCAGAAGCCGATGACGTTGTGCCGCGCCAGCGCCGCCGACATGACGTGCTTGAGCTGCCGCTGCTCCAGCTCCAGCCGGCGCAGGATGCAGTCGCAGCCGAGCACGAGATCCGGCGGCCCGCCGATCTCCGCGGCCAGCTTGCGCATCATCTCCTCCAGATTCTCCACCGGATCGACGCCGCGGGCGACGGTCAGCACGATCCCCTCGTCGATGGCGCAGTAGAAGGTCAGGCTCTCGTCGTCGTTGACCTTCTGGATGGAGCGGACGTGATACTCGCCCCCCACCCGCACGACGACGGGATAGGCGGCGAAGATCAGGGGCGTCAGCGGCTCCCCCTCCAGCCCGACCATGCGGGCGTACTCGCGGCCCGCCGGTTCGGCGTTGATCTCCGTGACGATGCGGCGCTGCGGGTCGGCGCCGGTCACCACCATCTTGGCGTCGGACGCCACGAAATGCTCCGTCCGGAAGACCACGAAGCGGCGCGCGGTGGTGACCAGCATCAGCACGGCGGCGTTGGTGTGGAACCGCCCCTCGTGCAGGACGAAGGTGCGCTCGAACCGCAGCTCGTCCCCGGCGGAGCCGCCGAACAGCGGGATGTCCATCAGCACGCTGTGCAGCGCGCTGACCACCATCTCCTCCGCCCGCGACATGCCGTCGATCATCAGGAAGGCGAAGCTGCCATGGTCGGGAAAGGCGTCGGGGCGGGCGGCCAGGGCGACGTCGCGCTGCTCCATCAGGCTGCGCAGGACGCGCGGCGCGTCGGCGATGGAGAAGCGGTCGAGGTCGTCGATCCGTTGGGTGGCGATGGTGAAGTCGGCGCGCGGGAAGCCAATGGCGACCAGCGATCCGGCAGCGTAGCCGAAGGGCGTGATCTCCCCCGCCGTGGTGCAGCCGACCACCGGCACCGGCCCGAACAGCTCAGCCAGCGCCGCCGCCAGCTCCACCCGGTCGTAATGGGCGGAGCAGAAGATCAGCACCATCTCCAGCTCCGCGGCGGCGGCGGGGTGCTTCCCGCACAGCCCCTCGAACAATTCCCGCGCGGCGGAGCGGGCGTCCTCCGCCATCGAGACGGCGCGCGGCAGGGACGGGCTGGACGCGGAGGCGCCGGGCGGAGCATCGGAAGTGAAGGCGTCCGAAGCCGGATGACTGGTCACAGTGCGGGTCCCGAAAAGCATCGGCATGGCATCCATCACCCGAAGCCGCCCCCCGGCGCCGGGAAGCGGGCCGGGGAACCTGGGCGGATGACCTATAGGTTACCTCAGCGCCGCCCGCCGGGCAAAGCCGGTGCGGGGGTGCGGGCATGCGACCATGGTCTAAGGGAGGGTTGGGGGTGTTCCCCGATGTTGGCGCGCGGGCGCTGGTGCTTGCTGCTGCCCCCACCCAACGAAAAAGGCGCCCTCCACCATCGCGGAAGGCGCCTGAGTTCGGTTCCATATGCGCCGCTGCACGGGGAAACCGGTCTGAACACGGATCAGACCGCCCGGCAGCCGCACCGACCGGGAAGCTCCCAAAGTCGAATCCTGAATACCGCATTCCACGGAAAAGCGCTATGCTCTTTTCGCCATATCGTTCGAATGGGAACGCAGCGCCTCCACCTCGCCATCGGAGAACAGGCGGGAGCGGGTGAGGAAGCGCACGCCCTCCGGCGCTTCGAGCGAGAAGCTGGCGCCGCGCCCCGGCACGACGTCGATGATGAGCTGGGTGTGCGACCAGTATTCGAACTGCGCCGCCCCCATGTAGAAGGGACAGCCCCCGATCTCCCCCAGCCGGACGTCCTGGCCGCCGGGGCGGAACTCCCCCTCCATGAAGCACATCGGCGCGCTTCCGTCGCAGCAGCCGCCGGACTGATGGAAGAACAGCGGCCCGTAGAGCCCGCGCAGCTTCTCGATCAGTTCCAGGGCCGCCGGTGTGGCGACGACTCGTTCGACCATGGGCGGATGCTCCAGAGAAAATGCGGGCCGGAAGCCGAATGGCCGCCGGCCCCGCAAGGTCAGGGAGGAGACGGAAGGATCAGAAGAAGCCCAGGGCCTTCGGGCTGTAGCTGACCAGCAGGTTCTTGGTCTGCTGGTAGTGGTCGAGCATCATCTTGTGGGTCTCGCGCCCGATGCCGGACTGCTTGTAGCCGCCGAAGGCCGCGTGGGCCGGGTAGAGGTGGTAGCAGTTGGTCCACACGCGGCCCGCCTGGATGGCGCGGCCCATGCGGAAGGCGCGGTTGCCGTCGCGGCTCCACACGCCGGCGCCCAGGCCGTAGAGCGTGTCGTTGGCGATGGCGAGCGCCTCCTCCTCGGTCTTGAAGGTGGTCACGGACACGACCGGCCCGAAGATCTCCTCCTGGAAGATGCGCATCTTGTTGTGGCCTTCGAAGACCGTCGGCTGGACGTAGTAGCCGCTCTCCAGTTCGCCGCCCAGATGGGCGCGCTCGCCGCCGATCAGCACCTTGGCGCCCTCGGCCTTGCCGATGTCGATGTAGGAGAGGATCTTCTCGAGCTGGTCGATGGACGCCTGGGCGCCGATCATCGTCGCGGGGTCGAGCGGGCTGCCCTGCTTCACCGCGGCGACGCGGGCGACCGCCTTCTCCATGAACTTGTCGTAGATCTTTTCCTGCACCAGGACGCGCGACGGGCAGGTGCAGACCTCGCCCTGGTTCAGCGCGAACATGGCGAAGCCTTCCAGCGCCTTGTCCAGGAACTCGTCGTCATCGGCCATCACGTCGTTGAAGAAGATGTTCGGCGACTTGCCGCCCAGCTCCAGCGTGACCGGGATGATGTTCTCCGCCGCATACTGCATGATCAGGCGGCCGGTCGTCGTCTCGCCGGTGAAGGCGATCTTGGCGATGCGCGGGCTCTGGGCCAGCGGCTTGCCCGCCTCGATGCCGAAGCCGTTGACGACGTTCAGGACGCCGTCCGGCAGCAGGTCGCCGATGATCTCCATCATGACCATGATGGCCATCGGAGTCTGCTCGGCGGGCTTCAGGACGACGCAGTTGCCGGCGGCCAGCGCCGGGGCCAGCTTCCACACGGCCATCAGCAGCGGGAAGTTCCACGGGATGATCTGGCCGACGACGCCCAGCGGCTCGTGGAAATGATAGGCGTAGGTGGTGTGGTCGATCTCCGCGATGGTGCCTTCCTGGGCGCGGACGCAGCCGGCGAAGTAGCGGAAATGGTCGATGGCGAGCGGCAGGTCGGCGTGGGTCGTCTCGCGGATCGGCTTGCCGTTGTCCAGCGTCTCGGCCAGCGCCAGGACGTCCAGACGCTCTTCCATGCGGTCGGCGATCTTGTTCAGGATGCGCGCGCGCTCCGCCGGGGAGGTGCGGCCCCAGGCGTCCTTGGCCTTGTGGGCGGCGTCCAGCGCCTTCTCGATGTCTTCCGCGGTGGAGCGGGCGACCTCGCACAGCGGCTTGCCGGTGATCGGGGTCAGGTTGGTGAAATACTGGCCCTTCGTCGGCGGAACCCACTGGCCGCCGATGAAGTTGTCGTAGCGCGGCCGGATGGCGACCTGCTTGCTGAGCGTTTCCAGGGCCTGATGGATCACGGCGGTTTCCTCCCGAAGCGGATTGCCCGAACTGAATGTCGCGGAATGGCGATTGGCGGGTTGTGCGCCCTGTGTCCGTTCGTCCGATGACCGGTTCCGTCACAGCGCCCCGCCGTTATCGCGGTTTCGGGGAAGGCCGGTAAATTCGACTTTGGTTGCAGACGCCGGAGGGTGCGAATTCGGGACCGGCCCTGCGGCGGCAGATGATACCTTGGGCGGAGAGCACCCCCGTTCGACCATCCCGTTTCCCGGCGAGACACAGGCCATGACGACCGACATCCGGCTGCGCTTCCTCCACCCCTCCGGCGCCATCGGCCCCGGCAAGGTGTCCCTGCTGGAGGAGATCGACCGCACCGGCTCCATCTCCGCGGCGGCGCGGGCGCTCGGCATGTCCTTCCGCCGCGCGTGGTTCCTGGTGGAGACGATGAATTCCGCCTTCCGCGAGCCGGTGGTGCGCACCAACGTCGGCGGGCGGGAGGGCGGCGGGACCGGCCTGACCGCCTTCGGGCAGGAGGTGATCGCCCGCTACCGCCGCATGGAGGAGGAGGCCCGCCGCGCCGCCGCCCCCCATCTCGCCTGGCTGGACGAGGCGCTGAAACCGGGGGCGGAGACCGGGAAAGGCGCCGGCGACACCGGTCCAAAGTCCAATGGTCCGGAATCGGACGATCCGTAAAGTCTCCGTCGGCGCCGCGACCTTCCGCCGCGGCGAAACGAAGGAGGCTTCCGACCCATGCGCATTGCCGCCCGCACTGCACTCGCCGCCGTCATCCTGCTCGCCGTCGCACCGTTTCCGGCCCTGGCCGACGGCGATCCGGCCAACGGGGAGAAGCTGTTCCGCCAGTGCAAGGCCTGCCACACGGTGGAAGCGGGCAAGAACCGCGTCGGCCCCACGCTGCACGATCTGTTCGGGCGCAAGGCCGGGACGGTGGACAGCTTCGCCAATTATTCCGAAGGGCTGAAGGCGTCCGGCATCCAATGGAACGCGGCGACGCTCGACCCCTACCTCGCCAACCCGAAGGCGGTCATTCCCGACAGCCGCATGGCCTTCGCCGGCGTGGCGAAGCCGGAGGACCGCGCCGACCTGATCGCCTATCTGGAAGCCGCGACGAAGTGAGCGTCAGCGGGACGGGAACCTGGGCGGCGCCGGCCTGTTGCCCGGATTCCATATCCGCAGCCGGAGAGCGGCCATGACCGACGACAGCGCCAGGGACGACATCGCAGGAGACAAGGCGTCCATCCGCAAGACCGACATCGAACCGCTCTGCGACGAGCAGAGCGGCGGCGGCGGGTCCAACCCGGACACGCGCTACCGCGGCATGCCCGGCGGCCATCCGGGCGGTTCCCGCGACGGCGACTGCGATCCGGTGTCGCGCGCCGATCCCGATTCCGCGAAATCGGGCTCAGCGGATTCCGGCAGGCCGCCGTCCTCTTCGTAATCCGATGGCGTAGCCTTTCCGGGGCCGCCCCGAATTGGTCGTAGCCGATGGTCCGGTCCCCCGCTAAAACAGGGGCTCCCTCACCGGCACAACACGGGCTGCGACCGGCATGTTGAAGCGCCTTTACGACTGGACGATGGCCAAGGCGGCCTCGAAGAACGCCACCACCTGGCTGGCGGGGGTTTCCTTCGCGGAAAGCTCCTTCTTCCCGATCCCGCCGGACATCCTGATGGTGCCGATGGTCCTCGCCAACCGGCAGGCGGCGTGGCGGATCGCGACGATCTGCACGCTGGCCTCGGTGGTGGGCGGCGTCGCCGGCTACATGATCGGCTATTTCCTGTACGAGACCATCGGGCAGGTGGTCATCGACTTCTACCATCTGGACGCCCAGTTCGAGACGCTGCGCCATACCTTCGTCGAATACGGGGCGGAGATCCTGATCATCAAGGGCATGACGCCCATCCCCTACAAACTGCTGACCATCACGGCGGGCGTGGCGAAGCTGAACATCTGGGTGTTCATCGGCGCCTCCATCCTGTCGCGCGCCATCCGCTTCTATCTGGTCGCCGCCCTGCTCTACTGGTTCGGGGAGCCGGTGCGGACCTTCATCGAAAAGCGGCTGACCCTGGTCACCACCGCCTTCGCCGTCGCCCTGATCGGCGGTTTCCTGGCGATCAAGCTGATCTGACCGGCCGTCCATTCCCCGGCCCGCCCATCCGTCAACCCGCGACGATGGGCCGGTCTCTCCTGTTGATGCCCACGACGAAGCGTCGATGGGAGAGGACGGATGGACAGCGTGCGCGGGGCCGTGGTGGTCGTCACCGGCGCGTCGAGCGGAATCGGGCGGGCCACCGCCCTGACGTTCGCGCGGGAGGGCGCCCGGCTGGTGCTGGCCGCCCGGCGGGAGGAGCTTCTCGGCGAGGTGGCCGGGGAATGCCGGGAACTGGGCGCCGAAGCCGAGGTGGTCCCCACCGACGTCACCGACGCGGACGCGGTCCGGCGGCTGGCCGCCCAGGCGGTGGAGCGGTTCGGCGGCATCGACGTCTGGGTGAGCAACGCGGGCGTCGGGGCGGTCGGGCGGTTCGAGGACACGCCGCTGGAAGCGCACCGCCGGGTCGTCGAGACCAACCTGTTCGGGCCTCTCTACGGCGCCCACGCCGTCCTTCCGCTGTTCCGCCGGCAGGGTTACGGGGTTCTCATCAACACGGTGTCGGTCGGTGCCTGGGCGCCCGCCCCCTACGCCGCCGCCTATGCGGCCAGCAAGTTCGGGCTGGAAGGGCTTCTGGAAAGCCTGCGGGCGGAGTTGGTGGACGCGCCGGACATCCATGTCTGCGGCGTCTACCCCTTCTTCACCGACACGCCGGGCATGTCCCACGGCGCCAACTACACCGGCCACCAGTTGGACGCCGAAAACCCCTTCTACGACGACCCGCAGGACGTGGCCGACACCGTGCTGGCCGTTGCCCTGCGCCCGCGCGCCCAGGCGATGGTCGGCGCGATGACTCCCCTGACCCGGCTGGGGCACGCGGTGGCCCCCCGCCTGATGGAGAAGATCGCCGGCTACGGCGCCCACCGCCATTTCAGCCGGACGCCGCCCGCCCCGCCCAGCGACGGCAACCTGTTCGGCCCGGTGGAGCGGGGCCGCGGCGTCACCGGCGGCTACCGCACCCCGCCGCCCGGCTGGGTGTCGCCTCTGCTCGTCGCCGGAGTCGCGGCCGCCGCCGCCGCAGCCTATGCCGGCTACGCCCGGAGCCGGAACGGCAGGCACTGAGGGCTTTGAGTTCGCGGACGGGTTGGTTCAGAATGCCGGCCCGTTCCCGCAAGCACCGAGTCCATCATGCCGAAGCCGGCGCCCCCGCGCGGCCGTCCGCCCGTCTCCTCCCCTGCCCGCCCGCCGCGTTCCGGCCCGGCCCGCGCCGGCAGGGACATGCGCCGGGAGGAGCCGCGCGAGGAGCCGGGGCGGGAGTCTGGAAAGCTGTTCCGCGTTGCCGGCCTGTCCGCCGTCTCCGCCCTGTTCACCCACGACGCGGCGCGCGTGGAGCGGCTGTTCTTCGAGGAGCGGCTGAAGGCGAAGACCGGCGACTTCTGCAAGGCCATGGCCGCGGCCCGCAGGCCCTACCGCATGGTGGACGCCGACGAGCTGGCGAAGGTCGCCGGAACGGTCCTGCACGGCGGGGTCGTCGCCCTGATCGCGCCGCGCGCCGTGCCTGCCTTCGACATCGAGGCGGCGAAGCGCTGGGCGGCGGACGGGCAGCCGCTGCTGATCCTGGATGGGGTCGGCAACCCGCACAATTTGGGCGCCATCCTGCGCACCGCCGCCTTCTTCGGCCTGCGGCGCGTCGTGGTGTCGGACCATCCCGGACAGGCCCTGCCGTCGGAGTCCGCCTACCGCGTGGCCGAGGGCGGTTTCGAGTGGGTGGAGCTGTGCCGGGCCACCGGACTGCCGGCGACGCTGAAACGGCTGCGCGATTCCTACCGGGTGGCCGGGACGGCGCTGGGCCGGGGCCGGGCGGTGGTGACCGACCCGGCGGCACTCGCCCAGGGCGACCGGCCCGCCGCCATCGTGCTGGGCAACGAGGAGGACGGGCTTCCCCCCGCCACCCTCGCCGCCTGCGAGGACATCCTGACCCTGCCCGGCACGGGCCGCGTCCAGTCGCTGAACGTCGCGGCAACCGCGGCCATCCTCATCCACGCCCTGGCGAAGCCGGCCTGAGCGCAAAGCTGAAAGCCGGACCTCAGCCGCCGAGCGCGACGATCAGCACCAGCGCCACCACGATGACCGAGACAACGGGCAGCATGTCCACCCCGCCGCGGTCCCAGGTGGGCGCGCGGCGGGAGCCGTGATGCCCGCCATGGGCATGCCCCAGCCCTTCGTCGGCCCAGCCATGCTCGGACGGGCGGGCGCCGGGGGCGGAGACGGCGGGGGCCGCGGGGGCGGCGATGGTGACGACTCCGGCCCCGCGCTGGTAGTCGGACCCGGCGTCGCCGCGCGGGCGCTTCAGCCGTTGGTCGGTCAGTTCCACGTCGATTCCCGCGGTCTCCAGCCGCTCCACCAGAATGGCGACCTCCTCCGGGGTCATCGTCTCCACCGGCACGTCCTGGCCGAGCTGCTCGATGCCGAGCCGGTTGCCGTTCTGCCGCCCCTTGTCAATCAGGCGCTGGAGGGTGGCGTCGTCGATCGTCATGGTTCGTCTCCCCGCGGTTCCACCTTGGACTGAACATTCCGAAGGGTAAACACACGGGGACGGAGAAGGCTCCCGCAGAATGCGCCGGCTTGCCTCCGGCGCCCGGCGACCCGACATAGTGCCCGAACCCCACGCCATCGGAGAGGCCGAGATGCTCGGAATGTTCATGCGCAAGCCCGCCGCCTTGCCCAGCGCGGACGAGGCGCTGCCCGGCCGCGACACGCCGGTCCCCGTGCCGTCCCGCCACCACGTCAACGGCAACCCGCTGACGCCGCCCTTCCCGGAGGGGATGGAAGTGGCC
This sequence comes from Roseomonas genomospecies 6, assembly GCF_008365375.1. Taxonomy (GTDB): domain Bacteria; phylum Pseudomonadota; class Alphaproteobacteria; order Azospirillales; family Azospirillaceae; genus Azospirillum. The sequence continues at coordinate 139,080 of NZ_QOKW01000009.1, read as the reverse complement.
GATTTCGGACTCGGCTGCTTCTGGGGGGCGGAGCGCAAGTTCTGGAAGGTGCCGGGCGTGTGGGCGACCATGGTCGGCTATCAGGGGGGCCACACCCCCAACCCGACCTATGAGGAGGTCTGTTCGGGCCGCACCGGCCATACGGAGGCGGTTCGCGTCGTCTACGACCCGGCCAAGGTCCGCTACGAGGATCTGCTGCGTGTCTTCTGGGAGGCGCACGACCCGACCCAGGGCATGCGCCAGGGCAACGACGTGGGCACCCAGTACCGCTCCGCCATCTACACCCACAGCGAAGCCCAGCGCGCCGCCGCCGAGGCCAGCCGGGAGTCCTACCAGTCCCGTCTGCAACAGGCCGGCTTCGGCCCGGTGACGACCGAACTCCGCGAGGCCCCGCCCTTCTACTACGCCGAGGACTATCACCAGCAGTATCTGTCCAAGAATCCCGCCGGCTATTGCGGGCTGGGCGGGACGGGGGTGACCTGCGCGGCGTGACCGCATGGATGCACTGCGTATACGGTACGCTTGACGGACATATATACGCAGCGCATAATGCCCTCATGATCCGGAGCTTCGCCGATGCGCGCACCGCCGCGCTGTTCCAGGGACTGGCCGCAAAGGGCTTTCCCGCGGATCTGCGCCGACGCGCGAAGATGAAGCTGGATCTGCTGCACGCGGCCACGACGCTGGACTTCCTGCGTTCTCCACCCGGCAACCGGCTGGAGGCGCTGAAGGGAGACCGCGGCGGCCAGCACAGCGTCCGCATCAACGATCAATGGCGCGTCTGCTTCGTCTGGCGGGACGGCGACGCGCACGACGTCGAGATCACAGATTATCATTGAGAGACAAGCTCCGAGGACCAGACCATGACGATCCGCATCGACGATCTTGAGGCCGGACGGGTCGATCTCAGCGCCGCGGTCGAGGCGGGCGTGGCGGACCAAGTGCTGGCCCCCGTCCATCCCGGTGAGATTTTGCGCGACGAATGGCTGGAGCCGCTGGGCCTGACGGCCTACCGCTTGGCCAAGGACATCGGTGTTCCCCCGAACCGCGTGACGGAGATCCTGGCGGGACGGCGCGCCATCAGCGCCGAAACCGCCCTGCGGCTTGCCCGCTATTTCGGCACGGACGCGCAGTCCTGGATCAATCTGCAAAGCCATTACGATCTCGAAACGGCCCGGCGCAGCGTTGGTCCGCGGGTCGAGCAGGAGGTGCGCCCCCGCGCCGCCTGAAGCGTCCCCGGCGCCGCCACTGCGGCATCCGGGCGACAGGGTAAAGCCGGCTTGAACGGGGCGGTCCCTTGCGGTTGCGCCTGCCAGTCCCTTCCGGGTATGGTTCCGGCGGTCCATGAAAGCTCCAGGGGGTAGCCCCGCGGGGCGCCGCCCGAGAATTCCGCGCCCAATCCATGATCAAGGAAAGAACCGAGCTGGCGACGCCGCACCTGAGCGGCCTGCTTGACTTCTGGCTCACCAAATGCACCGGCGGAAAGCCGCCGGTGTCCAGCACCATTGCCCCAGCCGACCTGAGGCCGTGGAAAGACAATATTGTGATTTTCGAGGTCATCGGTGACGACGACTTCGTCTATTCCTATTACGGCCAGTCGCTCGCCGCGGCCTTCGGGCATTCGCGCCTGGGCGCCACGCTGGACGATCTGCCGGAGGAGCAGCGGGCCATCCTGCGGCCCGAATACGCTTCGCTCGTGCGCGAGCGGCTGCCGGTCGCCCGCGTCTACACCGCCGATTTCAGCGGCGTCATGCGGACCTGGGAACGGCTGGCCCTGCCGATGTCCAGCGATGGCGAGGCGATCGACAAGCTGCTGGTCGCCGCCTACGAGCTGCCGCCGGACGAACCGCCCTGCGCCCTCCTCACCCCCGATGCGATGGAGATTGACGCGGTGGAGGAGGCAGAGGTGCTGACCGGCGAAGCGGACCCGGACGACGAGACGGAGGCCCCCGCCGATGAGGGCGCCGATACCGGCGACGGGACGGACGAAGCCGCGGAACCCGCATCCGAGACCGATCTCGACATCCCCGACGACGCCGAAGACGGCGAGTCCTTCTCCACCGACCAGAAACCGGGAGCCCCGGCATGACGCCGCGCACGCCCCACCTGACCGCGCCCGCGACCCAGTCGGGAGTCGTCACCGCCGACGAGTTCAATCTGTGGTGCGCGCTGAACGGACGCCCCTTCAACCTGATCCCCAACCCGCGCCCGGACGGGCGGCTGCTGTGGGACGTCGAGGTGCTGCCCGGCACGCCGCGCGCCGGAACGGTCTATTCGACCAACCTCGCCGACGAGGCGCTGGCCGTGGTTGCCGGATTCGCTTTCCTGTCCGGTGTGGAGTGGGCCTATGAGGCGCGCCCCGCCGAACCGGCGCCCCCGGCTCCGGAACCCGAAGCGGTGGTGGACGCCGAGGACGTCCTCATCCCCGACGCCGAGGATCTGCCCGAGGACGAGGAGCACGGGGACGAGGAACACGGGGACGACGAGGCTGAGGACGTCCTGGACGACGGCTTCGCCTATGAGGCCGACGAGGCGGAGGCGGACGGCGACGACGAGGCCCTGGACGAATCGGACGACGCCGCCGCCGCCGCCGCGGCGTACGACGAGTTGTCCGACGAAGTGACCGGCGAGGTCGATCCCTACGCCCTGCCCGGCACCGCCCTTCTCCAGAACCCGCCGCCGCGCCCGCCGCAGCAGCATGACGAGACCGTCCTGGCCCGCAACGCGCGGATGCTGGAGACGGTGCTGCGGAACTTCCGCGTCCGCGGCGAGATCATGGACGTGCGCCCCGGCCCCGTCGTGACGCTCTACGAGTTCGAGCCCGCGCCGGGCACCAAGTCGGCCACGGTCATCAACCTGACCGACGACATCGCCCGCTCCATGAGCGTGGTGACCGCCCGAATCGCCATCGTGCCGGGCCGCAGCGTGATCGGCGTGGAACTGCCGAACCCGGTGCGCGAGATGGTCTATCTGCGCGAGATGTTCGACCACACGGCTTTCGCCGAGTCGCAGGCCCATCTCGCCATCGCTCTCGGCAAGGACATCAGCGGGGAACCGGTGGTGGCCGACCTCGCCCGCATGCCGCACCTGCTGGTCGCCGGCACGACCGGTTCCGGCAAGTCGGTGGCGATCAACACGATGATCCTGTCGCTGCTCTACCGACTGCCGCCGGAGCGCTGCCGCTTCATCATGGTGGACCCGAAGATGCTGGAGCTGTCCGTCTATGACGGCATCCCCCATCTGCTGACCCCCGTCGTGACCGACCCGAAGAAGGCGGTGATCGCGCTCCGCTGGGCCGTGCGCGAGATGGAAAGCCGCTACGAGGCGATGTCCAAACTGGGCGTGCGCAACATCGAGGGCTACAACGCCCGCATCGCCGAGATGATCGCCAACGGCGAGCCGATGCCCCGCCGCACCGTCCCCGGCGAGGCCGAGACCGTCTTCGACCTGACCCCGCAGGAGCCGACGCCACTTCCCTACATCGTGGTCATCGTGGACGAGATGGCCGACCTGATGCTGGTCGCCGGCAAGGAGATCGAAGCGGCGATCCAGCGGCTCGCCCAGATGGCACGGGCCGCCGGCATCCACCTGATCATGGCGACTCAGCGCCCCTCGGTGGACGTCATCACCGGCACCATCAAGGCCAACTTCCCAACCCGGATCAGCTTCCAGGTCACCTCCAAGATCGACAGCCGCACCATCCTGGGCGAAGCCGGGGCGGAACAGTTGCTGGGCCAGGGCGACATGCTCTACATGGCCGGCGGCGGGCGCATCACCCGCGTCCACGGTCCCTTCGTCTCCGATTCGGAGGTCGAGGAAATCGTGCAGTTCATCAAGTCGCAGGGCGCCCCCAACTACGTCACCGCCATCACCGAGGAAGAGGAGGAGGCGATCGCCGACGACGACGACGAAAGCGGCGGCGGCAACTCCGGCGACGATCTCTACATGCAGGCCGTCAACCTCGTGGTGCGCGAAGGCAAGGTGTCGGTCAGCTTCATCCAGCGCCAGCTTCAGATCGGCTACAACCGCGCCGCCCGTCTGGTCGAGCGCATGGAGACGGAGCGCGTGGTCGGCCAGGCCAACCACCAGGGCAAGCGCGAGGTGCTGCTGTCCCCCGCCGGCCTGTCGGCCAAGCGCGCGGGCGTGTAACCCCAGGCGTTCCCGCCTGCCGCCGTCATCAGATGCGCGACGGCGACAGGCGGAACTCCACCACGCGGCTGCTGTGGGCCAGCTTGTCGATCAGCTCCATGGGGTCCGGCGTGCCGCTGGCCTGGAGCGTGAGCTGGTATTCCAGATGCCCGCTGCCGTTGCGCAGGTGGAAGGCCCAGGACACGATCTCGTAGCCATGCTCCAGCGCCTTGGCCCGGATCACCTCCGCCGGGGGCGCCTGCTCGCGCTCGAACACCAGCATGACCTGGACCACCGTGTGGTGCGGCAGCGCCGCCTCCAGCCGGCGGAAGACGCTCATCACCAGGATGACCAGGAAGGCCGCCCCGATGGCCGCGGCGTAGAATCCCAGCCCGATGGTCACCCCCACCGCCGCCGCCGTCCAGATCGACGCCGCGGTGGACAGGCCGCGGATGGAGAAGCCCTCCCGCATGATGACCCCGGCGCCCAGGAAGCCGATGCCCGTCACGATGCCCTGGATCACCCGCGTCGGGTCGCCGCCGGCTCCGCTCCCAATGCCGCCATACCACAGTCCCGGATAGGCGTTGACCACAGTCAGGGCCGTCGAGGCGAGGCAGACCAGCGCGTAGGTGCGCATCCCCGCCGCCCGCCCGTGGAAGGAGCGCTCGTACCCCATCAGGATGCCGAGGACCAGCGCCCCGGCCAGATGGAGAAGGATGATGCCGTTGGCGATCAGCTCGGCCTGCGACCAGTAGGCGGACAGCCTGTCCATGCTCCCCTCCCTCCGGGACGATCGGGCTGGAAGGAGCAGTGTAGCCCCGATTGGCCGGGGGAAGGTTGCGGATGCGGGACATCCGCGCGTGCGCCCCATGCGGCATATTGATCGGCGGGTGCGCCACGAAGCAAATCGGGTTGCAAAAGTGTAAAATTGTTCTCAATTGAGGGCGCCATCTCTCGAGCCGACCAAGGAAAGATATGTTCGGCCTTCTCTCCGCCCTCTCCATTCGCGGCAAGGTGTTGACGGCTCTTCTGCTGCCGATGCTGGGCCTGCTCGCCTTTGCCGGCGTCACGGTCGCCGAACGCTGGCAGACGGCCCGCGCCTTCGAGGAACTCCAGGGGCTGACCGACTCGGTCACCCGGATCAGCGCTCTCATCCATGAACTCCAGAAGGAGCGCGGCTCGTCCGCGCTGTTCATCGGCAGCCGAGGAAGCCAGTTCCGCGCCGAACTGGACGCCCAGCGCGCGCAGACCGACCGGATTCTGGCCGACGTGAAGGCGCTCGCGTCCGCGTCCGGCGGCGACGCACGGGCCTTCTCCGGCACGCTGGGCGCCGCCCTGCGCGGTCTGGAGGAGCTGACCGCCCGACGCAAGGCGGTCGACGCCCTGGCCCTGCCGGGGCCGGAGTCCTTCGCCTACTACACCGGGCCGATCCTGGCGCTGCTCGACGCCGCCACCGGGTTGCCGCACCACACCACCGACGGGGCGGTCGGCGTGCAACTCGTCGCCTATCTGAACTTCATCCAAGGCAAGGAGCGCGCCGGGCAGGAGCGCGCGACCGGTGCCACCGGCTTCGCCGCCGGGCGGTTCGATCCGGCGGTGCACCAGCGGATGATCGGGCTGATCGCCGCCCAGGACACCTACTTCGCCATGTTCCGCGCCCTGGCGACGGCGGAGCAGGCCGCCCAGTTCGGCGCGATGTCCGAAGGCGCTCCGCTCGACGCGGTCCGCCCCATGCGCAAGACCGCGCTGGATGGCGGCCTGGCCGGCGCCTTGCAGGGCATCCAGGCGCCGGTCTGGTTCCAGAAGGCGACCGACCGGATCGAAGGCATGAAGGCGGTCGAGGACCGGCTCGCCGCCGACCTGCACGGCCTCACCGCCCGGCGGGCCGCCGATGCCGACAGGGCTTTCGCCGTGGTGGCCTCCCTCAGCGCCGTCGTGCTGCTGGTGACGCTGGGCCTTGCCTACGGCATCATCGCCGATGTCGCCGGCTCCATCGCCCGCGTCACCGAGGCCACCCACCGTCTGGCGGACGGCGACCTCGACATCGCCCTGCCCCGGACCGGTCGGCGCGACGAGATCGGCACCCTCTACGCCGCGCTGGCCACCTTCCGCGCCAACGCGATGGAACGGCGCCGGCTGGAGGCGGAACAGGAGCGGATGAAGGAGCAGGCCGAAGCCGACAAGCGCCGCACCCTGAACAGCCTCGCGGACGGATTCGAGAGCAGCGTCGAACATGTCGCCCAAACCGTGAAGACCTTCGCCACGGGGATGCAGGGCAGCGCGGAGAAGCTGACCAACACGGCGCAGGAGACCTCCCAGCGGTCCGTCGTCATGTCCAGCGCGGCGGAGCAGGTGTCCGGCAACGTCCACACCGTCGCCGCGGCGGCGGAGGAACTGCACGCCTCCATCGGGGAGATCGCCCGTCAGGTCGTCGAAGCGTCCGAAGTGTCCCGCCGCGCGGTGCAGGAGGCCGACGACACCAGCGCCACCGTGCAGGGGCTGGCCGCCGCCGTCGAGCGCATCGGCGAGGTGGGCAAGCTGATTTCCGCGATTGCCGCCCAGACGAACCTGCTGGCCCTGAACGCGACCATCGAGGCCGCCCGCGCCGGCGAGGCGGGCAAGGGCTTCGCCGTCGTCGCCAACGAGGTGAAGAACCTCGCCGGCCAGACCGCGCGGGCGACCGGCGACATCGAATCGCAAGTCGCCGCCATCCAGGCCGGAACCCGGAAGGCGGTCGAGGCGATCGGCGCCATTTCCGGCACCATCGGGATCATCAGCAACATCAACACCACCGTCGCCGCGGCGGTCGAACAGCAGGGAGCGGCCACCCGCGAGATCACCCGCAACGTCCAGCAGGCCGCCAGCGGAACCAGCGAGGTGTCCACGGCCATCTCCGGTGTCCTGGGCGCCGCGAACCTGACCGGCGACGAGGCGCGGGACGTTCTGACCACCGCCTCCGATCTGGTGCGGCAGGCCAACCTGCTGTGGACGGAGATGACCGGCTTCGTCAACCGCGTTCGCTCGGCCTGACGCGGGCCACAAACCGGCCTATCCCAGCGCGCCCAGCGTCCAGCGGGCGAGCAGAGCCACCAGCATGCCCTCCGCCGCGGCCAGCATCAGCCGCAGCATCAACCCGACGAGGGCGGTGAAGCGGTCGGGCCGGGGAAACACCTCGGCCAGCATGCCGGCGACGGCGCGGCGCAGGTTCAGGCTGACCAGCCCGATCACCAGCGCCACGACGGTGGTGCCCACCACATAATAGACCCCGCCCTTCCAGCCGGCGAAGGTCTGCGGGTTGTCCAGATAGAAGAGCGTGCCGACCACGATCCACACGGCGGACGGCCAGACGCCCACCATGTCGGCGCCGCCGGCCGGCTTGGTGCCGCCGGGCGCCGGCTTCGGCGGTTCCGGTGGGGGCGGTTCCGGTGGGGGTTGCTGCGCGCTCCAGGGCACCGCCGTCTCCCTCAGCCCCCCGGTACGTGCCGGTAGGCCAGCACGCGGGCCGGGCGGCCGTCCTCGTCGGCCAGCGGCAGCAGAAGCTCGACGAATCGTCCCCCCGGCAGCATCGGGTCGTCGCGCACCAGAAGGGCGCGCGGCTCCCCCGTCTCCAGGCAGGCGCGCAGGTCGGCGGTGAAGCGCTCCGCCGCTTCGGCGGGGTGGCAGTCGCCGACCGGGCGCGGCACCACGCGCTGGCCGATCCGGCGCTGCACCGCCCGTCCGCAGGCGCGGTAGAGGAAGCCCTCGCCGCCGCGCACCGGCTCCATCAGGCACAGGCGTGGCACGCATTCGCGGATCTGCGCGGTGTCGATGTCGCGGGCCTCGGGCATCGGGCGCCCGCGGAGGACGCGCCGCCAATGGACGTAGAGCAGGCTGGCGATCTGCGGGATCTGGTCGAGGTCCAGCGGCTCCGAGCGGCAGACCGCGGGGACCGGCGGAGGCGGAGCGGCGGGGGCCGGCGCGGGAACCGCAGGAGCCGCCGCCACGGCCTCCGTGACCGCCTTCGGCGCCAATGCCTGGGGTGGTGCCGGACGGGTGGCGAAGACCGGCTGGCGCTCCGGACGCCCGCCATGCTTCTTCAGCATCGGCAGCGGCGCCCAGGTGGGGCAGGTGTGGTAGGAGCGCGTGACCTTCCGGTAATCCTGGCTGGTCGCCGTCCGGCACTCCCCTTCCACGCTGTAGCGGTTGACATGGACGAGCGTGTTGTCGTCCGACAGGGCGCGGTCGCCCCCCCACGAAACGCAGGCGGCGCAGGCGCGGCTGTCCTTGGCGAAGGCGTGGGTCATCGTGGGGCGCGAACTCCGGAGGCGGTCGGGACAGGGTGTGCGGGCTTCTCCCGCTGGCGAGGATCGGGAAACGCCGGGTTTCCGGCGCACCCCGATTGATGACGCCCTTTCGGCGCGGGTTCAAGCCCCGCCTCGCCGCCCGCCGGCGATGTTTCAGACATGTGTCCCGCGCATCAACCCAACCTCTTCCCCCGGGGCGCCTTGTTCCCTATAAAGGGGCCTCGCAACGACATATTGAACCGTGCCCCCTCACACCCGCGCCCCGAAAGGGGCCAATGGCGCGAGGGGGCTTTTGCTGCACGAACGTCGAGAAGCGGACCCATGCCCAAGCGCACTGATATCAAATCCATCTGCATCATCGGCGCGGGGCCGATCGTCATCGGCCAGGCTTGCGAGTTCGATTACTCCGGCGTCCAGGCGTGCAAGGCGCTGCGCGAGGAGGGCTACCGCGTCATCCTCGTGAACTCCAACCCGGCCACCATCATGACCGATCCGGGTCTGGCCGACGCCACCTACATCGAGCCGATCACCCCGGCCGTGGTGGCGAAGATCCTGGAGAAGGAGCGCCCCGACGCCCTGCTGCCGACCATGGGCGGCCAGACCGCGCTGAACACCGCCATGGCGCTGTCCGACGACGGCACGCTGGAGCGGTTGGGCGTGGAGATGATCGGCGCCAAGCGCGACGTCATCGCCAAGGCCGAGGACCGCATCCTGTTCCGCGACGCCATGGACAAGCTGGGCCTGGAATCGCCGCGCTCGCGTCTGGTGCGCAACATGCAGGAGGCGACCGAGGCGCTGGAGTTCGTCGGGCTGCCCGCCATCATCCGCCCCAGCTTCACGCTGGCCGGCACCGGCGGCGGCATCGCCTACAACCGCGCGGAGTTTGAGGACATCGTGCGCGGCGGCCTGCGCGCCAGCCCGGTCGGCGAGGTGCTGATCGAGGAATCGGTGCTGGGCTGGAAGGAGTACGAGATGGAGGTCGTCCGCGACAAGGCGGACAACTGCATCATCGTCTGCGCCATCGAGAACATCGACCCGATGGGCGTGCACACCGGCGATTCGATCACCGTCGCCCCGTCGCTGACGCTGACGGACAAGGAATACCAGATCATGCGCGACGCCTCGATCGCGGTTCTGCGCGAGATCGGGGTGGAGACCGGCGGGTCCAACGTCCAGTTCGCGGTGAACCCGGCGAACGGCCGCCTGATCGTCATCGAGATGAACCCGCGCGTGTCGCGCTCCTCCGCCCTGGCGTCGAAGGCCACCGGCTTCCCGATCGCCAAGATCGCCGCGAAGCTGGCCATCGGCTACACGCTGGACGAGCTGACCAACGACATCACCGGCACCACCCCGGCCAGCTTCGAGCCGACGATCGACTACGTCGTCACGAAGATGCCGCGCTTCACCTTCGAGAAGTTCGCCGGCACCGAGCCGCTGCTGACCACCTCGATGAAGTCGGTGGGCGAGGCCATGTCCATCGGCCGCACCTTCCAGGAGTCGGTGCAGAAGGCGCTGCGCTCCATGGAGACGGGCCTGACCGGCTTCAACGAAGTGCGCATCGGCGACAGCGACACGCCGGACGCCGCTGCCATCCGCGGCGCGCTGGCCCGCCCGACGCCCGACCGCCTGCTGGTCATCGCCCAGGCCTTCCGCCACGGCTTCTCCATCGCCGAGGTGCAGCAGGTCTCCAAGTACGACCCGTGGTTCCTGGAGCAGATCAAGGCCATCGTGGACCGCGAGCAGGCGATCCGCGGCGGCGGGCTGCCGACGGACAAGGACGGCTGGATCAAGCTGAAGCAGATGGGCTTCTCCGACGCCCGTCTGGCCGAGCTGTCCGGCAAGACCGAGGCCGAGGTCGCCGAGGCCCGCCGCGCCGCCGGGGTCACGCCGGTCTTCAAGCGCATCGACACCTGCGCCGCCGAGTTCGCCTCGCGCACGCCCTATATGTATTCCACCTACGAGGCGGACGGCACGGGCGAGGCCGAGTGCGAATCGGACCCGACCGACAAGAAGAAGGTCGTCATCCTGGGCGGCGGGCCGAACCGCATCGGCCAGGGCATCGAGTTCGACTATTGCTGCGTCCACGCCGTCTACGCGCTGCGCGAGGCCGGCATCGAGACCATCATGGTCAACTGCAACCCGGAGACGGTCTCCACCGACTACGACACCGCCGACCGCCTGTATTTCGAGCCGCTGACCGCCGAGGACGTGATCGAGCTGGTCCGCGTCGAGCAGCGCAACGGCACGGTTCTGGGCTGCATCGTGCAGTTCGGCGGCCAGACCCCGCTGAAGCTGGCCGACGCGCTGGAGAAGGCCGGCATCCCGATCCTGGGCACCTCGCCGGACGCCATCGACCTCGCCGAGGACCGCGAGCGCTTCCAGAAGCTGCTGCACCAGCTCAACCTGCTCCAGCCGGCCAACGGCCTCGCCCGGTCGCTGGAGGAGGCGGAGACGGTCGCCGCGCGGATCGGCTTCCCCGTCGTCATCCGCCCGTCCTACGTGCTGGGCGGCCGCGCGATGGAGATCGTCCACGACATGGCCGGACTCAAGCGCTACATGGGCACCGCCGTGAAGGTGTCGGGCAAGAACCCGGTGCTGATCGACAGCTACCTGCAGGACGCCATCGAGGTGGACGTGGACGTGGTGGCCGACGCCACCGGCCAGGTCTACATCGCCGGCATCATGGAGCACATCGAGGAGGCCGGCATCCATTCCGGCGACTCGGCCTGCGCGCTCCCGCCCTACTCGCTGCCCGCCGAGACCATCGCGGAGATCGGCCGCCAGGGCGAGGCGCTGGCCCGCGCCCTGCACGTCGTCGGTCTGATGAACGTGCAGTTCGCGGTGAAGGACGGCACGGTCTACATCCTGGAGGTCAACCCGCGCGCCAGCCGCACGGTGCCCTTCGTCGCCAAGGCCACCGGCACCGCCATCGCCAAGATCGCCGCCCGCGTCATGGCCGGCGAGACGCTGGCCGACTTCACGCTGAACGGCCCGACCCCGCCGCACACCGCCGTGAAGGAGGCCGTGTTCCCCTTCGCCCGCTTCCCCGGCGTGGACATCGTGCTCGGCCCGGAGATGAAGTCCACGGGCGAGGTGATGGGCCTGGACCACAACTTCGCGCTGGCCTTCGCCAAGTCGCAGCTCGGCGCCGGCGTCACCCTGCCGGTCCAGGGCACCGTCTTCATCTCGGTGAAGGAGCGGGACAAGCCGTCGGCGGTGCAGATCGGGCAGAAGCTGCACGGCATGGGCTTCCGCGTCCTGGCCACCACCGGCACCGCGGCATCGCTGCGCCAGGCCGGCGTCCCGGCGGAGTCGATCAACAAGGTCGTGGAAGGCCAGCCGCACATCGTCGATGCGATGATCAACGGCGAAGTGCATCTGGTCATCAACACCACGGAAGGCGCGCAGGCCCTGTCCGACAGCTTCAGCCTGCGGCGCACGGCGCTGACCTACAACCTGCCTTACTACACGACCATGGCCGGTGCACGCGCGGCGGTGGAAGCGATTGCCGCACTCCGGAACGGCAGCCTTGAAGTCGCGCCGTTGCAGTCGTACCTTAGCGGTTCCTATTAGGGTGGTTTACGGCGCGGCGGACCTCCTCCGCCGCGCCGTAGCTTTCCCAGGGCGCTGCGTCGGCATGGTGATGGATTGAACGATGGAAAAAGTTCCAATGACTGCGGCGGGATACAACCGCCTGCAAGAGGAGTTGAAGCACCTCAAGACTGTCGAACGGCCCAACGTCATTAAGGCGATCGCCGAGGCGCGTGAGCACGGGGACCTGTCGGAAAACGCCGAATACACCGCCGCGCGCGAGCGCCAGAGCTTCATCGAAGGCCGCGTCGCGGAGTTGGAGGACAAGATCAGCCGCGCCGAGGTCATCGACCCGACGAAGCTGTCCGGCAAGTCGGTGAAGTTCGGCGCCACCGTCACGCTCGCGGATGAGGACACCGACGAAGAGATCACCTACCAGATCGTTGGCCAGGACGAGAGCGACATCAAGAACGGCATGCTGTCCATCCAGGCGCCGCTGGCCCGCGCGCTGATCAACAAGTCGGTCGGCGACAGCGTGGAAGTCTCCACCCCCGGCGGTTCCAAGGTCTACGAGATCGTCACCGTCGCGTTCAAGTAAGCTCTTCTGCACCAAGGCGGAAGGCCGCACTCCATCACTGTGGCCTTCCGCAACGGTCCGAACCTTTTTCGGATCGAACATGTTTGCACGAATAGGCCAGATGTTGCCTTGACGCGCGCGTGCATCGGATTCAGGATGGCTTTGAGTCCTTGGTGAGCTTGGCGGCTCTTACTCGCATTTGGGTTGACAATCTGGACAAGCCATCGCGTTTCCCGTATGAAAGCGCGTCCGAGTTTGGAGCACCTTCATGAGCAGCACAGTCACCAAGCCTGATGAAGCGACAACGGAGCCATCACCGCGTCCGTTGTGCCCGAACGTGATCGTCCTCAACGAAGAAGGTCTCGACGACGCTTCGCTGGCCCGTGTGCTGTCGCCCTTTTCGAACTCGCGCCGCTTCGTTGGCATCAGTGTGGCTGCCGCAGCGGAACGCCGCAATGAGCGGGACAGCCTTCTGGACCAGGAGTTGGCCGCTTTCGCTCGCGCCAGCTCCGCTCACGACTGAGCAGCGCAGCCGGTCTGCGCGCCTTACATTCTTCAAGTACATTTTGTCCCGGCCCGTTTACGGACCCGCCGCCGCGTAAGGGCGAATCTGCTGTGTCCAATGGCATTTATTTCAAAGAGTTGTCCGAGCTGATCAGCGCCGCTGTGGACCGGATGGCCAAGGAACACCCGGTCTACTACATCATTCAGGACGCCAAGATCATCCACGAGTGCGCCGCACGGGCGTCTGTGACGCTGCGCGAATACAACATGAGCGGCGAAGGAGCCGGTTCGGACGATCCGACACAACCGGTAGCGCTTCCCAACTTTTACAAGGAAGCCGGGCACTTCGCTTATTGGATCACCCGGCTGAAGCCCTTGCGGCTCGTCAACTTCACGATGATTTCGGAAACCCTTAATCGCTTGGGCATCACCCACGATGCCGCCGCCTTGGATGCGGTGAAGAAGCGGGCGCAGCGCCGGGACCTCGTGCTGCTTCTCAACGAGTACGCGGCCTATCATGTGGCCAAAAGCATCATCTACCGGTCGGAAGACGCGTTGTTCAACATGACGACCTCCGGTCAGCCCGCCGAGTCGGTTTCGGCGACCCGGTCGGAATTCCGGCGGCTTCGCCAGCGCTCGATGGAACGGGCAATGGGGTTGTCCACCTATCTGCTGAATTCGCTGCGTTACGATACGCACTCGCCGAATTCGCTCGCCTTGCTGCTCGAAGCGCTTCTTGGCAGCGGCTATCCCTTTCCGCAGGTCGAACCGGGCGCCTGACCGCGACCGGCCACCACCGCCCCCTATCCCCGCAGTCGCTCCGCCAGGAAGGCGCTGACCCGCTCGATGGCGTCCCGGCGGGCGGACTCGTCGGTGCCGACCGTCGCTTCGCCCGCCGGGGCGGTCGCCAGATTGTGGCGCTTTCGCAGCGGCGAATGCGGGGAATCGAAGCCGTGGTGGGCGTCGGGATAGACCACCACCTCGGTGCGCTCCTTCACCGGCTCCCGGCTTGCCAGCTCCAGGCAGCGTTCCGCCGGGGTCCATTCGTCCTTGCCGCCCAGCAGCATCAGAAGCGGCCCTTCCGGTTGCCAGCCGGCGTCGTTCAGGGGCGTCCGGCAGCCGGGATAGAAGGCGATTGCGGCGCGGAAGCCGTTCCCCTGCCCTCCCGGCCCATAGGCGGCCAGCACCGTGCCCGCCCCCTGCGACCAGCCCATCAGCGCGATCCGGTCGCCGTCCACGTCACCCCGCGCACGCAGATAGGCCAGCGCCGCCCAGGCGTCGCGCTTGCGCTCCTCCGTCGCGCGGACGGGGCGGTCCTTGACCGTGCAGACCTCCTCCACGCCGCGGGGGCCGAAGCTGTCCACCATCAGCACCGCATAGCCCTGGGCACGCAGGGTCAGCGCCCAATCGATGTGCCGGGCCGAGACCCGTCCGGTCTTGGCGTAGAGGCCGCTGCACCCGTGCAGCAAGACGACTGTGGGATAAGGGCCGTCGCTCTTGGGGCCGCTCTTGGGGCGCAGGAAACGCCCGGTCAGGGGCGTCGGCGCGCCGCTGGTCAGGTCGGCGTCGAGCGAGGGGAAGCGGACGATCTCCTCCGCATGCACACCCGGCGCGGCGGCATGGGCCGGAGCGGGGCCGGAAAGGAACGGCAGGGACAGCGCGGCGGCGAGCGCCAGCGCCGGGAACCCGGCGTAGGTCCGGTGGGCGCGCGGCGGAAGGGTACGGCGGCGGGGTGAGACCATCATCGTCTCCCGGTCACGGGCAAGGTTCGGCGGTGTCGACTCGGGCGAGTTTAGCACCGTCGCCGCGGATGTCATCGCGCCTGCGAAGGCGGGCCGGCATCCGCTTTCGCGCCAGGACACAGCGCAGGGAGCGTATGCCGGAACGCAAACAGCCGGCAACACGACCCAACTCATGGGTGCGTCGCCGGCTGTCCGGAAGACAGTGCGCCGGAGCGGAGCCGCGTCAGCGGCGCGCCAGGCGGGCCGAGGCTTCGTCCTCGTCCTCGTCGTCATCCTCCAGCGATTCGGGGATGTCCGGCGAGTCCACGTCGATCGGCACACCGGGCGTGTGCTTCGACGTGCGGATCGACAGGGCCGACTTGACGTGCGCCACGTTGGGCGCCGCCGTCAGCTTCGTGGTCAGGAAGCGCTGGTAGTCGTCCCAGTCCTCCGCCACGATCTTCAGCAGGAAATCATACTCGCCGGCCAGCATGTTGCACTCGCGCACCATGGGCCAGGAGTTGACGAGTTCCTCGAATTTCTTTAGGTCCACTTCGGCTTGGCTGGACAGGCCGACCTGGGCGAACACGGTGACACCGAACCCGAGCGCGTCGGGATTGATGTCGGCGTGATAGCCGCGGATGAAGCCCGCCTCTTCCAAGGCGCGGACACGCCGCAAACACGGAGGGGCAGAAATGCCGGCGCGCCTCGCGAGTTCTACGTTGGTCATCCGGCCATCATTTTGCAGGTCGCGCAAAATCCGCCGGTCAATTCGGTCGAGTTTGACCCGCCGCATGGTTTACTCGGTAGCTCCGGGGGTGATCTGAAGAAAGGATATTACACGGTGAGGCCACCCACGCCAAGCAAGAAACCCTTACCGGTGCCGGTGGAAAAACTTTCCATCCATGCATCCATCCCCGACGCGACAACCCGTCGCACCCAGGAACAATCCGTGTGACGATGCATTCCACCCTTTCCGGTTTCCTTTCGTGCTGGGTCGTGTCGGACGGCAAGCCCGGCATGGAAAACCAGTGCATCGGCCTCGCCGAAGCGCTGGGCCTCACCCCCGTCGTGAAGCGCGTGCGGCTGCGCAGCCCCTGGCGCCAGCTCAGCCCGTTCCTGCGGCTGGGCAACCGCTTCGCCGCCGGGCCGGAGGGCGATCCGATCCGCGCGCCCTGGCCCGACCTGATGATCGGGTCCGGGCGTCAGGCCATCGCACCGCTGCTGGCCGCCGCCAAGCTGTCGCGCGGGCGGACCTTCACGGTCTACATCCAGGACCCGCAGATCAACCCGCGCCATTTCGGCCTCGTCGTGGTGCCCCGCCACGACCGGCTGCGCGGCCCCAACGTCATGGCCACCCGCGGCGCCCTGCACCGCGTGACGCCCCGGCTGCTGGCCGACGCCGCGGAGCGCCACGCCCCCCGCCTCGCCCATCTGCCGCACCCGCGGGTCGCCGTGCTGATCGGCGGCACCAACGGGGTCTACGCCCTGACCCCGACCATCATGGGCGACGTCGCGGAAAAGCTGTCGGAACTGGCCCGCGTCAACGGCGCCGGGCTGATGGTCACCCCGTCGCGCCGCACCGGGGCCGACAACGAGGCGATCCTGCGCGCCCGCTTGAACGGCCTTCCGGCGGAGGTGTGGGACGGCACCGGCGAGAATCCCTATTTCGCCTATCTCGGACTGGCCGACGCGGTGGTGGTGACCTGCGACAGCGTGTCCATGACGTCGGAAGCCTGCTCCACCGGCAAGCCGGTCTATGTGATCGAACTGGAGGGCGGTTCGCCCAAGTTCCGCACGTTTCACGAGGGGCTCTACAGGGAAGGCATCACCCGGCCCTTCACCGGCGCGCTGGAGCACTGGACCTACCCCACGCTGGACGACACCCGGCAAGTCGCGGAAGAGTTGCGCCACCGCCTTCTGGCCCACCGCGCCAAGCATGGAACCTGAGTTCAGGAACAGACACCGGCGCGGCGGCGCCGCATCCCACCGCTCTACACTTGACCGTTCAGAGGCGAATCCTTTCACGCGGTTCATGAACATTAATTCATTTAGCGCGTGTGCCGCCGCATGGTAATTCACCTTTACCACCGGGATGCATCGGACTTTCTCGCATGCCTTCGCCTGACGCGGTCCAGGATGCCTTCATCCGCTGCCTGGGCAACGCGCTGATCAAGGATGAGCCCTATCGTCACTGGCTCCTGTCGCGGGCGCTTCCGGAGGAGGCCGCGGACGGCATCGCCGCCCTGCCCTGGGAGCCGCCGCCGGTCGGCGGCAGCCTGGGCAAGCGGGACACCAACAACGCGACGCGCCGTTACTTCAGCGCTCAAAGCCGGGCGGAGCACGCCGTCTGCGACGCGGTCGCCGCGGCGTTCCAGGGGCGGGCGGTGACGGAGGCGATCCGGCAAACCTGCGGCGTCGACCTGTCCGGCAGTTCGCTGCGCATCGAATATTGCCAGGACACCGACGGCTTCTGGCTGGAGCCGCACACCGACATCGGCGTCAAGAAGTTCACGATGCTGATCTATCTCTCCAAGGGGCCGGACTGCGCCGATTGGGGCACCGACGTGCTGGACGCGTCCCGCAAGATCACCACCCGCGCGCCTTACGCCTTCAACGGAGGGCTGGTCTTCATCCCCGGGGCCGACACCTGGCACGGCTTCGCGCCGCGCCCGATCCGGGGGGTGCGCAAGTCGATCATCGTGAATTATGTCGGTGCGGAATGGCGCGCCCGCCACGAGCTGGCCTTTCCCGACACGCCCGTGGCCTGAGGGAGACCGCCCCATGTCCATGCCCCCGTCCATGCCCCCGTCCATGCTGGACCTGGACCGCTTCCGGGCCACCCCGCTTCAGAACGATCCGTTCGACTTCCTCTGCGTCCCCGGCTTCGTGAAGCGCGACCATCTGGAGGCCCTGCACCGCGACTATCCCAAGGTGGACAAGCCCGGCTCCATCCCCTTGGGAGTCTTCCCGCAGGGTCCGGCTTTCGATTCCCTGATCGCGGAGTTGCGGGGCGAGGCGGTCTGCCGCGCCTTTTCGGAGAAGTTCGGGCTGGACCTGTCGCGTTACCCGACCATGTTCACCGCCCGCGGGATGTGCCGGGCGACCGACGGCAAAATCCACCCCGACTCGGCCAGCAAGATCGTCACCGTCCTGATCTACATGAACCCGCCCTGGGAGGCGTCGGGCGGGCGCCTGCGCGTGTTGCGCAGCCCGGACCTGGAGGATTACGCCGTCGAGGTTCCGCCGGACGAGGGCACGCTGCTGTGCTTCCGCCGCTGCGACACCTCCTGGCACGGGCACCATTCCTTCGAGGGCCGGCGCCGGGCGGTGCAGATGAACTGGGTCAGGAACAGCGTCTACATCTGGCACGAACAGTGGCGCCACCGCGTCGGCGCCTGGGTCAAGAACCGGGTGGGCGCCCGTCCCGGACGTTCCTTGGGCGGTTTGGGATGAACCACAGAGACACGGAGGCACAAAGGGCGGCATGCTTCTCCCTCTGTGCCTCCGTGTCTCTGTGGTGAAGAATCGGGCATTCGCCGAAGTTCCCCATGATGGCCCGGCATGGCAGGCTTTCCGATGACAGCGCGTCGGATATGGACCATATGTTCGGCTCGGCCCTATGGTCTGCTTCAGACGAGATCGTGACGGACAAAGCGATGCCCAGCACCCACCACACCAAGGTTCTCATCATCGGCGCCGGTCCCGCCGGCTACACCGCGGCCATCTATGCGGCACGCGCCAACCTGCAGCCGCTGATGGTGCAGGGCATGCAGCCGGGCGGCCAGCTCATGATCACCACCGACGTCGAGAATTATCCCGGCTTCGCCGACCCCATCCAGGGGCCGTGGCTGATGGAGCAGATGCAGAAGCAGGCGGAGCATGTCGGGACCAAGATGGTCTTCGACCTGATCACCGACGTCGATTTCAGCCAGCGCCCCTTCGTCTGCAAGGGCGACTCGGGCGACACCTACACCGCCGACAGCGTCATCATCGCGACCGGCGCGCAGGCCCGCTGGCTGGGCATCCCCAGCGAGGAGGTCTACCGCGGCCTCGGCGTCAGCGAATGGCCCCTACCGCCGCATACTGCGTATGTTGAATCAAGGGTTTGCCATTAGTTGGCATACTGGATCGCATACTGAGCCCAGCCCTCCCTTGCCCGACATACTGACGAGCCCGACATGTCCCAGACTCACCGCACCAAGGTCCTGATCATCGGTTCCGGTCCCGCCGGCTACACCGCGGCGATCTACAGCGCGCGCGCGAACCTCAACCCCATCCTGGTCCAGGGCCTGCAGCCTGGCGGCCAGTTGACCATCACGACGGATGTCGAGAACTACCCCGGCTTTGCCGAGGCGGTGCAGGGTCCGTGGCTGATGGAGCAGATGCAGAAGCAGGCCGAGCACGTCGGGACGAAGATGATGTTCGACATCATCACCGAAGTCGATTTCTCGAAGCGTCCCTTCATCTGCAAGGGCGACAGCGGGGACGTGTACGAGTCTGACGTCGTGATCATCGCCACCGGGGCGCAGGCGCGGAAACTCGGCACGGAGCCGGAGTACCTCTGCAACCGCGGCATCAGTTGGTGCGCGGTGTGTGACGGCGCCTTCAGCCGCGGTAAGGAAGTCGCGGTGATCGGTGGCGGCAACACCGCCGTGGAGGAGGCGCTGTACCTGTCGAACCTTGCTTCGAAGGTGACGTTGATCCACCGCCGCGATAGCCTACGCGCCGAGCGCGTCATGCAGGACCGCCTTTTTGAGAACCCGAAGATCGAAGTGCGGTGGAACACAGTCGTGGACGAATTCCTCGGCTCGGAGGCCACGGGGCTGACCGGTCTGCGTCTTCGTCGGATCGACACCGGCGAACTCTCCGATCTGAACGTCTTCAGCACGTTCGTCGCCATCGGTCACAACCCGGCGACCGAACTCTTTCGGGGCCAAATCGACCTTGACTCGGACGGCTACATCGCAGTCAAGCCCGGCACGGTGGAGACCAACATCCCTGGTGTCTTCGCGGCCGGCGACGTGGCGGACAAGGTGTACCGCCAAGCAGTCACTGCGGCCGGCATGGGGTGCATGGCGGCACTCCAGGCCGAGAAGTGGCTCGCGGAAACCGAGCGGATGCCTTCGCAGGTGATCGCGTAACCAGGCTTGAACAAGAGGGGCCTCATAGCCGGCCCCTCTTCCAGACCGGCTCAGCCGGTCCGGAATTCACCCCGCCTAGGATATTTCTACGACGCTTGGCGGGGTTGATCGCACTTGTTCGCCTGTTACCATGTTCAGCACGGTACAGGGTGGGAACCCGATGGCCGTCGACGATTGGTGGGGCGGCGCCGCGAGGCGCCGCCCTCCTGCGCTCCAGGGAGCGGGCATGCCTTGAGGGCAATCGCTCAGAAGGTTGGCCAGGAAGATCGGCGGACCGGCAAGAGCGAATGAGGCTGCCTGATGGGCCAAGCGGCGGTTGAGACCCCGGCGCCGAATCGGGAGCGGATACCACGATGACGAACATGACGATCCCGGTGATCCGACTCCGCCAGCCCGACGACGCGGAGCGCGCGATGGCGGTGCTGCGCGACCAGCAGCGATTGGAAGGGGACGCAGCGTTGTCGGTGACGCCGGCGGAAGACCTTGGCGATGCCTTCAACATGCTGCGCGCCGACGGCTTCGCCTGCGAGATGGTGCGGGTTGAGGTTCATCGGCTGGGACCGGCGAGGCCGCGGCCGATCGCGTGAACGGACTCACGTCAAAGCGCCGGTCTTTCCCTTGCCCGGTGCGCGCTGGCGCCTGAAACCCTTCCGACGGCAGCCATCCCTCGACATTGCGCCGGAAGGGTTCGCCCTCGACAATGTGCTGAACCAGCGTTGCCGTTGACACGACATTGGGCAATGATCGAGTTCGAGAGCCCTACGTCGTGCCGCGGACGGAATCATGCCCGAGGCCAAGTCCAAATCGAAGCGCAAGCGGCATTCCTCCATCCTGGAGATTGAGGTCATTCGAAAGCGCGGCGCCGACGACGTGCGCGCGCCCAACGACGCGGCGCCGGCGCAGAGTATTCGGCTGATGGGCAGAACGCGTCCTCCCCCGAAATCCACGCTGACGGAGAAGCAAGCCAAGCGCAAGGCACTGAAGGAGGCGCGCAAGCAGGCCGACGATACCAGGCACGCCGAGAAGAAGGTCAAGGACCGAGAAAGGGCACGGGCTGCGGCTGAAGCCGATCGCATTCGGCGCCTGGAGGCGGCAAAGCGTATCGAGGAGTATCTCGCCTTACAGTCCGGGTCGCCGGCGAGCGCGGTCGGACCCGCAGACGAGTCGTCACCGAGGCCATCACCCTACTCGATCCGCGAGCGCGAGCGGCGGGCCGCATACCAAGCATGGCTGCTCAAACAGCAGGCAGGCGGCGCGGCGCCCTCCACGCAGGCTGGCGACCCCGCCTTGGACGGAAACGCGGCTTCTCCCGCACCCGGCACAGCGACGTCGGTGCCCGTAACGTCGGATCTGCCGGCAACGGATGCGTCGCCGACCAGCGCGACGTCGAACGCGCCGGTGGCCGACGTCGGCGCTGTGGTTCGTGGCGTCGAAGCCCCAGCGGAAGCGGCGTTCTCCGCCGTCCCGTACCGCGGCCCGCGGTCGCTGCGGGATCTCGTTGCCGGTGATCTGCCGGCCATGCCTTCGACGTCGGCCGCCGCCGTGGTGCCGAAGACGAAGACGCCGGCTGCGAAGCAGTCCACGAAACCACTGAACGCGCCCGCTCCGGCTGCGCCGGGCGAGGTCCGCGCGAAACGTCTCGCCGACACCGTGCCGACCATTATCCGCGTGAGCGCCGACCGGCAGGTGCTGCAGCGGATGCCCCCGTCCAGCGGGAGGCGTTTTTCCGCGACCGTGAAGCGCAACGCATCGGCGCGGTGCGCGAGGTGAAGTGCGGCGGCGGCTGGTGCGACCTGCTGACGAAGGAGGAGATCGTCGAAGTGAAGGCTGGTCGGTTCTGGAGCCATGCCCTTGGTCAGGTGCTCTGCTACGGAACCTACTGGCCCGACCGACACCGGCGGATCCACCTGTTCGACGTCGGCCGGCAGCACCCCGAGGAGGCTGGGCGCATCTGCGCCGCTTATGGCGTCCAGATGTCGATCGCCGCGGTGTGAGCGGTGCTCGAAGTGCTGAGGCGTTCCGGGAAGAATCCGCCGCAATGCCAAGCATCAGTTGCACATGACTCCTTCACCTGTATTCTTGGATGATGCCATGGTGAAGGGGGAGCAGCGAATATGTTGTCGTGTCGTCGCCTGTCGTCAGGCGCTGCCCTCATGGCCCTGGCTGCCGCAATGCTGGTTGCAGGATGCCAGCAGGTCAACCGCTCGCCGTGGCTGTCCTATACGGGGCCAGCGACAAACCGTGGCAGCGTTGCGTACTGCCGCTCCGGCCTAACCGGTAGCACATATACCATGAATGGTGCCGCATGCTCGCCAGGCGACACCCCTGTGTCCGCCTCGGCCATTCCGGCCACCACCTTCACCCCTTCCGAACCGAAGGCCACGTACGCGGCGTCATCCTCCACCGCATCGGCAAACAGGTCGGCGTGCCAGGAGTTCGTCGAGTCCGGCTCGCGCCGAATGACGTCCATTCCCGACCTGCTGCGCACGCTGGCCGCCCAGAAGTCGCAGAAAGACGAGTTCGAGACCACGGCCGCTTACCGCAGCCGGATCGACGGGCAGGCGTCGATCATCAAGGCCGCCCTGCGCTCGAAGACCGGATCCGAGTCCGTCATCGTATCGGTGCCGGTAAAAGCCGAGCACGCGCGTTACGACGCTGACCGCGAGATGCTCACCGTCAGCGCTACACCGAGCCCGGTACAGACCAGTCGGGCAAGCGACAGCGCCAGCGGCATCGGCTCGTCCTACCACACCGTATTTGTCACCGACGTCATCGCGCAGGACCTGGATTCGTACATCGGGGGGAACGCCTACGGCGCCAAGCGCAAGGTGATCAAATTGTCTCAACGCAACGGCGGCGTCGCCGTCGCAAGGTCGAACTCGATTCTCGACGCCGCTGCCTGGCCGTCGTCGGGGTGGTCGCGATCGTTCAACATGTCGGTCGACGAGGCGCGGGCAACCAAGGGCAATCTGCGCGTGCTCGTGATCGGCGGCCTGAATACGCCCTTCCTGCTGACCGGCTACGACGGCAACAACCCGACCATCAGCAATCCCGTCGACATCACCACGGTGACGCACGCCGTCAACCTAACCCCCGAGTGCATCGTGCTCTACGACACGCGAGCGCGGAAGGTGCTGCACAGTTTCTGATCCGACTCCGCCACTACCGTCATCGCCCTTGTCGAAGAGGAGACGGACGACCTGGGCGACGGCAACAACGTCGGATGGCCCCGGCCTCTGACCACTCCGCCTCACGAAATCCTGCAAGCGGCTGAACCCGCTCCGCTCCACGCATTCGACGCTGCGGGAGCGGATCATCGAGCACGTGTTCATCGGTGACGCTCTCCGCGATTTGTGGCGCCGCAGACTGGTGGATGTCGAAGTGATGCGCAGCGAGTTCGATGATGGCTACGACCTCGTCATGTCGCGCGGCCCCATCGTGCACCACGTTCAGTTCGAGGCCAGCACCGCGTCGCGTCCAGGCAAGGTTGGTGGGGCGGCACCGCAAGGCGCCGCTCTCCTTCGTTTCCGGGAGCAGGCACGTTCTGAGGGAGCGTGTCGTCGAGGAGTGGCGGGCTGCCCCGCCCGAGAACCGCCCCCGCTTGTTCACACACCTTTTACGGGATAACGCTCAAGGACGCGCTTTCCAGGCAGCGCAGGGCTGACGACCGCCCGAAGATCCCGAAGTTCTTCCGGAAGCACAGGAACAGCGCCTCCGATCGCGACCGCGCTTTGAGCAAATCCGGATGCAACCAACTGCGACATATCGCGTTCGAGGCGGTTCACCCAGCCCGGCAGAACCTCGATCTCACCGAACTTGAACCGCGCTCCCTTTACCTCGATCTCGCCCGAGGCGAGGTTTCGAATAAGAGGCAGTGCGGCGCTACCGCCCGTCAGTACTACGCGGATAAGCGCCGGCCCCTGCCGCAGGTTTCTGTCCGCGATCAGTTCAGCAAACTGACTGTCGACAGCAGCATCAACGATGCTGTCGCGGATCCTGGTTAGATCCAAAATGTACTGTTGATATTTCGCGTGCGACATGATCGCCTCGCGCTGGACTACTCCTTCCGCATTTGGTTTCAGCACAATCTCCGTGAAACCGTTCATGAAGACGTCACGCTTGACGTCCCTGACTTGGTTTCTCGCATCCGCCAGAAGGTAACGAAAATCGTCATCAGTGCGCGGTCGACCAGTAATCGGATCAATGCCGCAGACCCTGAACATTTCCTCAAGGACAATGGCGTCAACCGCGTTACCTGCGATCCGGCTCATGCGGACGGTCGGCTTGAGCAAGCCATACTTGAAGCCGCCGCCTTCGAGCCCCATCGCCTGAAACATGGCGAAGTCAGTGGTGCCGGCACCCGCGTCCACGACCATGAACAGAGGGCGTACGTTTGATCCTTCGGATCCAATCACTGCCGAGCCGAAGGAAGCCGAGAACCGCGATGCGCCAGCGGCGATCGGTTCGCGGACGGCAAAGTCCGCGCATGCCAGATTGGCGTCGTGTTCACGTTCTCCGCTTCGAACGGCCTCCATGACCGCGCTGACCGACGTTGTGTCCAGATCGCCCCAGCGACCATGTAGAGTGTCAGCAACCACCTGCGCTCGATGTATGAGGCGGCGCAACACACCCTCTGCCCAGGCTGCTCTGCCACTCCCTTTTGCCGTTTCGTCCACGGCATCCGCAAAACAGGGAATGCCTACACGACGCTTGACTCGTCGCAACCGTTGGCGCGCGGCATCATCCGCAACTTCCACAAGGTCTTCCAGTGCAACGAGTGCGAGATCAATCAGCCGCGCAAGAAACAGGGTGAGAAGATCACCTTCGGAGAGCAGTCCCGTGGGATCAATCGATGGAGCAACGCGCACCTCGTCGAGATCTGTTCCCACGTTGCGTTCGGTCAGTAAACGCTTAATGTTTTCAAAGCGCGAACGCGACGGGTTCGCATCAACGATCGAGTGGTCTTCGGCATCCCTGCCCACGAAGACCTTGCCGCGGTCGGATATGTAGATGACGGAAGGCAGCGCGAGCGAATCGCCTTCGCCAGCGGCGGCGCCCAGGACTAAAGGAAAGACGGTCGTATCATTTGGTCCCGTCGCCCACGCCTTGGACATTGCCGTCCCGAAATCCAGGCACAACCGAATTTCATCCTCGGGCGGACCATCGGAACCGTTCCACACTACGGAAATATTCGGACGTCGGGTAGGTGGGGCTTCCGGGTCTGCCGACGCCGGGACCTGATCTCCGTCAACCATGCCCCACGGTGACCGCGCATAGTCTGCGAGCACCGCCAGCGCCTCGAAGTCACCACGCGAAACAACGCCATCGGGCAACCGCAGTCGGCGGTCATCTAACACTTCTAATCGGTCGAGGAACGCGGACACCACGGCCCGCGCGTTTTCTAAGCCCATTCCTTCCCCCTCGGTTACGCCTGACGCACAATAGCCTTCCTGAGCACGTCTGCTCCGCCGTCCCGCCGCCGCCGCACGATCATTGGCTCTACAATCACAACCTTCGGATCTGGTGGCGTCACACCGTCCACGGTCTCATGGACGGCCGGGCGAAACTCGACTGGCTCGCCGGCAACACCTTCCTCTTCGAGCGCCAATGATCGTCCGAGCCGACCCACTGCCACGGCAACCGCCTTGAGACGATCCGTTGGCCATCTGAGGCGCTCAGCCTGCACGGCATCAGAGAAGACGGGGGCCAGAGCGGCGAGGATGTCACGGCTGGCGACGCGGTCGAGCGCTGTCGAGTCGCCTCCTGACGAAGTCGTTCGCTCGATACCGCGCAGCCAATCATCGACGTCTGGGGATAGCCCAACGCTTCGATCAGCGAGGGTAGTAAGAGCCGCGCGGGACGCATTCTGTGATCCAAGAGCCTGCGTCAGACGCTGGGCAAGACCTTCTGACCGCTGACCAAGACCGGCTCGGAGCCGGATTGCTCCTTCGATCAGCATCGCGACCGGACGCATCGCTTCGGCCACGGCTTCCGGATACGGAAGGGGCCGCCACCACCGCCACACGGTTTCGAGAACCGCGTACGTATCGGCTTCGGCTACAAGATCTATTCGGGCAGCGATCAAACCATCTACGGCACTGGCCGTAGCGATCGCTGCCCCGTCGATGCCGGCCGGAGCCTGCGCATTCGGCGACAGAGGTGCTATGGCACGAAGTACAGCCTGCAGCGCGATGCCTGTCGCATCGCCAACGGCAATCTGTCGCCGATGGCGGGAAATCGCGTCGCTGAAGGCCGCAAGGATGTCCCGCGCACGCTGCACGGCAGTCTTACCGGCGTTGCCCTTTTCTCTGACATGCGACCAGTCCTCAGCAGCCAACGCATCGAGCCAGACCTCGACGCGAGGTTCACACGCCACCAGTCGATCAAATGCCTCGGCGCGACAACGTGCCGACCGCTCCTCCTGGGCCAGTGTACTGATGAGCCACGGGAAGACCCACCCGTCGGGAGCAAACTTCAGCGCCCCCACGACATTCTCGCGCACCTCCGACGCCTTAGCCGCTGGGGGGAGTGCGGCCGCGTCCAGCACTCGCAAAGATGGCAACGGGCAACCCAGTGCCGAACGGAGCGCCCGTTCAACATCTCCAGCCCGCGTCTTGACGGCGTTGCCGATGCGGACGAGCACATCCACGGCTAGCAACCGATCGATCTCGGTTCCTTGTGTCACCGCATGCCCGAGCCACGAGAGTGCCTCATCAAACCGGGGGGAGGCCGCCGCTTCCAGATGCTTGCGGCGCGCCATCAACCGGCGCGCGGCGTCCCACCGCTCCGCTACCGTCCCGGCTTCAATTAGGGTTCCGAAGTCTTCGTCATCTACCATGTAGCGCTTCCGAATGCACACCGGCCAAGAGAACGCTACACCGATCGCGGCCTGGGCGCAAACGTTGCCCGCAGAGATGGTTGGACGGTCAAGGCGGGAACAAAATAGGCGATCTGACAAGTGGCAAGGACATCCACTGCGTTAGTGCGTACGTCGGTCTATCTTGGACGATACCGACCTGAACAGGTACTGGTGCCTTCATCATTGGAAGGCACCGAGGCGGCAGTGCTTAACCTTTCGATCGTGCGACCGCGTTGTCCGCTTCGGTCATCGTCCATGAGCAGACATTATCGGTCGGTGCCCTGAGAGTTGCGCTGCACGATGGCATCCGCCCGTTCCAACAGGCTTCTAATGTCGGATGCAAGGCGGGCGGCGACGGCAAGGTCTGGCTGCTCGCGCACTTCGGTTTGACGATCCTCCTTCCACCCGACCAGTTGCATCAGATTGTTGCCGCGATCGAGAAGTTCGTCGACATTCGCGACATCAGCGTTGACAAGCCTGATTACCTGGTCGGCATTGCGAACCTCCTGCAGGCGTTTGATATGGTTCGTCCACGAGCCCAGGAACGTCACAGCGGCTACCTTGTAGTCGAGTGCGCGCTCCAAGAAATCTGCCTCGTTACTCAGTGCTTCCAGATCATCGGCTTCTAATACTTGTTCAATGCGGTGGCGGTCCGCAGGGGACAACTGGGCATCGGCGTAGTATCGTGATTCTATAATCCGAAGACGCTGTAACCCGACCTGTCCACTGCCAACGCCGGTAGCAACCAAACCTTCACTGAACGGAACGCGATCCAAGGGCTGCTGGGCGTCGCCTGCGTAGACGTCGACCAGCAGCCGTCCATCCTCTGTACGCTTCCCGCAGGGAACAATCAGATCGCCGCGGGCCGTCAATGCCCTCTGCCCGTCTCGGACACGTTCCTTCATCTTCGTGATGAAACGGCTTCCCTGTGGGTCCATGACACCGTGAATGCCTGCGTCCAGCGCAATCATTTGCTGTGCAAATTCCCGCACCGCCACGAGGTTGATCGCGTTGCGCACGCCGAACTGCTGCCCCAAGTAATCTCGCATCGCGTTTGTGGTTCTTGACGGAGTTCTGTCATTGAACGACTTGGGTCCAACATGGTCGGTTTCTGGATTGCGCTCGCAGATGTAGCCGAGACGGCCGTCAAGTAGGGCGAACATAAAGTTCCCCTCGCTGAGAAAACCGATTCGACGGCCGTTTACAACGACATCGAAGAGGCCATCACCGATCATTCGGTAGTCGGGATGCCCCGACGCCAAGCATCGTTCGACGGGCGTGTTCTTGAGCCTGCGAGCAGACAATTCGTATGGCTGTGAAGGATCGTCGATATAGGGCATGGTGGCTTGCACATAGCCGCGCTTGTGCTTAGCCGTCAAGCAGCCATCAGCCTATCTCTGCATCACTTATCAATCAGGCGTGTCCCTCGGGATGCGTGACGGCGCTGCGAACCGTCTCGTCGGAGGTCATGTAACACGCGGCCGCAATCTCCAGCGCCCCCTGAACCCGGTGGCGTGTGCAGGAATATCCGTCTTCCGTCAGCGCATACACGATGGCGTGAGCCAACGCTTCCGGTTTGGTGCAGCGACAGCCGCCAGCCAGATGACGAAGAACGCTGTCGGCAAAGCAGCGCGGGTATTCGCCTGGGCCGATGCCACCCGTCATCTGCGTAGCGATCCAATGCGCAACAGAGTTCTTCCAATGGCCGGAAGTCCTGCTGTGGCGGTCCCAAGCACGATCGATGATGCGACCGCCGTCGTCCATGAGAGCGGTCCGCAGGACTTCGGCGGCGACGTCGCCAGCCCGCATAAACAGAGCGCCGGCCACCGCTTCATAGAACGCGATTGCCTCTGCGAGCACCCGCTTCTTCGGATCGGCAACCGGACCGGGCACCTGCAACGGTCCGAAGTCGTAATGCGGGCCAACATCCAAGCCGTCCTGTGCGCCGAACGTGGCGAGGATGCAGCGGTCGCAGCAGAGCAGCACACCGCTTCCGGCGTGATGCCAGCGTGCGTCCGCCAGGGTGAGCGCCAACCAACGCGGCAGGGCGGCCATAGCGGCCGCGTCGAGAACGGCCACACGCAGGTCTCCGTCCGACAGGGAGCGACCAAGAGGACCACTGAGCCAAGCCGGCATCATGGTGATGCACGTCGCGAAATCGGAACGCACATCGTCAGGCAGGTCCGCCGGCAGGCACCCGGTCACCAACATGACCTCGGATGTGCTGGAGCGAACGCCGATGTGGATCGCGTCAAGGCGCTGCTCGGCACGGAAGTCCGTCAGCCACGCCGGCACGTCCCTGGGGTCGCGCTTCGCATTCCGCGAACCGAAGAGCATCCCTTTGGTCTGTAGGGTCCGATGCGCTGCGACGATGCTGTGCCGGGACGCGACGGTGGCGGTTTGATCCAGCCACAGCCCTACCTGCACGAGTTCGTCGATGATCCTGGCTCTGACCGTGTCCATGCCCGTCTCCGTGATCGTTTCCGTCGGCAGGGCAGCCGGTGTTGTAAGGGGGCCGCCATCCTTCGGATAAGAGAGCACGGAAAGATGTGAGAAAGTTTTCAAGAAGCGCCATTCCCGCGGCCACCTCCTACTGCCTCGCCTCGTTTCAGCCTCCCTGCGCACGGCGGCTTTCCACCTGTACGGTTGGGTCTGTAACGACGAAGGCGTGAAGGTCGGCCGGCTTACCTGGCCTGCCTAGCCGCAATCACCCAGAACGACGCACCAGGATGAACCTGCTCACAGGTTCCACCGAACCTGCCCGCAATCACATCGGAGGTGGGTACGGCCAGCGTCCATGGCGTGCCACACCGCTGTGTTGCAGGACATGCATTCGAAGGCGCCCAACAGCGCGTCGCATGCGTCGATCAGGCGACCGACCTCCAAGTTGGTGAGAATCCGGCCGTGGCTTCCGGCGTTGCCGTAGGTGACAAGCCAATCTTCCGCGGCCTTGGCGAGGTCCGCAGGATCGCTCCAGCCCTCGTAGTTGCCTTGGGCGTTCCGCTTCTTGAAGCGCCCTTGTGCACGACTCCGAAAGCGCTGAACCAGATCCAAAGCGCCACGCAAATCGTTCCTTGCGCCCCGGATGAAGGGAACGGGGATTGCCAGGCGTTCAGCGATCACCGCCATCTCGACGTCCATGACAGCCCGTGCTCGGTTGGCAGCAGCCATCACGTCCACCTCAACCAAGACCCTCGACGCACCGAGGCCGTGCGGTTTGCCGTCCCACCGGATGCCGGTCGCTGGGTCTGACCAGGGCAACAGCGCCTTCGTCATCCAGCGATTACCGGGCAGCCGTCTCTTCAATTCGACGTACCAGTCGTGATCATGGGTGAGGAGCAGAACCTGGGTATCCGGAAATTCCTGCATCAACAGATCAGCAACAAAACTCCGATGTTCGCGATCAAAACTGGTCACGACATCGTCTAACATAAGCGGAAAGTTTTGCCCTCCTTTCTTTGCAAGCGCGAAGAAAATGCAGAGACCAAGGCTGTTTCGGTGTCCTTCGGAAAGGGTAAGCCGGGGTGACAATTAATTCTTGCCATGAAAGCGGAGCGCGATGTCTATCGCCTTGTTTCCATCTGGTTGATAAAGCCTCACTTCATCAACCGCTTCATCTGGATGGAGAATTAGCCACATCCGTCGCAGGTCAGTGCTGATCGAATCGATAAGAACTTCGGTCCGTTGCCGGATCTCGCTTCGAACTTCCGCCTCGACTTGCCCGAGGAAAGCGAGCAAGCCCTCGACCACGGTGATTTTCGAAGCGCAGGCTCTCCGGGTTGCATGCGACGCTGCCGCGTTCACCATCCTCTGATCGGTCACGACCTGCTCCACCGACGGCGGCACCGCCTTGACGGACTGTTCAAGGTGGGCCGCCAAAGGATGGAGATTCTCGCGCAGGCGTTCCAACTCAGGTGTCGCGACGCCTTCCCTCAGACGCTCAGCATCGAAGGACGACAGGGCTTCAAGGTTTTTGGAGACCGGCGCCTGCTCCGGCGCCAAGCGCCAAATGGCGACCTCCTTCCTGCTGAGTGCACCAATGGCCGTCACCAATGCGCTCGCCAGCCGGCCGAATGCCAGCCTGCGGGATTCAAATGCCTTCAGAGCCCCTTCCAGCCGAGTCGCTTCGAGCGAAACGTGTTCTTTGAACTCGCCGGCATCGATTTCACGACCACACGCGGGACAATGAATTAGCCCTTCATCGGCCAGTTTGCGCCCGAACATGGCTGCCGAACGCAGAACTGCGAGCCGCTCCTCAAGCAAAGGTTCCGCAAGTTTGGCCGCATGGTCGGAGGCTGTAACCGCCTCTGAAAGGCGTGACCGCAGGTCGGCTTCGTGAGCAACTTTCAGATGAAAGTGGCATGCACCTTCGGCGTCCAGCCCCGCAATGCGTTCGGAGATGCTGCGACGCAACGCCGCAAGCGTTTCTGGAAGAGTAGGCGGCACTTCCTGTTCCGGCAGGTACTTGCGATGCAGATCTTTGATAAGACCTCCCACCGAGGTAGTCGCCACGCCAGGGAACGCCGCATCCCATTCCTGTGTCAATTGGGTGAGTTGCGCTCTCAGCCGTTCGAGGCCGGCCTCTTCCTTTACCCGATTGCTGATGCTGCGCAAGTTCGCAGCAACATTCTCAATGGGCTCCAGTCCAAGGAGAGGAAGGAGAGCGGAATACTTGTCCCCCTTGCTGGAGTGGACGAACGCAGAAACCTCGTCCTGGCGCAGTATGCTCCAACCCTTCTCCCAACCCTCCAGTGCATCATTCCCCAGGAAACGGGCCGCACCATTCGCGGCCAATTCGGCCACAACCTCGAAACCTCCATCCAACTTCACTATGAACCGCCGAGATGCGCCGGCCGGACAATGGGTGTTGATGATCGCATTTTCCAGGCGACGACCACTGTATTCGTGGCCAAGATGAGCAATCTTTCCACTACACAACAGGTACTCCAAACCGTCTACAAATGTCGATTTCCCCGAACCGTTGGGGCCGTACACAACAACGCTTTTGTTGTCGGTGTTGAGCGCGATGGTATCGGCCGCGCCCCGGAACCACTCGGCGGACAGTTCTTGAATCCTCATCGATTTCCCGCCTCCAGGAAACCGAGGAATTCTTTTGCCAGTCTCGCTATCTCACCGGATGACAGTCGCCGGTCCTGCATTCCACGCATCGCAGCGTTAACCGCATTTGCGACCTCTTCCGGAACGGTGGTCACGCCAAGCGCTTCGCGTACTCTGACGTCGATCCAATCACCTTCGACTGCCTCCTTGGTCAGGAGGTCCAGTTCGCCCTCGTCAGCCATGACGCCCCCATCACATGTGAGGCCGAGGATACCAACTGAAACGCGAATAGTGAATGAGCAAGCGTTCCGAAAGGAACGTTGTAGATGCGATATGCCCTCAGTTGGAGCCTTCAGTCCCATACAGGGGATGGATGATACGCCTTGCCCGTACGGTGCTCAAAACAAAGCCTGTTGCGGCGCCGTCTTTGACAACCATTCCTCTACTGACTGACGAGTCGTTGACGGCTTCCCGGCCACAAGCCACGGCTGCACCAGGATAGCCTCCCCGACACGACACCACCGATTGACGCTCACCCTCTTCACCCCCTGACCAGAGCCGGCGCCGGCCCACCGCTTCAGCAGGGTCTCGGGGGTGAGCGCCGACAGCAGGTCGCGGCCGCACCGCCGGCAGGGCTGCGCAACCGTTCCATCCGGGCGCTCGACGTACGGAACGACCTTGAGGTGCCGGTGGGCACGAGCCCGAAGCGTTTCGGAGTCCACGATGCTCACGGTGCCTGCACCCTTTGCTCCCAGCGTCGGGGCGAACGTCGGGACATGACGACCGACCGGCGTCGCGGCGCACCAAGGAGTGATGATGGACACCTCCCCGCAGGCGCAACGCACCTGTTCGGGCACCAGCACGACTGCAAGGTCGAGAGTGCCGACATTCTCCCACTCTCCGTCCAAGAGCCCAGCCACGAAGCCGTCGAGCGGCATGACCATCCCGTCATGGGTTGGAGCCGCCCACATGCCCTGTTCGTCCTGCCCAATGCTGACCACCGGGAAGCGATGCTCACGGTGTGGGAGGTGTGGTAGGGGTGAGAACCAGTACGTGTCCGTCACGCCGGCCTTTTTCACGAGCGCCGACAGCGCTTCGATTTCGGCACGCACGCGGTCGTCCGCGCCGGATCCCGGCATCGTGGAAAGGAGAGCGACGGCGGTCACCTCGGAGCGGTTGCGAACGAGTACGACGCCGTCCTCGACGTGCATCACGTCAACGATCCCTGCGGCCGCACGGGCGCCCTGCTCGATGGCGCCAAGCGCGGCATGCCTGAACATGAGGGCGTCATGCTCGGGCGGCGGAGCGATCCTGGCCACATGGCGCAGCCAGTCATCCGGTGTCCAGCCGCCACTCCCCTCCGCCACCCCGAGCGCTTCGGGCATGGTGGGCACCGACCCGCGGCGAACCCAGGGGCCAACGTACATGGACATGCGGCCGTTACGAACTTGGATGTCGCTGTAGTCGGCAATCACGACCTCGGACGGGAGGTTCGAGGTCATATTGGCGCCGCAGACGCAGTACCGGCTCAGAGCACCTCCGGTATGGCGCCGGCCAATCGGATAGACGGCACGGCTGCTCAGCGCGGATATCGGTAGAACGACCACATCATCTCCAAAGGCGATGTCGGCTTCGCCGAAGTGCAGCGCCACATGTCGCGCCGTCGTCCCAGTCCGCCCGCAGGAAGGGCACGAAGCCGCTTCAGGGATCGATGAGTAGGGAACCGTCACATAGGTCCGCTGAACCCACTGGCTGCGGACGAAGTCGGCTGCGAACCGCTCCAGCGGCATGCGTGTTCCGGCCAGCGTCACCGAGGGTTCGTCTCCGTACTCCACGACGATCTCGGTCGGGTGGTCGGTGAACTGCTGAAGACGGGAGGTCGGGTTCAGCAGAAGGGCTTCGAAGCCCGCGGCTTTGGCCAGCAGCGCGTGCTTGCGCCGGCTCTCCAAAGCCTCCTCGCCGAGTGCCAGGAAATAGGCAATGCGTCGCCCGCCCTGGTTCGGCATCGTTTCCTCGACAACGACGTCCGGGAGCCAGCGCCCCTCGGGAGAGTCTCGCC
The DNA here is from genome assembly GCF_008365375.1 of Roseomonas genomospecies 6. GTDB lineage: Bacteria > Pseudomonadota > Alphaproteobacteria > Azospirillales > Azospirillaceae > Azospirillum. Next base: position 105,216 of record NZ_QOKW01000009.1, on the reverse strand, counting down.
ACCTCCCTTCACTGGACTCCCAGTCGGTCAGCCCGTCAATGGCCGAGAGCAGGGCTTGGCACGCCCTACGACGATGGCGCATCGGCTGACGAAGGTTGTCCGGCAGTTTGTCGTCCTGCTTCTTGATGATCTCGGCGACGGATAGGGCGCGCCCCGTTGCCGGTCGCCGTCGCGTGACCCACCCTCTGGGCAGCAGGGGCTCGCCGGTGCGCCACCAACCGCTTGCGTCCAGGCGGATGGTTCCGTGCCGGCTGCTTATTGGATGCTGGCCCTTGAGCATGGCTTCGGGGCCGTAGCGGACCGGCGCTAAGCGTCCGCGGCAGTACGGGCACTTTTCAGCCTGCTCTTCAAGAGCGATGATGCCGTTCTGCTCCCAGGCCGCGTCCTTGAGCGGCTCGTCCTTATGGTAGCCCCCGTACCAGGAGAAGATCGGACGTGACGGGTACCGGTCGTCTGCCTCGCCCGGAAACGCGGCGATGACGCGGCCGGCCCGGATTGCGCGGCCGCAGTCCAAACACGCGGTCAGTTCCGGGATCAGAACGGCCGGCACCTTGAGCGGCCTCCGGCAGTACCACCGACCTGCCAGGTACTCCTTGACGAACTCTCCAAGCGGCTGCCGCAACACCGAACGCTGTCCCAGTGCTGCAGACGCTTTCAGTCCATCGAACTCGATGTGGATTGCGGGAAGTTCAGCCGTGGCCCAGCGACGATCAAAACCGGCATGGCCGACCAGCCACATGCCTCGAACACCAGACGCCGCGTACAACGCCTGTCGGCGCGCGTACTCGTCCAAGGACTGCCTGGACATCTGGATCTCGACGGCAACCCGCTCTTCGCCGCGTTCGCAGAGAACATCAGCCCTCCACTCCTCGCCGCTCGGTGCGAAGCCCTGGCCTTCCACCTGGACAGTCCAGCCGGCTTCCGCGGCCGCAATGGCTGCTTCGGCCTTGGCCGCCTGATGCTCTACGGACTCGCCTTCGGAGCCGCAGTCCTCGCCGAGATGATGTCTGAAAAACCGGGTGCCCGTCTCAAGCGTCACGGGGATGGCCGCTGCGGGACAGCAGGTCATGCGCAGCCCAAGGGCGCGCCACCCCGACTGCAACCGCACCCACTCCTCGGCCGAGCACCGGCCGGCGTGGATCAAACTGTCGGCAGCGTCGTAGCAGAGGAACGGCATGACGATCAGAACGTCGAAGTGGCTGGTGCAGCATGAATTGGATGTGCTTGCAGATCAATGATTCTACTCCACCCCAGAGCGAAACGTTGGTCGCGGACCCTATCCTGTCCATTCAGGCAGTCGTAAGATGCAGGCGTTCCACAAGGAGTCCCGATCATGCCGGATGCTGGGGTTTCGATTGCCGCATCGCCCGCAGCGATCGCCGACGTTGACACCGTCCCGGACGGGCTCGAAGTCCTTCAGGACGACCTGCCGGATCTGGTCGCTTTGATCGCGCGCACCGCCCTTTGGGTCGATCCCAAGACATTCCGCCTCCTTCCCACCTGGTATCCGGAGTTCTATCGAGGTGCACCGGCCTACAAGGCCGACTGGCAAACCCGCTACACGAACACCAATCGGACAACGAAGGTGAAGACCGAGAACGTGGAGACCAACATTAAGGCGGGAAAAGCGCTGTGCAGCGCCCTGGGAATCCCAACCGGGAGGAGACCGAGAAACTGGTCCGTGTGTCACCTTTGGGGCGTGGATGATCCGTCATTCCAAACCACGAACAACGTTATTAAGAACGCACGTTACTACTCGTGCGTCGCGAACATGGTGCTTCTTCCTGCTCCGCTGAAGGGCGCGACCGACAGCATACCCGAGGTGAAGCGCATTCTGCGCACGGCGGCTTTCCACCTGTACGGCTGGGTTTGTGACCACGACGACGTGAAGGACGATGCCGATTGGATCCGTGCCGGGAACCTGCCCGAGCACTACCCAGCCGGTTGGCCGGGCTGCACCCCTGGGCCACAACGCATCCGCGTGCGACCGTTGTCGGATGGCATCAGGGATGCCATCTTGAAGCGCATGGCCGAGATCAAGGACGGGCTGGCGACGGAAGGAAACAGCGGCGTTTCGCGCTACCCCTACGATCAGGTTCAAGACGTGCAGCGCTACTGGGCAGCGTTTCTGCAGCGCGTTTGAGGCGTTGGTTCATTCATCCCGACGCTCACCATCAACACCCCGAGTGGCCTCATTTTCTTGTGGATCATCAGGTTCATACGCATTTCCAAAACAGTGGAGCCATAACCACGCTTGCCGATACGCTTGGTGTGGCGTATGCACTATCTGTCGCTGCACCGACAGCGGTTCATCCAAATGGAAAAGTGATGCACGTCTGCGGGATCGACATTCGCGGGAAGGACATCATCCTGGTGCTTGGGGAGGCTTCCTCCGACGGCCTCAAGGTTAAGGCTCTTCCCCGTCCCAAGATCACCATCGCGGATGCGGACAACGCCGAGCAACTGCGCGCGGCGAAGACCACGCTGGAAGGCATCCTTCGGGAGCACGCGATCGAGCGCATCGTGATCAAGGAGCGCCAGAAGTCGGGAATGTACAAGCCTGGCGCAGCGTCCTACAAACTGGAAACAATCGTTCAACTGAACGACGTCTGTCGATCCGTGGAGTTTCTCCACACCAAGACCGCTACCAAGATCCTCCGTGACGCCGATGTGGAACCGCCGACAGCAGACAAGCAATACTGCGAAGAGGCACTTCTGATCGCGACTGCCCTGGCGTTGCGAGAGACCGCATGATGGCGGCCGTCACGGCTTCGGTGGATGGGCTGGATGTTCTACCTGAGGAACTTCTTGCCCATGTGACCAAGGAGATCACCGCTTTCGAGATCGAGCGGGTATCCGACAAAGGCGCCAATGGATACCTTGTGTTCGGCCGAAACAACATATCAGGAAAGAAGATCGCCGTTAAGTATTACTATTGGGGCGGTGAAGATAAATTCCATGCCGAGCCCCAGAAATTAGCGGGCATCAACCACAAGAACGTCATCCAACTCGATCATGCCGGATATGTTAATCGCGAGTGGGCGTTCTTCATCATGCCCCACTTCCAGAATGGCGATTTAGACGACTACATCGCCAGGAACAGCCTCAGCCTGAAGCAGGCGCTGTACTTTGTGCTCGGTATCGCGAGTGCGCTGTCGGAGTTGCACAGCAAGGCGCTGCTGCATCGGGACATCAAGCCTGAGAACATCCTGCTGTCCGATACTGGTGAAGCCGTCATTGCGGATTTCGGGTCCGTGAAACAAATACCAGAAGGCGCGGACACCGTTCCCGGCTCCGGTCATTCGCTCGCGTACCGTCCTCCGGAGTCGTGGGAAGGCTTCTACGGTCGGACGGGCGACATCTATCAGTGCGGCGTCGTGCTTTACCAACTTCTGGGGGGACGGCTGCCGTACAGCGAGATGGACTGGCTCACCGCCAAGGAGAAGAAGGAGTTCGCGACCCTTCCCCACCGCGCGGATCAGTCTACTTTCGTCGATCAAGCCGTGCGCAAGCGGATCCAATCCGGGCGGTTACTCGACCTCGACACCTTGGCTCCATGGGTTCCGAAGTCGATTCGGACGCTGATCAGCAAGGCCACGTCGCCCGCTCCGCCAAAGCGTCACCTGACGGCAAGCGACCTCTGCATTGCCCTGAACCAGCATTTGGTGAAGGCGCCGGCTTGGCAATCGAATGGCTCTGAAGTCTCCATCGACTCCGGCGGGAAGAGTTACCGCATCGTCGAGGCCAAGCCTGGGTTCTACGTCTGCGAGAAGCGGGTCAGTGGGGATTGGCGCAAGCACAACGCAGTCGCGCCTGGTACGTTGGCGGACGTTTGCGCTTCTCTTAAGGACAGCATCTGAGCGCCTATGCGCGCGATGCAGCATCAGGCGAAGATGCGCAAGATCGTGTCTCGATCGGGGATCGTGACGTCGGCGGGCCAACGAGGTATGGGATTGTCCCAGTACTCGTCCCTGCCGCACTCGATCTCGTAGGACAGCCCTTCTGGTGTGTCGGCGACCTTGTGCCGGCTTCCCCTTCGCGCTGAAAGGTTGGCCCACTTCGCCACGACACGCAAGTTGCTTGGTTCGATGAACTGCTGTGCCGCTGCGAGAAGGTGAGCCGCATCAAGCATGCCGTTGCGGATTTCCCCCTTCAGGCGGCTGAGGTGCTCCAAAGTCTCGACTTGATCGGTGTTCCCAGCCAGCAGCGCCTCCACCTCCCGGAATTGCTCGCCAAGTCTGGGCAGCATCAGGGCGACATCAGCCAGCAGGCAGGCGCCACCAGCGACCACCCACGGCTCTTTGCCATCACCACGTTCCAAGCGCGAATCACGCTTGCGAACGATTTCCGCCAACGACTTGAACGTGGTCGGTGCGGCCCTGCGCAGGCTTGCGAGAAAATGGCTGACGGATGAGGCTACACCGGACCATGGCAGTGCAACACTCCGCGACCGGTTGACGATCTCCGTCATAGGACGAACGACATCCGCCAGGATGGCTTTCCGTTCACGAGCCTTGAAGTCGAGGTCGAGTCGTCGCCAAACATCCTCGCCGTACAGGTCTTCGGCGCACGTGCTGCCGCAAAGGGCTTTCGTTCCATCCGGCAGCGACAGCGTGATGCCGATGTTGTGCGGCTGCCGGTTTGGGCAGACAGAACATCGCACCTTCTCTTCACGATAGTCATACCGGTTCAGAATGCCATCCGGCTCCACGCCTTCAGGCACACGATCGACCAGGTTCTCCTGAGCACGCGGATCACCGATCTTCAGACCGGCCTGACGCAGCACTGAGGACCAGACGTTCTCGGTGCGGGAACTCTCGTTCTTGTCGCTCATGCTGTACCATACGTTGTGCTCGCGTCCTTTCTGATTACCATATCCACGAAAGGTCAGACAGGAAAATTGCATATCATCACAGATGATCGCTCGATAGGTGGTTTGATTGCGCGAGATGCTGCTCACCGACCGTTGAGCCGATCCTCAAATGTGATCGCGCCGATTTCGGAGTGGAAGCGGTCTAGGTAGAGCCCCGGCCCGATCCCCCACCTGTTGCTGTACGCACCGGTTCGCCGCTGCCACCAGCGCGTCCCCAACGAGATCGGCACCGCTGGAATCCAATCTCCAGTCCACCCTTCCACAGCAGCCCAGGCTTCGGCCGACAGCCGTTGCAAGCCGACCCGGTCCACTGGATCCAACTCAAGCGCAAGATCGCAGAGGTAGCCAAACCGGCGCGCGGATTCGAACGCAGCCCCGGCCAGTTCCAATCCCCCGAAGCGGCCGCTCCGCAAGAGTTCCAACAAACGGAACAGGTTTGCCTCGGCATCCCGCCAGTTTGCGCCGGATGGCTGTTCACAGACGTCGTTGAGCAAGTTGGACATAGCCATCACCAAGGAGGGACGGTGCTCATGGGTCCACATGCTCCTGCATTTGGTGCGAGTGCGGAAGAGAGAGCCCGATGACGGCCAACCACGCGCCTGACCCCCGGACACGCCAGAGGCCGGCGGGGGGCGAATCCTGACAGTGAACCCGCCGACGTGCTGGCCCGACGTAGGGCTGCGGAGCGCGCCGTTGCCGCGCGCATCATGGCTTGGCACCATGGGCGGGTGCCCGTCTACGTCCGAGATCCGGAGGACGTGCTGGACGAGGACGGCGAAGACCTGATGAAGGATCACCCACGACGCTGATGGAGGAACCACCGCCTCAGTCCGCGTAGCGCACCCTCGCCACCCACCCCGACGGAACGCCGAACAACCGCCCACCGGGGCGGTGGCCGCTGGTCAGCACGCCGCCCACGGGCGCGACATCCGCAACGACGTAACGCGCGCCCGTATCCCGATCACGGTAGCCATAGCCGATCGCTGGCCATCGCATCGTCGCATCACCGGCGGCTTCGGCATCGGCAAGCACATCGGCGATGGCGCGTGTCGGCAGCACATGCGGCGGCGGAATTAGGGTGCCCAAAGGCTCAAGGTCGCCTGGATACGGAACCTCAGCACCGATCAGCCACCAGCAACGGCGTCTGGCGTCCCACCGGCCCACGGTGGGCTGCAGCGGGTCGTCGGGATCGACGACCCAGTGGAGGCCAGGGCGGCGTGCCCAGTCTGCTGTTGCATCCGTCATGGCTCATTCTCCTCCTTCTCCATCGGTTACCGAGGCAGTGGACCATCGGGTTGGTGTCTTCGTTTGGCGTGGCGTTTTGGCGGGGACGTTTCACATCGCGGCTTAGCGTTTTCCAAGAGGCTGGCCCGAGAGCGTGGATCAAATCTTCAATTTGGTTTGGGACGCTTAGGCCGTTGATTTTCCTTAGATCAGCGTAGGTTTTGCGCCGTGCTCTAAAGGTCGAGGCGGAGGCGCCCGCCGTGATCGGAGAAACTCGCCTGAGCGTCGGCGATCTTCGCGCGCGCTATCCACCCGCTCCACCCGCATTGGGCGCGGCGGAACCGCAGGGTGCGCAACGCTGTCCGAGCCGCCGGTTGCACGACACCGTCGAAGGTTACCCAGGCACGCACCATGTCGCCGCTTTCCGGTGGGACGGGCTTTTCGTTTCCGTCGTCCACTCGGCGTAGCCATTCCTCTTCCTGGCCGGCTGCCATGGCCGCCAGTAAGCCAGGAAGGCGCTCCTCAAACCATGCTTCGGTGGTCTCCCGGACCATAACGCTCAGGCGGCGCGGCGCCTCTCCGTCGGCCGCAACGCGTTCGAGGTTCGGCATGAGGTTACGGGGCATAGATACATCAATGGACAGCGCCGTGGGGCTCCGTCCAGCCTCCGCCCGACGAAGGATGATGCGACGGACCATGTTCCGGTTCGCTTCACGGATGCTGCGGATGTCCACGCTGGTCACCGCTCCGAAGGGCAGCCCCAAGGTATTGAGATCGATGGAGCGTCCCCGAACAGGTTGCGTCACTGAAGCATTAAAATGGTGCAGGAGGATCGCTCGCAGCAACGGGCTGCGCTTGCGCCACAATCCGTTTGCGAACAGCACCACGTCAATGGCCGACAACAACGGCTCGCGAACGCAGACGGAAACTCTGGCAAAGAACGGCGACTGACTGTCCGTCGAATTCCTCGAACATTCAATGTTCATTTTCCCCTCCTTCGATACACACGATGTCGAGGCAAGACAAATGTACGGCGACCAAAGAGGAAGATACTAGATAAAACGCGTCCCACAAGGAAACCCTTTGTATGTTTTCACTTCAAACACCAAGGAGGTTCGCATGTCGATCAAAGTCTATCAAAGGGCACACACGATCAGCGAGTCCTCAGACATTCTGTCCTATGAGGATTACCCACGCCAGAGAAGCATCAAGCCACATGTCGTGGCCGCCAAACTCGAAAACATGAAGTCAGGGACCTTTACCGAAGGCAGCATGATCCACTTCGGGCGCATACGCGGGCAGGAACGTCGTTACCTTGTGGACGGCCAGCACCGACTGACCGCCCAAATCCAGTACGGGAAAGCCCTGCTGTTCACGGTATGCGAGTGGGAAGTGGAGGACGAAGATTGCCTGAACCGGCTCTACACCATGTTTGACAACTGTGCGCCGCGTTCGCTGACCGATATGTGCATCGCCCGCGGGTTTGCACAGGAGTTCGGGTTGGAGCCGCAGCACCTGAAGAGCATTGGTGGGGCTATTCCCTTCATCGTCGGCGAATTCGGGATGGCACAGACTAGGCGTCTGGCGAAGAGCATGACGAAAGAAGCCAAATCGGAGGCCATGCGGCCTTTTCTGCCTGCAGCCAGGATATACCTCGACTGCTTGAGTGCTGGCATGCCGAACATTCGCAAGGCGATGATGTCGCCGCCGGTGGTTGCCGTTGCCCTGTACACGCTCGCTAATGCCCCCGAGAAGGCGAAAGCGTTCTGGACCGCAGCGGCGCGGGACGAAGGCATGTACCACGAGGATCCCCCCAAGGCTGCGAACGTGCTCGCCTGCAACGGAACAACGCGGACGGTGGCTGCACGCGTCGGTCTGTGCCAAGCGGTCGCTGCCGCATGGAACGCTCATGTGCAAGGCGTCAAAGCCGCAAGGTTTGCGCCGATCCGCAAACCTCGCGACGTTATTCCGTTGCTCGACACCCCGTTGGAGGGCAGCAAAGTGCTCCGGCGCCCTGCTCAAAGCCGTTCTCTGCGGTCACCAATTGATCAAGCCACCGCCAGTCCGGCGTAGGACGACGCGCAATTTTATGAACGGCGACGAAGATGGAGGAGCCTGCGGCTCCTCCATCTTCCTGTTTGAAGGTGTTTGACGGAACACTTCAAACATCTGTCGAACTCGGTGCTGGAAAGAATGAGTAGGCCCATCAGCCATCGTTGTCGTGCGGGTGCGTTTGCCCGTTTGCACGGTTTTCTACATCGGCGTTAACTCTTCCAAGTGGAAACGATGGAGGGCATCATGACCAACATCCAAACCCGTGTGCGGGCGGCTGTTGAGGCCGAGCCTGGACTGGTCATTGAAGATTATCTCGTGGCCATTCAGCCGCAGTGGACACCGCAACGGTGGAATTCCGCCCACACCAGCCTGCGACGCGCGCTCAAACAGGACGGTTCGCTGTTCGATCTGGTGCGCAACGGTTCCATTCGTGCCACGGCTGAGGCCAAGGCACGCGCACGTCAAGACTCGTGGGTGCACCATGCGCAGACCGGCGTCGCCACCCGCGAACGTGACATTCAGACGACCGGGTCGCGGGCCGTCGCCGCTGCGTTGGTGCGGGTGAATGGCAACGTTTCGCCGACCACACAGGAAAACATGCGGGCGATCGCGGAACTGTCCGCACGCAGCATTACCGAACGCAAGTGGGGCGAAATCGCTGAGCGCCTCAACGGCATCGTTGAGCACGAGGCACTCGCCCGCATGGAGATCAAACACCGTGAGGATCTTATGGCTCGCGACCGGCAGATCATCGAACAGCAGGCCGGCTACATCGCCACCATGGAGGAGCAGACGCGCAACGTCACGGCCATCCTCAACCGGCTGACTGGCGGCGATGGGCAGCCCTCGTCCAGCATGCTCGCGCCGACGCCGCATCGCTGAACGCTGGGGAGGAGGGCGGCATGGCACAAGCCAGCGGCATTCCCGGTCTGGATGACCGCCTGAACCGCATCTTCCAGATGCTGTTCTCAGACAACGAACACGAACAGAGGGCAGCGGCGCGCTCGTTGGTCGATCATGTGCGCCGCAACCGCGTCGCCCCCGGCGATTTGCAAATCGTAACAGAAGGCGATGCTTTCGGGCAGATGATTGCCGAACTGCGTTCCCGCCAAGATACAATTGACCGGCTTCGTTCAGAGGTTCTCACGCTGCGGCAGCCTACCGCACGGGCTAAGAAGCGAGGAAAATCAAAGACCGTGACCGTCGGGGAGGTGGAATGGGCGACCCTTCTCGAACGGGTTCACCCAAACGCGCGACGCCGGGCGGGGGAAATAGCAGCGCTTCTTACGATTTCTCCAGCGACGGCGCGGCGCATGGTAAAGTCCCGCACCATCAAACCCAGCCAACTGGCTGCGCTGCAAGCCATTCCGCCGTATTCGGAACGCCATCCCATCCGCCCTCCGCGCTTCCGAGAAGCCGGAGATAACGGCTCACGGCATCCCCAGTCTGCCGGGGCGCCCCCATCCTTGGAACCGGCCGGCACGGGCGATGCTGCAGTGTAATGCGAACGGGCTCTCCGTTCGCTTGCGTCAAGATTGCGTGGTCGGTGTAATCTGTTGGCGTGGCGGTTTGCCGGGGACGTTACGCACTGCGCCCTAGTCAAGGCGTGCGTCTGCCAGCCCACCGCACGCGCTGCGCCGGCCGAAGATGGTCGGCACCGCACGATCAGGGCCGAAACGGGCGATCAACGGTTCGAGCGGAATGTAGCCATCGCGGCCGCACATGCCGCAGTGGAACACGATGCCGATGCCATTTTGATCACGGAGCAGATGGCCGAGCGTGCAGCCGCCGTCGATCAACAGCATGCGTTTCATAGATTCCACTCGCTGGGCCCTGCTTCAGGCGACGGCTCCGGCGGGCTGTCGACCGCGGGGCACCACCAATGTCCAGGGATCACGACGATCTGCCGGCCACCCGGCGCAGTGACGACCATCGCCTCGTTGGCGAATTCGACGTCCGCCATCCAGTGCTCAATGTTCTCGGCGAATTCCGCAGCGCTGACGGCCTTCATCGGCTCCATCCGATGAGGGCGACGACCGAATCGAAGGTGTCATCGACCGCGAGGATGCGTCCGCCGGGAAGCGTGACCAAGGTGCCGCCCGCTTCCCCCTCGAAGATCCCCTGGATCATGGCGACACGGACTGCAGCGCGCAGACCGGTCTGTCCGTCGCGCAGCAGCAGCACACCAGGGCGCATTCCTTCGACCTCCATGTCCGCCTCCCCGAGGAGCACGAAGCCGGTGGCGCGTCGCGCGCCCACCGGTCTCGTTGCAAGCCGCCGCGCGAGGTGCCTCGCTTGGTGACGGAACAATGATGTTCTTTGTTTGTTCCGAGCACAATGCGAAACCGCCAGAGCGATCACATCGCCAGAGGAGAAGGCGTTGTTGCCCCTAGCCATTCCAGCCCCACCATGCGGTTCTCGGTCGCCCAAGGCCGACGTAGTGCTTTCGTAAGCGCGTCGCGGGAGCCGACCAGCACGGCTTGGGCTTCAGCCCTTGTTACGGCGGTGTAGAGCCAGGCCGGGTCGAGCAGCCTGGTTGGGTAGATCGGGATGATCACGCGCCTCGCTTGGGAGCCTTGGGCCTTGTGGCAGGTGATACCGTAGGCCAACGCCAGGTCGATGAGATCGTCTTTCAGGAAGGTATGTTCCTGCCCGTCGAACAGCGCCTTGACGCCGCCGCTCGCCTCGCCGACCATCGTGATCCGGCCGAGTGACCCGTTCCAAAGGTCCCGCTTGTAGTTGTTCCGGAGGTGGATGACCGGTTCGCCGCGGCTGAACCGCTGCCCCAGGTACCCCTTCATGTCCGGCAGCCCGTGCCGCTGACGGTGAGCCTCATGGAACATGCGATTGATCGGGTCGATCCCCGCCACGCCCTCGTTCGTTGCCGTAACGCAGAGAAGGTTGCCGTCGTCGAAGCCGCCGAGGTCTGTGGCGATTTTCTGGACGGTGGCGAGCAGAACCTCAGGTTCAGCATCGACGAAGGAGACGCCATCGCTGACGCCGGAGTAGGCCGCGAAATCCGGCATCCGGCGGTTCCGGATCGCGGCCGCCACCGACGGGATGCCGGACGCCTCCGTCTGGCGGTGCACGGTCTTCAGGCTGGACGTGATCTCCGGATCCGACACGAGCACGTGGTAGATGAGGCCGAAACCCACCGGCGGCAGTTGGCAGTCGTCCCCAACGAGCAGGAGCCGGGCACCTCGCGGCAGGCGACGCAGGATGGCGTGCATGGTCGGCAGGTCCACCATGGACGCCTCGTCGCAGAGGAGCAGCGCCTTCTCGGTGAAGTTCGGCAGGGTCGGCAGGGCCCGTTCCAGCCGTTCACGTTCGTGGTGATCAAGGTCGGGCTCCTTCAGCCGCTCCAGGCACTCCTTGTAGCGGTCCAGGTCGGCCAGCAAGCGCGTGATCGTCCGAGCCTGGAGTTTGGTCGCTTGGTTGAGGCGCAGGGCGGCCTTGCCGGAGAGGGCGCAACACAGAACGGCGCCGCCCAAGTCTTCCCAAAGGGCCGCGATGGCGCGGGTCGTGAACGTCTTGCCGGTTCCGGCTCCACCCTGGAGGCACGCGACGGGCCTTTGGAGCGCTTCTGAGACGGCTTGGACCTGTTCGGGGTGCAGCCGCCGCCCGTCGATGCCAAAGCCTTCCATGCGGCATTTTATGGCGTTTTGAGAAGGAACGGCGATGGGTCCGGGGTCGAACTGCATGGCCCGCAGCATTTGGACCACGCGGTCCTCCATGATGGCGCAGCCCGGCGCCCGCCATCCTCGCTCGTCCGGGACGACGGCACCGTTGGCGCGCCCAGCGTGCACCGCGGCCTGAATGCGCGGGTGACCGTGCACGACGCCGAGTCGCTTCGCGAGATAGCCGTGCAGCATCTCGTCGGTGAGACGTGTGTGGCCGGCACGGATCGCCATCTTGATGGCGGCGTCCACCGCGCCGACGAGCCGGCGCCGGTCGTCGTGCGGGGCGATCTCGCCGGCCTCGGCCAGCAGACGCAGGCCGAGTTCGTCCACCTTGCTCCAGGAGAGGACTGGAACGAGGCAGTAGGGGTTGCGGTCCAGGCGCTCCACGGCGCTCGGGCCCAGGATGCGCACCACCCGCAGCGCCAGGCGAAGGTTCTCGACGCCCCGAGCCGTCAGCCACTCCACCGTCTTCGTGGTGGCCGTCGTCGCCATCCATTCCCGCACCACGGCCGACGCAAGGCGAACCGACAGCACCGGTCGATCGGGGGCGATGACCCTGGCGATCTCGTCGATGTTGGCCTCGGAGGCCAGGACGCTTCCGAGATCAGGGCGGAAGGCGTCCCACAGGCGCTGCGCCCGTTCCTGGCCGATGCCCGGCAGATGGGTTGCCAAGTAGGTAACGATCAGGCGACCGGTCGGCAGGACGCGAACGGCATGGTCCGCCTCGATCTGATCACCACGTTCGGTCTGCCTGGTCTTGCCTTCGACGGTCCAGATCTCGCCAGGTACTGGCATGCCGACCATGCGGTTCGCCCAAGCCACGACGCGCACTTCGCGGTCCGGTTCCGCCTCGGGTGCGGCCGCGAAGATGCAGCCATACTCCCGCTCGGAAACGATCTTCCGGACCACGACGCGCATCAGCGGACGTCCTCGGTGCGCATGGTCATGCCGGTCTCTTCCAGCAGCCCGAGTTGAGCCCGGAGTTGGTCGATGATGCGCCGCTGCTCCGCGATAATAGCCTCCTGCTCAGCCAACGTCTTCGCCATGTCGCTGTTGGTGTTGTTCAGCATGCGGATGCGCTTGCGGACCGCGTCATCCTCGGCGTCTTCCAAGGCTCGGCTGCCGATGCTGCCAACCCCTTGGATGTCCGCGATGGCGTTCACCGCCGCCGCCAGTTCGGGCTTCTTGAAGAAGTGCTGTTCCTGGCTCTGCTTCAAGCCGATCAGACGAACCAGTTCGCGGACATTGACCTTCCGGTCGGGCGTGATGGGCAGAGTGGGGAAACGCTGACCTTCAGGCGCCGCGTGCCACTTGGCGTCGGCTTCCTCCAGCCACGGCTCCAGTTTCTGAAGGATCTCAGGTAGGATCGACTTCATCGCCATCGAACGGCACCAGTTGTTTCGGCGGAATCTCATCGGGACGCGCGTTGGTCACCAGGTACTGGTGCATCTCAGCCAGGTGCTCGACTACTCCAAGTTCAAGCAACACCGCGGGCAAGCCGCCCTTCCGACGGACCCTCTTGCCGTCGTACTCCAGACCGCAACGAGAGAGTTTCTCGACGTCGGTCAGCGAGGAGAGCGTCTGCTCCAGGGCGGTTATCCACCCGCTCTTGATCGTCAGCGACGAACCTGTGCCCGACCCTTCTCTTCCGGTGCTGCCATCCTTCAGCCACGCGGCAAAGTCCACCCCCGGCACGATCCGCGCAAAGAGTTGCTGCGCCCGAACAACCTTCTTCTCGGCGAGCAGTGCGCGGTCGTACAGATCGCGTAGCAGAGCCCGTTCGTTCGGATCCTCAACCGAATCGATCGCCCTTAGATGCGCATTCGACGCCCCCGCATTCGGCTTCTTCGAAAACACCTGCTCTCGTTTTCGGGCCTCAAGGTACTGCCACATGCCAAGGTAGCCTGGGACACCCTTCTTCTTGCAGTCATTCCGAATCGACTGCGCCTTCGGACCTACCTCTCGCCCATAGGATCCCTCGATGTACCTCTGCACGTCAGCACCCGTGATCTCCACCTTCTTGCGCTGGAGCGCGTCGCAAGCCTCCTTGAGGCGCAGCAGCGTCTCGCGGCGTCCATCATCCTTCGCAGCCTCCATGAGGCTCTCGAAGATCTGCGCAGATGTCGGGGGTGCCGCCGTTGCTGGAACCATGGGCGTCACGTCTCCGTGTCCCGATGATCACTATCGATAACGATCGCTTCGTCAGAACTCGGCAGCGCTCCATTGACCATGCGCTCTCCGAAGGCCGCGATCGTGGCTGGTAGATCTTGGCTGAAGTCCACCAAGCGCCGTCCTCCATCCAACAGGCCACTAAATTCGCCTTCCGGGATGGACTTGAGGAAGACCTCGCCCAGCATCACAGCAGCGCGGTCACGCGTCTTCGGATCGAGACGCACAAGGAAGGGGTCGAGATCGTTCTGCGACAGGATGTCGTTGAGCAATTCCCGGTGGTCCAACACGATGCCCTTGTCCGGCTTGAAGCCGGGCATGATGTCAGCAGAACGAACCAGTTCCTGAAGAAGATGGAAGTCGGTCTTAGCCTGCCTTGCAACGCTGACCTCTCCAGCGTCAGCCCCGATCAGGACGAGTTGACCACCATCCCCTTCGGCATTCGCGTCCATCATGTCCAGGACGTGATGGATGTATTGCACCTCCGCCGCCCACTCGATGGAGACGTTGGATGCCTCTTCGTACAGGCCGTTGATCTGGGCCTCGTAGATACCGGTGCCTTCGCCCCGCTCTTCCGCTGCCGTACTGTCCTCCAGCAGACCGGTGATCCGCTCTCCGATCTTCCGCAGTTCGTACATGAGTCGGTTGGCGTTGTAGACCAGACCGCCCAAGAAGGACGGGCCGGTGAGACGGTACCGACACAGCGAACACGCCCTGGGGCGGGGTACCGGGACGGCGCCACCTTTGGTTCCCTCACCACCGGTGTCGCACTCGCCACCGGGGCAAATGCCATCGACGAAGATGTGGAACGACCCGTTCCCGAACCCTTGTGGGTTGTCTCGGACCAGGTCCTTGCCCTGCGCAGACGGTCGAATATTGACGAGATGTTCGAGCAGATCCTCAATCTGCGGAATGTCGAGGTCTGGGATGGAAGCCGGGCTGGGATACCGCCCCAACACGTCCCTGAGGCGCGCGTTCAGGTTCTCCATGCGAGTGCGGTTGTAATACAGCGTCATCACGACGGTTGCGTGCCCGACGATCTCCATGACCATCGACGGCGGAAGACCGCGCTCGATCAGGTTGGTGATGCCGCTGACGCGGAGTGAGTGGATGTCGAACAGGGACACCCGCTCGGCCTCTTCTCCGTTCCCATCAAGACGGGTCAGGTGCAGCGGGCGCTTGTCCTTGCGCTCCGGAGAAGCGTTGATCTCGTCCTCCACAGCCCTGACCAGCCTGTGCCAGTAGGCGTCAAGACGGCGTCTCTGCAACGGATAGCCATCGTCGGTGATGGGATCGCGGAAGAGCGGAAAGCATGTTCCGACCGCAGCCTTAACGACGGGGTTCTTGATCTCGTTGTAGTTCTTCTTTTCGAGAAGCGGACACTCGCCAACGTTGTTGTTTGCCCTGTTCCATTCGGCCAGCATCCGGATGTAATCAGCCAACTCTGGAGGGCACCACGGGATCCGGTAGCCGGACCTAGCGTCGCTCACACCGGTCTTGTTCGTGTTCACGTAAACACCGAGGAACGGGTCACCTTCCCACCCCTGCTCGATGTAGAGCACTCCCTTGGAACGCCCATTCCTTGCGTGTTCTGACGTATTGCGAAGCCACCGGAGCCGCTCGACATCCACGGTTTCCTCATCCGCCTCGCCCGAGTCGAGAAAACGGACCTGAAAGCCACGCAACGGCAGTTCCAGAAGGAAGTGGATGGCGACCGCAACGCCTGGCCACCACATCTTCCGCACCTTGTCAGTTGCCGGGTCTCGCCTCTCACAGTAGTGAACGTCCAGAGACCTTGAGAACGCGAATTCACCGCGACAGTTGAACTCGCGAATGTAGGACATCAAGTCGATGCTGAGCGGCATCCTCACCGTCTTGCGACGGCTGTCGCCGGACCTGAACTTATCGAGATCGTACACGATAGGGTTCTTGATCGCCAGGTTGCGCTGACTGATCAAGAGATCGAAGAGTTTCCCCAACAATCGAACAATGGTCAACTTCCTGTCGTCTCTGATGTCCATGGACAACACATACGATCTGAAGCATCCGCCCTTTGGTTCGCCACTATTAATGTGCCGATCTCGAACGACGTCGGTTAGATCTCTGGGACGTTCATCCAACGACCAGAGGTAGGCAAGCCATGAGTTCGCAGCGCGTCGGTGATCATCCATGTACATGTGGTTCAGCGCACCCATCACACTCTGAAGCGCGTCCCCCCATCCGATGATCGTTGCATCGGGGTGATAGTTCTCCACCCCTGTCGGAAGGTTGTTCTTCTTCGGATAGCGTGTCCACTGGAACAGATCACGCCCTTCCAGCCCCTCATCTTCCAGTTTTGCGGCGCCATGAACCTGTTCCGACCAATGGCGCAGAATCTTGAGCGTAAGCGACCTAATGACGGTTTCGCCTACGGCCTTGTTGTCTGATCTGTAGTCATAGAAATCTTTATTGAAGTCGCGGTGCACATCGTCCATCTCTTTGATGGTCGTCAGCAACATGGAGCGCAGCACCGCCGGCAGGCGCGGAAGGTTGTTGGCCCTGCCATACCCCGTGGTCAGATCTTCAAGTGCAGCAACCGTCGAATCGTAGATTACCCGACGCGACGCGGCCAGCCATGCCTCATTTGGCACATAGTTGACGCTGCGCCCCCAGTTTTCAGAAGGAAAGAGCAAGAATCCTTCTCGATGCAGGAGGCACAGCAAGAACGTAACCTGTGGCGGAATCACAGCCGCGGACGTCTTGTTGGCGAACGTTGAGGTGTGTTCAGCCACCATACGTTCCAATCCGTCGATCCACCCTCCGCCGTTGAGGAATTCGTCCTTCGTAGGGGGCAGCCATTTGCGCAGCGGCTTCTTTGCTACGTGCCGGAGGTCGCTCCACGTCTTGCCGATAACCTGAAGCACCCAAGCCCGCTGCTCGCCAGCGTTCATCAGGTGCAAACGCCCAACCTCGGCAACCAACTCCAAGGGCAGCACCTCAGTCTTGAGCAACTCACAAATTCCATTGTAGGCGTTGGTGCCAACCACTCGCTCCGGCTGCCTGCTCTTGCTCCACGTTACTTCGGAATATGTCGCCGTCAGATACCAATGAAGGTGCTTTAGGTACTCCGACTCGTACATACCCCATACACGAGCCATGTCCTTGTCTTTCGGCTCGCGAAACAGCAGGAACTGATCTTTGGACATGTTGGCGAGCACAACGCGATCAGAGCCAGGGTACTGGTACTCCTTGCAGAACTCGCTGTTCGGACGCAGCATCAGAGACCCTCCAAGGACAACTCCAGCACAGCAGGTCTCAGCGGCAACTCTCTGAGCCTCATGTTCAGGCGCGAAGCATCCTTCCCGTAGCCGTCGTGCGCCTCCACCGATCCGTGATGCACAAGTCTTTGGATCTCATCCGGACGGAACCCGGAACCTTTGAGGAAGTGAACGTACTTGTGCCGAAGGGAATGGAGCGTGTAAGGGCCCGTGTACGGTTCAACACCGATCCGGCGACATGCCCTTTCCCATCCTTTCTTGATGTTGCTCATCTTCAAAGGCTGCCCGAAGTGCTGCGTCTTCGGATCGTCGTTGATGAGAAGGAAGGGATGAGAGTTCAGCACCCCATTGGGCACTCTTGGGTACACCTGCTTGAGAAGGGCCTCGTAGTGCTGATAGTAGACCTTCGCCCACTCCTCACTGATCCAGAAGACCTGCGAGATATGCCTCAGAGGGTTGTCTTCGGCCATCCCCTTCCAACCCGCGAACAGAGGATCCTTTTCGTCCAGACAACGCGGGCGTAGCCGGTAGCGAGACCGTAGCGCCTCTAACCGGGTGACGCTGCCTGTCGTCAGACGCCCTGTGTAGGTGGACTCCGTGGGATGCGCGAGAACCACCAGAGGGACGTCGGAAGCCACATCGTCTGGGAACAGGTGCGGCCTGAAGCGGCCCGGCAGCACGTCGTCTCGCCACAGGTGCAACTGTTCGGAAATGCGAGGGCCGCCGAAGGCGCCCAGGATGAACACCATCCGCTGAACGATGCTGGGCGTCTCTGCGATCAGCCGACACAACTCGTCTTGTGGAATCGGACGTTCGTTGCCCACCGCCTCCTTCCGTCGCCGACTTTTTCTCCGGCCCAAACCCGGAAGGACGGCCTTCTGTTGGCTGCGGTGTCGTGCCAGGTGGAAGAAGAAGTCACGCTGCCCCATGGCGGAGTTCTGGAAGTTCTGCTTCATGAGCGTCACGGACTCCTGCCGGGTGTCCGCGAGACGGAACAACGGGACGTAGCCAAACCGATCCACACACCACCGCGAGAAACGGTAGATGTTGTCTTGATCTCGGAGATAGGTCCTGTAGTTGACGGAGGTCCAGTAGAGGCCGGTCGGGTCAGAGCCGTCCTCGTCCAGCATCGTTCCGTTTCCTCGCGCAGCGAAGAACTTCAGGATGAGCACCTGGAGTTCCTCTGCCGTGAGGACCCTGTTTTTCTCGTGCAAAACGAGGAAATCATGGAGCATGCCGACGGCAAAGGCCGCAGCCCGCAGGCGCTGCAAAGTAGTCCCGGTGAGGATCTCGTTCAGGGCGAAGGACACCCATTCGCGTGACACCTGCGGGCTTCCGTGGAGATCGTCGAGGATCAATACCGGCAGGTATTGTCCCTCAATGTTCGTACGGACATCGAAAACGGAGAATGTTCTTGGTTTGTTCGGCACAGGCATGACCGCCTTCCTCCGAATCTCGAACCGCCAGGTTACGGCCTGGGCAACGCTTCGAATGCCAGTATGGGTATGGCTTAGCAGATTGCAAGCCCAAAATAGGACTATCATCCCTATGTCGTAGTCGCCGATGAGGCGTTCAGTATGTCCGGGAAAGGGACGATTCGTTTCGGCCTGCGCCACCTGCGACGGCTTCTTCTTCCGCGGCAAGGAGATCGCGGTGGTCGGCGGCGGCAATTCCGCGGTGGAGGAGGCGCTGTACCTCACCAACCACGCCTCCAAGGTGACGGTCATCCACCGCCGCGACAGCTTCCGCGCGGAGCGGATCATGCAGGACCGCCTGTTCCGCAACCCGAAGATCGAGGTGGTCTGGGACAGCGTGGTCGAAGAGATCGTCGGCGAGGGCGACGGGTCCATGGGCAACCCGCGCGGCGTCACCGGCGTGCGCGTGAAGAACGTGAAGTCGGGTGAGGAGCGGGTGATCCCCGTGGCGGGCGTGTTCGTCGCCATCGGCCACGTGCCGGCCACCGCCGTCTTCAAGGGCAAGGTGGAGACCGACGCGGAGGGCTACATCGTCACCGCCCCCGATTCGACCGCCACCAACGTGCCGGGCGTCTTCGCCGCGGGCGACGTGAAGGACAAGATCTACCGGCAGGCCGTCACCGCCGCGGGCATGGGCTGCATGGCCGCCCTGGAGGCCGAGCGCTGGCTTGCCCACCACGAGGGCGAGCCGAGCCCCGCCGGCAACTGGTAAGGCTGGCAAGGTACGAAAGCGGGAGGCCGGGCGTCCGGCCTCCTCATCGCCGCCGGGTCAGCAGCCTGTCCACGCTGAAACGCCCGGGCCCGGCGGCGATCAGCGCCAGGAAGCCGCCGATGATGGCGAGGTTCTTCATGAACTGGATGCGCTGCATTCCCTGGGCTTCCGGCGGATAGGCCCAATAGCGGTGGGCGATCAGTGTCGCCATGATGGTGAAGGCGATCAGCGCCGCGGCGGCCAGCCGCGTCCAGGCCCCCAGCACCACGGCCAGCCCGCCGAAACACTCCACGGCGGCGCCCAGCGCGGCCAGCAGCATCGGCATGGGCAGCCCCTGCCCTTCCAGGCTTCCGGCGAATCCGCCGAGATTCATCAGCTTGCCGAAGCCGCTCTCCACGAAGATCGCGCCGAGCAGAAGCCTCGCGCCCAGCAGCAGAAGATCCTGCCCGCCCGTCGCCGCCCGGTCCGTTCCCCGCGTCCTGTCGAAGTCGTAAGAGGCCATGGCGTCCTCTCCCTGCCCATCGGACATTCGGGAAGAAACACGACCGCTCACCCTGTTGTTTCGCGCCACCCCAATAAGGATGGGGCGCCGCCCCGAAGGACGGCGCCCCATCGAAAATCGCGAAGCGCTGGACGGTGCGGACTATTCCAGCATGGAGCGCAGCATCCAGGCGGTCTTCTCGTGGATCTGCAGGCGCTGGGTCAGCAGGTCGGCGGTCGGCTGGTCGTTGGCCTGCTCCGCGGTGGGGAAGACCTGACGGGCGGTGCGGGCAACGGCCTCGTGCCCCTCGACGAGTTGGCGCAGCATCTCCTGCGCGTTCGGCACGCCCTGCTCCTCCTTGATGGAGGCGAGCTTGGTGAACTGCGAGAAGCTGCCCGGCGCCGGATAGCCGAGCGCGCGGATGCGCTCCGCCACCTCGTCCAGGGCGGTCCACAGCTCCGTGTACTGGGTCATGAACATGGCGTGGAGCGTGTTGAACATCGGACCCGTGACGTTCCAGTGGAAGGAATGCGTCTTCAGGTACAGCGCGAAGGTGTCGGCCAGCACGCGGTTCAGCCCCTCGGCGATGGCCTTCCGGTCGGCTTCCGCAATCCCGATGTCGATCTGCATGGTTCCTCTATCCTCCGACGGGTTGTCTTCCATTCTTGGCTGCAATCGAGGCTACGCCCAGTTGCGTCCCGGGTAAAGGCCCTACTTTAGAAGAGTTCTAAAAAACAGCCCTGCGCAGCTCGCATGCCCCGGCGTGCCGTGTGAACCACCATCCAGACAAGCTTGGGCGCGCCGGGGGCGGGTCAAGATGTGCGCTGCAACAGCGTTCGTATCAAGCGTCCCGGACCGCAAGCCGCGCGGCGTCACCGATACACGCCGACATAGGCGACGAGTTCCTGCCCCGGCACGCGCTTCACGAAGGTGACCTTCGGCTCGATCCGGTTGCTGGACGGGTTCAGCCAGCGGTATTCCACCCAGCCTTCGCCCGAGTCCCGCGCGACCGACAGGATGTCGCGGACGATGTCCCGCCCGTCCGGGTCCTTCACGTTGATCACGCTCATCCCGATTCCGGCGGGCCGGGGCGGATAGACCCTCCAGACTCCGGCGAAGTCGATGACGTTGACGTAGATCTCGCCATGCTTGAATTCGCCGTCGCGGTTGAACGCATCCGCCGCCGCCTCCAGCCCCTTCTCCACGATCAGGTCCACCGCCTTCAGCGCGATCGCGCGGGCCTCCTCCTGCGCCGGCCTGTGCATTTGGGCCTCGGCGCCCGCGATCCGGACGGTCGCGATCAGGACGGCGGCCAGAAGGACCCATAAGACGCGGGCCGGCGGCAAACGGACGAAGGCGCGCATGGCAGATCCCCCAGGCCGGCCGATGCCGGGACGTGACGTTCGAGTAAGGTCGCTGTTCGCTTCCGTGCACTTTCGAAAGAAAGCCCGCGTCCGGCAATGCGGTATCCTGCGGCCTATTGCCGCAAAGACCCGGTCGCGCCACACTGTCCTTCGACATCCGGGGATTGAGAAGGCGCATCCGGGTCCTCCGCCAGCGGATCGGCCCCACCGAACGGAGCGCACCGGCCCCGACCGCCAATGGGAGGAGCAACGCATGCGCATCGCAATCATGGGGGCGGGCGCGGTCGGCGGCTATTTCGGCGCGCGGCTTGCGGCAAGCGGCGCGGTGGCAAATGGCGCAATGGAGGTGCATTTCATCGCCCGCGGCCCGCATCTGGAGGCCATCCGCAGCGGCGGCCTGCGCATCGAAAGCGAGGCGGCGCCCTTGCACCTGACGGACGTCCGGGCCACCGACGACCCGGCGGAGGTCGGGCCGGTGGACCTCGTGCTGTTCGCGGTCAAGCTGTGGGACACCGACCGGGCCGCGGAGGCCTGCCGCCCGCTGCTGAAGCCCGGCACCGTCGTGGTCTCCGTCCAGAACGGCGTCACCGGGCTGGACACGCTGTGCCGGATTCTGGGACGGGAGCATGTGGCCGGCGGCGTCGCCCACATCGGCGCCACCGTCGCCGCCCCCGGCGTGATCCGCCACACCGGCACCCTGGCCCGCCTGACCTACGGGGAGCTGGACGGACGCCCCTCCCCCCGGCTGACCGCCTTCCACGCGCTGGCCGAGGCGGCCGGGTTCGAGGCGGTGCTGTCCGCCGCGATCCTGCGCGCGCTGTGGGAGAAGTTCGCCTTCCTGGCGCCCTTCAGCGGGATCACCGCCTTGACCCGCCAGCCCGCCGGGGTGATCCGCCGCGTGCCGGAAACCCGCGCCCTGTTCCTGGATGCGGTGGCGGAGGTCGCCCGGCTGGCCCGCGCCCGCGACGTGGACCTGGGCACCGGCATCGTCGCCCGCGTCGAGTCCCTGCTGGACAGCCTGCCGCCCGCCATGGCGTCCTCGATGCTGAACGACCTGACGCGGGGCGGACGGCTGGAGCTGCCCTGGCTGTCCGGGGCGGCGGTGCAGTTGGGGGCGGAGCTTGGGGTGCCGACGCCCGTCCACCGGGTGGTCGCGGCGGCCCTGGCGCCCTACGCCGACGGACCGCCATAAGGAAAGACACCCCGGACGGGGCGGCGTGACGTCATGCCGCCCCTTTTTTCCATCGACAGGTCCCCCGGCGCGGGTGGACCATGACGTTGAAAAGGCACCGCTTTCAAAGCACCGGACCAGTCCGGCTTCCTGCAGGCCCGCCCAGGCCGCCCGGCGTTCCGGCAATCAGCCCATACGGGACCAAACGGGAGGTGTGCATGCCCCATACACAGATCCAGACGGCCCGCTGCGCCGCGCTGGTCGGCCCCTATCTCAGCGGCAAGACATCGCTTCTGGAAAGTTTGCTGTCCGCCGCCGGGGCCACCACGCGCAAGGGCAGCGTCCGCGACGGCAACGCGGTCGGCGACAGCTCTCCCGAAGCCAAGGCCCGGCAGATGAGCGTGGAGGTCAATCTCGCCTCCTTCGAGTATCTGGGCGAACGCTGGACGGTGCTCGACTGCCCCGGCTCGGTCGAGCTGGTCTGCGAGACCCAGAACGCCCTGATGGTGGCCGACGTCGCCGTGATCGTGGCCGAGGCGGCGCCGGAAAAGGCCGTGCTGCTCGCCCCCCTGTTCAAGTTCCTGGACGACAACCGCATCCCCCACCTGCTGTTCATCAACAAGGTGGACGGCCTGGGCGACTTGCGGGTGCGCGATGTGGTGCAGGCCTATCAGGCGGTGTCGGCGCGCAAGCTGGTGCTGCGCGAGGTGCCGATCCGCGAGGGGGGGAAGATCACCGGCTTCGTCGATCTGGTCAGCGAGCGCGCCTGGCACTTCAACCCGCACAAGCCGTCCAACCTCGTGCAGATCCCCGACAGCCTGAAGGACCGCGAGCACGAGGCCCGGCAGGAGATGCTGGAGGCCGTGGCCGACTATGACGACGCGCTCCTGGAAAAGCTGCTGGAGGACGTCGCCCCCGACACGCAGGAGGTCTACGACCGGCTGGCCAGCGAACTGGCGGAGGATCTGATCGTCCCGGTCTTCTTCGGCTCGGCGGAGAACGACAACGGCATCCGCCGCCTGCTGAAGGCGCTGCGCCACGAAGGACCCGACGTCGCCACGACGGCGGAGCGCGCCGGCATCCCCGCCGACGCCGCGGTGGCCGCCCAGGTCTTCAAGACGCTGAACGGCTCCCACGCCGGCAAGATCAGCCTCGCGCGGGTCTGGCGGGGCACGGTGAGCGACGGCATGACGCTGGGCGGGGAGCGGGTGTCCGGCGTCTTCCGCATGATGGGCCACAACCAGGAAAAGCTGTCCCAGGCGGCGGCGGGCGAGGTGGTGGCTCTGGGCCGGCTCGACAAGGCGGCGACCGGCGACCTGCTGACCGACAAGGGCAACGCGGGCCGCCCGGCGCCGTGGCCGGAGCTGCCGTCCCCCGTCTTCGGCCTCGCCCTGCACGCCCAGAACCGCAACGACGAGGTGAAGCTGACCGCCGCCATCCAGAAGCTGGTGGAGGAGGACCCCGCCCTGCGGCTGGACCAGTCCGCCGACACGAGCGAACTGGTGCTGTGGGGCCAGGGCGACATCCACCTCCAGATCGCCATGGACCGGCTGCGCAACAAGTTCAACGTCACGGTCAAGGGCGTGCCGCCGCAGGTGCCCTACCGCGAGTCGATCCGCAAGAGCACGTCCCACCACGCCCGTTACAAGCGGCAGACCGGCGGGCACGGCCAGTTCGCCGACATCCATGTGGAGGTGAAGCCCCTGCCCCGCGGCACCGGCTTTCAGTTCGAGGACGGCATCGTCGGCGGCGTCGTGCCGCGCCAGTTCATCCCGGCGGTGGAGACCGGCGTGCGCGACTATGCGGTGCGCGGGCCGCTGGGCTTCCCCGTGGTGGATTTCGCGGTGAAGCTGACCGGCGGGCAGTTCCACGCCGTGGACAGCTCCGAAATGGCCTTCAAGACGGTGGCGCGGCAGGCGATGACCGAGGCGTTGCCGGCCTGCGACCCGGTTCTCCTGGAGCCGATCCTGACCGTCTCCATCGCCGTGCCAAGCGACTTCACGTCCAAGGTCCAGCGTCTGGTCAGCGGACGGCGCGGGCAGATCCTGGGCTACGACGCGCGCCCCGGCTGGCAGGGCTGGGACGAGGTGAAGGCCTATCTGCCGCAGGCCGAGATGCACGACCTGATCGTGGAACTGCGGTCGCTCTCGCTCGGCGTCGGCACCTTCACCTGGAGTTTCGAACGCTTGCAGGAACTGACCGGCAAGGCCGCCGACAAGGCGGTGGAAATCCGCAAGGAGGCGCTGGCGGCGCAGTAGCATTCAAGGGGTCGAGCGGTGAAGGCCATGGAGCCGGAGGGTTCATCCTCCGGCTCCATTTTTTTGCCACCGTCCTGGCGACGGTGCAGGACCGCGCAAAGCAGGGAAAGAAAATCAGCTGCACAATAAATCAGTCCAACAAACCAAAAGTAGTTGTTTGGCGACCTGTCATGTGTTGACGGCAATCGAGAGGTGCATGGATTGCGCTTCTGGTATTGGGTATACCAGCGCAGATTCTTTTTATCGAACAACGGAGGCAATCATGACCTACGCGACTGTAAGCCACCTTCACACCAACCGGAACGGTTCGACCGGCACGACTTTCATCCAAGCCTTCAAGTCTTTCATGGAAGCCTGGTGCGAAAAGTCCCGCCTGTACGGCTTCCTGTAAGCCATGCCTTGCAGCAAGCCGGGCAACACCGGACGACGAAAGGGCCGCGATCGTGTCGCGGCCCTTTCCGATTCCGGCCTTACGCTGACCGCCGGCACCTGACCGTTTCCGGGCGCCCCCGTTTCACTCAGGCGCCTCACTCCGGCCTTTCATTCCGGTGTTTCAACTCCGGCGCCTCTCCGGCAATCCACAAATGACGGCGCGCCCCGCGCGGGGCACGGTTCATGTTGGCCGGGCGCCCCCAGGGCCGTACGGGCGCGAGGATGGCGCCGGGGTCCTTGTGACTGTCCCACACCGAGTTCAGCACGGAAGCGATGTAGGTCGCGGCGAACGTGGCGAGGCACAACGCCACGGCGAGTGAGATCGGTTCCAGGATCATGGGAACTCCCACGCATTCGGTTCATGGCGCCGAATTCAGGCGGCGCAATCCTTCGGAGCGATGCCCCGGACAACAGGTTTGCCGCCGCGTGTTGCACGGCTTTCCGCTCGCCCTACCCGTAAGGATAGGCGTTTTCAGTTCCCGAACACCTGCGCATTTTTCACAATACGGCAAAACACAAAACGATGTCGTGGTTTCCCGTCGCGGAACCGGGTCCTTCAAAAAATTTTTGCATTTCGGGGATTAATAACCTAGGCCCGCAAATCACCGGTCTTCACGAAGACCCAAAGCCGACTCAGCGGCACTCAGTTTTCATCCCTGAAAACTGAAAAAATTTTTGTCCCCGCAAAGCATCGGAACGAAAGAAGGCTGTTCCTGGATTCACAGGAACAGCCTTCGGGGAGGAGACGCAGCGTGCGGCCCAAGCGCGCTGAGTCCAACGGCATATGGACGATCTTCCGGTCGATGGCAACCCGCAAACTTCATCATCGGCTTGCTTTCTCATGAAGCGCCGGGATTGGTGCCGATATGGGTAGTCGCACTTTTAGTCCCCGATTTTTGCATTTTTCCTGAGTCTGAAAAACGCCCACCCCCCAGGGAAATTTTTCCCTACGCGTCGCTGATATTTGGCATACCAAACTATGGCATGCGGGAAACCAGCCTGCATCGGAGCATGGATCAGGAAAGGAGCCGGACGGAAGCGGGCCGAAAATCACCAAGCGGCCCGACGCCAATCGACAGGCCAATCCTAGGGAGGAGTTGGGTATGAGCATCAGCTCGACGAACAGTGCGGCCATCGACGCCGATGGCCAATACGGTGCCGGCGCCGCCGCGGACGGAAGCGCCAAGAAGGTCATCCGGCTGGAAGCCCCCGGCACCGGCTTCATGGACACCTGGAAGGCCATGGGTCCCGGCATCGCCGCGGCCATGACCGGCATCGGCGCCAGCCACATCATGCACGCGCCGACCGCCGGCGCGCTGTACGGCTACGATCTGCTGTGGGTGATCCTGGCCGCCTACATCATCAAATACTGCGCCTTCGAATTCGCCCACCGCTACACGATGGTGAAGGGCGAATCCATCATCAACGCCTACCACCGCGTTGGCACCTGGCCGCTGTGGTTCATGATCTTCCAGGGCTTCGCCAACACCGTGGGCATCGCCGGCCGCGCGCTGGGCTGCGCGGCGCTGATGTGGGCGGCCTTCCCGTTCATGTCGATGCAGCTCTGGGCGGTCGCCATCCTTCTGCTGACCGTCGGAATCCTGTGGATGGGCAGCTACAAGGCGGTCGAGGGCATCTGCAAGATCCTCATCATCGTCTTCGCCGTGTCCTGCTTCGTGGCCTTCGCGCTCCAGGCCCCGCCGCCGGGCGAGTATCTGTCGCGTCTGCTGCCGACCCTGCCGCCGATCGGCTCGATGATGCTGTTCGGGGCCATGTTCGGCTATTTCCCGACCACGCTGGAAGTCGCGCCCATGCAGTCCAACTGGGCCGTGGACAAGAAGGCCGGCATGGTGAAGGTCAACGAGATGCGGGCCCAGGGGCACACCGTGCACATGGACCCGAACTACATGAAGAACAGCCTGATCCTGTTCAAGCGCGACATGAACATCAGCTACATCATCTCGATGCTGTCGGGCATGATCTTCCTGATCGTCGGTGCCGTCGTGCTGCACCCGCAGGGTCTGGTGCCCAAGGGTTCGGAGATGGGCGTGACCATCGCCAGCATCTACACCGACACCTTCGGCGCGTGGATCTTCCCGGTCATCATCGCCGGCGGCGTGGCCGCTCTGTTCTCCACCGTCTTCACCTACTTCGACGGTCAGGCCCGCCTGTTCGAGGAGTGCGTGGTCCGTCTGAAGCGCGACTGGGACACCGCGGCGATCCGCAAGCTGCTGTACCGCGGCATGCAGGTGACGTGGCTGGTCGCCGGCATCGCGGTGGTCTACGGCCTGCCCGAGCCGATCTTCGTGGTCCAGCTCGCCTCCGTCATGGCCCTGGTCTTCTCGCCGGTCCTGTTCTGGCTGACCATCAAGGCGGTCAAGGACAACTTCACGAGCGATTTCGAGCGTGAACTGCTGCCGAGCAAGTTCCAGTTCGGCTGGGCCTGGGCCGGCACGATCAGCCTGATTGGTTTGACGCTCTACGTGCTGATCACGAAGTTCTTCATGTGATGGCGCGCATCTGAGCGGAAACTTCCGGTGGCGCCATGGCGAAGTCGCTGTGGCGCCACAATCTTTTTACAATCTCCGCCAAATCCCGTTTTTCCCGCCAATCAGGAAAGGAACAAAGCGCCATGGATGTTCAGAATCAAGCCGCCGGCCGGCGCCCGGCGTCCTTCATCCGGGACTTCATGAACAGCGAGGCGTCGGGCGGCATCCTGCTGATGGTCGCCGCGGCGCTGGCTCTGGTGGTGGCGAATTCCCCTCTGTCGGGCGCCTATTTCGAAACGCTCCACACCTATGTCCTGGGGCTCAGCATCGGGCATTGGATCAACGACGGCCTGATGGCGATCTTCTTTCTGCTGGTCGGGCTTGAAATCAAGCGGGAGATGCTGGACGGCCAGCTTTCCACATGGTCGTGCCGAATCCTGCCGGGCATCGCGGCAGCGGGCGGCATGCTGGTGCCCGCCCTGGTCTATCTGGCCTTCAACGCCGGCAACCCCGCCACGGTCAACGGCTGGGCCATTCCGGCGGCGACCGACATCGCCTTCGCGCTCGGCGTCCTGTCGCTTCTGGGTCCGCGCGTTCCGATCTCGCTCAAGATCTTCCTCACGGCGCTGGCGATCATCGACGATCTGGGTGCGGTCATCATCATCGCCCTGTTCTACACCGCGGACCTGTCCCTGCCCGCGCTCGGCGTGGCGGCGCTGATCCTGGCGGCGCTGATCGGCCTGAACCGGTTCGGCGTGCGGTCCCTCCTGCCCTATCTGGTGCTGGGCGCCGGGCTGTGGGGAGCGGTTCTGCTGTCGGGCGTGCACGCGACGCTGGCGGGCGTGACCCTGGCGCTGACCATCCCGCTGCGCTCCACCGCCGGCCAGCCGGCGGACGCGCATGCCCCGCTGCTTCGGTTGGAGCACGGCATCCACCCCTGGGTGGCCTTCCTGATCGTCCCGATCTTCGGCTTCGCCAACGCGGGCGTGTCCTTCGCCGGCATGGAAGCCTCGATCCTCACCGGCTCGCTGCCGATGGGCATCGCGCTCGGCCTGTTCCTGGGCAAGATGGTCGGCGTCTTCGGAACCGCCTGGCTGACCATCCGGCTGGGCTACGCGAACATGCCGGCCGGGGCCAACATCGCGCAGCTCTACGGCGTTTCCCTGCTGTGCGGGATTGGCTTCACCATGAGCCTGTTCATCGGAGCGCTGGCCTTCCCCACCTCGCCGGAGCTTGGCGACGCGGTGAAGGTGGGCGTCTTCGCCGGTTCGCTCCTGTCCGCCACAGCGGGCGCCGTGGTCCTGCGGCTGGTGTCGGCGAAGGCCATCGCCCCGGTCCTGCAAACCGCGGAAGCCGACCGCAGCGCGTAAAGCAGCGGTCCATAAAGCGCAGAGACGAAAAGAGGGGGCCTTTCGGCCCCCTCTACTTTTTCAGGTCGGTCGGAACCGCCCGGGATCATTGAAAAGCGCCATGCGATGCGAATCGCCTCTTTCCATTCTACCGGCTAGGCCGGTTTGTCCTGGGAAATCCGATCAATCTGGGTCACGATGTGCGCCGCCAGAGAGAGCGCCTCCCTTGCTTCAGAAACGCTCAGGGCTTCCGACAGCCGGTAGTCCGCGCGAACACGCAGGCCTTTCAAATTCCGAAGGAACTGCGCGATGCGCCTCTGCTTGGGATTCGCCTTGCCGCTGTAATGCCGCTGCAATTGCCAATGGACGCTGGCCTTGCCGTCCTCTCGGTATCCATCCGCCTCGGCTGCGCACCGAGCGTGATGATAGGCCGCGTAATAGGCGCGCGACACCGCGGTGCGCCGACGAACCTCGTCACCATCGTCCATGCCGAAAAGCGCTTGGGCTTCACGCAGCACATCGGCGGGGGTAATCATGCGGCGGCCTCGATCCGGTTAGCGGCCGAACCGCGCACGCATACGGTGACGAAATCCGCCACACGGATCAGTTCATCCGAGT
The DNA here is from genome assembly GCF_008365375.1 of Roseomonas genomospecies 6. Classification (GTDB taxonomy): domain Bacteria; phylum Pseudomonadota; class Alphaproteobacteria; order Azospirillales; family Azospirillaceae; genus Azospirillum. Next base: position 75,609 of record NZ_QOKW01000009.1, on the reverse strand, counting down.
CCAGCCGATCGGCGATGGCGCCTTCAATCTCGAAGCGGGCATCCTGGTCGAGATCGGTGAAATACTCCAGATAGGCGGTCGCCTCACCATCCCCATCTGGAATAATGGTGCCATGAAAATAGCTGGTGTATGGCCCGACGATGGCTTCGGCAATCGCCTGATGGCGCTGAAACGCATCGTTCAGGCCCTCTGCGGACAAGCGACTCCGCCACCGGCGCTGCTCCAAGGTCGCAGCATTGGTGATCCGATCCCAATGGTCCCACACCGAAAGATCGCCGAGACGGAACGCAAGCTCGGCTGCATTCTGCCAAAGGATTCTATCGTTGTGAACGCCTTGGAAACCGGACAAGGAGTTGTACAAATCCAGCATTTCGGGAAGTTTCCCGCAATTCACGAGGAGCCCACCAAGGCTGACCAAATCTTCATACGCTTGTCCATGGCGCATGCCCCATACGGTTTCAACATGCGGCATGGCCTCGCTCTTTCTACCGAGCATGAGAAGCACCCTGGCAAGCCCCATGCGCGCAATGAAATCATTGGGTTTGCGGGCAACCTGTCCACGAAATTTCCAAAGGACACGCTCCACCTGAACCCCGTCGTCACGGCTCAGGTGGTTCAGGCTGTTCCAAAGCTCCACCGCGGCGTTCTGCGGTGCCGGTGCATTCATGGCCGAATCCTCGCGTTCCGCACACTCTAACATCGGGTGAGGAAGCCCGCAAAGCCACCCGCGGAAGGGCAAAAAACAAGGGGGCCTTCCGGCCCCCTCGCACACACCCGGATCAATCAACCGCCCGGGATCAGTCCTTCAGATTGCCGCAGGCGCGCTGGATGCGCTTGCAGGCCTCTTCCAGAGCCTGGGTACTGGTCGCGTAGGAAATGCGGAAGTGCGGGGCGAGGCCGAAGGCCGAACCCTGGACGACCGCGACGCCTTCCGATTCCAGCAGGTAGGTGACGAAATCCTCGTCGGTCTCGATCACCTTGCCGTCCGGGGTCTTCTTGCCGATGGTGCCGGCGCAGGACGGGTAGACGTAGAAGGCGCCTTCCGGCTTCGGGCAGGAGATGCCCTTGGCCTGGTTCAGCATCGACACCACCAGATCGCGGCGCTGGGCGAACACCGCCGCGCGCTCCTTGATGAAGTCCTGCGGACCGTTCAGCGCCTCGACGGCGGCGGCCTGGGCGATCGAGGTCGGGTTGGAGGTCGACTGGCTCTGGATCACGCCCATCGCCTTGATCAGCGCCTTCGGGCCGCCGGCGTAGCCGATGCGCCAGCCGGTCATGGCGTAGGACTTCGACACGCCGTTGACGGTCAGCGTGCGGTCGTACAGCGCCGGCTCGACCTGGGCCGGGGTCACGAACTCGATGCCGTCATAGAGCAGGTGCTCGTACATGTCGTCGGTCATGACCCAGACATGCGGGTGCTTCACCAGCACGTCGGTCAGGGCCTTCATCTCGTCGCGCGTGTAGGCCGCACCCGACGGGTTGGACGGGGAGTTCAGGATCAGCCACTTGGTCTTCGGCGTGATCGCCTTCTCCAGGTCGGCGGGCTGCAGCTTGAAGCCCTGCTCGGCCGGGCAGGAGACGAAGACCGGCGTGCCTTCCGCCAGCTCCACCATGTCCGGGTAGGACACCCAGTAGGGGGCCGGGATGATGACCTCGTCGCCGGGGTTCAGCGTCGCCATCAGGGCGTTGTACAGCACCTGCTTGCCGCCGACGCCGACCGTGATCTGGTCGGGCGCGTAGGTCAGGCCGTTCTCGCGCTCGAACTTGGCGCAGATGGCCTTCTTCAGCGCGGGCGTGCCGTCCACGGCGGTGTATTTGGTGTCGCCGGCCTGGATGGCCTTGATGGCGGCGTCCTTGATGTTGTCGGGGGTGTCGAAGTCCGGCTCGCCGGCGCCGAGGCCGATGACGTCGCGACCGGCCGCCGCAAGCTCGCGGGCTTTCTGGGTGACGGCGATGGTCGGCGAGGGCTTGATGCGCGACAGACGGGACGCGATGATCGACATGGCGTACTGGCCCCTATGACGAAGGTGGCGGAAGGTTGGGGTGAGGAAACTGGTATGTCCGCGCGAACGCGACGCGGGACCTTACTTCCGCCTTATTGCTCTTGCAAGCCGATCACTCCCCGAGCGGGCCGGTTTCCCGGCAGGCGGATGGACCGGCGGCTGGCTGGCTGGCCCGCGGGCCCGGTTGCCGCGCCGCACAGGCCCGGCTTGACAGCCGGCGCAACGAAAGGGGTATGTTACCTCTTTCTAATCAACCCATCTCCGGAGGATCTGCATGCTCACCCGCGTCACGCTGGCCGCCACGGCCGCCCTGCTCCTCATCGGCGGCACGGCCATGGCCCAGGATTCGATCAAGGCGCGCAAGGACGGCTTCGATTCCAGCAAGAAGGCGATGGCCGAGATCAAGGACCTGCTGGGCAGCGACAAGGTCGCCCAGGTCGGCCCGGTCGCCCAGCGCATGGGTGCCTTCGCCGCCCAGATCCCGACCCTGTTCCCGGCGGGCAGCGACAAGGGCGATACCAAGGCCAAGTCCGACATCTGGTCAAACAACGCCGACTTCACCGCCAAGGCCCAGGCCTTCCAGGCCGCCGCCAAGGAACTGGAGACCGCCGCCGCCTCCGGCGACAAGGCCGCCACCGCCAAGCAGTTCGCCGCCGTGGGCGGAGCCTGCAAGGCCTGTCACGATCGCTACCGCGCCGACTGATCCGGCCGATCCATGGAACGCCCCTTCCCCGCCCGGCGCGGGGAAGGCACGCCCGACCTTCCTTCTCAGCCCGCCTGCACCACCGCCGCCACCAGCCCCGCCGCCGCGGCCATCACCGCCAGCGCCAGCGCCGCCGGACGGCGCTTGGGCGGCTCCACCGGCGCATCCGCCGGGATCGTCTTCCGCCCCGTGATCATCGGGCGGATCAGATTGTCACGCTTCACCACCAGATAGGCCAGCACGGCCAGCACATGCACGCCGATCAGGATCAGGATTCCGTCGGCCAGGACACGGTGCAGGGTGCTGAAGCCCGCCACCACGTCCCCCGACGCCTGAGCCACCAACGGCCCGTCGACCAGGATGTCGTCCGAGGTGAAGAGGCCGGCGACCGCCTGGAGCGTCAGCGCCCCCAGAAGCGCCAGCACCATCAGCCCACCCATCGGGTTGTGCCCCAGCACCGGCTTTTCCGCCATGCCCCCGCGTTTGCCGCGAAGCGTCCCGGCGGCGTAGGCCAGGACCGCGCGCGGCCCCTTCACGAAATCGGCGAAGCGCGCCGTCTGGCTGCCGATCAGCCCCCAGACGAGGCGGAACAGCAAAAGCGCCAGGATCGCCTCTCCCGCCAGCATGTGGATGGTCATCCGGTCGGTCTTCGCGGAAACGATCGCGACCGCCACCAGAAGGACCAGCCCCCAATGAAACAGGCGCGTCGGCAAGTCCCAGACGGCCACATCGCACCGGGCTGTCGTGCGATTTGTGGTATTACCAGCAACCATGAATCACCCCTCGCTTCTCCTGTTCTTCCTTGAACTATGCCCCAAGGCGGTGCCTTTTGCCCGCATTTCCGAAAAAAAGTGGCAATCGGGGGGAGCCACAGCGTCACAGCACTGTCATTCCACTTGAAGAAGCAGGGGGACGGCGGATATGAGTTTCCTCAAATCCAGCCCAACAAGGATGCCCGCGTCATGCCCGACAAGCAGCTTCTCCACCTCGTGTTCGGCGGTGAACTCGTCCGCCCCGATTCCGACCAGTTCGTGGACCCAACGAAGGTCCACATCGTGGGCATCTTCCCCAGCTACGACGATGCGTACAAGGCGTGGCGCGGCGCCACCGGTGCGACGATCGACGACGCGCACACCCGTTACTTCATCGTGCACCTGCACCGTCTGCTGGACCCGTCGGTGGACGGCCACAAGCACGACTGACGGCTTGCCACGATTGACGGCTTGCCACGATTGACGGCCTGCGGCACCGGCGGCGCGGGGAACCCTGCGCGCCGCCGGTGCGTTGAGGACCCCCGATGGCGGTCTTCTTCACCAGCGACACCCATTTCGGCCACGCCGGCGCGCTCAGCCGCTTCCGCCGCCCCTTCGCGTCGGTGACGGACATGGACGCGGCCATGGCGGCCAATTGGAACGCCACGGTCGGTCCGGACGACGACGTCTGGCATCTGGGTGACTTCGCCCTGCACCGCAAGCCGGACGAGATGGCGGCGCTCCTGGAACGCCTGCACGGCACCAAGCACCTCATCACCGGCAACAACGACGGCCCCGCCACCCGGACCCTGCCCGGCTGGGCGAGCGTTCAGGACTACGCGGAGCTTCTTCTGGGCGAGCGGCGGCTGGTCCTCTGCCACTACGCCTTCCGCACCTGGAACGGCATGTACAAGGGCGCCCTGAACCTGCACGGTCACAGCCACGGGCAATTGAAGGGCATGACCCGGCAATTCGACGTGGGGGTGGATGTGTGGAATTTCCGCCCGGTCACCGTCGATGAGATTCTTGCCTCACGGCAACGGACGAAGAAACGGTAATAGTCCACGCGACACCCGCCGCGGCTTCCAGCAAGGGAAGGCCGATACAGTGGGAATGGCGTGGATATAACTGATCAGTTTCGAAGAACCGGCTTGGTCTTATCGACCGGCTCCACTCAGCGGCTTGCTAAGAAAAACTGGCGGAGGGAGAGGGATTCGAACCCTCGATACCCTTTTGGGGTATACACACTTTCCAGGCGTGCGCCTTCGACCACTCGGCCACCCCTCCGCAGAGGCCGCGTTTATATCCAGACCGAAGGCGGTGCGCAAGCCCCTGAAATCACTTTTTCGGAAAAATCTTGCACCGCCTTCGGGATGATCCGCATTGCGGATCAAAGTATCCTTTCTCAGCCGCCCCTCGCCTCAACCGAGGTCGCGGATCAGATCGCTCACCGTGCGGCACAGCAGGTCGATGTCCTGGTCGCGGGACAGGCGGTGGTCGCCGTCCTTGATCAGCGTGACCCGCACATCCGCTCCGGTCAGCTTTTCGGCCAGGGTCAGGCTGACCTGCCAGGGCACGTCGGGGTCGGCCATGCCGTGCAGAAGGCGCACCGGCTTGTCGAAGGCGATGGGCCCGCGCATCAGCAGGTGGTTGCGCCCGTCCTCGATCAGCGCGCGGGTGATCGGCTGCGGCTCCGGCCCATAGCCGGACGGGCGCAGCCAGCGGCCCGTTTCCAGGATCTCGCGGCGGACGGACTCGTCGAAGAGGTCCCACATCAGGTCTTCGGTGAAGTCCGGGGCGGCGGCGATGCCGACCAGACCGGCCACCCGCTCCGGACGGCGCAGCGCGGTCAGAAGCATCATCCAGCCGCCCATGGAGGAGCCGACGAGGACCTGCGGCCCCACCGTCACGCGGTCCAGAACGGCCAGCGCGTCGTCGGCCCACAGCCCGATGGTGCCCTCGTCGAACCGCCCGCTGGAGGCGCCGTGGCCCTGATAGTCGAAGCGGGTGAAGGACACCCCCTCGCGCTCCGCCCACGCCTCCAGGGCCAGCGCCTTGGTGCCGGTCATGTCCGACATGAAGCCGCCCAGGAACATCACGCCGGGGGCCAGACCTTCCGGGTCGCGGCCCGGGGTGTGACGATAGGCTATGGTCGCGGCGCCGCGCTTCAGGCTATGGTGCGCGCCGCCCGGCGACGGGACGGGGCCGGCTGCGGGTTCGGTCATGATCGGACACCTCTGTGGGCCAGGACTTTAGGAATCTGTGACTATGGACGTCGAATCCCAGCTTAGCACCGGCGAGGCACCGCGCAACCCGGCCAGCGCCTTCGCGGAGGGCGGGCGCCGGCCCGTCGTTCTCCAGGTGCTGCCGGCGCTGGTCACCGGCGGGGCGGAGCGCGGCTGCATCGACGTGGCGCTGGCGCTGGCCCAGGCCGGGGCGCTGCCGCTGGTGGCGTCGGAGGGCGGGCCGATGGCGGCGGAGCTGGACCGCGCCGGCATCCGCCACATCACCCTGCCGCTGGCCTCCAAGAACCCGCTGGTCATCCGCCGCAACGCGCGCAAGCTGGAGGCGATCATCCGGGAGAATGGCGTGGACATCGTGCACGCCCGCTCCCGCGCCCCGGCCTGGAGCGCGTGGCTGGCCTGCCGCGCCACCGGGGCGCGCTACATGACCACCTTCCACGCCCCTTACAATTACAAGAACGGGCTGAAGCGCTGGTACAATTCGGTGATGGCGCGGGGCGAGCGGATCATCGCGATCTCCGGCTTCATCCGCGGCCACATCCTGGAGAATTACGCGGTCGATCCGGCGATCATCCGCACCATCCACCGCGGCATCGATCCGATGTCCTTCGCGCCGGAACGGGTCAGCTCCGCCCGCATGATCCAGCTCGCCCAGAAATGGCGGCTGCCCGACGACAAGCCGGTGATCCTGCTGCCCGGCCGCCTGACCCGATGGAAGGGCCAGACCGTGCTGATCGACGCGCTGGCGAAGCTGGGCCGCAAGGATGTCTGCGCGCTTCTCGTCGGGTCGGACCAGGGCCGCACCGGCTACCGGCAGGAGCTGGAGGAGCAGGCGCGCCGCGCCGGTCTGGAAGGCGTCGTGACGATGACCGACCACTGCAACGACATGGCCGCCGCCTACCGGCTGTCCACCGTCGTCGTCTCCGCCTCGCAGGAGCCGGAAGCCTTCGGGCGCGTGATCGTGGAGGCGCAGGCCATGGGCCGTCCCGTGATCGTCTCGGCCATCGGCGCCTATCAGGAGACGGTGATTCCCGGCGAGACCGCCTGGGTGGTGCCGCCCGCCGATCCCGACGCGCTGGCCAAGGCGCTGGACGAGGCGCTGTCCCTCACGCCGGAGCAGCGCGACGCCATCGGCGCCCGCGCCCGCGCCTTCGTTACCGAGCGCTACACCAAACAGCGCATGTGCGCCGACACGCTCGCCGTCTATGCGGAGCTTCTGGCCGAGCCGAAGCGCCCCCCGCAGGGCCGCTGAGCCGCCGTTCCTTCCCGCCCGTCACACCACCGGACATCATGACCGACATCGTCCAGCTTTCCGGCATCGCCCCCGTCATCGACCGTTACGACGGAGTCATCCTCGACCTGTGGGGCGTCCTGCACGATGGCGAGCAGCCCTATCCCGGCGTTCCCGAGTGCCTGGACCGGCTGCGCGAGGCGGGCAAGGTGATCTGCCTGCTGTCCAACGCGCCGCGCCGCACCGGAGGCGTCATCGCCAAGCTGGAGGGCATGGGCATCGGGCGCGAACGCTACGACCATGTCATGACCTCCGGCGAGGCGGCCTACGACGCGCTGCGGGACCGCGACGACCCGTGGCACGCCGCCCTGGGACGCCGGCTGTACCACATCGGCCCGGACCGCGACGTGGACGTGTTCCAGGGGCTGGACTACACGGTCGTGCCGACGCCCGACGAGGCCGACTTCGTCGTCAACACCGGCATCGTGGACTTCGGCGAGCCGCTGTCGGCCTATGAGCCGGCGCTGGAGGCCTGCCGCCGCCGGAAACTGCCGATGATCTGCGCGAACCCCGATCTGATCGTGATGGTCGGCCCCGACATGGTCATCTGCGCCGGCACGCTGGCCCAACGCTACGAGGAGATGGGCGGCGACGTGTTCTGGCATGGCAAGCCGCACGCCCCGGTCTATGACCGCTGCCTGTCGCTGATGGGCGTCGCGGACAAGCGGCGCATCCTGGCCGTGGGCGACAGCCTGCGCACCGACGTGGCCGGGGCGAACGCCGCCGGGATCGACGTGGCGCTGGTCACCTTCGGCATCCACCGGGAGGAGCTGGGCGGCGCCTGGGGCGAATCCGTCGATCCGGTCAAGCTGGCCGCCGCCGCGCAGGCCGCCGGGCACCGCCCGACCTACGGGCTGCCCAGCCTGCGCTGGTAGGGCGGAGCCGGGCGCGCCCGTTCCCCCTTTTCAGTCGAAGGGGGGAATGGCGTCGTCCATGGCCTTCCGCAGAATGCTGGACGGCCCGTCTTCGGAGAAGCCCCGGATACCGATGGCGTTGCGGAAATAGCTGACGATGAAGACGCGGATGGAGGCGGTCAGGTTCGCCTCCCCGCGCCTTTCGTCGATCTGCGTGCAGATGTCGTTCAGGGTCAGGCCCTCGCGCTCGCAGATTTCCTTCAAGGAGTCCCAAATGTACGGCTCCATCCGAAGACTGGTGCGTCGGCCCGAAACCTTGACGTTGCGACAGACCAGGACCGGCCCTTCCTTGTTCCCCTGTCTGCCCGCCATATCGATGCCCTTGATCCCCTGCCGTTGCGGAAATGCGTTCGCGTTCCCGGCGAACATACATTCACTTGTATGAGGATATTGCAAGCGGCGTGTGCGCACAAAGCCAATCTCGACCGAGGGTCGCGATCCCGTACAACCGCTTCCTGTTCCCGCCGCCGCACGGCTTCGGTCCGGGCAAAAGCCGCTTCCTTTCGCGGACGGCTTCGCTATACCAGTGGGTCGATCGACCGACACAAGCTGTAGTGGTCACTTCCGGCGGGGAACGAGAGATGGTGCGACCGGCGGCGTTGGGAATCGCGGTGACGCTGATGGCCGGGCTGCTCCCCGTCCTGCCGGCGCGCGCGTCCGACCTGCCCATCAACCGCATCCGCGCCGAGGTGTCGCGCCTCGTCCCGCCCCCCTGGTCCGTCGAGGAGGTGACGGCGGAGCCGGCTCCAGCCCCGGCGCCCGCCCCGGCGCCCGATGGACGAACCGCCGCGAAGGGCGCCGATTCGCGGACCATGGTCCGAATCGGGGTAAGACTGCGGCTGGCCAAGCCCACCTATTCGGTCGAAAGCCGGGACGGGGCCGTGACCTTCATCCGCCCCGTCGCCGACGCCGGGCTGGAGAAGACGCTGGCCGCCAAGGCGCTCGCCACGCTCGGCCCCAACGGGTGGAGCGCGCGCATCGAGTTGCGGAATCCGGAGGTGCTGGAGGGCATCGGCCAGCCGTTGGAGGAGCTTCCGGGCCGCCCGGTCCTGGTCGGCTCCGCCGAGGCCAACCGCCTGCGCGACCAGATCGCCCGCGAGGCCGAGGCCCGCGCCGCCGAAGAGGATGCCCGCCGCCGCCGCGAGGAGGACCTGCTCGCCCGGCAGGCTGCCGCCGCCAAGGCGGAGGAGGAGCGCGCCGCGGCCGAGCGGCGGCAGGCGGACGCCCGTGCGGCGCGGATCGCCGATCTGCGCGCCCGGATGCTGGGCGCCGACCGCCCGGCGCGGATCGCCGCCTATGAAGCGGCGCTGGGCGGCAACGACCCGGCGCTGCGCCAGATCGCCGTCGAGGCGGCGCTGCAAAGCCGCGACCCGGTGCTGGGCAATCTGGCGCTGAAGGATTGGATCGCCCGGCGCAAGGCCGTTCCGGTGCAGCTCTACGCGACGAAGGAGGACCCGCACTCCGAAACGGTGTTGAACAATCTGGGTCCGCTGACGCTGGAGATCGATTCCTTCAACCCGGTCAACGGCGCTCTGGCCGGACGGCTGGGGGCACCCGGCTACAGCATCGCCAAGCCCTCCGCCTCCATCGGCGCATTGGCGCAGACGACCCTGACGGTGAACGCCTATGGCTGCGCCCTGTCGCTGCGCCTGACCGAGCAGCAGACCATGGACGGGCTGTTCCGCTGCCAGACCCTGCCCGCCCTCATCGCCCGCGTCGTCGTGGATTGAGGCGGCGGATGCGGCGGCTCGCCCTTTCTGTCCTTCTCGGTCTGCTGGTTCTGCCGGACAACTCGTCGGCGCGGGCGGACGAGGCGGAACCGACCTTCACGCCACGCCCGCCGCCGACCGCCCTGCTGCCCCGGCTGACACCGCTGGGCCGGACGGGAAAGGGCGCCCCGCAAGCCCAGGCGCCGCTGCTGCCTCTGCCGGCGCTGGCCACCCCCACGCCCGCGACGCCCGAGCAGGCCGCCGCTCCCAAGGACGAACCTCCGCCCTCCACAGCCACGGACGCCGCGGCCCCTCCCCTGCCCGTCCGCAAGCCGGATGCCCCCGCGCCCGTGGCCGCCGCGGAAAGCCCGCCCGCCAATCGTTTCAAGGGCGGCTATGCCAAGGCGTCGAAGGAAGACCGGGGTTGCGCCCTGCCCGACCACATCGCGGAGGAGCGCAGCGCCGAGACGCGCCGCCCGACCATCGCCACGGGCACGCGGGTGCGGGTCCTCGCCGCCGCGAACCTGCGCGTCGCTCCCTACTGCGACGCCAAGGTGAAGGATGTGCTGGAGAGAGGGGAGACGGTCACGGTGATGGGCGCCTTCGGGTCCTGGTACGAGGTCGGGCGCAACGGACGGTCGCTGGGCTTCGTCGGGGCGTCGCTGCTCAGGGGGACCAAGGGCCGCTAACCCTTCAGCCGTGCCGCCTCGACCATGAAGCGGCGCCAGATTTCCGCCGGAACGGAGCCGCCGGTGACGCCTTTCATGGGTGTGTTTCCGTCGTTCCCGACCCAAACCCCCACCGTCAGACCGCGTCCGGCCACGCCGTCCGCGAAGCCGATGAACCAGGCATCCCGGTAGTCGTTGGTGGTGCCGGTCTTGCCGCCCGCCCCTTGCTTGGCGAGGGCCGCGGGCAGGCGGGCGGTCTTGCCGGTGCCCTCCCGCATCACGCCGCCCAACATGGATTTCAGGGTGGCGGCGGTCCGCGGGTCGATCACCCGTTCCGGCTTCCCTGGGGTGTAGCGGTAGATGGTTCGCCCGGCGGGGTCGCCGATGCGCTGGAACAGGTGACCGTCGACCTTGTTGCCGCCGTTGGCGACCACCGCATAGGCCTGGGTGATCTCCAGCAGCGACACCTCGCTGACCCCAAGCGCAAGCCCGAGGTCGGGCTCCAGCGGCGATTCGACTCCCAGGCGGCGGGCGGCGGCGGCGATCTCCTCCGCATGGCCGCGGGTCAGCCGGGCCGACGCCGTGTTCGTCGAGTGGGCGAAGGCTTCGGCCAGCGTTTCCGACGGCGGATAGCGGTTGTCGAAGTTGCGGATGGCCCGCCCGTCCGTGAATTCCATGCGGGAGCCGTCCACGCGGGAGTCCGGCGTCATCCCCCGTTCCAGCGCCGCCAGGAACACGAACAGCTTGAAGGCCGAACCGGGCTGGCGGCGGGCCTGGATGGCGCGGTTGAAGTGGTCCCGCCGGGCCGCGGCGTCGCGCCCGCCGATCATCGCCAGGATTTCCCCGTCGCCGTCGAGCGCAACCAGCGCGACCTCCGCGTCCCCCAGGGTCTTGGCGTGGCGTTTCAGGGTGGTTTCCACGCTGCGCAGGGCGGCGGCCTGGAGATCGCGGTCGAGCGTGGTCCGCGCGGTGAAGGTGGGGCCGGGCATGGCGGAACCCCGGTAGCGGTCGGCGGCGAAGCGGTCGAACCGGGCCTTCGCCGTCCCGCGGAAATGGCCGGTGGACAGCACCGCCGCCTTGTTCGCCGCGGCCAGCATCGGGCGCTGGCGCTTGGTCTGCTCCGCCGTGCGCTTGGTGATGAATCCCGCGTCGGCCATGGCGTCCAGCACCAGGGCGGCCTTCGCCTCCGCCTTCTCCAGATCGGCGAAGGGGTTCAGGCGGGAGGGGGCGGGCAGCGACCCGATGAGCATCGCCGACTCCTTCAGCGACAGCTTTCCCGCCGGCTTGCCGAAGAAGACGCGGGCGGCGGCGTCCACCCCGTACGCGCCGAAACCGAAATAGGCGCGGTTCAGGTACAGGTACAGGACGTTCTTCTTGCCCAGCTTTTCCTCGAAGTCGCTGGCGCTGTACAGCTCGTACGCCTTGCGGGACCAGCGGTTGTAGCGGTTCAGGAAGATGAGCTTCATCGTCTGCTGGGTCAGCGTGCTGCCGCCCTGGCTGAAGCTGCCGGAGGTCACCGCCACGGCCAGCGCGCGGGCCAACCCTTGGAAATCGATGCCGTCATGCTCCAGATAGCGCCGGTCCTCCTTGGCGATCAGCGCCTGGATCAGATGCTTCGGCAGGGCCTCCAGCGTCAGCGTCTCGCCGTACGTCTCGCCGATGGCCCCGATGAAGCGCCCCTGCCGGTCGAGGAAGCGTACGCCGTGGCCGCGGTTGTACGCCAGCACGTCGTTCACCGTGGGGAAGTCCTCCCCGAACAGTTCCAACGCCTGCGCGGAAGGCGCGGCGGGGGCGACGGCCAGCAGCGGCAGCGCGAGCGTCAGGGCAAGGGCGGCGCGGCGGAACAGGGATGGTCGGGGCATAGGCCGGACGTTGGAGGCGGAACGAGCCTCACGTCGGCGCACCGCCCGCCTTTCACAATGCCGTTACCCCGTAATTGCGGAGGCGCGACGGCACCCCCGCCCAACAAAAAAGCCCGCCGGAACCGGCGGGCCTTTTTTGAAACGCGTGTGCTCTGCGGACGGCGGTATGGCCTTCCGCGCCGGAGGGTCACCTCGGCGCGAGGACCATCACCATCTGGCGGCCTTCGAGCTTCGGCATCTGCTCGACCTTCGCCAGTTCATCCAACTCGTCGCGCACGCGGACCAGCACGTTCATGCCAAGATCCTGGTGCGCCATCTCGCGCCCGCGGAAGCGCATGGTCACCTTGACCTTGTCGCCTTCCTCAAGGAAGCGGCGGGCCGAGCGCATCTTCACGTCGTAGTCGTTGTCATCGATGTTGGGACGGAGCTTGATCTCCTTCACCTCGATGATCTTCTGCTTCTTGCGGGCCTCGGCGGCCTTCTTCTGCGCCTCGTACTTGTACTTGCCATAGTCGAGGATTTTGCAGACAGGAGGCTCGGCCTGCGGGGCGATCTCGACGAGGTCGAGACCCGCATCTTCGGCGGCCAGAAGCGCATCGCGCAACGAAACGACGCCCACCATCTCGCCATCGGCGCCGACGAGACGGACGGAGCGAGCCGTGATCTCCCGGTTCACCCGCGGTCCATCGCGGGTCGGAGCGGCTTCGGACGGTATCCTGGCTATGGACGCTTCTCCATGACTGGAAACCCACCGTGGCGCGGCCTCCCGGAGGGAAGCCCACCCGAACGGTGCGGTCGGTTAGAACGGCGAATCGAAGGCGGCGGCGCCCGCGGGGGACCTCGCCTCCTCATTCAGTTTATTGAGCGCGGCGTCGAGGGCAAGAACTTCCTGATCCTTACCACCGAGGGTACGGAGGGCGACCGTCCGCTCTTCCGCTTCGCGCTTGCCCACGACCACCAGAACGGGAACCTTCTGAAGGCTGTGCTCACGGACCTTCAGGTTGATCTTCTCGTTCCGGGTGTCGAGTTCGGCACGGATGCCGCGGCGCTTCAGAAGGCCGACGACCTCCTGCCCGTAGCCGTCGGCCTCGTTGGTGATGGTGCAGACCACCGCCTGGACCGGGGCGAGCCACATCGGGAACTTGCCGGCGTAATGCTCGATCAGCATGCCGACGAAGCGTTCCAGCGAGCCCAGGATGGCCCGGTGCAGCATCACCGGACGGTGACGGGCGCCGTCCTCGCCGATGTAGGACGCGTCCAGCCGCTCCGGCAGGACGAAATCGAGCTGGAGCGTGCCGCACTGCCAGGTGCGCCCGATGGCGTCGGTCAGGTGGAATTCCACCTTCGGGCCGTAGAAGGCGCCTTCGCCCGGCAGTTCCTCGAACTCCAGCCCGGCGGAGCGCAGCGCGGTGCGCAGCCCCTCCTCCGCACGGTCCCACACCGCGTCGGTACCGGCGCGCACGTCGGGGCGCAGCGCCAGCTTCACGTCGATCTTGTCGAAGCCCAGATCCCGGTAGACGCCGAGCTGGAGCTTGAAATAATCCGCCGCCTCGGTCGGCACCTGATCTTCCGTGCAGAAGATGTGGGCGTCGTCCTGGGTGAAGGCGCGCACGCGCAGGATGCCGTGCAGCGCGCCCGACGGCTCGTTGCGGTGGCAGGCCCCGAACTCCGCCATGCGGATCGGCAGATCGCGGTAGGAGCGCAGCCCGTGCTTGAAGATCTGCACATGGCCCGGACAGTTCATCGGCTTGATGCCCAGCATCTTCTCGCCGTCGTCCGCCGAGACCTTGAACATGTTGTCGCCATACATGTCCCAGTGGCCCGACGCCTTGAACAGCGAGCTGTCGATGAGCTGCGGCGTCTTCACCTCGACATAATCCGCCTGTTGCAGCTTGGTGCGGATGTAGGTCTCCAGCGTGCGGAACAGCGTCCAGCCCTTCGGGTGCCAGAAGACCGAGCCGACGGCCTCCTCCTGGACGTGGAACAGGTCCAGTTCCCGGCCCAGCCGGCGGTGGTCGCGCTTCTCCGCCTCCTCCAACTGGTGCAGGTAGCCCTTCAGCTCCTTCTCGTCGCGCCAGGCGGTGCCGTAGATGCGCTGGAGCATCGGGTTCCGGCTGTCGCCGCGCCAGTAGGCGCCGGCCACCTTCATCAGCTTGAAGCCGGTCCCGACCTTGCCCGTGGTCGGGGCGTGCGGGCCGCGGCAGAGGTCCAGCCAGTCGTCCTGGCGGTAGACGCTGATGTCCTGGTCCGCCGGGATCGCCTCGATCAGCTCGGCCTTGTAATGCTCGCCCAGCTTCTTGAAATAAGCGATGGCCTCGTCGCGGGTCCAGACCTCGCGCACGATGGGGATGTCCTTGGCGACGATCTCGCGCATCTTCGCCTCGATCTTCTCCAGATCGTCGGGCGTGAAGGGCTCCTCGCGCGCGAAGTCGTAATAGAAGCCGTTGGCGATCGCCGGGCCGATGGTCACCTGCGTGCCCGGATACAGCTTCTGAACGGCGTCGGCCAGAACGTGGGCGGCGTCGTGGCGGATGACCTCAAGCGCGTCGGGATGACTGCGCGTGACGATCTCGATCTTGGCGTTGGTGGTGACGGTGGTGGTGAGGTCCTTCACCTCGCCGTCGAGCTTGACGGCAAGCGCATCCTTGGCAAGGCGCGGCCCGATGGACTGGGCGATCTCAAGCCCCGTCACCGGCCGGTCGAACTCCCGCACGCTGCCGTCGGGCAGCGTGATGGCGATGTTGGACGTCACCGAAGTCACCATTTGACTGTTTGCATCGCACCCGGCGCATGCCGGGAGGCGAAACTTCTAATGCCGCCGGGCTTTCTGTCAAGGGCGGCGGGGGCATTTCCAGCCTGAATTCGCCACCCGAACGGCGAATTTTCTTGCAAAAATCAATTCACGCCGGTTTGCGCGCCGGACGTGGTTCGCCGAACAGGTAGCCTTGGCCGAAATCGATGCCGGTGCGCGCGACCGCGTCGAGCTGCGCCTCCGTCTCGATCTTCTCGACGATGAGGTCGATCCCCGTGCCGTCCAGACGGCGGCGCAGGGCCTCGGCGCGCGGCGCCATGGCGGGGTCGAGCAGAAGCCCGCGATCCAGCTTCAGATAGCGGATCTCGTGCCGCAACAGGATGTCAGGGTCGATGTCCAGATCCGTCACCTGATCCATGGAGAAGCGGAAGCCGATGCGGGCGAGCTGCGACAGAATGCCCATCGTCACCGCCCTGCCGGCCCGCAGTTCCTGCTGGCTCAGCTCGAACACCAGCTTTGGCACCAGCGCCTGGTTCCGGGCCATCAGATCCAGGAACTGCTCCATGAACTCCGCGTCGCTGAGCGTGGAAGCGGACATGTTGGAGAAGAAGCCGATGGCGTGCTGGCGCCGCTCCGTCTCGCGGATCAACTGGACGCAGCGGACCAGAAGCAGGTTGTCGATGGTGGCGAGCAGCCCTTCGCGCTCCGCGATCTCCAGATAGCGGTCGGGAAGGATCAGGGACCCGTCGGCGGCCCGCACGCGCGAGAACACCTCGTAGAAGCGGTGCTTGCGCTGCGGCAGGCTGACCATGGGCTGAAGGTAGATGTCGATCCGGTCGGCGGCCAGAGCGTCGCGCACCGCTTCCAGAACCGCGGCGTCGTCCATCGGTGGCGCCTCGACGAAGGCGGCACGCCGCTCTTCCGGCGGACGCGGCGCCTGGGGCGCCGGCACGCCGTCCCGCGGCAGGGCGCCGAGCCGGGCGACCAGCGTTTGCAGGAGCTTCACCTCCTGGAGAACGGCCTGCTGGGTGACGGGTGTGGGAGCGGAGGCGCTCCGCCCCTCATCCAGCCTCGCGGCCAGCGCATCGACGCTCCGCTGCACGCCGTCGAGCCGGTCGAGGACCACGCTCTCGCGCGCCCGGCGGGTCAGCCGGCCGTGGAGGACGATTCCGGCCAGGAAAACCAGCGCCCCGGCCAGCCAGCCGATAGCCGGATCGGCTTCAGGCCGCAGCTCCCACAGGCCGAGAACGGCCAGGGCCGCCGCCGCCGCGACGGCCAGAGCGTGGATCACGGTCGCCACGCGCCCGTTCAGCGGTGATCCGCCCCGACGGCGTCGCCCAGCGAGGCGAAACCGTCGCGGCGCAGCAGGGCGGCCAGATCGCGCCGGATCGCCAGCACGAGCGCCGGTCCGGCATAGACCAGCGCGGAATAGAGCTGCACCAGCGACGCACCGGCGCGGATCTTGGCGTAGGCGTCGGCGCCCGAGGCAATGCCGCCCACCCCGATCAGCGGCAGCTTGCCGCCGGTCAGCGCGTAGATCTCCCGCAGAACGGCGGTGGAGGGCGCGAACAGCGGCTTGCCGGACAGGCCGCCGGCTTCCCCGCGCAACGGCTCCGGAATCTCCGCCGGGCGGGCGATGGTGGTGTTGGAGACGATCAGCCCGTCGATTCCCGACTCCAGCGCGACGGCGGCGATGTCGGCCTTGTCCTCGTCCGTCAGGTCGGGGGCGATCTTCAGCAGGACGGGCGGCGCCTTGGCCAGCTTGCAGGCCGTCCGCGCGTCCAGCACGCGGCCCAGCAGGGTGCGCAGCGGGTCGCGCCCCTGGAGCGCGCGCAGGCCCGGCGTGTTGGGGGACGACACGTTGACGACAAGATAATCGGCCAGCGCCGCCACCCGCGTCACGCCCAGGACGTAATCGTCCGCGGCCTCCACCGTGTCCTTGTTCTTTCCCAGGTTGGCGCCGACGATGCCCGGCGCCTTGCGCCCGCCGGACAGGCGCCGCTCCAGCCGTTGGGCAAAGGGCTCCAACCCTTCGTTGTTGAAGCCCATGCGGTTGATGACCGCCCCCTGCTCCGGCGCGCGGAACAGACGCGGCTTCGGGTTGCCGGGCTGCGGGCGCGGCGTGACGCTGCCCGCCTCCACGAAACCGAAGCCCATCCGGAGCATGGCGTCCACCACCTCGGCGTTCTTGTCGAAGCCGGCGGCGAGCCCCACCGGGTTGGCGAAGTCCAGCCCCAGCACCCGGGTCCGCAGGATGGGATCGTCCTTTTCCCGCACCGGCGGCATCAGCCCGCTGGACAGGGCCTTGATGGTCAGCCCGTGCGCCGTTTCCGGATCGAAGCTGCGCAGGACGGGGCCGACGATGGGGAACAGGTCGATCACGGCGCGGTATCCTTGAGAATGATGTCCTTGAAGTTCGGCGGGAAGACGTGGCGGCCGTCCGGCCCCAGCGGCAGCGGATCGGCACGAAGCACCGCCGCGGGGGGCAGCGGCCCGTAGAGATGGGGGAAAAGCTGGCCGCCGCGCGACGCCTCCCACTTCAGGGCGTCGCCCAGGGCGGCGCCGTCCACCGTCAGCAGGACGAGGCCGTCCTGGCCGGCGCGGTGCTTGGCCGCGCTCTCCTCGACCTGGGAGCCGGTGGAGAAATGGATGAAGCCGTCCGCCGCATCCTGCGACGAGCCGCGATAGGCGCCGGCGGCGAGCGCCTGCTCCCACTCCGTGGCGCGGCACATATGAAAGATGATCCGTTCAGTCATGGCACGGCGACCTTACCCCAAAGCCCGTCGGCAAAGCCAGATGTGGCGGGAATGGTACGGGCTGCGGGGCCGCGACGGCCCCGGAACGGGGTGTTGCGCTGTTTGCTTCGCAATTTGCAAATGCGGTCTCGGAAATCTCTCGGCGTTTTGCAGAAAGAAAATTGGCCGCCGCGCCTTTCCCTCCCCCGCCGGCTTCGAAGAAAGGTCGAGGAATCAAGGCTTCGGCGTGGGGTCCGCCTCTTCCGCAGGGAGCCGCCCCGGGTTGGCATCGGGATTGCTTTGAGTGGGGCAAGCAAGGAGAAGCCCCATGAACGCGATCGCGATGAATGTTGTGAAGGAACGGCACCCGGCGGAACACGCGCTCGACTCGCGCGTCCATGGGGTGATCGTGACCGGAGCGGACACAGCCCCCCTGACCGGGTCCGCCGAGCCCAGCAGCACGCCCGTCCCGCTGAAGCCGTCGGCGGCGATGCTGGCCGCGGGGTCGCGCGCCGGCGGCGTCTCGGTCGAAACGGCCTGGAAGATCTACCTCGCGATGATCAAGGAAGCCGCCTGACCACCGGCCTGAATGCAGGCCCGATTCCCGGAAGGCGGCGTCACTCGACGTCGTTGTAGAACTGGAATCCGCCGATTTCCGCGCAGGCGCCGCGGCCTTGGGCCCAGTCCGGGTTCTCACCCGCCCGGTGCAGGTGTGTCGCCCCGCCGGTCGGGTCGTCCAGCAGCCCGGCCACCGCGCGGCGCGCGATCCGCTGGGCAACGGCGAAGACCGGGTCCGCGGCGGTCACCGACGACAGCCCCAGCCGCCCCGGCGCGTCCGGGTCCCAGCAGGGGAACTGTCCCGGCAGACGGCAGACGGCGGCCACATCGCCGCCCCACCACCATCCTCCATGGTCGCGCGCGCGGCGGACGCGGTTCATCACGACCGCCGCCACCGCCTCCATGGCCCGCACGGACTCACCGCGCGCCTCCCCCCACAGGGTGCGGGCGAGCGTGTCCACCGCATCGCCGGGGGCATCGGCGCCCAGGGCATCTGCGCCCAGGGCATCGGCGGACGAACCCTGCGGCGGCGCCACCGCCGGAGCGGGTTCGGGCTTCAGGACGCGCGCCCTCACCGGCGGCCCCCGTCGGCATAGGGCGGGACATAGGGCTGGCCATAAGGCGCGCAGCCGTTTTCCAGCTTGTTCTCGATGCGCAGCAGATGGTCGGTCAGCCGCTGCTCCACATCCTTCAGCGTCGCGACCGAGACGTAGGTCTTCGCGACCTCCAGCTTGTAGGCCGCAAGGCTCTCGCGCACCTGCGCCTGGGCGGACTCGGCGCGCGCCCGCACGGTCTCCAGCGCGGTCTCCGCATCCTTGCGCAGCCGCGCGATCAGCCAGAACAGCCCGCCCATGACCGGCAGCTCGACCGCCGTGATCCACCAGGACAGGTCGATGGTTTCCTGCATCTCCGTTCTCCATGGAAAAAAGCAAAAGAAAAGGCCGCCTTCCGGTCGGGAAGGCGGCCTGACGAACACGGGACCTCACGAGCGACGATCACACGTCCCATCCCTCCGCCGCGACCGACGGCGCCGCGGCGCGCCAGTCCGGTTTCCGGCCCGGCACCGGCTGGCGGTCGAAGCGGAAGGGTTCGCAGGACAGGGCGCCGGCCACCGCGTCCAGCCCGTCGTCGTGGCCCGCGTAGCGCCCGTCCGGCGACCATTCGCGCATTTCGCGGATGAAGGGCGTCTCCCACACCGCGGCGTGGGCCAGCAGCCGGCGATCGGCCAGCAGGGCGTCGAACGCCTCGCGGATGCGCAGGGACTTGGCGCGGCGGCTGGCCTCCTCGACCACGGCGGCGCCGACCTTCTCCTTTTCCAGCGCCTTGCGCAGCAGGCCGGGCAGGAAGCGCCCGATGCCGTTGATCTCCACATGCACCGCCGGCAGATGGTGCCGCTCCAGGAAGCGGGCGACCTGGAGGCATTGCTGTTCCGCCTCGCTGTCCGGAGCACCGGGGTCCACCGACAGGTAGAGCAGCCGGTGCAGGTAGAAGCGCCCGTCCGTCCCGCCGAACACGGCGGCGACCACGCTGGAATCGCCGGGCTTGCCGCCTTCCGCCGCCGGGCGCGCGAAGGCCGGGTCCCACCAGCAGGAGGCCGAGGCCATGCGCACGCCGTTCAGCGTCAGCACCGCCCGCCCCGCCGATTCCCGGTACTCCAGTTCGCCGCCGTAGCGGCCCAGCCGGTCGGGGTCGAGGAAGCCCTCCGCCTCGTTGACGGGGCGCAGCAGCATCTGGCTGGTGAATTTGTTGGGACCGGTCGTCTTGCGGATGCGGTTGACATGGGCCTCGCCGAAGCGCTGGGGCCAGGCGTAGCAGCGCTTGCCGTCCGGCCCGTCGGTGTAGACCGGCAGGACCAGCCGCGCGAAGCCGTCCAGGAAGGGCCGCGCCTCCCCCGCCTCCGTCCGCGGCTCCTCCGCGTAGATGGAGTAGTAGCTGTGCGGCGTCCCGACATAGAGCTGCACCCCGCCCGGCACCAGCAGATAGTCGATCTCCGCCAGCTTCTCACGCAGGTCGGCGCGCTTGCCCGGACTGCCGGAGGTGCGCGGCACCTCCACGTCGTCGCAGATCACCACGTCGGCGCGGCTGCCCGTGATGTTGCCGCCGATGCCCGCCGCCACCATGGAGGGGTCGCGAAGCTCCTGCGGGCGGACCACGGTGAACTGGTCGGCGGCCCACTGGTCGCGCTCCTTCGCCGGGGGTTTCAGGCCGCGGGTGTCGGGATGCCGCTCGATGATGCGCTTGACGTTGCGCACCATCTTCTTCGCCAGCTTCATGTCCGCCGCCAGCACCAGCAGCCGCCGGTTGGGGTCCTGGTAGAGCATCCAGGCGGCGAACAGCCCGACGATGGACGACTTGCCCGCCCCGCGGAAGGCCATCAGCAGCAGGCGCGGCCCGATGGCGGCAGGCCCGATGCCGACGGACTGCCGCTCCAGCCATGCCGCGATCTGCAGATGGTGGCGGGGGGTGCTCAACTCCGATTGCCGGTTCCAGTCCTGCACGAAGGCGAAGAACCCCTTCTTCCGTTCATCCGCCGCCTCCATCACGGCACCCGTCCCACGATGTGCCAGCCCGCGCCGTTGGACATGGCGGTCACGGCGCTGCCGGTGGCGGCCAGGGTCACCGGAGCGTTGTCCGGCCCGCCGCCGCCCTGCACCGTGACGGTGACCGGGTTGCCCGATACGTCGGCCTTCTTGACGGTCACCGTGCGCCCGACCGCGTGCAGCGCCCCCGGCGGCGGCAGCCGCACGGTGACGGCGCCGCCGAAAGCGCTGACCAGATACAGCGCCTGGTTCAGGTCCGGTTCGAAGAGGCCCGGCTGGTCGTGGAAATGGGCGTTTCCAGGCCGGTTGTTGCCGCCCACGACCCACCAGCCGGCGCCGTTCGACACGATGGTCACGAAGTCATGGCGGTTGCCCAGAGCCACCGTCCGTCCGTCCGGCCCCGGCCCGCCCGTCTCCGTGATCGTCAGGCGGTGGGTGGAGGCGTCCGTCCGCTTGACGGTCACCGCATGGCCGTTGGCCGCCCCCGCCGCCGGCAGCCGAAGCTCCACGTCCCCGGCATAGGCGCTGACCAAATAGACCGAGCTGGTCAGGTCCAGCGCGATCACCCCGCCGGCCTGCGGCTCCACATATTCCGTGTCGTAGCGCAGGGCCTCGACGACCAGTTCGGAGACGCGGCTGCGCGCCAGCCGGTTCTTTTCCGGATAGCCGGCGTTCACCGCCGTGTAGCGCCCGCCCGACAGGTCGTGGATGGCCGGACCGGCGGACATGGACAGCAGGTTGACGATGGCCGTTTCCACCGACCCGGCGTCGAGCTGCACGTTCGGCACGCCGCCCAGCGACTCCGCGTAGAAGTTCAGGATCAGCGTCTTGTCCGTGTTGGCGCCGACGCGGAAGCAGGCCAGCGCCATGGTCGACAGGTTGGCCTCGCAGTCCTGGAAGCTGTTGTTGTACTTGCCCTGCTCCACGAAGAAGCCGCAGCCGGCGATGGGCGCCGACAGGGAATAGACGCGCACCATGGAAAAGCGGTTGGCGTTGGGCGTGTCGCCCTCCCCCGTCCGGGTCAGCCACACCCCGTGCAGCGACGGGCGCGCCACCAGGATTCGCGACACCATGTTCCAGTAGCAGGGCCAATTGGGATCGGCATAGCCGTCGAACAGCAGCCCGACCCGCGGGTCCCAGATGGTCAGGTCGCTCAGCGTGTTGTGAACGCAAGGGCCGTCCCGCCCGAACAGCTTCACCGCGGCGTCCCCCTTCTCCAGCCGCAGGCCGCTCACCGTGGCGTAGCCGTCCGGCAGATGGATCAGGTCGAAGCCCGCCGAGGCTCCGGCGATGACGGACCTCTGCCCCGCACCGGACAGCGTCTGCCCATAGCCCACCGTCAGCGTGTTGGTGATGCGGTAGGTGCCCGGCGGCACATGAACGGCGTCCGCGCTGGTCAGGGCGGCCTGGATCGCCAGCGTGTCGTCCACGATGCCGTCGCCCACCGCGCCGAAATCCTTCACCGACAGGGCGTCGGCCAGCTTCTCCCGCACCGGGCGGCGAACGGCCCCGGCGCCGGGGGCGACGAAGGTAGACAGCGCCTCCTCGTCCACCGGCGGGCGGACGGTGGGGTTGCCCGCCGTATCGAAGGCCAGGAGCTGACCCGCCCGCGCCGCCCGTCCCGGCAGCCGGTTGGAGGCCGGCAGGTCGGTGTCGGTGTAGCGCAGCATCAGTTCCAGATCGCCGGCCACCTGCTGGAGCGCTGCGGTGAGCCGGTCGAACTCCCGGTTCAGGCTGGAGGCCGGAAGCGGCGCGCTTTCCAGAAAGTCGCTCATCCGCTCGATGGGCAGGCGACGGCGCAGCAGGACGGGCGTCCCGGCCTCCGGCGGTGCTTCGAATGCCACTGTGCCGCCCGCCGTTTCTCCGGCCCCGGTCACCGCATAGCCGGTGGTCTGCCGCGCGGCGCCCAGGAAGACCTGGAGGTCGCCCTCCTCGAAGACCGGAAAGGGAAAGGTGAAGTCCGTCTGCACGCCGTCGGCAAGATACTGGACGCGCGGGTTGCCGCGCGGAACGTCGATTGCGCTGGGCATGGTGCGCCCCTCCTGCTGCGTGGAACGAAAGGAGCCGTCAGTAGAAGCGGCTCATGAACTCCAGCCGCTGGCGCTCGGCGAGCTGCGCCTGTTCCAGCAGGTTGCGGCGGCGCGCGTTGTCCACCTCCTGCTGGATGGCCTCGCGCTTCAGCCGGTCGGCGCCCTCCGCCTCCGCGCGCTCCGCGGCGCCGTCCTTGACGATGCCCAGAAGGATGGCCTCGCCGGAGCCGTCCGCCGCGCTGACCCCGTTGGAGCCCAGCGTGGCGCGGGTGCGCGCCACGGTGCGGCGCAGGGCGTCCACACGCCGCCGCTCGTCCGACTGGGCGGCGGCGGACGCCTGGGCCAGCCGCGAGCGGGCGCCCGTCTCCGTCTCCGCCAGCGTCGCGGCCTGCCCGGCGCGGAGGTGCTGGGCGGCGAGATTCTGGCTCTGCGCCAGCCAGTCCATCTCGCGGGCGCGCTGCTGTTCCGCCTCGACTCGCCCCTGCTCCTCCTTCCGGCGCTGAAGCTCCTGCTCCTCGCGGCGCAGCTCGTCCTCGTGCTGCCATTGCAGCCGCTGTTGTTCCGCCTGATGGGCGTATCTGCGCTCGTCGGCGGCCTGCTGCCGCCGCGCCGTCGCTTCCTGCGCGCGCAGGCTGGCCGAAGTGCCGGAGACGCGGTCCACCGTGTCGGCGACGGAGTTCGCCAGCGGCAGGGCCGCCGTGGCCAGGGTCGTGATTCCGCCCATCAGTCGTTCACCCTCAATTCCATGGTTACGGACAAAAGCGTGAAGGGCAGCGGCGCGTCCTGCCGGATGCTCCACAGGGGCCGGTCGCTGTCGCGCCGCCAGCCCAGCGCCCGCAGCTTGCGGTCGCCGGACACCGGCGCCGGAACGCCGCCCGGGGCTTGCGGCCCCGTCCGGTGCAGCGGCAGTTCCTGAAGGCCGCGCCCCAGATCGGCGTGGAGCGCCGCCGTCTCCTCCAGCCGGAAGCGGACGGAGACCAGCCGCACCGCGTCCGTCGCGCCCGCCTGGCCCAGCAGGCTGACCGGCAGCGGCTCGACGCGGTGGCTGTAGGGCAGCCCGGCCTCGACATGGCGGGCCGGCGGGTCCAGCACGATCCGGCCGGCGGCGACGGTGGCGTCGGCGCGGACCGTCCCATCGGCGACCACCGCGACGGCCCGCCCCTCCAGATGGTCCAGCCCGCTCCACACCGCGGTCGGGGCCTCGTGGTCGCCGACCAGGGCGGCGTCGAGGTTCAGGCCGTCGTCGAAACGCTCCACGCTCCACCGCCCGGCGCGGTCCACCAGCACATAGACCTCGTCCCCGACCACCGCGACGGAGCGCACCGCCCCGTCCGTCTCCAGCCGGGTCCAGGCGGTCACCTGCTCCAGCCGGTAGACGGTCAGGGCGCACAGCGCGCCGTCCTCCATCACCACAAACAGCAGCCGGCGGCCCTGGTCGTAATCCTGGTCGCGCGGCCTCACCACCAGATGGCGGGCCAGCAGCGCCAGATCGTTGGCCTGATAGGCGGCCTCGGTGTCGGTGTAGAGGAATTCGCGGATTTCCCGCCCGTTGCGCGACACGAACAGGGTGGCGCCGTCCACGTCGCGCGGCGGGACGGAGCGGTCCACGGGGGAGCCGATGCGCGTCTGCCGGTGGACCTGGATGTTCTGCGGCGTCAGCGGGTCGCCCGACACCATGTATTCCGCGCCGGAGGTGAAGACCTGGAGATGCCGCCCGGAGAAGACGGCGCGCACGGCGTTCACCTGATCGGACAGGATGCCGAACTCGATGGCCTCGTCGTCCTTGCCGGTGCCCAGGTCGAAGTTCCACAGATCGGCGGAGCGCGACAGCCAGAGCCGGTTGGGCAGGTCCCGCGACCCGCCGATGACCAGCCGGTCCTGGTGGAAGGCCGCCGACACCGGCCAGCCGCGCAACGGCGAGAAGGACTGCTCGTCCCACGCCGTGGTCGCGGCGGTGCCGAGCAGCGTTTCCAGCACCGTCCCGGAAAGCTGCGTGGCGGACACCACCCCCTCCACGCGAAGCTGCCTGCCCTGGATGCGGATGCGCGTCCCCTCCTGCTTCGGGTCGAAGACGGGGGCGGAGGCCGTCACCGTCACCAGCCCGTCCGTGCCGGACGGAGTCAGCGTCACCGCGGGGTCGGCGAAGCGGTAGAAGGGCATCGCCACCCGCTCCCCCTCCGCGACGTAGCTCCAGTCGGTCAGGGTCCAGCCGGCGGCGGCGCTGCGGGTCAGCTTGCGGGGCGGCACGTCGGGGTGGCAGACCAGCAGCGTGTCGGCGCTCTGCGTCCAGGTGATCTGGGGAAGCTGGGCGGCGGTCCAGGGGGCCGCCACCGTGGCGACCGGCGCGTCGTCGCCGTAGACGTCGATCCGCCCGTCGGAGAAGACCAGCAGATAGGTCTGCTCCGTGTTGAATTCGAAGGCGGCCAGCCGTCCGTCGCCGCGCGCCGGATCGACGAAGGCGAGGCCGGAGCGGCGCGTCACCCCGCCCGTGGGGTGGATGAACAGGTTGCGCAGCGCCAGCGCCCCGTTGTCGTAAGCGCGCAGGTCCCCGCGCCCGAGCAGCCGGCGGGAAATCTCCCCCGCCGTGAAGTTGGTCTTCACCTGACGAATCCGCGCCATCAGCCCCTCGCGTCGATCAGGGTGAAATCCTCGAATCCCGGCTGGCTGTCCTGCAGGGCGTCGATCTGGCGGGCGCGGCGGAACTCGCTCTCGGCCAGCCGCTGCAACAGCTCCGCCCGGCTCGAATTCTCGGTCAGCGGGATGCAGAACTCGGCGGCCAGCCGGGCGATCAGCGCCTGATCGAAGAAGGCCGGGAAGTCCTCCTCCGCCGGGCGTCCGACATAGGTCAGCACCACCGCGTCGGACGCCGCGTGCAGCGCCCGCCCGGCGATGCGGTATTCCAACCCGCGCCCACGCCCGCCTGCCCCGGCGCCGAGCGCGCGCAGGAAGTCGGCGGGAAGCTGGAAGGCCGCGCCATAGTCGGCCACCGGGTCGTCCGCCAGCCGCGGCAGCCGGGCCTGCCGGGTGGCGAAGCTCCAGGCGTTGGCCGACAGCAGCGCGTCGCGCGCCGGTTCGTAAAGCGAGGACGCGACCTCCGCCTCGGCGGTGCCCTCGTCGAAGGCGGTGATGCCCGTCGCCCCGATCTTGATGAGCGCGCGGCTGCACAGCCCGATAGCGGTCAATGCCATGGGAACGAACCTCCGAAGCCCTCTCCCTGAGCGGGAGAGGGAGCGATGGATGGAACGGGTCAGTCCGTGTTGGACGCGCCGAAGGGCGACAGGTTGGTGACGTCCACCACCCCCGCCGTGTTGGCCGCGACCACGAAGACGCCCGCGGCGGGCGTTCCGGCGGTGCCGGTGTTGGCGAGGATCATGTCGCCGGCGCGCAGCAGGTCGGACGCGCCGTTGAAATAGCCGCCGTTGTCCACCTGGGCGGCGGCGTCCGGCGTGGTGTAGTGCCAGAGCGTGAAGCCGTTGGCGTAGGCAAGGACGCTCAGGTCCTTCGGAAGATAGGCCATGGGAGGAAACTCCGTGTCGGTCGGGCTGGAAAAGGCGGCGGCGTCAGGCTTCCAGGCAGCGCATGGTGACGACGCCCGCCGCGTCGATCAGGCCGGCGCCCTGCGACATCATGTTGTTGACGAAGTGGGCGGCGCGGTCGCCGTGCCACGAGATGTCCGTCTTCACGTCGGCGCCGGAGGCGTGGCCGATGGCCGTCTTGTGGTACCAGTGGCACAGCCGCACGCCGCCCTCGGCCTTCAGGCCGGAATGCGGCATCCAGAGCGTGCCCAGCCAGCGCTTGGCCTGGGTGCCGCGCCAGGGCAACTCGTCGGCGCCGACATATTCGGTGCTGGCGAACTCGTCGATGCCCAGAAGCTGGCTCCACTGCTTCCAGCCGACGACGGCGTAGCGCTGCCCGTCGTCCGGCACGTCGGACTCGCCCAGCATCTCGAAAGCGGCCAGCACCTTCGCCTTGGTCAGCCCGTCGCCGGAGCCGCCCGCGTAGTTGGTGGACTTGTTCAACTCGCCGAGGATCAGTTCGTCGGTCTTGCGGCCCAGCGCGTAGGCACCGGCGCTGGCGATGATCTGGCGCTCGTCGATGTTGGTCTTCAGCTCGTCCAGCCGGTCGACCCAGTCGCCGGCGTAGAAGTCGTAGAGGGTGCATTCCACGGGCGTGTGATCCAGGTTCATCACCGGGACCGCGCCGTGGCGCGCCTTGGTGGAGGCCGTGCCCTTGCCGACCTTCTGGAAGACGGTGGAAGCGCCCTGGACGTTGTTCTTGGTGCGCACCGTGTTGCGCAGCTTGGAGCCCATGCGCTGGTAGGCGTCGTGCACTTCGCGTTCGAACTGCTTGACGAAAGCCTGGGCGACCGAGGTGGACATCGGAATGATTTCCTTTCGCGTTCTGCGGGGTCCCGTCCGGCGGGGAGCATTCCGCCACCCGGTTGTCAGGCGCGCCCAATCCCCGGAAAGGACAGGGGGGACGCGCGCCCGGCCGCGGGCGAAGCGCGAAAAAGAAAGGGGCTGACCGGGCCTTTCGGTTGTCCGGTCAGCCCCTTTCAGGACAGGCATGGAGGGAGGTTCGGGATGCCGCCGCCCGCCGCGAGAGGGGACGCACGTCGGGCGTTGGCAAGAGCGGTTCTAGGACATGCGTCCGAGCATGTCAAGAATATTTTCCTTGATCGCCGAATTTCCAGGGTGCGGTACCCCGTCGGAGCGCGGAATATTCCCCACTCGCATGCTGTTGAACTTTTGGCCCTCACGGCCCGAAGAACACGGCACAAAAAGAGGAATTCGCTTCATGAAGACGATCATCACCGCCTGCGGCGTCGCCGCCCTTCTGCTCGCCACGCCGGCTCTGGCCGAAACCGCCGCCAAGCAGGCTCCCGCCGACAAGCCGACCTCCCAGGTCGCGGCCACCCACGGATCGCTCGATCCGGCGGTCGCGAAAATGACCGCGGCCCAGCTCAAGGGAAAGGACGTCTATGGCAGCGACGGCAAGGACATCGCCGAGGTCGAAGGCGTCGTCCGCAAGGGCAACCAGACCTTCGCCGTGCTCGATGTCGACCACATCGCCGACTTCAGCGACAAGGATGTCGTCCTGCCGCTGGACCGGCTGCACATGAAAGGCGACCGCCTGACCGTCGATATGACGGAAGCCGATCTCAAGGGCCTGGAGAGCTGGCAGAAGGGCAAGTACGAGGACGTCAAGGGCGCGCTGCGCTGACGCCTGGAATGGTCCGGGGGCCACACCGGCCCCCGGCGTCCCCTCACGCCGTCTGGCGCAGACGGACGGTCAGCAGGTCGGCGGCCTGCCCGGCGGGCACCGGGCGACCGGTCAGCCAGCCCTGGACCAGGGTGCAATTGTGGTGGCGCAGGAAATTGGCCTGCTCCTGCTTTTCCACCCCCTCCGCCACCACGTCCAGCCCCAGCATGTCGGCCATGGCGATGATGGTGGAGACGATGCCGTTGTCCTCGCGCTCGCTCGGCACGCCGTTCACGAAGGAACGGTCGATCTTCAGCGTCGTCACCGGGAGCCGCTTCAGATAGCTGAGCGAGGAATGGCCGGTGCCGAAATCGTCCACCGCCACGCGGATGCCCATGGCCTTCAACGCGGCCAGGACGGACAGCGCGTGGTCCATGTCCTGCATCACCGCGCCCTCGGTGATTTCCAGCTCGACCAGGTCGGGCGACAGGCGGTGGCGGTCGATGATGCGGCGGAAATCCTCGGCGGACCGCTGGCGCAGATGACGCGGGGAGATGTTGACGGCCACCGGCACCGGCTTCAGCCCGCGGTCCAGCCAGTCGCGCAACTGGCGGCAGGCTTCGTCCAGAACCCAGTCGCCCAACGGCACGATGAATCCCGTATCCTCGGCGACCGGGATGAACTCGCCGGGGGAGATCATGCCGAATCCGGGCTTGTCCCAGCGCAGCAGCGCCTCGAAGCCTTCCAGCGTCTGGTCGATCAGCGACACCTTGGGCTGGTAGTGAAGCTGAAACTCCCCCTGCGCCAGCGCCGCGCGCAGGTCGCGGTCCAGCGCCAGATGGCGGTGCGCCTGGTCGGCCAGCTCCTTGCGGAAGAAGGCGTGGCGGTTGCCGCCGGCCCGCTTGGCCGCATAGAGCGCGGTGTCGGCGGAGCGGATCAGCTCCTGCGCGCTGTCGGCGTGATCGGGGAACAGCGCGATGCCGATGGACGGACGGACGTAATGCTCCGTCTCCATCAGCAGAACCGGTTCCTCGAAGGCGGCCAGGATGCGTTGGGCGGCGATCTCCGCCTCCTTCGCCTCCCCCACCTCGTCCAGGATCACCGCGAAGTCGTCGGTGCCGATGCGCCCCACCGTGTCGCTGGCCCGCACCGTCACGACGATCCGCGACGCGACCTCCTGCAGCAGCAGGTCGCCGGCATGATGGCCCAGCGTGTCGGTGATCAGCTTGAAGCGCGACAGGTCCAGGCACAGCACCGCGAAGCGGCGGCCATGGCGGCGCGCCCGCTCGATGGAGGAATCCAGAAGCGATTCGATCAGGGCCCGGTTCGGCAGACCGGTCAGCCGGTCGCGCGTGGCGAGCTGCAGCAGCTCCCGCTCGTGGCGCAGCCGTTCCGTCATGTCGGCCAGCGCGCAGACGTAGCTGCGCCGTCCCTGCACATCCAGGCAGGACACGGTGAGCGACGCATCGACCCGCCCGTCCTCCCGCTCGATTCCCAGCTCCTCCGCGCGCTCGGTGCGGCTGGAGCCCGCTCCCCCCGCGCCGCCGGCGGCCAGCGTCGGCATGCCCAGCAGCCGGGCGACCCGCTCGCGGTCCTCCTCGACGAACAGGTCGGCGAACCGCCGCCCGTCGAGCTGGCCCGACGGCACGCCGAACAGCGCGACGGCGGCGGGATTGTGCTCCTCCACCAGACCGTCCTCGCCGACCAGCACGATGGCTTCGCCGACGTTGTTCATGATGCCGAACAGCCGCTCGTCGCGCTCGATCAGCGCTTCGGCGGCCTGCCGGAAATACTCCATGGCGCGGGCCATGGCGCCGAACTCGTCCTTGCGGTCGCGCCCGGGAATGTCGATGCCGGTCTGCCCGCCGGTCAGCCGCTCCATGCGCTCCGACAGCGCCTCGATGGGACCCAGCACATGCTGCGACAGGAACACCGACAGCGGCCAGCTCAGCACCAGCAGGACGGCGATGAACAGGACGAAGGCCAGGGCCTCCACGGCGAACTCGCGCTCCAGGTCGTCGGTTCCGCTGGCCGCGGCGACCGCCCAGCCCCAGGGTTCGAACAGGACGCTGGCGCGGACGGAGTGCCCCTCCCCCATCCAGCCCGGAGGCACGCTCCCGTCGGTGAAGACGCTGACATGGAAGGGATCGCGGCCGAGCGCCCGCAGCGCCAGCCGCGCCTGCCCCTGTCCCTCGTCCCGCGGCAGGGCCCCGGCCACGATGGCGGTGTTGATCTCGCCAAGCATCGCGTGCGCCGACTCGACCAGAGCGAGCGTCAACCGTTCCCGTTCCGCGATCAAACCGCTGCGAAGCAGATAAAGCGCAGGTATCGCCGCCATCAGGCAGCCGATCAGGCCGATCCAGGTCAACCAGCGGATCTTGCGGCGCAGCGTCATTACGGTCCCGGCGGCAATCGTCGCGTCCGGCCTATTGCCACGGGCCGGTTGTCATTCTGCGAACGCAGCCTCGCTTTTTTGTTACAGCCACGCAACGCCCAAGTTGCGCACGGCTGCGGCGGCGCGCCTTTTTGGAATGGCTGCGACATTTTGCCCCTTTGGCGCGGAAGGCACCGCGGACCCGCCGCGATGCCCTGCCGCGCGTCAGGCCTCAACCGTTCGGATAGAGCCGCCGGAAGCCGTCGGTCACCCGCGACACCGTCGCCGGGTCGCGGTCGCGCCAATAGCGGGGATCGCGCATCAGCGCCTGAAGCTCCGCCTCCGCGCCGCCGGAGGCCGGGCCGGCGGGCATGGACAGGGCGGCGGGCTCGGCGCCGGTCATCATCCGGTGAAGCGCCATCACCCCTTCATAGGTGGTGGACAGCCCTTCCACCGCGGCGGGCGGCAGATTCTTGACGGCCCAGGCGTGGAGCTGCCGCGACACCTCCCGCCAGCGCTCGGCCCCGCCGAACTGGGCGGACAACCGCTCGATCTCCCGTTCCGCCTGGAACTCCGCGGCCAGTTCCTGGATCAGCGGAACCAGCCGTTCGGCGGCGAGGTCGTAGACGAGCTGCGCCTGCTCCGGCGTGAAGCCGGCGCCGTGCAGGCGTCCGTTGATCGCCGGGTCCGGCTCGAACAGCCCGTGGTCGCAGGCGATGCAATAGCCCTCCGGCCCCTCCGGCACGCCGGGCGCCTTCAACAGATCGGGCCGCTCACCGCTGTCGCCGCCGCCGGGAGCGGACAGCTTGCGCTCCAGCTCCAGATAGGACTTCAGCAGCGCCTCGACCCGGACGGCGCCGGTTTCGGGGTCGCGGAACTTCTCGGGCACCGCGGGCGGGGCGCCGGGAACGGAGGAGGTCAGCAGATTCTCGGCCATGGAAAGCTCCCTTTTTGAAGAATGATCGGGGTCGATCGAGAGGATCAGGCACCCTGCCCGCGGGCGGTCAGGGCAAG
Organism: Roseomonas genomospecies 6; assembly: GCF_008365375.1. Lineage (GTDB taxonomy): Bacteria > Pseudomonadota > Alphaproteobacteria > Azospirillales > Azospirillaceae > Azospirillum. The sequence continues at coordinate 44,259 of NZ_QOKW01000009.1, read as the reverse complement.
GATGACGGCGACCAGCCGGCGCTGGCCCTCCAGGTCGCGCAGGGCGGCGTCGGAGGCGTCGGGGCCGAGCGTGCGTTCCAGCGTCATGGCCTTCAGCGTGCCCAGCACCCGCGCCCCGTCCGGCCCGGCGAAGCAGCGGGCGAAGCTGGGCGCCGGATCGCCGTCGGGATGGGGGCCGGGGACGGTTCCGGTGGAACCCACGCCCTCCAACCAGTCCCAGCCAGCCGGGTCAGCCATGGGGCGCCTCCGCCCGCACCAGCTTGGCCGGCACGCCGAAGGCTTCGCCCAGCCAGCGCGCGGTCGCCGCGGCGTCCACCGTGGACAGCGCCTCCGGCCCGAGCTGCCGCGCCGTGTCCAGCCAGCGCAGCGTCGCCTGGACGTCCCGCTGCGCCTGGGCCTGGGCGAGCGGGGAGCGGTGCTGCAACGCGACCGTGCGCCCGTCCACCGCGATGTCCGGAATCTCGCCGCGGCGGCGCAGGATGCCGACGGCGCGCAGCACCAGCGGGGTGAGCAGCTCCGCCTGGAGCCGCCCATAGGTCGCACCGAGCAGCCGCGCCATCTCGGCGGAGCGCTCGACCACCTCGGTCGCGGTCATGCGGGGCTGATCCAGCGGTCCCAGCCGGTCGGCGAGCAGCGCGTGGCGGATGCGCGCCCGCAGGTCGTCCAGCACGAGCTGCGACACGTCGAACCGCCCGGGGTTGGCGAGCGGCGTCAGCCCGGCGGACCCCACCGCCTTGGGAATGATCGTCCCCGGCACAAGCCGGATGGTGGCGGGATTCAGCACTCCGTCGTCGTCGGCCTGCCAGATGCTAGTGATAATCTGGCATTGTGCTTGCTTTTCATATCGTTAGGCAGCACCCCGGACCCGATGTAAGCACCACGTAAGCAGGGTGCGGAACGTACCGAACGAACGTGTTCAGCAAATGTGCCCACCAAGTTCACACCTGGAATAAGCGCAGTTCACGCCGCGACAGCATTGCTCCGGTTGCGGTAAGAGCCTAAAAACGTCCTAACGCTAGACTGAACGGAGCCATCATGTCGCAGAACCTTGACGAGCGGCTTAACGCGGTTGTTGCCGCCAAAAAGGCAAATGATGAAGCGGCCAAGGCTGCCCTGGACGCTGCCGCTTTGAAGGCTAAGGAAGAAGAGGACAAAAAGGCCGCAGCAAAAAAGAAATGGGAAACCGAAACCTACCCTCTCTTGCTCAACGTCGTGCAGAGCATCAATAGCCGCATCAAAGATGATGGTATTATACTTGATGTTCGCAAATCTGAGCGCGACATTAAGCCGGCCATCGCCCAGGTATCATGCTATCTGTCATTGGATGGGGCTGATACAAACAAGCATCTAGTCTTCAATGTGAACGCCTATGGCAAGATCGGCCTTGTTCAATTGATCCCTCACACTGGCCCATCCAAGGATGCGCATATCGATGAGATGGACGAAGAACGCATGACGGATCTCGTCATCGGATTTCTAGAGCTTGCCATGTCAAAGCAAGAGAAAAAGGCGCGCTAAACTAGTGAAAGCGCACCTCACACAACTTCCAATCTAAGTCCGGCAGGGCGGGGTTTAAACGAAGAAGGCTTCGTCCGGTAGGTCGAGGTCATAAATCGAGCCGCCCACGCCCTCGCCGTGCATCGCCAGCGATACAGCAATGGCGCACGCCACGGCGCCGTCGATCCGCTCGCGCGCCTTGCCCTTGCTGAACAGCCGGTTGCCGGCGCGGTCGGTCTCCACCTGGATGTTGTCGAAGCACCAGCGCAACACCTCATGCCCGCCGTGCTGGAACTGGCGCCCGATGATGGCCCGCTCCAGTTCCTTGATAGCGGGGGCCATCGTCACCCACCCTTGGCGCACCTCCACCGCCGGCAAGCCATCGTCGGTCAGGTTGTTGATGGTCGAGCGGGCAAGGTGCGGGTCCAGGCCGATGGACTGCACGTCGAAGCGGTCGCATAGGTCGCGGATGCAGTCCTCCACCGCGCGGAAGTCCACCACGTTGCCCGGCGTCGGCTCGATCAGCCCTTCTTCGGCCCAGCGGACGTAGGGCACGCCGTCACGGTCCTGTCGGCCGCGCAGGTTGTCCTTCGGGCAGAAGAAGTGCGGCAGCACCACATAGCCGTCGCCCACCCGCCAGCACGCCACCACCACCGTCAGGTCGCTGTTGCTGGACAGGTCCACGCCCAGCCAGCAGGGGGCGTGCGCCAGGTCGTCCAGGTCGAGCGGCGCGGCGCCCGCGTCGTACACCGCCATGTCAACGAACGGGTCGGTGGAGTGGTCGAGCCACACGTTCAGGTGCAGTTGCCGGAAGGCTTCCCGATCCGCCGGCCGGTTCTCCGCCTCGCGCGCAAGCTGGCGTAGCCCCTCCAGGTCGGGGAAGCCGTGGACCAAGCCGGGGTTGGCCCGGAACCACACCCGTTCGTCGCGCCATTCCGCATCGGCTGCGGTCTCGAACAGCACCGGGAGCGTGCCGGGGTCGTCCACCTCGCCGCGCGCCACCCGGCGGGCATAATCCACGATGTCGTGGGCGACGTTCTGTTGCCCGCGCCCGGCGGTGGTGATGACGACGGACAGGGAGCCGGGCACCTTCACCAAGCCGGTGCGGATCACGTCCCACAGGTCGCGCTTGGGCCATGCGTGCAGCTCGTCCACCAGGGCGAATGTCGGGGTGGTGCCATGACTGCGGGCCGCGTCGCACGAGATGGCGCGCAGGCTGCACCCGCTCTTCGGATGCTCGATCCGGTGCCGGTAGTCGATGAAGCGCAGCTTGTCGGCGATCCGGCCATCCTCCCGGCAGATGCCGGCGGCTTCCTCGAACCCGATGCGCGCCTGTTCCCGATCCGACGCGGCGAACAGCGCCAGCCCGCCGGGCACCCGCTCCGGGCCGATGGTGTGCAGCAGCCCCAGCCCAGCGCCCAGGCTGGTCTTCCGCCCGCCGCGCGGCAGCAGCATGACGACGTTGCGCACGATCCGCCGGCCATCCGGGTGGCGCGGGCCGTAGATGCGCCGCACCAACCGCTCTTGGAAGTCATAGAGTTGGAATTGCCGGCCGGGCAGCGTCGATTTCGGGTGCCGCAGACGGCGCAGGAACGAAACGGCCCGCTCCCCGTGGCCCATCGGGTCGGGGATTTCGCTGCCGTCGAACAGCCATTCGGGATAGGTGCTGGTCGCCACGATCAAAGGTCCAAGTCCGCTAGGTCGTCGTCGGTTTCCGTCGCTGCCGCCTTGTTCCGGCTGGCAGGCGTCAGCCCAAGTTCGGCGGCCAGCCGGCGGGACTCGGTGAGCGCCTGAAACATCGTCTGGAAAGCCGGGTGCCGGCGCTTGTCGCCCTTGTCGGTGGCGATGTAGTCGCCATCGGTGGCAATGGTGATCTGCGCTCGCCGCACCGTGCCGGCGGCGAGGCAGTACGCCTCCAGCATGGGGAGGTCGGCCTTGGTGATCGTCCGCCGCTCCTTCAGCGCGGGCACCACGCGGCGCCACTCGTCCTTGCCCTCCTTCGGCAGCCAGGACGGCGCGGGCGGCAGGCGGGACAACCCGCCCTCGATGGCCTTCAGTTCCGGTTTCCGTCCACGCATTCCACACCTCGATTTGCTCAATTCGGTTCTGTCTCGAAGAAGACCCCCACACGGTCCCATCCCCCAGGGCGGAAAACTCCGAAACCGCTATCCCCTTCGCGCCCTCCGGTTGCCGTATCCGCCGTCCTGCCCCGCCGTCTTGGCGGAGTGGCAGCGCCGATGGACCCATTGCAGGTTCGACGGGTGGTCGGTCCCGCCAGCCGCACGCGGCACGCGGTGGTCCAGGTGCATGCCCGGCTCCCATGGTCCGCCGCAGATGGCACACGGCGTCTTCGGCATGGTGTCCCTCAGCTTCCGCCAGTCGGTGCCGTAGCCCCGCACGCTGGCCGATGGGCGGGCCTTCTCGCTGGCCTTGGCGCAACTCGGGCACCGTTGACCATGAGGCACCAGGGCGCCACAGCGGCACAGGCGGGGCGGGGCGTAGGGCATGGCGTCACCCGATCACGCGCATTTCGATGCGCACCAGCTCGCCGCGGACGTAGACCGGCCCGACGACTTCGACGGCGCGGGCCGTGCCCTGGATCACAACGAAGTCGCCCTTGCGCGGGGTGGTGGTGCCACCCGCCGCGCCCGGCCAGCCGGAAGCCTCGATCTCCGCAGGCGAGATGATGACTTTGCTGTCCTTCTGCGCGATACCGCCGATCAACTCCCGCGGATTGTAGCCGCGCACCACCGCGCGGCAGGCTACATCCACGAAGGTGGAACTGGTGCCGATGCGGCGGCGGAGCGTCACCGTCTCCCCGATCCACAAGGTTCGCTCCAGGGCAAGGCGTTCTGGCTGCATGGGATCACTCCAGGGCCGACAGGCAGTAGCCGGACAGAGCCCCGGCAATGTCCGGCGGCATGGCGTCGCCAACCCAATAGGCGGTTGATCCCACCCCCTCGACGCTCTCGGACTTCACCAGCGGGTCACGGGTACGGGCGAAGTAAGCAGCCTTCACCAGGGCAATGACGGCCTTCTCCACATCCTCAGGCAGGGTCCGACCAACAGCGCCGGGCAGCGTGAAGCCCGCGGTGTACTCCACCTCGATCACGTCGGCGGACCAGCACAGGAAGCGGCGGCGGCTGTCCAGGTGGTAGAGCACGCCCTTCTCGGTGTCGGCCTCGTATTCGGTCGAGGCGAGCGTGCTCCCGTCCACGGTGACGCTGGCGATGGTGACGACGGAAAGCCGGGACAACAGCAGCTCGGGCACCGGCCGGGCAAGGCGGTAGGTCTCCCGCACCGTCTCCGCGGCGAACACCCGGTTGCACCAGCGCCGGACGGTGGCGCTGGTGCGGGTGATGGTGTCCGCCAGCCAAGCGTCATCACCCGAACCGGACACCGCAAGCTCGGCCTTTACCGCGGCGAGGGTGGTCAGGTCATGCGAGGCAGCAGGGGTGATGACGGTCAGCATGGCGGGCCTCAAGCCACGGGTGCCTTGAGCGGGTTGCCCTTCACCAGCACCGCCGACACGGGCGTGCCGTTGGTGTGGGTGCCGGCCGGGGTGACGGTCAGCTTCAGGAACCGGCCGGAGCCGACATAGCCGAAGCGGCGCGTCACCGCGTCTTCGGCCGGATCGTCCACCACCAGCACCACCCCGTTCACGTCGGGCGTGGCGCCCAGGACGTTGACCGCGGCGACGGGCGCATAGGTGCCGGGCGAGCCGTCGTCATCGGGCGCGTGCTCGATCTTGACCGACAGCTTGTTCGTGCCGGACAGGGTGTCGCCGCTGGTGCCGACGCTGACGACGAACTCCGCCGACTCGAACCCCAGCAGGTCGAGGTTGCCCGAGTTGACGGCGCCGCCGGCGGTGGTGATCGCCTGCGGCAGGATGGCGGTGACGGTGCCGATGTTGTGGTGCAGGTCGCGCATGGTCTGGTCCTCCTTACGCCGCGATCTTCAGCTTCTTCAGGGCTTCGGCCTTGCGCACACCGCCGGCCACCCGCTTGCGCGCGTGGAACCGCACCTTGCCCTTGGTGCGCTGGGTGAGGTCGTCGCGCAGGATCGAAGTGCCGATGCGGTCGAACACCCGGTACCCCTGCCCGAAGTCGCCGAAGACGATGGGGAAGGCGTTGCCCGCCACGTCCGGCATGTCGGGAGCCTCGATCACCGGGCGGCCCAGCAGCGTCGTGACGGGGGCGTTGCCGATGCCCTGCGTCATCAGCAGGTATTGGCCCGTGGTGCCGTCCTTCAGCTTGCGCACCACGCCCAGCGTGGCGGAGTTCAGCACCCACACCCCGTTGGTGCGGTAGAAGGTCGGGACGGCGTGGAACAGGTCGATCAGGCCATCCGCCGTCACCTGCGAGGCGTGCCCGGACTTCACGAAGCCGATGTCGGCATCGTTCATGAAGCCGAAGGGGCGGCCCACGCCCGAGCCGGTGACGAACGCCTCGCCCTCCGCCCGGCCGAACTCTTCGGCAAGGTCCATCGCCAGCTCGGCGGACACGTCAACGCCCGCGTCTTCCAGCAGGGCGAGCGGCACGTCGATGTAACAGGCGATCTCCTTCACCGGGTAGCGGCCCAGGCCGTACTTCGTCTCGGTCTCCGGCCGGTCGTCGTCTTCCTCCACCCAATGCGCGGTGGGGGCGCCCGTGCGGCGCGGCACCTGCGCTTCCGAGCGGGCGGTGTTGCGCACGGTGGCGATGCCGCGGATGGGCGAGAACTGGACGAGGTTCTTGTCGATCTCCGCCACGAACTCCGGCGGAGCGAGGTAGCCGCCGGACTCGTCGTCGGACAGACGGAGCGCCTTCACCTCCACGGCGTCCAGGCCAGCGGTGCCGTAGCGCAGATACTCGCTGAACGCCTTCACCTCGGGCGCGGGGCCGCTCTTCGTCTCGGCCGTCGTGCCACCGCCGGGACGGCGAAGCATCCGCTCGACGGTCTCCAGGCGGGTGGTGACGGGCGCCAGGGCGGCGGTGACAGCCGCGGTGATGTCCACGCCCTTCGTCTCGGTGGTCTCGGTCGTGCCGGTGTCGGGCGCGGCCGTGGTCTGGTCTTCCATGGTCATGCTCTCGCTGTTGGGGGCCGCGCCAGCGGCCGGGGGGAAGCTCTTCACGGACAGCACCCGCGCCCGGCTGGACGCAGGGCGCTTCACGATGCTGATTTCGCGTAGGTCCATCTCGTCAAGCACCCGCCGGCCGGCAGTGTCGCGGTGGGCCTTGGTGGCGATGAAGCCGATGGACAGGCCGTCCAGGCGCCCGGTGCGCAGGTCAGCCAGCGTTGCCGCATCGGTGACAATCCCTCGGACCTTCAGCCCGATGTCGTCTTCCGTCGCGTCGGTCCACTGTCCAATAGGAGCGCCTTTGTGCTCGCGCAGCATGAGCGGCAGGCCGGTGGAGAGGCTGTTGCGATAGGCGCCCGGCTGCACGATGTCGTTCACCGCGTCGGCGGGGCCGCCCCAAAGCGAGGCGTACCCGATCACTTCGCCCTCGGGGGAGACCTTCACCTCAAGCATCGGCGGTGTCCTCTGTGCGGACGGCTGCGGCCCCGGCCGGCGGCTGCACCCCGACGTTCACCGGCCGGGTGAAGGTGGCGCCCGAGCCGTCCGGGATGCGGCCCCGGTTCTCCATCTGCCGCGCCTCGTCCGGGGACAGGATCGAATGCGAAATGCCGGTGGCGTATGCCTGCATCCGCGTCGCCAGATCGGCGCGCACGAAGTCGTCCACCACCCAATCGAAGAAGAGGTCGTCCCGCTCTTCCGGGCGCAGCAGGGTCAGCGCCAGCGCGTCCGAAATGCTGCGGAACACCGGGAGCATGGTGAACTGGACGAACTGCATCGCCAGCGACTCGGCGTTGGCGTGCGTCACCCGCTCCAAGTCGTTCAGCAGGGACAGCGGAATGCGCCAGTAGCGGGAGATTTCCGCCACCTGGAACCGGCGCATCTCCAGCGTTTGCGCGTCCACGCTGTTCAACTGCACCTGCGTGAAGTCGGTGTCCTCGTCCAGCAGCATCGTGCGGTGCTCGGCGTCCGCACCGCCGTAGAACTGCGAGAACAGGGCGCGGATGCGGGCGAGTGCTTCCGGGGACTTCTTGCCCTTCACCTTCAGGACACCGGACGGCTTGGCGCCACGGCCAAACAGCGAACCGCAATGGCTCTCCAGAGTGAGGGAAAGCCCGATGGCTTCGCGCGCCAGCTCCACCGGGGCGGTGCCGCGGTACACGTCCAGGCCGGGGCCGCGGACGTGGAGCACGTCGGCGCGGCTGTAGGTGCGCTGCGTGCCGTTACCGGCGGTGACGGTGTACTGCGGCGCCATGGTCAGATCATCGGGCTTGACCGACACCCGGCGCGGATCGAGCGGGATTGCCTCCACCGGGTTGCCGGCATCATCCCGGCCGGTCCAGGCGTAGGCGTTGCCATAGGCGGCAAGGTGGGTGCCCAGCAACAGCTTGAACTCGCCCGCCGTCGTGAACTCGTTGGGGGCCTTCAGCAGCCGCGCGGCCGGGTGATCGGTGACACGCTCGCGCCCCCCGTCCGGGAGCTTGCGGTAAAGGTGGAGCGGCACCTGTTCGACGGTTTCGCCGATGATGCGGATGCAGGCGAAGGCGGGGGAACAGTGCATCGCCGCTTCCGGCCCGACCGACACACCGGCCGCGGTCTGACGACGGGAAGACAGAAGCGCCTCGAACTCCGAAAAGGTCGAGGTCGCTTTCGTTTCCAGGCCGAACATAGAGCGAAGCCGATGCAGCATCGTACAAATTCCCGCGTGGGAGACGATGCAGACTTGCCCCCTACACCCCTATTCGTCCACAAAAAGCAGAAACAACTACAAGGATTAAATGTGCTGGAATATTCGAGAGATGGCGAAGTTAATCAACTGTCACATCGTCTAATCTTCTAGCTCCGCGGGGCGGGGCCGAAAACCTCAACCCAAGCCTGCCGCTCAGCATCGGCCCGACTCATGCCGCATTGAAACTCCAGCCGGGCGGCCAGTTCCTCGAAGTCGTCCCGCATGTCCTGTTCGTCTCGGACGTGTGCAGGCGGACGTTGGTCGTTTTGCGGGGTAACCGGGGTAACCGGGGTAACAGCGTTGATTTTATTATGGTTTTTCCGGTTACCTTGCGCTTCCGGCGCGGGGTAACCGGGGTAACCGGCCGGGGTAACCGCCCATGCGGCGAACAGGTCACGCATGTTCACCCCCGCCTTCGATGGCAGCGGCAGGGAAGTGATAAAGCTTCATCTGTCCATGCCCCGGCACCTTCATGTTCTTCTGCGACTTGCCGTCCGACGCGGCATCCAACATGCGGGCCTTGACCAGCTCGGCCGCCAGGGTCTTTGCGTTAAAGCCCTTCGTGATTTCCTTGAAGCCCTCGGCCATGGCGAAGAACTCCCACCGGCCGCTCTCGTCCTTGCGGCGGAAGCCGACACGCCCCGCGACAGGGCGGGTTTCGGCGTCGTCGTCGGACCAGACAGCCTGGAACCGGCTCATGCCGTTCGCTTCGAGGAACGCACGCACCTGTGCAATCCCCTGCGCCACCTCAGCCGGACCCTTGCCGCCGCGCGCCTCCAGCCATGCGTTGAAGCAGGCCGCCGCACCACGCATCGCCTCGCCTTCCGGCCAAGGCAGAATGCCCATGGCTGCGGCCAGCTCACCGGCAGCGGCGATCAAGGCGAAGCGGCCGGCTGCCCGCTGCACCTGCCCGTCGCATCCCTTCGGCAGATAGCTGGCCTTCCACCGCTCACAGCCGGCGCGCAAAGCTTCCGCCAGCTCGTCAAAGTCGGCAGAGGTGATGCGTTCGAGGAAGGTGTGCGCAGCGTGACCGCGGTGCGTCTCCGTCGCCAGCCGGACGCGGCGGGCGAAGCTGTCCCCGTCCGGCGAGCCGTGCAGGTTCTCGAACGCGCCCAGCCCGGCGCCAGCGTCGGCGGGAATGTCGAGGATGCGGACTTCCTGTCCGGCCTTGGTCTTACGCCCGGTCTCGGCCACCTTCTCAGCCAAGCCGATTTCGCCAGTGGACACGAACAGCACGCGCCATGTCGTCACCGGGCGGGCGCTGGTATCCTTGTTCATGCGGGCCTTGCCGGCGCCGTTGGACAGCATGTAGCCCATGGCATCCACCGCCCGGCCGTCGCCCTGCCCCATCTCGTCCAGGCACAGCAGCGCATCGTTGGCCGCTCGGGCGAGTGCTTCGGCCGCGTTGTCGGTGGCGCGCCAGTTGTGGACCGGACACCCCCAGGCGGACGCGGCCACATACAAGGTGCTGGACTTGCCGATAGACGATGCACCGCGGAAGTGAAGCCCGCCCGACTCGGCGTTCAGCAGGTACAGCAGTGGCCCGGCGAAGGCAGCAGATAGGGCAAAGGAAAGGCGGCTGTTGCCCACAGCCAGCGCGGCCACCTCGGACTGCCACCCCTCGAACGTGCCGCGCGGCTTCGTGTCCGTTGCGGCGCCGGCAGACTGCAACAGCACGCGCTCGCCCTTGGTATCGCCGTATGAGCGGCCAGCCGACACGTAGACGCGGCCATGCCAGCCCGTGCGGTCAACGCAGGTCGCACGTGCCTTCACACGGACGCTGGCAAGGTAGGCGGTCAGCATCTCGCGGGCCTTCCGGCCGGGAGCGACGAACAGCCCGCCGTCGAGCAGGGTCCGGCGGAAATCAGTCCCGTCGCCGGCCAGCAGAGCGCGAGGCATTGCCCATTCGTGCTCGCGGCCATCGTGATCCTTCCACCTCAGCAGCACGCCCCAATTGCTGCCGGCGGTATCGCGCGTCTCTGCCACCACCTCGAACGGGCCGGACAGCAGGAGGTCGTCTTTCTCGGGGTCAGGGTCGCGGAAGAACAGCCCGTTGGGGCGCAGCATGAAGCCACCAGTGACCGGGGGCGGCGCCATCCCACCCGCGTCCTGCGCTGGTGCCGTCTGCCACGTCTTGGCAGCCTCCACCATGAGGTAGAGGTCGGCCGGGGCGACACCAGCGGGCAGCGGGTCGGCAACATCCCAGGCGTGCGGCCAGTCGGACGGGAGCTGAACCACGGCCACGCTGGCGGCGCCAGCCTCCGTTGCGAGCCGCACCACCTCGGCAGCGAAGGCCGCGCCGGCTTCGTCATGATCCGGCCAGATCACCACCTTCCGGCCGGCGAGCGGCGTCCAGTCCGTCTTGTGCGGCGACTTCGCCCCGTGCATGGGCGTGGTGGTGACCAACTCCGGGAACAACTCGGCCGCAGCGTCGCAAGCCTTTTCGCCTTCGGTGACGATCACCAGGGCGTCAGGCCGGGCCATCAGGTCGGGCAGCTTGTAGAGCGGGCGCGGATCGGGAATGCCCTTCGAGCGCCAGCCGCGCCGGCCTTCGCCCAGGTCACAGAAGGTGATCGGCAGCACGTCCTTGTCGGGCGTGCCGTCCTCGGTCGTGAAGTCGAACCGGGCGACATAGAACATCAGATGGCCGGCTGCGTCGTGATAGGCCCACTTCTGCGTCGGCTCGCCATACTTGGGGTGTCTGAAGCGCATCGGTGGAGCGCCGGCCGGAACCGGGGTGATCGGCACCTTGCCTCCGCCCTTGGGTGCCGTGCCCGATGGGGTCGCCGCGGACAGTTCTTCAGCCGACAGCGGCGCGAACATGTGGTTGGTGTCAGGCATCAGCGAACCCCAAGCATTTCAGCGATTGCGCGGGCGGCCTCCAACTGCGAGATGCCCCCCAGGTAGGCAGCGAGCGACACCACGTCCCCGCCGCGGTCATCGGTGGCGAAGTCGGCCCACTTGCCGGTGTTCATGTTGATTCGGAAGCTCCCCGGCCGGCGGTCGGCGCGGCGCGGGTTGACGGCGACGTACTCGTGCCCCTCTCGTCTGCCGCCCGGCAGCCAGCGCGCCAGCAGTGCCGGCAGGGCGGCGACAGCAGCGCGGTTGATCCGGTCGAAGTCGAGGCGGGTCCCGGTCATCGTCAGGCCCTCCCGGTTTCGGCCCGCCAAAAGTGCGCCACCTCGGCGGCGAGTTGGTCGAGCGACTTGGGCGGGATCACCATCGGGCGAGCCGGGCGAGCCATCTCGCTCCAGCGATAGCCGCGACGGAAGTTGCGGTTGAAGTCGGGATCGGACTGGCGGTAGGCGTCGGCAGCGTTGCGCATGGTCAGCCCTCCATGCCCGTGTCGCTGGTGCTGCGCATCAGCTTGCCGAGACGCTCCGTCGCCCAACGGTCCAACTCGTCCTTAGGGTAGAGCGGCGTCCGACCCATCCCCTTGTTGAAGGCCGGGCCACCGCCCAGCGAGGCGTACTTCGCCAGAGTGGCGGGAGCGATGGTGATGCCGTGGGCGATCTCCAAGTATTCGCTCGCCTCCCAACGGCGCAGGCGCGGCTTGCGCAGGGCCGGCGGCAGGCAAAGTTCGGGCGCTTGCGGACTCAGCCGCGCTTCCAGATCAGTCATACTATGTGCTCCTTGGTTTAGGGGGCGGCCTTAAAGATCCGCTTGGCCTTCCATCCGATTGAAGATCCCGGCTAGACGCGCCCGCTCATGCTTGTCGTGCAGTTCCATATACCGTTCGGACTCTTGGTCTTTTTCATCCCATGATGCGTAAGGGGCAAGACCGTCCGAGCCGCGGTGTTCCATCTGCCTATTCAAAACCCGAAAGTACTCTTCCGTTTCCTCAAAGCTCAACCCAACCAGAATGCGGCGCCCCTCTTCGTCTTTGCCGAGCGCGCCCATTTGCTCTAGGTATTCCATCTCCGCTTCTTCATCAGTCTTGACCTTGATCGGCTCCACTGCCGGCAGGCCAGCCTTTACGCGCTCCATTCGCTGGATCATGCGGCCGATGAAGCGGTCAATTCGGAAGAGGATCAGGGCGTCAGGCGTTTCTGGCTCGTTAAGCGGCCCATCACCCTCGGTGGTGGACTCAGAGAAGCGCCAAGCGTGAACGTCACCAGTGACCGGGTGAAGCATCATAAAGGCGCTCACGTCGCGCGGCTCGTACTCCGCAAGCCCGGTCATCCACGCCACGACACGCGGAAAGATCACCATCCGCCAGATGAAAGGAATTTTGGAGGTGTTCGATATGAGGCGGGATAGCTCGTAAGCGGCGCCGACTTGGATCACGTCGGTTCCGTTGTACTGCGGCCGGCGCCCTTTGCCGATGCTCTCGCCAACACTCAATGACAAAACGTTTCGCTTCAGCCACTGCTTGAAGCTGTCGTGGGTCAGGCTCGGTACGCACGCCAATAGCTCTTGGGTGCTGAACTGCGGTCGGTCGAAATCAAACGGCATGGGTCACCCTCTCCCTCATGCCAAGAAGGTACGGCGGTCACTTATCTGCGTCAACCAGGAAAAGAGACCGCCGTCACTTTTCGTATTCCCGGCTTTTCCCGAGCATGACAAGGGGGGCCGGTGGAACCGGCCCCCTCGGGTTCAGGCTGCGGCTACCAGGGCCGTACCGGGGCCGCCGTCGTCCGCCTCGCGGAAGTCGTCCTCCAGGATCTTCAAGGACCCCGCCGCAATGTCGTTCTTCGCGACCAGGGCTTTGAGCGCCCTGTGAACGCGCAGGCCCAATAGCATCAGGTCCATAGAGTCCACCAAATCGCGCTTGTCCTCTTCCGTCACCTCTAGGAAGTAGCGCATGAACGTGCCCTCGCTCTTGGACAGTCCATCAGGCCCACGCGGCTCCGCTAGGCTCCGCTTCCGGTTCTTCTCTTCCTCGTCGTAGGCGTTCGTCTCCTTGAAGATGCGGTCGTAGGTCTTCCACTCCTTCGCCAGCTTCTCGCTTTCATAGCGGGCGCGGCTATCGTTCGACCACAGTTCCATGATGCTGGCGGTTTCCTCGACGGTCAGGCTGATCGCCGCTGACAGCTCCGGGGACAGGTTGGGGATGGATGCCTTCAGCGACTCCATGGTGCGGACGGCCGGGTGCTCCGGGTGGGCGTAGCCGTAGTGGTCGCTCGCCCCGTACGCCAGGAACGCCAGCTTCACCACCGCGCCAGCCGCACCGTGGACGGGCGCGTCGGCCAGGAAGTCGCTCGCCTTCCGCTCCGCCTTGTCGGCCGCCTCGTTGTAGTCGTCGCTCTCCAGGCAGATGGCGCAGGCTTCCCGCCACTGGCGGAACGCCGTCAGCATCGCCGCGTCCCGGTCTTGCGGGGTGTCGGCCAGGGCGGCAGCGCCAGCGGCTATCGGAGCGGCGGCAGTGCCGGTGAGCAGCAGGCGGCGAGAGACGTTACGCGACATAGCGCACCTCCCCGCCGGCGGCCCAGGCCGCGTGTTCCACGTCGGCAACGTCCCATTCGGCATCGCCGTTCTCTTCCCGGTCGGGGTCGCCGTCGCGGCGGTCCATCTCAGCGAGCGCCAGCTCGACTATGGCTTCAAGCGTAGCGCGCGGCAGGTGCGCGAGAGGCAAGAGGGTGGTATTCTCGGAAACAGCCATTTCCGGGTTCTCCAGACTCAGGGTTGGTCACGGGCCGGGTAGCGGGTTGCAGCCGCTCCCGGCCTTTTTGCATCTAAGCCAAGCCGCCATCATCACAGAATGCGCAGCAGCATCAGCCGATGCCTTAAACGCTATCTGTGATAGCCATTACGGTCAAGCGCCAAAGTATAACGGATACCCTTTTCGGCATCCCCATAGGCTGATAAGATCACAGCGATAGCAAATTAGAGGTATTGGCCGGCAATGATCACGCGCGAGCAAATCCGAGCTGCCCGTGTCGTTCGAGGGTGGGGCATCAGGGAGCTTTCAGCAGCCGCGAAGGCAGCCGGAACCCCCGTGTCCTTCACCGCCATCAGCCGGTTTGAGAACGGCGCCGACAGTCGCGGCGAGACGATCCGCCGGCTTCAGATGACACTTGAACGCGAAGGGTTTGAATTCGTGAACAGTGGCCGCCCAGGCGTCCGTTGGGATGCTGACGCTCCCATTCGGTGGACAGACAACATCGCCCCAGACGCATAAAGCCCGCCACGGCAGGACCGGGCGGGCTGGATACACTTCGGGCGATGTCGGGCACATTCGTTCCATATTCGTTCACGCTCGTCAAGGGGTTGTCCTTGCCCGTCTCTAGAGACGCCTACATGCTGCGGGAACAGCGTCTCTAGAGACAGGCTCGCCATGCTCGACACGAACACCGTCACAACCCGCCAAGCCCGTTGGAAGGCGTCTCTAGAGACGCACGGCGTCCGACAGGTCAACATCCTCGCCCCTGAGCACGCCCACGGCGCGTTGCGGGAAATCGCCACGCGGACCCGCGCCGGGGAACCGTTGCACAAGGTGCTCCGCTCGCTGGCGATGCGGGCCACGAACGAAGATGTGAGATGGGGGCCGCTGGCGGTGCCGGCCGATCTGGTGCCAGAGCCGGGCAAGGTCGCCGTTGCCATCCGCACCGGCCGGCGGTCGAACGGGTACACGCGCAAGCTGATTGACCGGGCAGGACTCCAGCGCCGCGACGATATCGCCGCGTGGTGTGGGATCGTCTCTAAAGAGATGGCGGACAAGTTGGCCGCGCGAGCGGAAACCACGAGCGCTACCGTTGCGCTTCGCCCGGCAGAGTGATTGCCGGTTACCCCGGTTACCCCGCTACCTTGGCGCGGGGTAACCGCTGAACTCCTTGAAAACGCTGGCGGTTACCCCGGTTACCTCGGTTACCCCGGAAATCAGACGCCACCTGCACGCTTCCGCTTCGCCCCCGGCTGCAACGGCACCACGTTCCCAGTCTCGCCCTTCATTGCTGCGGCTATGTTCCCCGCGATGCGGTCGGCCGCAGCCTTCAGCGGATCGTTGGAAAGGTGGGCATAACGGGCGGTGGTGGTGGTGTCCCGATGCCCGAGCAAGGCACCGATCACCACCAGACTGTCACCGCCCGACGCGCCAACGCTGGCGAAGCTGTGCCGCAGGTCGTGAATGCGCACGTCGGGCAGCTTGGCGCGCTCACGGGCAGCGTCCCACACCTTCCACACGGCGGTGGTGGAGCCTGTAACGCTGCGGCCAGGGAACACCGGGCCGGCGCTGTCCTCGCTGTGCATCTCCGTCAGCAGCTCCAGCGCGGCGGCGCCCAGCGGCACCACCTTGGCGCCCGTCTTTGAGTCGGGGAACCGGATGCAGGCCCGGTCCCAATCCACCCACCCCCAGCGCAAGCCGGTGATTTCTCCCCGCCGGCAGCCGGTGAGCGCCAGCAGCCGCACCACGTTCACGGCCACCGGGTTCACGCCCTCGTCCGCCAGATCGGCCAGAGCCTTCCCGAGTCGCGCCATCTCGGCCGGGGACAGGAACCGCTCGCACTTTGTCCCGGCGAACTTCTTGACGCCGCGCACCGGGTTGTCGGGCCGCATGTTGCGGTTCACCGCAAACTGGAAGATGCCCGACAGCAGCCCCAGCGTGCGGGTAGCGGTGCCCCGGCCGCCGGTCACGATAGAGCGGGACTTGAACCCGCCTTTGATGTCCGCCGCGGTCTTGCCGGCGGCAACGTCGGCCTGGAACCGTTCGATGTCGGCGCGGGTGATGGAGCGCACCAACCGCTTGCCCAACAGCGGCTTGATATGCCGGGCGATCTTCCCCCGGTCGCTGGCGATGGTGGACGGCTTCTTGGTCGTCATGCC
Organism: Roseomonas genomospecies 6; assembly: GCF_008365375.1. Taxonomy (GTDB): domain Bacteria; phylum Pseudomonadota; class Alphaproteobacteria; order Azospirillales; family Azospirillaceae; genus Azospirillum. The sequence continues at coordinate 28,216 of NZ_QOKW01000009.1, read as the reverse complement.
CTCGGAGACGTAGAGGTCGCACAGATCGGCAACGGTGAGGTCGTGCCTCTGTTGGTCGCGCCGCTCGGCCGGGTCCACACCACGGGCCACCTCAGCGAGCAACAGGCGGGCCTCCTTCCGCGCCTCGTCTGGCGTCATCACCCCATGCCGGGCAACCGTCATCCGGCGGGACCGGCCGGCAATGCGGTACTGCACCACGTAGGACTTCACCCCAGCGGCGGTGATGCGGATACCGAACCCGCTCAACTCGTCATCCCACACAACCCCGTCGCGCCCGCTCGGCACCAGGGTATCGACCAGCTTCTTTGTGATCCTCGGCATGGATTGCGGCCCCTCAAGTAAGCACTGCGTAAGCAGGCGGTGGAAAATGCGCGAGTTTTCCCGGCGCGCCGGTGCCCTACTCTTCCGCCGAAAACTGAGGAGAATCAACGTGCCTAGCTAATCCGGGGAGGCTCACGCAAACACCGGAAAATATAAATCGGTAGCCTGCCAGATGCCGGTGACGGCCACGGAGGCGTTCTTCAGCACCAGTTCCACCACCTTGTTGGCGGTCTTGATGTCCGGCAGCGCCTTCATCACCGGCGAGCGGCCATAGGTTTCCCCGGGCGCCTTCAGCCATCGGAAATTGACGAAGGGCGATTGCGCGAAGCGGCCCTCGGCCAGCGTGCGGGGATCGGTCAACCCGCTGTCCAGAACCACCGTCCAGCGGTAGGCCAGCCCGTCCGGCAGAACCGCCTCGACCAGCGGGAAGCGGCTGTCCGGCTCCTCCGTGCCGCGCCGGCGCACCTCGTCCGGGACGGCGGCGCCGGGGAAGCGCCGCTCGATCTGGGCCAGGGTCGCTTCGCTGCGCCGGAAGGTGCCGTCCAGCCGCCCGTCGGCGCCCTCCTCCAGCACCGCCTCGGCCAGCGGCACGGCGGTGAAGCGCAGGCTGGACGCTCCGCCCGGCGGGGCCTCCTCCATCAGCAGGCAGGCGGTGCCCACCGTCACCAGATCGAGGAAGGCCTGATGGATCTCCACCGCGAAGTTGGAGCGGTCGAAGTGGGCCTGGACGATCCCGGCCGCGCGGTCGAGCATCGGGGCCACGCGGTCGCGCTCCCCGTCCGGCAGGGAGGGACCGGGCTGGAGCCCGAACCAGCGCGACCAGGGCGGGGTGAGTTCGGCCAGCAGGCTGGCGGCGAGCTGCTCCACCGCGTCCGGCGCGGTGCCGTCGAACAGCCGGTCCACCCGCCGTTCGCCGGGATTGCCGCCGCCCCGGAAGGGCTGCCCGTTGGGAAGGGCGTGGTCGTAGCATTCCTGCCAGTGGCTTTCCCAGACCGACCGGCGCTCCCGCGCCGCCCGGTAGCGCTCCAGCAACCGCTCCGCCCCATCGCTGGCCGGCTCCTTCCGCGGAGGGTGGGCGGCTCCCCCCTTGCGGTGTCCGTGCGAGGTGTCGCTGATGGTCTCACTCATGGCCTCACTCCCCCAGCAGGCGCTTGCGCAGCGGCACGAGCGCCCCGGCGTCCAGCGCCCCCCGCCAGGAGGTCTGAACCGTGCCCGCCCGTCCGCGGTTGCGCCGCTGGACCAGCGCCTCGGCGGCCTTGGCCGGGTCCTTTTCCGCCTCCGCGGCCGGGGTCTGGGGAGCGGGGTCGGACGCGGGCGGCTGCACCGCCGGTGCTGCGGGCTCCGGCACCGGTGCCGGCATCGCTTCGGGGGGGGCGCTCCACCAGGGAGCCGTGGTGGGGACCGGCGCCGGGGGTTCCACCGGAGCGGGCACCACCGGTTCCGGGACCGGCGCCGGCTGCGGCGGGGGCTCCGGGGCCGGGACCGGTGCCGGTGCAGGAGCGGGGGGCGGCGCAGGCTCCGGCGCGGGCCGGGGCGCCTTGAACAGGTTCGCCATGGGCGGTTCTTCCTTGCTCGTTTCGAAAAGGGCGCTCGTTCAGAAAAAGGCGGCGCGGGTCAGGCCGCGGCGACGGTCCGCGTCAGGCGCCGGTAGAGCTGCCAGGGAGTCAGAACGCCGGGTGCGTGCAGCCCCAGCAGGCGCTTGACCGCCTCCACGCAGGTGAAGGGTCCCCAGGGGGCCGGACGGGTCAGGCCGCGCCGCACCGGCGCCGGGGCCACCGCCATGCCCATGCCGCGGTACCAGCCCGGCAGGTCGAAGGCGGTGGGCAGGTCGAGGACCGACACGTCGGTGAAGGGGGACAGCGGATCGACGACGACCCAGTGGCGCCCGTCGTGCAGCAGCGCGAAGCAGTGGCGGAACCCCGGCTTCAGCAGGCGCAGCCACCACAGCTCCGCCTCGCCCCGGAAGACCACCCAGATCCGCGGCGCGTCCGTTCCGGCCAGCGACGGCTGGGGCTCAGGCCCGCTCACTGCACGATGCCCTTCTGGCGCAGCACCGGGTGGAGCCGGTCGAACGCCTCCCGCCACAGGGTGTGGGCGCGCTGCTCGCGGTGGCGCGCGGGGTCCGGCGCCATCAGGCGGCGCCCGTAATGCACCAGGACGAGCAAATGATCGCGGATCAGCAGGCGGCTGCGGTACAGCCGGTCCACCGCGCGCAGCACGTCGGTGGGCTCGCAGGGGCGCTGGACCAGCCCGCGCCCGGCGGTGATGCGCGCGCCCGCGGCCTTGGCGTCCTGCGCCTGGACCGACCAGAACCACGCCTCCTCCGCGCTGCCGAACGGCTCCCCGGGGGCGTCGGACAGGACCATGGACGTGTTGCGGTGAAGGGCCATGCGTGGGGTCTCCCTCGGGAATTGCAGCTTGTGCGTTCGCAGGCGCAGCTTCGCTCTCGGGCGGAGCGCCGGATGGGCCGCGGCACGCGCGGCTGGCGAACACTTGTTCACGTTATGTACTGTTCACATTCCTTCGTCAAGGGAAATATGAATAGGTTCCTAGGGACGGGCCGACCTGTTTATGTGATTATCCTCCCATGTTGAAACATGCGGACATCTGGCGGGCGATCGACCGCCTCGCGGCCCAGCACGGGCTGTCGGCCTCCGGGCTCGCGCGGCGCGCGGGACTCGATCCGACGACCTTCAACAAGAGCAAGCGGACCACCGGCGACGGAAAGCTCCGCTGGCCCTCGACGGAAAGCGTGTCCAAGGTTCTGGAGGCGACGGGGGCGTCGCTGTCGGAATTCGTCAGCCTCGTCGGCGATGCCGCGGGCGCCGGATCGCTCCAGCGGGTGCCGGTCATCGGCTACGCGCAGGCGGGCAACGCAGGTTTCTTCGACGACGCCGGCTTCCCCTCGGGCATCGGCTGGGATGAGCTTTTGTTCCCCAGCATCGGCGATCCGCACGCCTACGCCCTGGAGATCGCGGGCGACAGCATGGACCCGGTTTATCGGGACGGCGACACCATCATCGTGTCCCCTGCCGCGCAGATCCGGCGCAACGACCGCGTCGTGGTCCGCACCAAGGGCGGAGAGGTGATGGCCAAGCAACTCGTCCGCGAGACCGCCACCAAGGTCGAGTTGATGTCCATCAACCGCGCCCATCCGGACCGCAGCATCCCACGCGCCGACGTTGCCTGGATGGCGCGCATCGTCTGGGCGAGCCAGTAGGCGCCGGACCGGCAAGCGCCAAGCCTGCGGCACTCCGTCCTAGGATTTTAAGCCTTTACAGTTTCCGCAAAACGGTCTAGCGTCCCGGCATGACCGGAATCGCCGGGACGCCGCCACGTTCCTCCCTTTTGGAAGACCTTGAACGCCGCCACGACGACGCACCGCCCCGCGGCGCGTTGCGGACGGCGGTCCTGGAGGGGGGCGAGCGTCACACCGCTCTTGCCCTCGCCGCACTGATTCGTCTGCACGACCGTTTGGCCGCCGAGGCCCGGCAGGGTTCGGCGAACCGGCGCCGCGCCCTGCTCGCCGACCGGACCGGCGGCGATGCCTGGCTGGCCCGCCTCACCGCCACGCTGGCCCACCACCGCAACAGCGCCAACGCCCTGATCCGCGCGGGCGCCTGATCCTGCGCCCTCAGGACACCGGCGAGGCGGTCCCGCCCAAGTCCGCAACCGCCTTTCCGGCCCGGGTCCTCTTCGCGCGCGGCTTGCCGGCGGGGGTGGCTTCCGCGGTCGGGGCTTCCGGTTCGGCAGCGGCTTTCGCAACCGGTTCCATAACCGGTTGCGCGGCCGGCTGTGCGTCCCGCGCCGGCGCTTCCACCCTGTCCCCGGCCTTGTTCCGCTCTCCGGCCTTCTTCAAAACCTTGTTCTTCGAAAAGCCGGAGTCGCGCAGAGCCGCCTTCAACTCCTCCCAGGCCAGCCTGATTTCCGTGGCGAACTCCCGCGCCTCGCCGTCGCGATGGGTGCGGAAATACTCCGCCGCCTCCCGCATCTGCGCCGGAAGGGTTTCCGCCCCGGCGCGCACCGCCTCGTTGCGCAGGCGGTTCCGGCGGTCGTCCAGATAGGTGAGGATTTCCGACAGTTCCTCGGGCGTGCAGCCCTTCTGCAGCTTGTCGGTGACCGCGAGCGCGGCCTTGTCGATCTTCCCGACCACTTCCGACCGACCGCGCTTCAGGTCCGGATCGTAGACGGTGCGGATCACCTGGATCACGCGGCGCCGCTCACGAAATTGCATGGCTTTGTCCCTCCGCCGGTTTCTCGAGCGGATTCGCTCCGCCGTTTCGCAGGAATCATGCCCCGGAGCGGGCCGCATATCAAGCCGGCTTCCGGGCCGCATACCGCCCGCAAGCCGGCATCACCCGCCGTCAGCGGAAGGCGAACTCCCAATACAGCGCCCTCGCCCGCGCGGCCAGGGGGCCGGGTTGAAGGGCGCGCTCCTCCACACGGGTCACCGGCACGACCTTGGCGTAGTTGCCGGTCGAGAACACCTCGTCGGCCTCCAGCACGTCGCGGGTGCCCAGGGTAGCCTCCTCCACCGTCACGCCGTCGTCGCGCAGCAGAGCGATCACGCGCTGGCGGGTGATGCCGTTGAGGAAGGTGCCGTTGTGAACCGGTGTGCGCACCACGCCATCCTTGGCGATGAACAGGTTGGCGGTGGCGAACTCCGCCACGTTGCCGATGGGGTCGAGCATGATGGCGTTGTCGAAGCCGCGCTCCCGCGCCTCCTTCAGGGCCAACCCGGCGTTGGGGTAGAGGCAGGCGGCCTTGGCCTCGGTCGGCGCCATGTCCGGCACCGGGCGGCGGCGGCTGGACAGGCACGCGGTGAAGCCGGCGACGCTGGGCAGCGGCGCCTCGTAGACCGACAGGACGAAGCGCGTGCTCTCCGCGTCGGGCGCCACGAAGCCCTCTTCCGCGTAGAACATGGGCCGGATGTAAAGCTCGGCCTCCTTGGGGAAGCGGCGGATGCCGTCCCAGCACAGCTCCTCGATCTCACCGGCGGTCAGCATGGGGGCGAGGCCCATCACCTGGGCGGAGCGCACGACGCGGGCGCAGTGCCGGTCCAGGTCCGGCGCCACGCCCTGGAAGGCGCGGGCTCCGTCGAAGACGACCGAAGACAGCCAGAGCGCGTGCGTCATCGGTCCGACGATGGGCGGATTTCCCGCGATCCATTCGCCCTGGATGTAGCTCAGCGCCTGACCGGCCGTGCTGCCCATGATCCTCTCCCCTTTGGCTTCGAGTCGGTTCTGTCCGGATGATTCACTCCCTCGAAAAGCATACCCCCTCATCGCCGCCGGTCAATGCGCGCAGACGGGCCAGTCGGGCGGTTGAGGATGGACACGCCTCACGACACCGGGAGTCACCGATCCATGGGCTGGACCTCACCGACCGCCACCCCGCAGCCGCTGCGCGCGGCTCCGCCTTTCCCGCCGCCGGGCCAGGACGTTCCCACCCCGGGACCCCTCACCGACAACCCGGACCTGCCGACCCCCGGCCCGCAGGAGGACATGCCCTCTCCCCTGCCCAACGACGATCTGCCGCCCTCCCGGCCCACCGATCCGGACTTCGCGTAGGCCGAAACGCCAAAGGAAACGGGGCGCCCCCTTCCGGAGGCGCCCCGTTTTCCATCGGTGAACCGAAACGGACGGATCAGCGGCGCTGAACCATCAGCTTCTTGATCTCGGCGATGGCCTTGGCCGGGTTCAGGCCCTTCGGGCACGCCTTGGTGCAGTTCATGATGGTGTGGCAGCGGTAGAGGCGGAACGGGTCCTCGAGGTTGTCGAGGCGCTCGCCCGTCATCTCGTCGCGGCTGTCCACGATCCAGCGGTAGGCCTGGAGCAGGATCGACGGGCCGAGGTAGCGGTCCCCGTTCCACCAGTAGCTGGGGCAGGAGGTCGAGCAGCAGAAGCACAGGATGCACTCGTAGAGGCCGTCCAGCTTGGCGCGGTCCTCCGGCGACTGCAGGCGCTCGCGGCTCGGGGCCGGCGACTGCGACTGCAGCCACGGCTTGATCGAGGCGAGCTGGGCGTAGATGTGCTTCAGATCGGGAACGAGATCCTTCACCACCGGCATGTGCGGCAGCGGATAGATCTTCACGTCGCCCTTCACCTCCTCGATGGCCTTCAGGCAGGCCAGCGTGTTGGCGCCGTCGATGTTCATCGCGCAGGACCCGCAGATGCCCTCGCGGCAGCTCCGCCGGAAGGTCAGGGTCGAGTCGATGTTGTTCTTGATGTAGATGATCGCGTCCAGGATCATCGGGCCGAACTTGTCGAGATCGACGACATAGGTGTCGACCCGCGGGTTCTGCCCGTCATCCGGCGACCAGCGGTAGATCTTGAAGGTCTTCGCCCGCTTGGCGCCGCCGGCGGCGTTGATGGTCTTGCCGACGCCGACCTTGGAATTGGCGGGCAGGTTGAATTCGACCATGGTTCGTATCCTTGCCTTGCTCTTGCCGCCTTAGTAGACGCGGGCCTTGGGCGGGAACACCTGCACTTCGTCGGTCAGGGTGTAGAGATGGACCGGACGGTACCCGATCTTCGTCTCGCCCTTGTCCGACACCTCGATGACGGTGTGCTTCATCCAGTTCTCGTCGTCGCGGTCCGGATAATCCTCGCGGGCATGGGCGCCGCGGCTTTCCGGACGGTTCTTCGCCGAGTGGAGCGTGGCGACCGCTTGGTACAGCAGGTTGTCCAGCTCGATGGCTTCGACGAGGTCGGAGTTCCAGACCAGCGAGCGGTCGCTGATCGCCATGTCGCCCTTCTTGGCGAAGGTCTGGTCGATGAGCTTGACGCCCTCCTCCAGCACCTCGCCGGTGCGGAAGACCGCGCAGTTGTTCTGCATGGTCCGCTGCATCTCCAGGCGAAGCTCCGACGACTTGATGGAGCCCTTGGCGTTGCGGATGCGGTCGAAGCGCTCCAGCGCGACGTCGGTCGCGGCGGCGGACGACGACACCGACTTGCCCTTCTCGACGATCTCGGCGGCGCGGATGGCGGCGGAGCGGCCGAACACCACGAGGTCGAGCAGCGAGTTGGAGCCGAGGCGGTTGGCACCGTGCACCGACACGCAGGCCGCTTCGCCGATGGCCATCAGGCCGGGCACCACGCGGTCCGGATCGTCGGCGGTCGGGTTCACCACCTCGCACCGGAAGTTGGTGGGGATGCCGCCCATGTTGTAGTGCACCGTCGGTAGAACCGGGATCGGCTCCTTGGTGACGTCCACGCCGGCGAAGATCTTGGCCGTCTCGGCGATGCCGGGCAGGCGCTGGTGGATGATCTCCGGCGGCAGGTGCTCCAGGTGCAGGTGGATGTGGTCCTTGTGCTCACCGACGCCGCGGCCCTCGCGGATCTCGATGGTCATCGAGCGGGACACGACGTCGCGCGAGGCGAGGTCCTTGGCCGACGGCGCGTAACGCTCCATGAAGCGCTCGCCGTTGGAGTTGGTGAGGTAGCCGCCCTCGCCGCGCACGCCCTCGGTGATGAGGCAGCCGGAGCCATAGATGCCGGTCGGGTGGAACTGCACGAACTCCATGTCCTGCAGCGGCAGGCCGGCGCGCAGAACCATGCCGCCGCCGTCGCCCGTGCAGGTGTGGGCCGAGGTGGCGGAGAAGTAGGCGCGGCCATAGCCGCCCGTCGCCAGCACGACGAGCTGGGCGCGGAAGCGGTGGATGGTGCCGTCGTCCAGGTTCCAGGCCACCACGCCCTTGCAGACGCCGTCCTCCATGATGAGGTCCAGCGCGAAATACTCGACGAAGAACTCCGCCTCGTGCTTCAGCGACTGCTGGTAGAGCGTGTGCAGGATGGCGTGGCCGGTGCGGTCGGCGGCGGCGCAGGTGCGGTAGGCCTGCTGCTTGCCGTAATGCGCGGTCATGCCGCCGAAGGCGCGCTGGTAGATCTTGCCTTCCGGCGTGCGCGAGAAGGGCACGCCGTAGTGCTCCAGCTCGATGATCGCCGGGATGGCCTCGCGGCACATGTACTCGATGGCGTCCTGGTCGCCCAGCCAGTCCGACCCCTTCACGGTGTCGTACATGTGGAAGCGCCAGTCGTCCTCGCTCATGTTGCCGAGCGCCGCCGAGATGCCGCCCTGGGCGGCCACGGTGTGCGAGCGGGTCGGGAAGACCTTGGTGATGCACGCCGTCTTCAGGCCCTTCTCGGCCATGCCGAAGGTGGCGCGCAGACCCGCGCCGCCGGCACCGACGACGACGACGTCATAGGAATGATCGATAATATCGTAGGCGGCCATGGCTCGTCAGGCTCCGAACGAAATCTTGAGGACGGCGATGACGCAGGCGGCACCCAGCACGAAGCACAGGAACTTCACGGCCAGGATGCTCAGGATCTTCGCCATCTCGTTGTGCACGTAGTCCTCGATCACCACTTGCAGCCCGCTCTGGGCGTGGTGGAAGGTGACCACGGCGGTCAGCACCATCATCAGCGCCGAGAAGGGCGACTTCATCCACGCGACGAAGGCCGCGTGGTCGGCACCCAGATGGCGGATCACGCCGAAGACGAACCAGATCGTCAGCGGGACCAGGGCGATGGCGGTCACGCGCTGGTGCCACCAATGCTCGGTGCCGTGCTTGGCGGAGCCCAGGCCGCGCGCGATCTGCAGCGGCGAGCGGAGGGTCTTGCTGTTGGACGCCATGTCTTCTCTCCTCACCAGGCGATCAGGCCGATGATCCAGGTCAGCACGGTCAGAACGCCGGCCGCGATGACGACGATCTGGTTGCCGCGCTCGGCCTCGCTCAGCTCGAACGACTTGCCGGCGTCCCACACCAGGTGCCGGATGCCGTTGCACAGGTGGTAGTACAGCGCCAGCGACCAGCCGAACAGCAGCAGCAGGCCGAAGAAGGAGCCGATGAACCCCTGGGCACGCGCGAAGGCGGTGGGGCTGGTGGCGGCTGCGACCAGCCACCAGGTCAGCAGAAGGGTACCGACGGCCAGCCCCACGCCCGTGATGCGGTGCGTGATGGACAGGATCGCGGTCCTGGGGAGTTTGTAGACTTGCAGATGCGGAGAGAGCGGCCGACCGCTGCCGTTTGCCATTGCGTCGTCCTCAGTTCGGCGACCGGTCGCGGCAAGGAGGGCTGTTGCCGCGACGGCGGGTGATGCGAGACCGAAAGTTTTAAGCCCTGCTGTGTTTGGCGATTGAATTACGCCTCTCCCGCACACGAGTCAACGGCAGGGACTTGGCCGTGACCAAAATGGCGCACCGCGGGAAGTGACTGATATCTAATGGGCTTTGCTGTAGCTGGTATTACCACGGTTCCGGCGCAGTCTTGCGGTTCAGACAGTTACTTGTCGAACCGGCGGACATTCTCCACCATCATCGAATACATCTGGGTAATCAGCTCCGCCGGGCGCAGGCGGCCGAAGGGGATGTTCTCCTTGGCCCACTCCACCAGACCTTCCGGCGGGCGGACGGGAGCGACCTCGTAACCGGCCTTCTTCAGGGCGTTCATCACCGAGCGCGCCTGCTTGGTGTAGTCCTCGTTGAAGAAGGACTTGTCCGCGTCCTTGATCGCCTTCGCGATGATGTCTTCGAGCGGAGTGGCCATGCCCGTGCGCAGGTCGCGGTCGTTCGTGATGAGGGCGAACACCGTGTCACAACGCGGGCGCTGTTGCAATTCCATTGGGAACCGCATACCTCAAGCCCTCTTCGCACCGCATATCACAGGGATTCACCGCCATGGGCTACACAGTCGCGGTCGTCGGCGCCACCGGCAATGTCGGACGGGAGATGCTGGCCACCCTCGCCGACCGCAAGTTCCCGGTCGCGGAGGTGATCGCCCTGGCTTCCGACGCCGCGGTCGGCAAGGAGGTGTCCTTCGGCGAGGACGAGGTGCTGAAGGTCCAGGATCTCGGCCGGTTCGACTTCAAGGGCGTGGACATCGCGCTGTTCGCCTCGGACGCCAAGGTCGCGGCGGCCCACGCGCCGCGCGCCGCCGCCGCGGGCGCCGTGGTCATCGACACCAGCGCGCAGTTCCGCATGGACCCCGACGTTCCCCTGGTGGTGCCGGAGGTGAACGCCCAGGCGCTCGGCGGCTACGCGAAGAAGAACATCGTCGCCAGCCCCGACGGCGCGACCGTCCTGCTGGCGATGGCGCTGAAGCCCCTGCATGACACCTTCACGGTCGGCCGCGCCGTGGTCTCCACCTACCAGGCGGCCTCGGACGCCGGGAAGGACGGGATGGACGAGCTGTTCGGCCAGACCCGCGCCATCTACGTGAACGATCCGGTGCAGAAGTCCGTCTTCTCCAAGCAGATCGCCTTCAACGTCATCCCCCACATCGGCCCCTTCATGGAGGATGGTGCGACGAAGGACGAGTGGGCGCTGAACGTCGGGACCAAGAAGGTTCTGGACCCCAAGATCAAGGTGACCGCCACCTGCGTGCGCGTCCCCGTCTTCATCGGCCACTCCGCCTCGGTCACCATCGAATGCGCGGAACCGGTCACCGCCGAGGAGGCGCGCCGCATCCTGCGCAAGGCGCCGGGGGTCCAGGTCATCGACCAGCACGACAACGAAGGCTACATCACCCCGGTCGAGGTGGCCGGCGACGACGCCGTCTTCGTCAGCCGCATCCGCGAGGACTACACGGTGGACAACGGCTTGGCCTTCTGGTGCGCCACCGACAACCTGCGCAAGGGCGCCGCTCTCAACGCCGTGCAGATCGCCGAGCTGCTGGTGAAGGAGCATCTCGACGCATGACGGTTCCGCGGGGGGAAGGCCCGTTGCCGGCGCCGCCCCCCGCGGCTCCTTATTTCCGGCGCCGCCCCCCGCGGCTCCTTATTTGAAGAACAGCCGGTACAGGGCCGAGTGGTCCAGACCGCCGTCGCCCTGCTCCGCCAGCAGTTCGAACAGCTCCAGGCTCAGGCCCAGCGCGGGAAGCTGGATGCCGGACTGCTCCGCCAGCTCCTCCGCCTGTTTCAGGTCCTTGATCTGGGTGGCCACGCGGCCGCCCGGCGTGAAGTCGCCGGACACCATGCGCTGCCCGTGCAGCTCCAGGATGCGCGACTCGGCGAAGCCGCCGCGGATGGCGTCGCGGACCTTGCCCGGCTCCACCCCCGCGGCCCTGGCGAGCGCCAGCGCCTCCGCCACCGCACCGATGCTCAGCGCGACGATCACCTGATTCGCCATCTTGGCGACCTGCCCGGCCCCGCTCTCGCCGACATGGGTGATGCGCTGCCCCATGGCCTGGAACAGCGGCAGGGCGCGGGCGAAGGCGTCCTCCGTCCCGCCGGCCATGATGGTCAGGGTGCCGGCCTCCGCCGCCACCGTGCCGCCGGACACCGGGGCATCGACCCATTCGGCGCCCTTGGCGCGGACGGCCTCGGCCAGCTTGCGGGTCGCCCCGACCGCCGTGGTGCCCATGTCGATCACGAGATGGCCGGGCCTCAGCGCATCCATGAGGTCGGCGGCCACCGCCTCCACCGCCACCGTGTCGGACAGCATCAGCACGATGGCGTCGGTGGGGGCGTCGGTGGGGGCGTCGGTGCGGGCGGCGACCTCGGCGGGACTGGCGGCGGGGCTCATGCCCTCGCCCGCCAGTTCCGCCACCGGGCCGGGGCTGCGGCTGTGGATGACCAGCGCCGCGCCGGCCTTCGCCAGATTGCGGGCCATGGGCCGGCCCATCAGGCCCAGCCCGATGAAGCCGACCGTCCGGCCCTGGAGACCGCCCTGGAGACTCTCCATACCGCGATCCATCACAGGCGGGTGTGGCGCGCCCGCGCGCCGCGTTCGATGGCGGCGGCGCACAGCCGGTCCACGCCCAGCTTGTGCCGGATCAGCTCCAGCATCCGAAGCTCCTCCTGCGAGGCCGACGGGTCCGCCGCCGCGATGTCGCAGGCGAGCGCGTAGGCGGTTTCGGACAGCTTGGACGGAATGGCCTCCTTGACGATCTGGAGCGTCGTCTCCAGCCCGTCGGCATCGGCCAGCAGGCCGGAGCATTCGCGGGTCACGTCGGTCAGCCGGTCGATGTCGAAATCCTTGAAGATCGGCAGATAGCGGACGTTCTCGCCGATGGCCTCAAGCTCCGCGTCCGTCATGTCGCCGTCGCACGCCGACACCAGCACCATGACGTAGATGAGCGCGCTGTGATGGTTGATCATCGAAACTCCTGCGGAAAAGGGCCCCGCCCAATCTTGCCCGCCCCCCACGCGCCGTCAAGGGAGCCATGCCTGCGACGGAATGGTGGGTGCCTCGACAGGGAGCGGGCTGCCCCTTAAGGTCGGGCCCCATGTCGGTGGTCCTCAATGTGGCGCTCCCGGTCTTCGCCATCATCCTGGCGGGCGTCCTTTCCGGTAAGGCGAAGCTTCTCGGTCCCGCCTCGTCGGAGGCGCTGAACAAGTTCGTCTATTGGATGGCCCTGCCGCCGGTGCTGTTCCTGGGCACCGCCCGGCGTTCGCTGCCGGAGATCTTCAACGGCCCCTTCATCGGCGCCTTCCTCGGCTCGATGCTTGCGGTCTACGCGCTGGGCGCCCTGCTCGGCTGGCTGTTCCACCGGGAGCGGACGCAGATCCAGTGCATGCAGGGGTTGAACGCCTGCTTCTCCAACACCGGCTACATGGGCATCCCGCTGTTCCTGGCGGCCTTTGGCCCGGATCGTCTGGCCCCGGCGATCCTCGCCACCGTCATCATGAGCGCGATCATGGTCGGCATCGCGGTGATCTGGCTGGAATTCGCCAACAGCCACGGCGGCGGAATCGGCAAGGCGCTGCGCGACGTGGGCCGGGCGCTGGTCAGGAACCCGCTGATCATCTCCACGGCGCTGGGGCTGGGCTGGTCGGTCTTCCTGTCCGGCGTGCCGGTGCCGCGCCCCATCGTGACCTATTGCGAATTGATGGGCGCCTCCGCCGGCCCCTGCGCCCTGTTCGCCATCGGCCTGTTCCTGGCGACCCAGAGCCTGAAGGCCAATCTGCTGGAGGTCGGCTGGATCAGCGCCCTGAAACTGGTGGTGCAGCCCGCGCTGGCGTGGGTCCTCATCCGGACGCTGTTCCCGCTCGACCCCTTCTGGACCGGTTCGGCCATCATCCTGGCCGGCCTGCCCACCGGCGCCCTGACCTTCGTGGTGGCCAGCCAGTACCGGATCTATGTGGAGCGCACCTCCTCCGCGATCCTGATGTCCACCATTGCCAGCGTGGTCACCCTGTCCTTCCTTTTGGCCGTCTACGCACCAGGACCGTAAGACAGGTGGTACTTCCCTTCAGGATTGCCCGCGGCGCGATTGGGACTTCTCCCCGGTTAACTTGAAGAAACCATGACGCAACCATGGCCTTGCTCCCTGCGTCATTCTTGCGTCTAGCCTTTCTCCTGAATTCGTATAACTTAAGACGGATTAGGTATATGCTTTTTGGCTGATCTGCTGACCCTTACTATCGCCTCCGCCCAAGACCCAGAACCATCGCCGGTCGCCGCATCGCTTCGGGAAAGAAACACGCGCTATGTCCATGCTGAACTCCATGACCATCCGGGCCAAGGTGGTGGCCACGACCGTTTCCCTCCTGCTGATGTCGGTCGCCCTGGGATTGTTCGCCATCGAACGGTTGAACGCCGTCAATCAGGTCGCGGAGGAGATCCGCTCCAACTGGCTGCCCAGCCTGACCTCCATCACCGATATGGACGGGGCGGCGAACGAATACCGCATCCTTGAGGCGTCCCACATCCTGGCCCTCTACCCTGCGGACATCGCGCAGGTCGAAAAGGAAATGGCGTCGGTCCTGGACCGGCTGGCGGAGTCCCGCCGGAAATACGAATCGCTGCTGACCGCCGGTTGGGAAGCCCAGACCGCCAAGCGCTGGGAGGCCGCCTGGGACCGCTACATGAAGATCAGCCGGGATGTGCTCCTCCCGCCTTCCCGCGCGAACGAGAACGAGAAGGCCGCCGACATCTACCGGCTCGAGTCGCGCAAGGCCTTCGACGAGTGCAGCGCGCTCCTCGACGAACTGACGGCCTTCAACGTCAGCAACGCCGGCAAAGCGGCGGACGAGGGAAATGATGCCTATCTCGGGGCTCGGACCTGGATTCTGGGCGCCATCGCGCTGGTGGCGGTCCTGTGCCTGTTCGTCGGCATCACGATGACCAAGACCATCGCCCGGCCCGTCATCGCTCTGACCACCATCATGGACCGTCTGGCCAAGCGCGACCTCGGTGTCGCGGTGGAAGGCGGCAACCGGCAGGACGAGATCGGCGCGATGGCCCGCGCGGTGCAGGTCTTCAAGGACGGCCTGATCGAGGCGGAGCGCCTGACCGCCGCCCAGGCCGCGGAGGAGGAGAGCAAGCGCCGCCGCACCGAGCGGATCGATTCGCTGATCCGCAATTTCGACGGGGCCGTTCACAGCGTTCTTCAGACCGTGGGCGCGGCGGCGTCGCAGCTCGACACCACCGCCCGCAGCATGACCGAAATCGCCGAACACACGCGGGCCGAGGCCGGGGGCGCCGCTTCCGCGGCGGAGCTGACCTCCGCCAACGTGCAGACGGTCGCCTCCGCGTCGGAGGAGATGGCCGCTTCCATCACGGAAATCTCCCAGCAGGTGTCGCAGTCGGCCAGCATTGCCGGCAAGGCGGTGGACGAGGCCGACCGCACCAACGCCACCGTTCAGGGCCTGTCGGAAGCCGCGCAACGCATCGGTGACGTGGTGGACCTGATCCAGAACATCGCCGCCCAAACCAACCTGCTGGCATTGAACGCCACCATCGAAGCGGCGCGCGCGGGCGAGGCCGGCAAGGGCTTCGCCGTCGTGGCGAGCGAGGTCAAGAGCCTCGCCAACCAGACATCCAAGGCGACGGAGGAGATCGCCCAGCAGATCGGCGCGATCCAGTCGGCCACCGGTGGGGCGGTCGGCGCCATCCGCGGGATCGGAGCGACCATTTCCTCGATCAACGACATCTCCTCCTCCATCGCCGCCGCCATCGAGGAGCAGGGGGCCGCAACCCAGGAGATCAGCCGCAACGTCCAGCAGGCGGCGCAGAGCACCCAGGAGGTGACCAGCAACATCAGCCGCGTGTCGCAGGCCGCGACCGAGACCGGCAGCGCCGCGACCCAGGTGATGTCGGCCTCCGCCGATCTGAACAACGGGGCGATGCGCCTGAAGAGCGAGGTGGAGAACTTCCTCAACGCCATCAAGGCGGCGTAGGAATCGGCGTTCGGCACCGATGGTCGGCGGGCGGGAGTTCCCCCTCGCCGGCGGCCGCCGGTCCCCTGTTGCCAAGCCACCGCTGTCCGTATAATCTGCGCCGCGCATCAAGAGTTGAGCGGACGCTCAACGCCAACCTGCTTACCCGAGCAAGGTGGCGTCCCGAAGGGGGATGTGGCCGGACCGGCAATCAAACGGGGTTCGCCATGACGTCTGTTCCGACCGATGCGCCGACAGCGGAGCCGGACGAGTCATGCCCATCAGGATACCCAACGATCTTCCCGCCTTCACCGCCCTTCAGGCCGAGGGCGTCATGGTCATGCAGGAGGCCGACGCCATCCGGCAGGACATCCGGCCCCTGCGCTTCGGCCTTCTCAACCTGATGCCCGACAAGATCCGGACCGAGACGCAGATCGCCCGCCTTCTGGGCGCCACGCCGCTTCAGGTTGAGCTGTCGCTGATCCGGATCACCAACCATGTGCCGCGCAACACCGCCGCGGACCATATGAGCGCCTTCTACCGGTCGTGGGAGGATGTGCGCCGCGAAAAGTTCGACGGCTTCCTCATCACCGGCGCGCCCGTCGAGACGATGCCCTTCGAAGAGGTGTCCTACTGGGACGAGCTGTGTTCGGTCTTCGACTGGACGCAGAGCCACGTCCATGCCTGTCTGAACATCTGCTGGGCGGCGCAGGCCGCCGTCCATCATTTCCACGGCGTGCCGAAGCATCTTCTGCCGAAAAAGGCGTCCGGCGTGTTCCGGCACCGCAACCTCGCCCCGGCGTCGCCCTATCTGTGCGGCCTGTCCGACGGCGTGCCCATCCCGGTCTCCCGCTGGACCGAGGTGCGCCGGGAGGACATTCCCCCGGACAGCGGCCTGCGCGTGCTCCTGGACTCCCCGGACACCGGCCTCTGCCTGCTGGAGGACGCCGCGCACCGGTCGCTGCACATGTTCAACCACATCGAATACGACACGGACACGCTGCGGAACGAGTATGTCCGGGACGCCGCCAAGGACCCGGCCACGCCGGTTCCCCAGGGCTATTTCCCCGACGACGACCCGAGCCAGCCGCCCGAGAACCGCTGGCGGAGCCACGCCCATCTGCTGTTCGCCAACTGGATCAACCAGATCTACCAGACGACGCCCTTCGACGTCGCCCGGATCGGCACGGCCGGATAGACGGGACGGACAGGCCGCTCACCAGCCGCGCAGGAATTCCGCCGTCGCCTCCACGGCATCCTTGATGCCGACGCGGCGGACCTCCACCCCCTCGGGGAAGGCGCCGAACAGGCGGCTGGGCATCATGGGATCGAGCAGCACGAAAACCCCCGTGTCGTCGGCCCGCCGCACCAGCCGCCCGAAGGCCTGTTTCAGCCGAAGCCGCGCGATCATGTCCTCGTAGCGCCGCCGCCCGAAGGCGTCGCGCCGGGCGCGGTGCAGGATGTCGGGGCGCGGCCAGGGCACGCGGTCGAACACGATCAGCCGCAACGAGCGGCCCGGCACGTCCACCCCGTCGCGCACCGCGTCGGTGCCCAGAAGGCAGGCGTGTTCCTCCCCCCGAAAGATGTCGATCAGGGTCGCCACGTCCAGCGGATCGACATGCTGGGCGTAGAGCGGGATGCCCGTGGCGTCCAGCGGCTCCACGATGCGGTCGTAGACGGCGCGCAGGCGGCTTATCGCGGTGAACAGCCCCAGCCCCCCGCCCCCCGCCGCCTGGAACAGCGTGCGGTAGGCCGACGCCACCTGCCCCAGATCGTCCTTGCGCACGTCGGTGACCACCATCACCCGCGTGCGGTTGGGGTAGTCGAAGGGCGAGGGGACCTGGGCGCGCAGCGCCGGCTTCGGCAGATGGCTGGCGCCACAGCGGTCCTCCGCCGCCTGCCAGTCCATGGCGACGTCGCCCGTTCCGTCGGTCAGGGTAGCGGAGGTGACCACCATCCCGTGCGCCGGCCCGGCCAGAGCCTCGGCGAAGGGAACGGTCGGGTCGATCCAGTGGCGGTAGAGCCCGACATCCACGTCGCGCCCGTCGATCCGCTCCACCGCGAACCAGTCCACGAACTGCGCCGGCGTCTCCACCGGCAGCGTCTTCAGCATGGCCCGCCACGCCTCGACCGTCAGCACGCCGCGCCGGGTCAGGCTGCGGGCCATGGCGTCGATGCGGCGGCGCTGGTCGCTGTCCAGCTCCGCCGTCTCATCCTCCAGCCGCGCGGCCAGCCGCTTCGCCAGCCCGGCCAGCGGCTCCGCCAGCCGGACGAGCGCCGCCTCCAGAGCCTCCGCCGCGGCGAGCAGCCCGTCCACCGGATAGGCCTTGTCAGCCTCCAGGCTGTAGGGTCCGCCCTGCCCCGCCGTGCGGGAATAGACCTGCCGCCGCGCGGCGAGCAGGAACGCCTCGGTCGGCCCCTGCGGGTTGTCGGCGGACAGCCGCACCGCCCAGCCCTCCGCCGGCAGGACGCGGGCGCCCAGCATCACGGCG
This sequence comes from Roseomonas genomospecies 6, assembly GCF_008365375.1. Lineage (GTDB taxonomy): Bacteria > Pseudomonadota > Alphaproteobacteria > Azospirillales > Azospirillaceae > Azospirillum. The sequence continues at coordinate 10,299 of NZ_QOKW01000009.1, read as the reverse complement.
TCCATCAGCTCCTGCGCGCGCTCGTCGCTGGCGACCAGATCCTCGATGCGGCGCTTCAGCCCGCGGGCGCGGCTGCGCCCCGTCTCCTCCGCCCCCAGCAGCCAGCGCCGCAGCTCCTGCGTCTCGCGCCCGGTCAGATGCCCGGCGAAGGCGCTGTCCGCCGCGTCGAAGACATGGTGCCCCTCGTCGAAGACGTAGCGGGTCGGCAGAGTCGGCTCCTCCCCGCCGCCGAGCGCCGCCTGCACCATCACCAGCGCGTGGTTGGCGATCACCACGTCGGCCTTGCGGGCTCGGCGCACGCTCTTCTCGATGTAGCAGCGGGCGTAATGGTCGCAGGCGGAATAGATGCACTCCCCCCGCCGGTCGGCGAGGCCCAGAGTCCGCCCGCGTCCGGCGATGTCCACCAGCCAGCCGGGAAAGTCGCCGCCGGTCAGGTCACCGTCCCGCGTCGCCGCGGCCCAGCGCGCCATCAGCCCCACGCCAATCGCATGATGGGGCTGCATCGGCATGCCGCGGACGGCCTCCTCCAAATTCAACAGACAGAGGTAGTTTTCCCGCCCCTTGCGCAGCACGACCTTGCGCGCCTTGGTCGCCGGTTCGGGGTAGAGGCGGTCCAGCTCCGCGTCGATCTGGTGCTGGAGGTTGCGGGTGTAGGTGGAGATCCACACCGTGCCGCCGTTCTTCTCCGCCCACACGGTGGCCGGCGCCAGATAGCCCAGCGTCTTGCCGACGCCCGTTCCGGCTTCCGCCAGCACGACGTTCGGCGTGTCGGGGGCGGGGCGCGGGGCGAAGGCGGCGGACACCGCGCTGGCGTAGTCGGCTTGTTGCGGGCGCGGCTCGGCCACCTTGCCGGGCACGCTGGCCGCCAGCATCACCGACAGCCGGCGGCGCGCCTCGTCGGGCTCCACCGGGTGGTGGGCGGGCGGCGGTTCGGGCGGGCCGTCCTGCCACTCCTTGATGCGGGTCCAGACGCGCAGGCCGGCGCGGGCCGCCCCCTTCTCCGGCCCGTCCGGTTTGCCCAGAGCGGTCAGCACGGCGGGCGCCCACAGCCAGCCGGCGCGCCCCATCTCCCAGGCGAAGGCCACGGGGTCGGACGCCTCTTCCCGCCCCGGCGATCCCAGCAGGCCCAGCAACTTGCGCACCGCCCGGTGCAGGGCCAGCGCGTCGTCCTCCAGCCCGTCGGGGATCGGCAGGTCCAGCGCCTCGGCCAGCCCGCGCGGGGTCGGCACGCAGAAGCGGGCGGGCAGGACGAAGGCGAACAGCTCCAGCAGGTCGAAGGCCGCGAAGGGCTCGGTTCCCAGCCGCCGCGCCATGGCCCGCGCGTGGCAGACCAGCGGCGGCTGGCGGCGCGCCCGCTTCGCCGCGGCGGCGGGCGGCACTTCCTCCACCTCGCCGTCCCCGGTCAGCAGGACCACGCGCCGCGCGCCGGCCACCAGCGCGGGAGCGTCGTCGAGGCTGAAGGACGGAAGCGAAGGCGCCGAGGTCAGATCCATGGCGCGCAGTATAAAGGCCCCCGCCGCCGCAATGCGAGCAAACCCGTGTTGACCGGGCGGCCCGCCCCCTCGAAAGTGCTCCCCCGTCCTTGAGCGTCGCAGAGGAGAGGTCGAGCGCATGCGGTTTACGGTCCGGCGTCTGCTGAGACTCCTGATGGCCCTGGCCGTCGCCCTGGCGGCCTTCAGCGTCGGCTGGGTGGCGCTCTACCGCGTGGTGCCGGTGCCGGCCACACCCCTGATGCTGATCCGCGCCGCCGGAGGCTCCGGGCTGGAGCACGACTGGGTGCCCATGTCGGAAATCTCCCCCCACCTCGCCCGCGCGGTCATCGCGTCGGAGGACACGCTGTTCTGCGGCCATGGCGGCTTCGACTGGGCGGCCATCGAAGGCGCCTTCGCGGACAACGAGGAGGGCAGCCGCCTGCGCGGCGGCAGCACGATCAGCCAGCAGACCGCCAAGAACGCCTTCCTCTGGCCGGACCGGAGCTGGACCCGCAAGGGCGCGGAGGCGTGGTTTACCCTGCTGATCGAGACGCTGTGGCCCAAGAGCCGCATCCTGGAGGTCTATCTGAACATCGTGGAGTGGGACGACGGCGTCTACGGTGCCGAGGCCGCCGCCCGCCACCATTTCAAGAAACCCGCATCCGCCCTGACCCGCCGCGAGGCCGCCCTTCTGGCCATCGTCCTGCCCAACCCCCGCAACTGGTCGCCCAACCCGCCCGGCGCCTATGTGGCTCGGAGGGCTGGGATCATCGAGCGGCGGATGGCCGTGGTGGAGCGGGACGGGCTGGCGGATTGCGTGAAGTAGAACTGATTCATAATTCGGACCGAAGCTTGAACCAAAGCCTGAGTTATATATCACGGAAATCAGTGCCTTAGCTAAGTCGAGGATCTGTTTCGACCCACCTCGTTAACGTTTTCATAACGAATTGAGGAAAGGATTACCATAGGAAGCAAAGTCAAGAGAAAATTTCAATGCGGCGCGTGATCTTCATAGATAGCTTTGTTGACTCTTAGGAAGCACATGATAGCGTTGCATCATGAAAGAAAAATACCTCAAAGCTGTAGAATTACATCTTGAAGTGGAGACATGAGGAATGCTGAAGGGCTTTCAATCAATATCAGACATGAACTTTGGCGAGTACGATGCTGTTGACGAGGACGCAACAAATCCTTCCTTCTTTGAAAAATCATTTGTTATTCCTTTCTCTTTTTCCATGTCGACATTGAGCAACAGAAGAAATTATATAATAATTGGAAAAAAAGGCGCAGGGAAAACCGCTGCACAATTATATCTCAAGTCAAAGCTTGAGAGAGAGGGTTTCATCACAAATTTCTTTAGCTTTTTTGATGGCATTAGCCATCAAAACTATAATGACTTAGCAAAAACTCAAAAAATCGACTTTTTAAAGATAGACATCAATAATTTAAAAAACCTTTTTAACTATTACGACTTTCGGTCCGTTTGGGAGCGAGTTCTTTATGTTCAGTTAAGTGCATGTATGAGCAAAAATGGCATTAATAATGCTTTTACATCTTTTGTCAACTCTACCGTTAGTAATAAAACTTCCGGTCTTTTAAATGGAATACTAAAATCTCTGAAGATTGAAGTACAAATTCCACTTCACATCATGTCAGCAAAACTATCGTTTGACCCGACAAATTTGGTTAATAGCAGAAACGAGATGGATATTTCTTCATTTAATGATATTTCTCGTGAGCTACTTATTAGAGAATGTTCAGGTCTTAAGGTTTATATGTTTATCGATGAATTGGTTTTCTCAAAGCTTGACTCACAAGACGATGAGATAAAAGTGCGGTCTGCTTTAATCAGAGACATCCTTCGTGTTTCTCATGATCTCAACAGAGATTTATGCAGAAACTGCATTGATATCCATTTTATCTGTACTCTTCGGCCTGAAATTAGGAACTTTTTGAATGAACTAGACGCTGAGATTAGCAAAATAATCGACAGCAAAGATGTTCTTTTGCACTGGAATTCTGACCACATCGATGATAATATATTGATTACCCTATTTAAGAAGAAGATTGAATGCGGTTCTCAATCGCATGTTGATATGGATAACTTCATAGATAAGACAATAAGGTTCGGAAAAAGGCCTCAAAGTACTTATAAATTCATACTACACAATAGCTGGTACAGACCTCGCGACATCATCAGATATCTTAAGAGCTATCAAAAGGTTAATCCGAGCCACACGAGGCTTTCAGAAGACGGCTTCAAAAACTGCCTCAACGAATACGCAAGAGTTTCCGCCAAGGAAATTATGGATGAGCTTTCAGTAAATTATGGACAGACAATAGTTTGTCGGCTCAGGAATGCGATTCGAAAACAAGAGTATGCAGATTGCAATGAGTTAATGAAAGAAATAACTGGAATACCCAATGTAGACCTCCAACAGCTATGCGATGATATGTTTCATGCAGGCATTATAGGTAATGTAGATGCAACAAAAAGCGGAAAAAGATATTTTTGGAGCCACCGTGGGGAGGAATTCCTAATTAGAGATATGCACGTTACAGTTCATCCTGGGCTGTGGAATTATTTCAACATAAGACATTCATAAGATATAAATATACGCTTTAATAAATACACTGTATTCCGTGTAGATTATTAAATAGCGCCTCCGAGTCGCCAATTTTTTGGCGACTCGGCATTTTTGAAGATTTCACTCTGCAGAGGTCCTGTTGTGATCTCAGTTTGAACACCTTCTATCACGATCAACCTATTTTGATCTTGGCATCATTCCTAGGAAACTACTAATTTACTTTACGCCCCGCCCCCCGACATCCGCAAACTCACCACCCCCGCCACGATCAGCAATATCCCCGCCAGCTTCAACAGGTTCAGCGACTCCCCGAACACCCAGACCCCGATCGCCGCGATGGCCGCCGTGCCCACCGCGGACCAGATGGCGTAGGCCACGCCGACCTCGATCTCGCGCAGCGCCTGGGCCAGCATCGCGAAGGCCACCAGATAGCAGGTCACCACCGCCAGGCTGGGCCACAGGCGGGTCATGCCGTCGGACATCTTCATGGCGACGGTGCCCACGATCTCGAAGGCGATGGCGACGGACAGGAACAGCCAGCTCATGCGGGTCCTCGGCGGGTGATCCACGTTCCAGAAATGCGCCCGAAACGCGGGGCGGACAAGCGCGGCGCCCGTTGACGGACGGCGCGGACCGCCCTAGGGTCGCTGCCTTTCTACATTTCCGTCGAGTTTTGAAAGGGCTCTACCATGACCGGCGAGCGGGAATTGGCGTTGCAGGCGAAGGCGTGGCCGTTCGAGGAGGCGCGCAAACTGGTCGCGCGCTTCGCGAAGGAGCCGCCGGCCAAAGGCTACGTCCTGTTCGAGACCGGCTACGGTCCGTCGGGCCTGCCGCACATCGGCACCTTCGGCGAGGTGGCGCGCACCACCATGGTCCGTCAGGCCTTCCAGCGGATGAGCGACATCCCGACGAAGCTCTTCTGCTTCTCCGACGACATGGACGGGCTGCGCAAGGTCCCGGACAACATCCCGAACAAGGAGCTGGTCGCCGCGAACCTGGGCAAGCCGCTGACCAAGGTCCCCGACCCGTTCGGCACGCACGAGAGCTTCGGCGCGCACAACAACGCGCGCCTGCGCGCTTTCCTCGACAGCTTCGGCTTCGAGTACGAGTTCCAGTCCTCCACCGACTGGTACACGTCGGGCCGCTTCGATGACGCGCTGCTCGGCGTGCTGCGGAACTACGACGAGATCATGGCCGTCATGCTGCCGACGCTGGGCGAGGAGCGCCAGCAGACCTACAGCCCGTTCCTGCCCGTCTCCCCCTCCACGGGGCGCGTGCTTCAGGTTCCGGTGCTGGAGCGCAACGTGGACGCCGGCACCATCGTCTTCCAGGACGAGGACGGCAAGAAGGTCGAGGTCCCCGTCACCGGCGGCCATGTGAAGCTCCAGTGGAAGCCCGACTGGGGCATGCGCTGGTACGCGCTGGGCGTCGATTACGAGATGTACGGCAAGGACCTGATCCCGTCGGCCGAACTGGCCGGGAAGATCGTCAAGATCCTCGGCGGCACCCCGCCGCAGGGCTTCAATTACGAGTTGTTCCTGGACGACCGGGGGCAGAAGATCTCCAAGTCCAAGGGCAACGGCCTGACCATGGAGGAGTGGCTGGCCTATGCCCCGCCGGAGAGCCTCGCCCTCTACATGTTCCAGAAGCCGAAGTCGGCCAAGCGCCTGTACTTCGACGTGATTCCGCGGGCGGTGGACGAGTATCTGGCCTTCGTCGCCAAGCTGCCGGTGGAGGAGCCGGCCAAGGCGCTGGAGAACCCGGCCTGGCACATCCACAACGGCGCGGCTCCCGCGGTGCGGTCTGACGTGTCCTTCAACCTGCTATTGAACCTCGCCGGTGCGGCGAACGCCGAGACCAAGGACGTGATGTGGGGCTTCATCAGCCGCTACGCGCCCGAGGCCACGCCGGAGAACAGCCCCTTCCTGGACAAGCTGGTCGGTTACGCCGTCCGCTACTACCAGGATCAGGTGAAGCCGACGAAGCGCTTCCGCGCCCCCACCGACGCCGAGCGCGCCGCGCTGGAGGATCTGCTGAAGCGGCTGGACGCCGTCGCCGCCGACGCGGCGGGCGACGTGATCCAGAACGAGGTCTTCGCGGTCGGCAAGGAGCACGGCTTCACCGAGCTGCGCGCGTGGTTCCAGGCGCTCTACGAAGTGCTTCTGGGCCAGACCACCGGCCCCCGCATGGGCTCCTTCATCCAGCTCTACGGCCTGGACGAGACGAAGGCGCTGATCCGCGAGAAGCTGGCCGCCTGAACACCTATCCCCTCCCCCGCGCCGCCGGCCCGCCGCGGGGGAGGTCTTTCCAGACGTGCCGGCATCCCGCATCAACACTTCGTCCAATGCACAAGACGCCTCCAAGGAGCGCGGCCTCCAAAGGCCATGACCGGACGGAGTCCAATCGGCACCCGAACAGATTTCGCCCGCCATCATTCCGGTCCCGAACAATATTCTCAGTCCGATCGTTTGCCTTTCCACCATTCGCAATTCCGGCTCGAATGTGTGCAAACGGTTGAAATCCTGCCCACCCGATGGGCAAGCAACATTTTATTCCCGCGCCGCCATGCGCACGCCGCACCGCACCAATACCAACTTGGTATTACCATGCGCCAGGGTCAGAGACTATGATCCGCCCCGTTACTGCTTTTGCAGTGCGTTTCCTCCCTAAACTCTTCAAGGCCGCGCCCCATCGGGGTTGCGGCCCTTTTTCTTTTCAGCCCGCGCTTTTCAAAGCCCTTCCATCGTCAGCGGACGAGCCGCCAAAGGGCCGGTTCCCGACGACAAGTTTCGGTCCATTAGGCGCCCGTTAACCGCGTCGTCGTTGGATGTGAGGATGCAGCGACGTCAGGCCACCCCCGCCGCCCTTGGAGACGACCGCCCCGACGCGACCGCCCAGAGCGGCGATGGCGTCGAGCCGGAACTGCTCGGCTATCTGTTCGACGATTCTCCCCCCGCACCGTCCGCGCCGGGGCCGGCGCGCCGCCGCGTCGGCACGGCGCTGGTCGAATCGCGGCTGGCCGGCATGGGCGACGCCGGAGTCCGCGCGATGCTGGCGCGCAAGCTGTGCCGTCTGCTCCCCGATCTGCCGCCGGACGGCCAGGACAAGGCCACCGCCGCCGCCCTGCGCGCGCTGGAGCGGCTGGCCCGCGACCATGCGGCCCATGTGCGGGCGGCGCTGGCCGGGGCGCTGAAGGACGTCGCCTGCGCCCCCCCGGCGGTGGCGCGCACGCTGGCCCGCGATGTCGAACGCTCGGTGGCGGAGCCGATCCTGCACTGCTGCGCCACCCTGACCGACGAGGATTTGCTGGAGATCGTCGCCGGCCACCCCGCGGGCTGGGCGTTGTCGGCCATCGCGCGGCGGGCAACGGTCAGCGCACCGCTGTCCTGCGCCATCGTGGATACGGGCGACGTCGAGGCCACCGGCGTCCTGCTGGACAACAACGGCGCCGTCATCCCCGAAGACCGCCTGGAGGATCTGGTGGAGCGGTCCGGCGGCCATCCGGACTGGCAGGCCAAGCTGGCGGGCCGCCCCACCCTGCCGCAGCGGCTGGCTCTGCGGCTGGCCGGGTTCGTCGACGATTCCGTTGCGGAGCTGCTGCTGCGCCGCACCGATCTCGACGCCACCACCGCGGCGGAAGTCGCCGCCGTCACCCGCCGCCGCGTCGCCTGGATCGAAGCGCGCGACCCCGCCGAATCGCCCGAACGCCGCGCCGTCCGCCTGCACCGGCAGGGGGCCTTGGACGAAACGGCGCTGGGCGACGCCCTGTCCTGGGAGGAGACGGAGTTCGTCCGCACCGCCCTGGCCCTGCGCGCCGCCGTTCACCCGGCGATCGTGGACGACATTCTGCGCTCCGGCGACCCGCGCGCGGTCACCGCTCTGGTCTGGCGGGCGGGCTATTCGATGCGCTGCGCCATGCGGGTGCAGGTCCGCGCCGCCGGCATCCCGCCGCGCGCCGTGCTGAACGCCCGCCGGGGCACCGGTTACCCGCTGCCCGCGGCGGACATGGCCCGCCACCTCGCGCTCTACGGCGTCCGCTTCTGACGCGGCTGGAGGCCGTTACTGGATTTCCAGGGGACGGCGGGCCGGCGCGCGCCGGGCGTTCGGGTCCACCATCGGATCGCTCTGGTACATCGGACGCGACGGGTCCGTGTCGATCAACTGCGGCGGGGTGACGATCTCCTCGCCCGATCCGGAATCGAACTGGATCACCGCCATCCGGCGCACCCGCTCGCACAGGTCCCGCTTGTTCAGGATCGCCGGGTCGCCGCCCATGTCGAAGGCGACGAAGGGCACCACGATACGGCTGCGCTCTCCCGGCGGAACGGACGTGTACACATAATTCGCCACGGGCCGGCAATAGGTCACGTCGGTGTCCGACGGGACGGCGCCAGGGGAGGCAGCCTCCACCAGCGGCGCCCTGGCCAGAGCGGTCTCATAGTCTGCGACGGTTTGTCCCAACGCCGCGCCGCCGCTTCCCAACGCCAGCGTCACGGTCAGGCAAAATGCCGGTGCAAAGCGAATCATACCCCGTCCCCCATCCGGAAAAACCTCGGAAAATCCTTCCAAAGAATAGTGCGTCGGGGCCGCAACACCAAATTCCTGTTTGCCGTTCCGGCCATTCGCCGTAATCGATGCACAGTTCCGTGCCCCGTGCTTGCGGTCACGCTTGCCCTCGGGCCGGAATCGCGCTAGGAACCGCCCTCGAAATCTCAGGGCGCTGGACCCCTAGGACGCTACACTCAATCGGTTCTGTCCTCCGCTGAATGGGGGACGCTCACGCTTAGGGAAACGCTCCATGGCTCGCAAGAAGATTGCGCTCGTCGGCGCCGGCCAGATTGGCGGCACGCTGGCTCTGCTCGCTGCCCAGAAGGAACTCGGCGACGTCGTCCTGTTCGACATCGCCGAAGGCATGCCGGAGGGCAAGGCCCTCGACCTGGCTGAGACCTCGCCGGTCGAAGGCTTCAACGCCAAGCTCAGCGGCGGCAACGACTACTCGGTCATCGAAGGCGCCGACGTCGTGATCGTCACCGCCGGCGTGCCGCGCAAGCCGGGCATGAGCCGCGACGACCTGATCGGGATCAACACCGGCGTCTGCCAGACCGTCGGCGAGAACATCAAGAAGTACGCCCCGAACGCCTTCGTCATCGTCATCACGAACCCGCTGGACGTGATGGTGTGGGTGCTCCAGCAGGCTTCCGGCCTCCCGCCGGAGCGCGTCGTCGGCATGGCCGGCGTGCTCGACTCGGCCCGCTTCCGCTACTTCCTGGCCGACGAGTTCAAGGTGTCGGTCGAAGACGTCACCGCCTTCGTTCTGGGCGGCCACGGCGACACCATGGTCCCGCTCGTCCGCTACTCGACCGTCGCCGGCATTCCGCTGCCGGATCTGGTCAAGATGGGCTGGACCACGCAGGAGAAGCTGGACGCCATCGTGCAGCGCACCCGCGACGGCGGTGCGGAGATCGTCAAGCTGCTGAAGACCGGCTCGGCCTTCTACGCCCCGGCCGCTTCCGCCATCCAGATGGCCGAGTCCTACCTGAAGGACCAGAAGCGCGTCGTTCCGGTCGCCGCCTACCTGACCGGCCAGTACGGCCAGAACGACCTCTACGTCGGCGTCCCGACGATCATCGGCGCCGGCGGCGTCGAGAAGATCATCGAGATCGATCTCTCCGAGGAAGAGAAGAAGATGTTCGATCACTCGGTCGACGCTGTGAAGCAGCTCGTCGAGGTGGTCAAGAAGCAGCAGGCTGAGAAGGCCGCCTCCTAAGGCGGCCTGTTTTTTGCCTGCGCGGCGGCCTGCGGCTTTATCGCCCGGGGTGGACGGTTGAACGCTCCGCCCCGGGTGGTACAGTAACCGCGGTTGTTCGCGCCAGCCGGCGCAAGGCTTCTTGAAGGACAAGACTTCCCGGAGACTTGCGTCCTGGCGCGTCCGCCAGCAGGAAACGCCTGCCCGATCTTCGCCCATCGTCAGCCGACCAAAATCTGTCAGCCGACCATAAAAACAGATGGACGCCCGATGAACATCCATGAGTACCAGGCCAAAGGCCTGCTGAAGAAGTACGGCGTCGCGGTTCCCCGCGGCGGCGTCGCCTACACCCCGCAGGAAGCCGAGACCGTCGCCCGCGAACTGGGCGGCCCGGTGTGGGTCGTGAAGTCGCAGATCCACGCGGGTGGCCGCGGCGCCGGCCGCTTCAAGGACAACCCCGAGGGCAAGGGCGGCGTCCGCGTCGTCAAGTCCA
>NZ_QOKW01000099.1 GCF_008365375.1 Roseomonas genomospecies 6 | reverse complement strand
ACCGACAGGATCACGGCGGGCTTGCCGTTGACCCCCGCGTCGCCGCGCTTCATGCGGGCGGCGAAGTCCACGGCGGCGATCTGGTGGAGCAGGATCGGCTGCCCCGTCTTGTAGGCGACGACGAGGTTGCGCAGGTCCTCCAGCCGGGTCGTCCGGCCGATGTTGCGGATCAGGTATTCTTGGGAATGCTGGTCGATGAAGCCGCCGCCGGTGTTCGCCGAGAACTGCTGGAGCGCCTTCACGAGCTCGTCGGTGGTGATCTCCAGGTCGTGCAGGCGCGCCGGGTCGGGGGCGACGCGGTACTGCCGGATCTCCCCGCCGATGGGGATGACCTGGCTGACGCCGGGGATGGCGAGCAGGCGCGGCCGCACCACCCAGTCGGCGAGTTCACGGACCTCCATCGGGCCGACGCCGTCGCCGCTCATGGCGATCAACATGATCTCGCCCATGATGGACGAGATCGGCCCCATCTGCGGGCGGACGTTGGGCGGAAGCTGTCCCTGGACGATGGCCAGCCGTTCCGCGACCTGCTGGCGGTTGCGGTAGATGTCCGTGCCCCAATCGAACTCGACGAAGACGATGCTGAGCCCGACGCCGGACACCGAGCGCACGCGGGTGATGCCCGGCATGCCGTTCATCGAGGTCTCCAGCGGAAAGGAAACCAACTG
>NZ_QOKW01000098.1 GCF_008365375.1 Roseomonas genomospecies 6 | reverse complement strand
GACGGTTCCGGTTATGTAGACTGAATGACTGGCCTGGTCCGCGTTCGCTCGCCACTACTAGCGGAGTCTCGGTTGATGTCCTTTCCTCCGGCTACTTAGATGTTTCAGTTCGCCGGGTTCGCCTCCCCACCCTATGAATTCAGGTGAGGATACCGCTCGCGCGGTGGGTTGCCCCATTCGGAAATCCACGGATCAAAGCCTGCTCGCGGCTCCCCATGGCTTATCGCAACGTGCTGCGTCCTTCATCGCCTCTCAGTGCCAAGGCATCCACCAGATGCCCTTCAGACGCTTGATCCTTCTCGCGAACGTCGCGCACAGGGACAAACCGCCCCTTGTGCCCGGACGCTCATGAAGATGCATCCTCGGTCACTATTCTCGACTTTATTCACGATTTTCAAAGATCCGCGTCGCTTTGAAAGCAACGCCTAACCACTTCCCGGCAGCCATTATGAACGAGCATTTTGAAATGCCCGGTTCATCTTGGATTGGCTGTCGAGAAGGGATGCGCCGGCGGCGGCGTGGGGTTGGCGCGCGGCCTGGAGGATGGGCCGGCGTTTTCCTTAGAAAGGAGGTGATCCAGCCGCAGGTTCCCCTACGGCTACCTTGTTACGACTTCACCCCAGTCGCTGACCTGACCGTGGTTGGCTGCCTCCGTTGCCGGTTAGCGCA
>NZ_QOKW01000097.1 GCF_008365375.1 Roseomonas genomospecies 6 | reverse complement strand
TGTTGGCGATGGCCGTGTAGGTCGAGGTCGCCGTCGGCGTGCCGCCCTTGCCGTCGTTGGCCGTCACCACCACGCGCAGGTACTTGTGGGCGTCCGAGGTGGTCAGCGTGTAGCTGGCGCTCGTCGCGTTGCTGATGGCCGTGTCACCCGAACCGGCGGTGTCGTCGGCGCGGTACCACTGGTAGGAGTAGCTCCGGTTGTCGCCGTCCACGTCGCTCCAGGAGCCGTTCGTCGTGCTCAGCGCGTTGCCCACCGTCGCCGTGCCCGACACCGTCGGCGCCACGCTGTTGGTCGGCGCGCTGTTGGCGATCGCCGTGTAGGCCGAGGTCGCCGTCGGCGTCCCGCCCTTGCCGTCGTTGGCCGTCACCACCACACGCAGGTACTTGTGGGCGTCCGAGGTGGTCAGCGTGTAGCTGGCGCTCGTCGCGTTGCTGATGGCCGTGTCACCCGAACCGGCGGTGTCGTCGGCGCGGTACCACTGGTAGGAGTAGCTCCGGTTGTCGCCGTCCACGTCGCTCCAGGAGCCGTTCGTCGTGCTCAGCACGTTGCCCACCGTCGCCGTGCCCGACACCGTCGGTGCCACGCTGTTGGTCGGCGCGCTGTTGGCGATCGCCGTGTAGGCCGAGGTCGCCGTCGGCGTCCCGCCCTTGCCGTCGTTGGCCGTCACCACCACACGCAGGTACTTGTGGGCGTCCGAAGTGGTCAGCGTGTAGCTGGCG
>NZ_QOKW01000095.1 GCF_008365375.1 Roseomonas genomospecies 6 | reverse complement strand
GCCCCATTCGGAAATCCACGGATCAAAGCCTGCTCGCGGCTCCCCATGGCTTATCGCAACGTGCTGCGTCCTTCATCGCCTCTCAGTGCCAAGGCATCCACCAGATGCCCTTCAGACGCTTGATCCTCTTCAGCGGTTGCGCCACGCGCAGGGGCAAGCCCAGGCGCACGCACAACACCGCAAGATGCATCAGACCTGCGAACCAACCCCATGACAGGGCCGGCCCGAGGTCCGTCCTCGGTCACTTAACAATCGTCTTCACACTGTCCATGATCCCGCTCCAGTCCCCCGCTTGGGGAGCCCGAAGCTCACGTTTCCGTGTTGCGTTTCCTTCTGACGGATCTCCAAGAGCCCCACCCTCGCCTCGACACCAGAAGACTGGTGGAGGCAGACGGGATCGAACCGACGACCTCCTGCTTGCAAAGCAGGCGCTCTCCCAACTGAGCTATGCCCCCGTATGGTGTCACGCCCCACAGTGAATGGGTCGCCTGATGGATGGTGGGCCAGGGAGGATTTGAACCTCCGACCTCACGCTTATCAAGCGCGCGCTCTAACCAACTGAGCTACTAGCCCCTCATGGCCACCCTCCATTCGAAGAGGGCCATGATGAGATCCGTGAGAAGGGATGCGCCGGCGGCGGCGTGGGGTTGGCGCGCGGCCTGGAGGATGGGCCGGCGTTTTCCTTAGAAAGGAGGTGATCCAGCCGCAGGTTCCCCTACGGCTACCTTGTTACGACTTCACCCC
>NZ_QOKW01000094.1 GCF_008365375.1 Roseomonas genomospecies 6 | reverse complement strand
GCGGCTGGAGGAGCACGACAGTTGGCTGGTCCGCAAGCTGAAGGCCGGGAACGCCCGGCTCCTGGGCTGGGCCTTCGCCAACCCGGGGACGCTGTTCGCCACGGTGGGGGCCGCCGTCCTGATCGCCGCGGCGACGGTGCCGAGCCTGCCACGCGCCTTCCTGCCGCCGTTCAACGAGGGCACGCTGACCATCTCCATGGTGCTGAACCCCGGCATCTCGCTGGCCGAATCCAACCGGGTCGGGCTGGCGGCGGAAAGGCTGATCATGCAGGTGCCCGAGGTGGCCTCCGTCGGGCGCCGCACCGGGCGCGCCGAACTCGACGAGCACGCCGAGGGCGTCCACTCCAGCGAGATCGACGTCGACCTGAAGCCCTCCGAACGCAGCCGGGCCGAGGTGCTGGCCGACGTGCGCGCCCGGCTGGCCGCCCTGCCGGTGTCGGTGAACATCGGCCAGCCGATCTCGCACCGGCTCGATCACATGCTCTCCGGGGTGCGGGCGCAGATCGCGTTGAAAGTCTACGGCGAGGACCTGGACACCTTGCGCAGCCTCGCCGGGCAGCTTCAGCAGAAGCTCGCAGGCGTTCCGGGACTGGTCGACCTCCAGACCGAGAAGCAGGTCCGCATCCCGCAGGTCCAGGTGGTCGTGGACTACGAGCGGGCGGCGCTCTACGGCGTGACCCCGGCCATGGCGACCGAGGCGCTGGAGAGCCTGTCCAACGGCCGCGTGGTGTCGGAGATCGTCGACGGCACCC
>NZ_QOKW01000093.1 GCF_008365375.1 Roseomonas genomospecies 6 | reverse complement strand
ACGGAGGTGCGGAGGTATAGTTCGTAATGGCGCACCAAGCGGCGGCAGCGGGTGAGCCATGACAGGGTTCTCTCGACCAGCCACCGTTTCGGGAGCACGACAAAGCCCTTGGCCTGATCGGAGCGCTTGACGATCTCCAGCCGCCAGTCACCAGCATCTCTCACCTTGGTGGCGGCAACATCGCCCTGGTAGCCGCCGTCGGCGAAGATCACCTGGATGAAGGGGAACAGCGCGCGGGTGGCCTTGTCCAGCACCAGGGCGGTGCCGTCGCGGTCTTGGATATCGGCGCGATGAACGGCGACGTTCAGGAGCAATCCGAGCGTGTCGACGAGGATGTGATACTTGACACCCTTGATCTTTTTGCCCGCGTCGTAGCCGACCGGGTCCGCCGCACGCCCCCCTTTTCCGCCGCGCGGACGCTCTGGCTGTCGATCACGGCGGCGGTCGGGCTGGCCTCGCGGCCGTCCTGCTCGCGGACCCGCTGGTAGAGGTCATGGTGGATGCGCTCCAGCGTGCCGTCCCAGGCCCACAGGTGAAGATAGCCGTGGACCGTGCTGCGCGGCGGCAGGTCCTTGGGCAGGTGACGCCATTGGCAGCCCGTCTCCAGCACGTACAGCACGCCGTTCAGCACCGCCCGAAGATCGACGCTGCGATGGCGGCCACCACGCCGCCCCGGGGGGATCAGCGGCGCGATGATCCACCATTCCTCATCGCTCAGATCGCTCGGGTAACGCAGCCCGCTGCGATCGTGGCGGTCTCGCTTCTCCGCTGTCCACATCTTCGCCTCCGT
>NZ_QOKW01000092.1 GCF_008365375.1 Roseomonas genomospecies 6 | reverse complement strand
TTTCAACTGATCCCGCCGATGCCCCCTGGCGCACGGTTGAGACGCTGGTCCGCTCGGTCATCGACCTTGAGGAGAGCGCCGCCCGCACGGGGGCCTTCCGCCAAGCCCGCGGCGTGCCGAGCGCGGCGGCGCTTTTTCGCCTCTGTCTGGCCTCCGCGGTGTGCCGGCTGTCCTTGCGCGAAACCTGCGCCTGGGCGGCGGAGAGCGGGGTGGCCCGGCTCTCCAACCCGGCCTGGGAGAAGCGCTTCCAGAAGGCGGGTGTGTGGCTGGGCGAGATCGCCGGAGCGCTGCTGGCGGCGCGCGCCGAGACGCCCGCGCGCTGGCCCGGGTACCAGCTGCGCCTGGTCGATGCCACCGCGCTCAGCGTCCCCGGCGCCTCCGGCACCTCCTGGCGGCTGCACTTGAGCTACGATCTCGGGCGCGGGTGCATGTGCCAAGCCAGTCTCACCGATGGGCACGGCGGCGAACGGCTGGGCCGCTTTGCCCCGCCGCCGCCCGGTACCGTCGTGCTGGCCGACGCCGGCTACCCGCACCCGCGCGAACTGCGCGGCCATCTGGCGGCGGGCGGCGACCTCATCGTGCGGATGAGTTGGGCGGCGGCGCGCCTGCTGACCCCCGCGGGTGAGCGCTTCGATCTGTTCGGCGCCTTGAGGCGGCTCGACGGCCCGGCTGGGGCCTGGGACGTGGTGGTCGACGACCATCAGCCGGCAGCGCCGCCGCTGCGCCTGCGGCTGGTGGCCGGGCGCAAGCCACCGGCGGCGTGCGAACAAGCCCGCCGCCGGGTGCGCGAGACCGCCAAGCGCAAAGGCAAGACGCCCGACGCGCGCTCGCTGGAGGCGGC
>NZ_QOKW01000091.1 GCF_008365375.1 Roseomonas genomospecies 6 | reverse complement strand
CGTCGCCCTCCAGCGTTGCCGGGCGGCTGCCCAGGTTGCCGAGGTCCTCCACCACCACCGTCACGGTGATGGCCCCGTTCCAGTCCGACGCCGTCGCCCCGCCCACCGCCGGGTAGGCGACGGTCAACGCCTTCAGCCGGGCGTTCAGTTCCGCCAGCGTGAGGCCGGTGAGGGTCAGCGTGCCGGTCCCGGTGCCCGTCACCGTACCGCCGCTGCCGCCCACCGCGCTGAAGATGCCGGTGCTGAGCGTCACCGTCGCCTGGATCGTCTGGCCGGTCACCCCGTCGACCTCGGTCACGGCGATGTTGGCGTTGCTGGCGTCCAGCAGCAGCGTCGCAGCACCCTCGGTCACGGTAAAGCTGTTGGCGGTGACGCGGGGCGCGTCGTTTTCCGGATTGACCGTGACCGCGATGGTCGCCGCCTCGGTGCTGCCTAGCCCGCCGGCTTCGGTCAGGGTGACGCTCAGCGTGCGCGACAGCGTCGGCGCGTCGGAGCCGTTGCGGTAGGTCAGCGAGCCGATCAGCGCCTCGACCCGCGCCTTGGTGGCGTCGGCGGTCAGCGTGACCGTGAAGGTGCTGGCGGTGTCGGTGGTGACGCTGCCGATCCGCACCCAGACCGTGCCGTCGTAGGCGTGGACGCCGCCCGTGCCGTCGCGCCAGATCTGGTTGGTCGCCGGGTTCGTCGGCGCGGTGGCCGCTTCCGGCAGGGAGACGTGGTCCTCGCCCGCGATCATGCCGGTGACGGTCAGCGTGCCGCCGTTGTAGGCGCCGCTGTCGGGGTCGTCGAGGACGATCGCGCCGTCCGCGTCCAGCCGCGCCGCCGTCTTGATCGCGTCCTCACCGAACGTCGCCGTCCCGCTCAGACCCGTGATCCGGGGCTGGTCGTTG
>NZ_QOKW01000090.1 GCF_008365375.1 Roseomonas genomospecies 6 | reverse complement strand
GCTGGAAGAACGGGCAGGGCGACAGCCTGCTCACCGGCCTGACCTACGCCACCGACGCCACGGCCACCTCCAACGTCGGCAGCGGCTACGCCAGCACGGCGAGCGGCGGTACATTGGGCGGCGCGGCGGCGGGCAACTACACGCTGAGCTACGCCACGGGCGGCTTCGCGGTCACCCCGGCTTCGCTGACGGTGACGCCCAACGGCACGATGACCTACGGTTCGACCAGCCCGAGCTTTGGCTTCACCGCCAGCGGCTGGAAGAACGGGCAGAGCGACGCCAACCTGACCAGCCTGTCCTACGCCACCGACGCCACGGCGACCTCGAATGTCGGCAGCTACGCCAGCACGGCGAGCGGCGGTACATTGGGCGGCGCGGCGGCGGGCAACTACACGCTGAGCTACGCCGCGGGCGGCTTCGCGGTCACCCCGGCCGCGCTGACGGTGACGCCCAACGGCACGATGACCTACGGCGCGACCGCTCCCACCTACGCCTTCACCGCCAGCGGCTGGAAGAACGGGCAGGGCGATGCCAACCTCACCGGCCTGTCCTACGCCACCGACGCCACGGCGACCTCGAATGTCGGCAGCTACGCCAGCACGGCGAGCGGCGGCACGCTGGCGGGGGCGGCAGCCGGCAACTACACGCTGAGCTACGCTGCGGGCGGCTTCTCGGTCACCCCGGCCATCCTGACGGTGACCCCGAGCGGCACGATGACCTACGGCGCGACCGCTCCCACCTACGCCTTCACCGCCAGCGGCTGGAAGAACGGGCAGGGCGATGCCAACCTGACCAGCCTGTCCTACGCCACCGACGCCACGGCGACCTCGAATGTCGGCAGCTACGCCAGCACGGCGAGCGGCGGCACGCTGGCGGGGGCGGCAGCCGGCAACTACACGCTGAGCTACGCTGCGGGCGGCTT
>NZ_QOKW01000008.1 GCF_008365375.1 Roseomonas genomospecies 6 | reverse complement strand
TGGTCATGGCGAGGCTCCCAACACCCGATCCCATCCCGAACTCGGCCGTGAAACGCCTCAGCGCCGATGGTACTGCGTCTCAAGACGTGGGAGAGTAGGTCGCCGCCAGGTCACCACGGCACACGCCCGACCAAAACCGGTCCGGACGCAGCGGAACGTTGTACAGTCACGCGACAATCGGCTTCATGAACGACAAAGCCGGCGCTTCTCCGCAAGGGAAGCGCCGGCTTTTTGTCGTGTTAGGGGTGCTGGAGTTGGGCCCCCTCGCTGACCCTCCCCCGCGCAGCGGGGGAGGGGACAAATCGAGCTGATCGCCGCCCACTGCGAGGCATGCTCGGCTTCGTGCTCGAACACCATCCGCACCGCGCGCTCGCGGACTTCAGGGGCGTATTTGGGTGACGCCGGTTTCGTCATGACGACCCCATCCGCTCATGAAACGGGGCCTCCGACAAACCCGGGGCGGTTCACCTCCCGTTGGGTTCGGGTCCGTCGGGTTCGGGCCCGCCGGGTTCAGGCTGTCCAAAGCGGCCCGCCAGCAGGGCGGCCAGCAGGGACTCGGCGGGCGGCATCCGGATGGGCAGGGGCGAGGCCAGGAGAAGCTGGAGGACCGCCGTGTGGACGGACCGGCAGCCGCCCAGGTCGAAGCCTGTGGGGGTGCCCGTCTGCAGCAGTTCCAGAAGCCGCTCGGCCTCTTCCACCGGGCAGGCGCCTTCGAGATGGATGGTGGCTCCGTCAAGCCGGATCATTCGACAAGCTCCTTCAGGTTCATGACCAGCAGCACCCGGCCGTCGCCCAGCAGCGCCGTGCCCAGATAGCCCGGCATCCCGGACAGCGGGCCGTCCAGCGGCTTCACGATGACCTCCATCCCTTCACCGAAGGCTTCGATGGCGAGGCCGACCGCCTGCTTGTCCACCCGCACCACCAGCACGGCGACCTCCTCGGCCTCGGCCTTGGGCGGCAGGTCCAGCAAGCGGTCCAGATGCACCAGGGGGATGATGCGGTCGCGCAGCAGGAAGGCTTCCTTGTCCTTGATCGCCACCACGTCGCCGCGCGGGATGCGCACCGTTTCGGCGATCTCGTCCATCGGAATGCCGAACTGCCGGCCCGACACCTCCAGCGTCATCACCCGTGTGACGGCCATGCTCAGCGGCAGATGCAGGCTGACCGTGGTCCCGGTTCCGGGGACGCTGGTCAGTTCCACCCGCCCGCCGGTCTTTTCGATGGCGGTGCGCACGGCGTCCATTCCGACTCCGCGCCCGCTGACGTCCGTCACCGCGGCGGCGGTGGAGAAGCCGGCGGCGAAGATGAGGTTGATCGCCTCCCCGTCGCTCAGCCGCTGGGCGGCGTCGCGGTCCATCAGGCCCTTTTCGACCGCCTTCTCGCGCATCACGGCGGGGTCGATTCCGCGTCCGTCGTCGGCGATGCGGATGATGACCTGATCGTTGTCCTGGCTGGCGCCCAGGGTGAGGCGGGCGGTTTCCGGCTTGCCGGCGGCGGCGCGGTCGGCCTCGAACCCGTGGTCCAGGCTGTTGCGCACCAGATGCAGGATCGGTTCGAACAGATTCTCGATGACCGTCTTGTCGGCCTGGGTCTCCTCGCCCTCGATCACCAGATCGACGTGCTTGTTCAGCTTGCGCGACAGATCGCGGACCAGACGGGGAAAGCGCTGGAACACGGTGGACACCGGCAGCATCCGCACCTGCATGATGCTGTTGCGCAGCTCCAGCGCGATGCGGTCGATGACGGCGTGCTGCTCCTTGATCTCCCGCGCCATCTCGCGCGAGCCGTAGACGTTCTCGGCCCGGCGGGCCAGGAAGGGCAGGCCGTTCTTGGCCACCACAAGCTCGCCGATCAGGTTCATCAGCGCGTCGATCCGGCCCTGGTCCACGCGCAGAACGGTGGAAGGACGATCGCCCCCATCCTGCGGGGCACCGCCGCTTCCGGCTGCCGGAGACGGTGCCGCCATGGTCTTCGGAGCGGCGGATGCCGGCGGAGCGGTCCGGCGGAGCGGCTTCGCCGCGGGCACAGGCGCGGCGACCGGCTTCGGAGCGGCCGGCGGGTCCAGAACCTCGGCGATGGCGTCCAGAAGCGGCTTGGCGTTTCCGGCGTTCAGGGCAGCGTCGCCGGCCCGCAGCATCCGTTCGGCCTCGCCACTCCGCCCGCTGAAGCGCAGGGCGTTGGCCGCCACCTTGGCGGCGGCGCCGATGCTTCCGGCCAGCCATGCGGCGGAGCGCACCGCCTCCAGCGTCCGGCGCTGCTCGTCCAGAACGCGCAGAACCGCCTCGCTCAGCGGCGGCTGGGCCGGTTCCGCGGGGCCGCCGCCCAGGGCGGCGATCAACGGCTCCAGAACCGACCGGTCGGCGCTCTCCGCTCCCGCCAGCCGGGCCAGACGGCGCAGCAGCGCCGCCGCGGCCTCGTCGTCGCCCGTCTCCTCCTCGGCCATGATCCGGGCGGCCTCGGCCAGCCCGGGGCGGTCGCCGCGCTCCAGCAGCAGGGTCAGCGGCTCGGCCAGCGCCGCCGCCGGACCGGCGACCGGGGGCAAACCCGCCAGGGCCAGGATCGCGGGCTCGATCTCGATCAGGTCGGACTGGTTGCCGACGTAACGCAGCAGATGCGCCACCTCCTTGCGGGGGGCGGTGGACAGGGCCTGGAAGGACAGAACGCAGGAAAAGGGGTCGTATTCGGCCAGCGGCGACCAGGCGACCGGGGGAACCGCCGCCAGATGGGCGCGTTCGGGCACCTGCGTCATCAGGGCCAGCGGATCGTCGCCCTTGAAGAAGCACTGGGGTTCGGGACGGTAGGTGATGGCCAGGACCGGGGCGCCGGCCGCCGCCGCCCGCTCCGCCGCGTCCATCAGCGCGTCTTCCGGCACGCCGGACAGCCAGCGCGGCAGGGCTTCGGCTTCCTCCGTCTCCGCGCCGTGCCCGTTTCCGGCGTCGGTTGCCGCGTCCGCCTCCCCGTCCGCCGGGGGGCCGTCCAGCCAGGCGCGCAGGGCGGCGATGACTGGGCGCCCGCGCTCGGCGGCGGTGTCGGGCAGGGTCTCGGTGTCCTCGATGTGGTCCAGCCACGCCGACACGAGGTCGAGCGCCGCCAGGATCTGGTCCAGCATCGCGGGGTCCAGCACCAGCCGGTGTTCGCGCAGGGCGACCAGCAGATCCTCGCCCGCGTGCAGCACGGCGGTCAGGGCCGGGATGTCGAACAGTCCCGACGATCCCTTCAGCGTATGGACCGAGCGGAACACGGCGTTGAGCAGCCCGCCGCTGTGGGGATCGCGTTCCAGCCCCAGCAGGCCGTCGGTGGTCGCGGCGATCTGTTCGCGGGCTTCCACCAGGAACTGGGCGAGAAGGGGGCTCATGGCTCGGTCGCTCCCGTCATGATGGCGGCGAACAGGCGCAGGTCGTCCACGCTGATCGGCTTGACCAGATACAGGTTCACCCCCACCGCGCGGGCGGCGGCGATGTCCTTGTCCCGGTTCAGGGTGCTGGTCATCATCACCGGCAGGCAGGCGATCTCCTCCGTCGTGCGCAGGGTGCGGACGAAGGTCAGGCCGTCCATCTTGGGCATGTTCACATCGACCAGGATCAGGTCGTAGGGGCCGCTCAGCGCCTTCTCCAGCGCCTCGATCCCGTTGAAGGCCTCGTCCACGGTGTAGCCGCCGGGCTGTTCCAGCGCCTGCCGGTAATAGGCCCGGATCAGCGCCGCGTCGTCGACGATCAGCAACCGCTTCGGCGGGTGGGCACGGACGTGCGCGTCGCTGCCGATGCCGGTGGGGCCGATGCCGGTCGGGCCTGTCGGGACGGGGGGTGTCGTGCTGGGGCTCATCGGGCTGGCCTCTGGTAGACGATGGCGTCCGTGAAGCGGCGGACCGCGAACAGCGGGGAGATCCGGCTCATGGATTCGGAATGCCCCAGGCAGACGAAGCCGCCGGGACGCAGGCTGGAATACATGCTGTCCGCGACCTCGCGGCGGGACACATCGTCGAAGTAGATCAGCATGTTGCGGCAGAAGATGACGTCGATGTCCGTCATGCAGGCCATCTGCGCCCGGTCGGAGGCGTTGATCCGGGTGAACTCGATGGAGTTGCGCAGCGAATCCACGATTTGCCAACGGTCGCTGGAGGGCCGTTCGAAGTAGCGGTCCAGCACCCATTTCGGCAGCCGCTGCACCGACCGCGCGTCGTACAGCCCCTGGCGGGCGGCGGAAAGGACCTGGGTGTCGATGTCCGACGCGATGATCTCCACGTCGTACTGGTCCACGTCGGCCCAGTTCTCCAGCAGCCAGATGGCGATGGAGTAGGGCTCCTCCCCGGTGGAGCAGGGCAGGGACCAGATGCGCACCGGCTCGCCGCGCCGCTTGCCGCGGACCACCTCGGGCAGGATGGAGTTGGCGAGACAGGCGAACTGGTACTCCTCCCGCCAGAAATAGGTTTCGTTGACGGTCAGACTGTTGACGATCTCTTCCAGTTCGCGCCCCGTGCTGTCGAAGCGCAGGAGCGCCAGATAGGACTGCACGCTGCTGACCCCGCTGCGCTCCACCCGTTCCAGGATGCGGCGGTCGATGAAGTAGCGTTTCGCCTCGCCGTACGACAGTCCGGTGCGGCGGTAGATGAATTCGCAGAAGCGCGCGAACTCCTCGTCCGTGACCACGGTGGGTTGCGACGATCCGGCCGTCCTGGGCATCGCCATGGGGGATGTCCCTTTCAGTCGGTGGGAAGGCGGGACAAGGCGGTTTCCACGGAAAACCGCAGGAACGGGCTGTTCGGGATGCGTTGCAGGACGGCGGCCAGAACCGCCGCCGTGTTCGCCGTGCCGGTTTCCGCCAGCACGTCGATGAAGGCGCAGCACACGTTGACCTCCTTCTCCGAGGCCAACAGATGCTCCAGCGTCTGGGCCACGGCGCCGCCGGCCCGGCCGCGTCCGATCTCGGCGGCCATGATGCGCACCTGCGGGTCGGGGTCGCGGATCAGCGTGTCGAAGAAGGGCAGGGCGTCCTGCCCCATGTCGGCCAGCGCCTCGGCGGCGGCGAAGCGGCAGCCCGCCCGGTCGGAGCGCAGCAGCGGGGCGAGAACCGCCGCCGCCGCCGGCCCGCCGATGGCGACCAGATTCAGCACCAGCGCCTCCACCACGCGGGTGTCGTCCTCGACCTCCAGCCGCCCGGCGATCAGGTCGATGGCGTCGGGAAAGGCGCGGCAGGCGCGGGCGGCGGTACGGCGCCGGTCCGCGCTGTCGGCGTTCATGTCGGCCAGCACGGAATCGCGGCTGGCGATGTCCCGGTCGGGACCGCCGGAGGCGGCGGCGCCGGAAGGAGCCTTCACGAGCGGCATGTCAACGCACCCATTTTTCCAGTTGCTCGACGACGCGGTGGACGGGCAGGACCACGTCGGCCCCGCCCCGGCGGATCAGATCCTGGGGCATCCCCCAGACGACGGCGGTTTCTTCCGATTCGGCGATGGTGCGGCCCCGCCGCTCGCGCAGGGTGGCCATCGCCGCCGCCCCGTCGTTGCCCATGCCGGTCAGCAGCACGCCGATCAGCCGGGCGGGCTCCACCACCTCCAGCGCGCTTTCGACCATGCGGTCGACGCTGGGGTGCCAGATGTGGGTGGGCGACGCCGGGGCCGGCAGTGCCGTCAGGCCGTTGGGCCGGCGGGCGATCAGCAGGTCGGCGTCGCCGCGCGCGATGTAGGCGGTGCCGGGGCGCAGCAGCGTGGGGCTGTCCACCTCCCGCACCTCGATCGCGCTGGCGTTGTCCAGACGGCGGGCGAGAACCCCGGTGAAGTTGGCCGGCATGTGCTGGCAGACGACCACCGGCCAGCGGAAATCGGCGGGCAGCAGCGGCAGGATGCAGTCCAGGGCTCCCGGTCCGCCGGTCGAAACCCCGATCAGCACCAGTCCGCGCCCCGCCATCGCGTCGGCGGCGCCGGCCGCGGTTCTCGCGGCGGGCTTTGGGGCGGCCGCGCGGGGCGGCGGAGCGGTCAGCCCGGCGTGCTGGCGGCGGATGCGCTGCGCCAGGTTGCGGGTGCGCAGCCGCGCCTTGGCCGCCGCCCGCACCTTCGCCACCAGCTCCCGCTCGATGGTGTCGATGGTCAGCGACACCGTGCCGTCGGGCTTGGGGATGAAGTCCACGGCCCCCAGCTCCAGCGCCTCCAGGGTCGCCATCGCCCCCTTCGAGGTCAGCGACGACACCATCACCACCGGCCGCGGACTCTCGGTCATGATGTGGCTGAGGCAGGTCAGCCCGTCCATCTCCGGCATGTTGACGTCGAGCGTCACCACATCGGGCTGCTGTTCGCGCACCGCAGCCAGGGCTTCCGCGCCGTTGCGGGCGAAGGTGATCTCGAAGTCCCCTTGCTCTCCGAAGATCCGCCCCATATGGCGCCGCATCAGGGCGGAATCGTCAACGATCAGCAGCTTTATCATGACCGGCAATCTGGCTGGTGGTTCAGGCGGCGTGTGATCGCCCCGGTTCAGGCGGCTTCCCCCGCATACTCCCCGACCGCCGCGACCTCGGCGGTGTCGAGAAGGTTGTCCACGTCGAGCAGCAGGATCATCCGCTTGCTTTTCTCCAGGTTGGCGACGCGCCCGATCAGGCGGGTCTGCTCCTCGGACATGGACGGGGTGGGGCCTATGGCGGAGCGGGGGATCTTCAGGACCTCCGACACGCTGTCGACGATGAAGCCGGTGCGCTTGCCGGCGATGGTGAAGACCATGATCCGCTGGCGGTCGTTGCGCTCCACATCCGGCAGGTCGAAGCGGCGGCGCTGGTCGATCACCGGCAGGACCGAGCCGCGCAGATTCACCACCCCTTCGATGAAGGCCGCGGTCTTCGGCACGCGGGTCAGCTCCTCCGGAACGCGGACGATCTCGTTCACGCTGGCGATCGGCGCGCCATACTCCTCGTTGCCCAGGCGGAAGACGACGAACTGCTCCTCCTCGTCCGCCAGGACGCTGCGGGTGAACGTGTCATCGGCCATCTCGGTGCCCTCCTGATCCCGAACGGCGGCGAGGGCCGAACGCACGGCGTCGTGGTGGAAAAGCTGCTCGGCGGACAGGATCGACACCAGCCGGCGCCCGTTGTTCAGGCGGCAGATCGATTGGATCTCGCCCCGTCCGTCGCCCAGCATGGCCGGCAGCGGGTCCACCACGTCCTTGCGCACGCGAAGGACCTCGCGCACCGTGTCCATCACCACGCCGACCGAGTTGCGTTCGTCCAGCGGAACGACGACGATCTTGCTGCGCTCGTCCAGCGGCGTTTCCGGCAACCGGAACATCGCCCGCAGGCTGACCAGCGGCAGCAGCCGGTTGCGCAGGGTCATCACCCCCAGCACATAGGCGTCGGTGCGGGGGATGCGGCTGATGAGGTCGGGCACCTGCACGATCTCCTGCACGCTTTCGATGCCCAGCGCGTATTCCTGCCGCGCCACCTCGAAGCTGACCAACTGGAGTTCGTCGCTGACCGCGCCGTCGGCCTGGGCGCGCCCCAGGTCGCCCGCCGCGGTCACCCGCGCCGCGCGGGAGCGGACGGCGTTCTCCCCGCCGTTCTCGCGCTGGATCAGCCGCTGCGGGTCGATGATCATGATCATGGCGTGGCCGTTGACGCCTTTGATCATGCCGCGCAGCAGGTCGGTCTCCACCGTCGCCTGGATCGTCTCGGCGGGTTCGATCTGGCCGGGGTCCACCGTCACCACGGCGGCCATGCGGTCCACCACGAAGCCCACCGGAACGCCCTGGTTCAGCACCACGACGCGGGTGGAGTCGTCGTGGGGGCGGTCCTCGAACTGGAAGATCCGGCGCAGGCTGGTCACCGACATGACCGTGCCGCGCAGGTTGGCGAGCCCTTCCAGGCTGGCCGGACTTTTCGGCACGCCGACCACGGGCGGCATGCGGATGATTTCCTGGACCTCGGCCAGCGGCACCGCGAACATCTCGTCCTTGACGTAGAAGGTCACGTATTGCCGCGTGTCACCGGCGGGGCCCGTATCGGCGGTTGCCGCAGTGTTGATGGTCATGGGTCAACCCTTCCTCGCGGATTTGGCGCTTGCGGGTCGCCCCTCAATCGGCGGAATTCTGGAGTTCGTCGGCGAGGCTGGCGATCTCCTCGACGGCGGCGGCCAGTTCCTCGGCCCCGCGGGCCTGCTGCTTGGCGGCGGCGGAGGCTTCCTGGGCGGCGCGGGAGGCTTCCTCGGCGGCGGCGGCGATCTGCTGCACGCCCTTCTTGGCCTCCTCCAGGGCGGCCAGGATTTCCTCGGCCCCGCTGCGGATGCTGCTGTTGCCGTTCAGCACGACTCCCATGTCCCGCGCGGCGTTGGTCAGGTTCAGGGTGATCGCCTTGTTCTTTTCCACTTCCGCCAGGGCGGAGGTCGCGATCTGCTCCAGATCGCTGCGGACGGCGACGATCTGGTCCTGGGTCGCCTTCACCACGTCCTTGATGCGGTCGGCGTTCTCGGCGCTGTCGCGGGCGAGGTTGCGGATGTCGGTGGACACCACGGCGAAGCCCTTGCCGAACTCGCCGGCCCGCGCCGCCTCGATGGAGCCGTTGACGGCCAGCATGTTGGTCTGCACCGCCACCGTGGAGATGGCGTCCACGATCTTGTCGATGCGGCGGCTGACCTGCTCCAGGTTGTTCATGAGCTGGTTGGATTTGCGGGTCTCGTCCAGTGCCTGGATCACGCCCTCGATCAGCCCTTCGATGGCCGTGTTGCTGTCGTTCAGCAGCTTGGTCAGGAGCTGGGCGCGCTCCAGCGAATCCCCGGCGTTGTCCTGGAACAGCTTGGCGCTGCGCTCGATCTGGTTGATCGCGGCGGAGGATTGCTGCGTGGCGGCGGAGGACTGCTGCGCGCCCTTGGAGATCTGCTCGATGGCGGCCATGATCTGGGTGGCGGCGCTGGAGATCTCCTGGACCGCGGCGGACAGCTCCTCGGCGGCGGAGGCGACCTCCTCGGCGCTCTTGGTGATGTCGGTGGAGTTGCGCAGATCCTCCGCAATCGTCTGAAGTTCTCCCGACGCGGTCTGCGACTGGCTCAGCGCGGCGGTCTGCTGATCGACGGTGCGCAGGGCCTCGTCGCAGGCGGCGGACTGTTCCTCGGCGGCGGCGGCGAT
The DNA here is from genome assembly GCF_008365375.1 of Roseomonas genomospecies 6. Classification (GTDB taxonomy): domain Bacteria; phylum Pseudomonadota; class Alphaproteobacteria; order Azospirillales; family Azospirillaceae; genus Azospirillum. The sequence goes on along the minus strand of NZ_QOKW01000008.1, from coordinate 223,334 downwards.
GCTCTCCGACCCCTTCTGCGCCTCGCGGGCGGCGCGCTCGGCCTCGATGGCGGAGGCGGCGATGTCGCCGGCACCCTTCCCCAGGATCTGGATGTCGGTGCGCATCTGCTCAAGCTGCCCGGTGACGGTGCGGCCCTTTTCCACCTCGCCCTTGGCGGCTTCGGCGGCGGTGTTGATGCCCTGGGCGATGACCGTCACCTCGCTCTGGATCTGGCCGACCAGCTCCTGGATGTCGCGGGCGCTCTTCTCGGAGGTCTCGGCCAGCGTCCGCACCTCGTCGGCGACGACGGCGAAGCCCTTGCCGTGCTGGCCGGCGCGGGCGGCCTCGATGGCGGCGTTCAGGGCCAGGAGGTTGGTCTGGTCGGCGATGCGGGCCACGGCCTTGACGATCTCGCCGATGTTGGCGGCCTGCTTCTCCAGTTCCACCACCATGTCCACCGACGCAAGCTGGCGTTCGGCGTTGGCGCCGATGCTGGTCACCGACGCGGCGATCTGGGCGCTGACCTCGGCCAGCAGGAGCTGGAGCTGAGTGGACTTCTGCCGGCTGACCTCGGCCTGGTCCTTGGATTCCAGGATGGCCTTGGCGATGTTGGTGACGGCGGTCATCGATTCCTGGGCGGCGCCCGAAGCTTCCTGGGCACCGGCCGCGATCTGCTCCATCGATTTGCGGAGCTGTTCGGACGCGGACGCGGATTCGGAAATGCCGCTGGCCATCTGCGATGTGGCGGAAGCCACCCGTTCGGCCACCTTCTGCTGGCGGGCGAAGGTGCGCGCGCGCTTGCGCTGGGCGTCGGCGGTGGCGCTGCCCCGCCCGTTGCCGGAGATCGTGCCCGTCCCAGCGGTTCCCGGTTGGCCAACGTCCGCCTTCTTCACCAGTGCCATCGTTCCACTCCAAGTCGATCAATTCGCCCTGCCGAAGGGCGCGCGGCACTGTGGCACCGCCCCGGTGGCGGCGGCAGATGGGGGCGACCCTATTGGGGTGCGCCCTATCAGGGTTGACCCCAGGAGGGCCGGGCACCGAGCGTGACAGGGCCGGGATGGGTGGAAACAACGGGAGGAAAGCAATTGGGTGTAGACTCGACGAGAATGTTTTGACAGGATTTCCCGCAGGTGAATAAATACCGCGGAGAGGACGCATTCATGGGACTCATGGCGCTGTCCTGGACAACCGAGATGTCGGTCGGTGATGAACTCGTCGATCGGCAGCATCGCGAGATACTCGCTTTGACTGCAAAAATGGCGGACTGTGCCAAGCGTCCCGGCGGGCGGGAGGAGGCGTTTCCCGTCCTGACCTCTCTTCTGGCGTCACTGGATGAACATTTCGCCGATGAGGAGCGGCAGATGCTCGACACCCGCTACGCCGGGGCCGACGCGCACCGGAGGGAGCACGAAGCCATGGCGCGAACCCTGCGGACCTTGCGGGCGTCGGTGCGCTTCCCGGCGGAGCTGATCCGCTCCACCATCACCATCCTGCCCCGGTGGATTGCCGCTCATCAGGCCAACCAGGACAGCGGCCTGTCCCGCCACGCCGCGCTGCTCGTGGGCGTCACGTCCTGCCTTCCGGTGGCGAGCCGCTTCTGAAATCGCCACCGTCCGGTGTCATGGCCCTTTCAATCAATGCCAACGCATTGATTTGTCAGTCTTCACGGTTGGAAAATGACGGAAGCGATCATTTTCCAACCGTATCAGGGCGGTTGCGTGATTCCGAACCGGGCCGCTGCCGAAGGGCGGAAGCGATGGCCCGTTCCAGGTCGGCGCGGCCGAAGGGCTTGCGCAGGACCGCCGCGGGTCCGACGGCGTCCAGAAGAGCCGTGTCGAACCCGTGATACCCCGACATCAGCACCACGGCGAGCTGCGGAAACATCCGCCGCGCCTCGCAGGCCAGCGCGATCCCGTTCATGCCGCGGGGAAGCATGACGTCGGTCACCAGCATGTCGAAATCCTCCTCCGCCATACGGTCCAGGGCGTCCGGCCCGTTGGCGGCGGCGGCCACCCGGTGACCGCCCCGGGAGAGCATGGCGAGGACTCCGGCGCGCACCTGCGGGTCGTCCTCGGTCAACAGCAACCGCAGATGGGGCAGGGTGGGCGGCGGGCCTTCCTCCGCGTCCTCCGCGTCGCTCCCGGCGGTGGCGGACGCATCCTCAGGCGCAGCACAGCGCAGCCGGATGGTGGCGGTGGTCCCGGCCCCCGGGCGGCTGGACAGCAGAAGGTCGCCGCCCGACTGGCGGGCGAAGCCGGCGACCATGCTCAACCCCAGCCCGGTGCCCTTCCCCTGGTCCTTGGTGGTGAAGAAGGGCTCGCAGGCCTTTTCGAGAACCGCCGGAGTCATTCCCGTTCCGGTGTCCGCCACGGCGATGTGGCAATGACCGGGTTCCGGGCCGGGACCGGCGGAGATGGTGATCCGCCCGCCGTCGGGCATGGCGTCCCGCGCGTTGATGAGCAGGTTCAGAAGCGCGTTCTGAAGCTGGGTGCGGTCGGCCATCACCGCGGACCCGGCCAGGATGGGGGCGACGGCGATCTCCACCGACACGCCCAACAGCGGAGCGGCCAGCCGCAGGATGTCCTCCACCGCGGCGTCCAGCGTCACCCGGACGGGGTTCAGCGGCTGGCGTCGGGCGAAGGACAGCAATCCGTCGGTCAGGACGCGGCCCCGGTCGGCGGCCTGCACGATCTCTGCGGCGTGGGCCGCGGCCTCGCCGCCGGCGAGTGCCAGCACCAGCTCGGCGTTGGCCCGGATGACCATCAGCAGGTTGTTGAATTCGTGGGCGACGCCGCCGGTCAGCGCGCCAAGCGCCTGGATGTGCTCGGTCCGGCGCAGGTTTTCCGCCGTCAGATTGCGCTCGGTCACGTCGCGGATGAACAGGGTGAAATGGCGCACCCCGTTGTTCATCCAGGAGCCCATGGAGATCTCGGCGTCGAACGTCTTTCCCCCCGCCCCCACGGCGCGGACCGGCATCAGCGGGTCCCCCAGCAACGGAAGTTCCTGAAGCTGCGGCAGAAGGCGGGTGATCGGCTGGCCCCGCATCGCCGCGGCGGAACAGCCGAACCGCTCCTCCGTGGCAGGGTTCATGCCCCAGATGGCGCCGTCCTCATCCACGGTGATGAAACAGTCGCGGGCGGCGTCGACGATGGCATGGTAGCGCGCGTTGCGCTGGGCGCGCAGCTTGCGCTCGCGCTCCACTGCGGCGGTCTGGTCGTAGATCTGGATCAGGCCTCCCATGCCCCGGCCCGTGCGGGTGGGGCGCACGACGATGGACTGGGCCACCCGTTCGTCGGTCAGGCCGTCGCCGCGCAGCAGCGGGAACAGGTCGTGGTTGACGTGGTGCGAGATCACCGCCGGAAGCCCGGTGTCCAGAGCGTCCCGCACCGCGAGATCGACCCTCCCGCCGGCCATGGCGGGAATCAGGGTGAACAGTTCCGTCCCGATGGCCGCCCGGCGCGAGATGCCGGAATGGCGGACCATCCAGGTGTTCCAGACGACGATCCGCCGGGCGTCGTCGACGATGACCACCCCCATGTCCAGCTCGTCCAGAACGGAGGGAGTTGCGGAGGGGCAAGGGTCGGTCATCGCGGCGGATCGGTTCGGGTCATGAGGAAGTCGGGCCGCCCAGTGACCGGCACAACCCGTCCACGTAGCGGGCGATGGCGCTGCGCAGGTTCGACATGGCGTTGAGGTCCAGCAGGAGGATGATGAACCCGCCGATGTCCCGCTCCCGGATGGAGAAGTCGATGGACATGAACAGGACCACGCCGTCGTCGTCATCGCGGATGGTCCGCCGGAAGATCTGCTCCACCCCGCCTTGGAAGCAATGGGGCAGGGTGGCTTCGATCCGGCAGCCCAGCATGTTGGCGATGCTGGCCAAGCAACTGTTGAGGATGACGTTGCCGACCTCGGTCATGGCGTCCTCCTCCAGATCGGCGATCTCCTCCAGCGACATCTGCTCCCCGACGATGGCCTGTACGAGATGAAGACTGCGCGCCTCGGGGAAGACCAGCAGGGCGCGACCGGAGAAGGGGCCGCTGAACTGCTCGCCCACGGCGATCAGCGACGTGTCGCGGTTGCGGGAGATGGCGTCCAGCGCCTCCGCCCGCGACAAGGCGCGCACGTCGGGCACCGACATCGCTACGGGCTTGCCCACCATGCGGCTGAGCGCTGCCGCCGAGCGGCTGACCGCCACGTTCAGCAGTTCGGTGACGGCGTCCTGTTCCAGCGCGTCGAACATCACGGTCGGTCCATCGACTCCGCAGCGCCGGGGCCGGCATCGGCGACGAAGCGCAGGATGTCCTCCCGCCGCACCGGCTTGCCCAGGAAACCCAGCCGCAGCCGCTCCGCATTGGCCAGGATGTCGTCCTGCGCGTTGGCGGTGACGAGCGCGATGGCCATGTTGGGCTGGCGGGCGCGGATGACCGCGGCGGCGGACAGGCCGTCCAGGCCCGGCATGTTGTAGTCCATGAACACCATGTCAAAGGCGATGCGCTCGGTCAACTCCAGCGCCGCTTCGGCGTCCGCCGCCTCGATCACATCGGTCTCCATGCCCAGATCGTTCAGCAGGGCGCGCAGCGCCATGCGGGCCAGCTTGCTGTCGTCCACCAGGAGAATGCGTTTGCAGGGATGCATGGGTCGTCGCTTTCCGCCAGAGCCGTCGTCGTTCGAAGAGGCGTTCGTTCAAAGGGTCGCGGGATGGCGCAGCACCATCACCATCTGGTCGTCCACGCGCGGGCAGCCGTCGCGCATCAGCACGGCGGCGGCCAGGGCGGGGTGGGTGTGGAGAAGCCGCCGGTCCAGGAACAGGCTGGCCAGCCGGGAACAGCCGTCGCTGTGCAGGACCACATGGTCGCCGGCTTGCCAGGGAATCCAGACGGTGGGCGGCGGGGTGGCGTTGTAGCCCACCACGCCCCAGCGGCCGGAAAGGGCTGTGCCGGCGCCCTGCCGGATCAGGGTGGCCGCGATGTTGCCGACCCCGGCGTAGCCGATGCGCTCCCCCTCCAGCCGAAGCACCGTGGCGACCGCTCCACGGGTGTCGCGCAGCGCGTGGTGGAGCGCCGTCAGGACCGCGCCCGGATCGGCGTCCGGCGGTGCGGCCTTCGTCTCTGCCTCGGCCCGCCGGGCGGCGGCGGCGGCGGCCTCGCCATGCCCCAGCCCGTCCACCGCCAGCACCAGCCCGTCGCGTCGCATCAGCCACCCGTCGCCGCACCAGTCGCTGCCGGCCATTGCCAGCATCGTCGCGCCGCCGAAGGGCGCCGGGGCGCCGTCCTCCTCCTCCGGAACGCGGGCCAGGACGCGGGCCAGGACGGCGGTGCCCACCCCCGGCAGCGTGTGGATGTCGAAGCGGTCGGCCAACCGCCGCACCGCCCCCAGCCCGTAGCCGAGCCCCCCGGCGGGTGCGCTCCCCGGCGGGCGGGCCGGTCCGGCGATGGCCCGGCCCAGGTCGGCGATGCCCGGCCCATGGTCCAGCGCCAAGCACTCCACCCCCGCCCTGCCGCCGTCCCAGGCCGTCAGCGGGCGCAGCAGCAAGCTTCCCCCGTCCGGCGTGTGGTTCAGCAGGTTGCTGCCCAACTCGCTCACCACCAGCGCCAGCCGGGCGGCGGCGTCCTCTCCCAGCGCCTGGGCGGCGGCAAGATCGGCGGCCACCCCACGGGCGAGCGTCAGGGCGGATGGGGCGTCGATCCTCAGCCGGCGATGGCAATGCAGGGGCAGCATCAGCGCTTCCACAGGACGATGATGACGCGGGTGCCCATTCCGGCGGCGGAGTCGATGGAGAATTCATGGACCAGCCGCCGGGCTCCGGGCAGGCCCAGCCCCATGCCCTTTCCGGTGCTGTAGCCGTCCTGCATGGCGCGGCCCACGTCGGGGATTCCCGGCCCCTCGTCGGTGAAGGTCAGGCGCAGCCCGCTCTGGCCGCCGCGGACCATCTCTTCAACCTCCATCTGGCCGGTGCCGGCGTAGAGCACGATGTTGCGCACCAGTTCGCTGGCGGCGGTGATGAGCTTGGTCTGGTCTACCAGCCCATAGCCCAGGACCTGCCCCGCCTCGTCCACCGCCCGGTGGGCGGCGGCCAGCGATTCCTCGCCGTGGACGGTGACGGTCGCGCGGATCGGGCGCGCGGCGGGCTTCACTCCGACCTGCCCGCGCGGGCGCGGAGGTCCGCGAGGCCGTGCCTGACCGACAGGGCGGCGGGAATGCCGCCCAGATCCATACCCAGTTCCACCATCGTCATCGCGACCTCCGGACGGAGGCCGGCCACCATGGTCTCGGCGCCCAGCAGGCGGATCATGGTGGCCATCGCGTTCAACACCCGCCCCATGTGCGAATCGATCATGCGCATTTGCGCCATGTCGATCAGCGCGGCGTGCGCCTGCTCCGCCACCAGCCGTTCACCCACCTGCTCGGCCAGATGTTCGGCGTCGCTGTCGCCCAGCAGCGGCGGCAGCGTGACGACCAGGATACCGTCCAGCGGCGTGATGTGGGCTTGGGAGGGGGCGGAGGCGGGCATCCGGTCAGTCTCCCCGGACCACGGTGTAGTTCAGCTTGCCGAAGCAGTAGCGCAGCCCCTCGGCCAGCGAGAAGCGCGTCTCGATGGTCGCCAGGTCGATGCCCAGCGACACCATGACCTGGGCGATGGCCGGACGGATGCCGGTGATGACGCATTCCGCCCCCATCAGCCGCGCCGCCGCCACCGTCTTCGCCAGATGCTGGGCGGTCTGGGTATCGACCATCGGCACGCCGCTGATGTCGAGAATGGCGTAGCGCGACCCGCTGCGGGCAACTTCGAACAGCAGCTTTTCCGTGATCGCCTGAGCGCGGCTGGAATCCAGCGTGCCGATGATGGGCAAGGACAGAACCCCCTCCCACAGCGGCACCACGGGAACCGACAGGTCCACCAGCTCCTGGTTCTGGCGGCGGATGATCTGCTCGCGCCGGCCGATGAAGGCGTCCATGGAATAGAGGCCCATGGCGTCGATCAACTTGTGGATGTCCTCCATCGCTCCCGAGCCGCCGGAAAAGACCTCGTTCAGCACATGCTTCAGGCTGAAGACGAAGGTGGCCGTCTGCGACGGGGTCAGCCCCCGCTCGGCGAACTCCACCGACAGGGCCGACAGCAGCTCCCGCAATCCCTCGGTCATCACCGGCGGGGCCTTGCCCAGCGCCTCGGCGAAGGCGTCGAACAGGCCCTCGCACAGATCCTCCACGATGCGGCGGTCGATCTGCGGCATGGGCAGATAGTCCCCCAGATAGGTCCGCCAGACGGTCAGCAGGCGCTGCCGTTCGCTCTGCATGGACGCGGGCGAGAGATCGTGGAGGAAGGTCATGGCCGTGGCTTTCATGGGGGGCGCGTGGGTGGGGAGGTGGAGCGGAACGTGGACGGGCGTCAGGAACGGGCGGTCAGGGCGTCGATGGCACCGATCAGTTCCTGCCGCTCGAAGGGTTTGAACAGGATGCGGTCCGCCCCGAAATCTTCCTGCCGCAGATGGTCGATACCGACGGAGCCGCCTGGGGAGCCATCCGGGGACCCGCCGGGAGAGCTGTTGGGCGAGCCGCCGGTGATGGCGAGGAAGCGCGTCCCCGGAGCCGCCGCCCTCCCTTCGCGGATCACGGTGGCGCCGTCCTTGCCCGGCATCCAGATGTCCGTCACCACCACGTCGAACCCTTCGCGGCGCAGGCGGTCCAGCCCCTCGGCCCCGTCGACGGCGGTGGCGACCTTGTGGCCCTGTCCCTCCAGCACCATGCGCAGGGAAAACATCACCGACGGAACGTCTTCGATGACCAGAATGCGTGCCATGGCTGTTTCTCCTCAGGCGGCGGGGGGAACGAATTCGGGCAGGAACACGGTCGCCACCGTGCCCACCCCGGGGGTGCTGGCCAGCGTGATGTCGCCGCCCATATCCTTCACCAAGCCATAGACGACCGACAGGCCCAGCCCGGTGCCCTGGCCCACGGGCTTGGTGGTGAAGAAGGGTTCGAAGGCCCGTTCCAGAATCGCGGGTCCCATGCCGCAGCCGGCGTCGGCCACGGTGATGCGGGCGCGCCGCGGCTCCGTCCCGTCGGCGGGCTCCAGGTCGAGCGTCACGTCGATGGTGCCGGTCCCTCCCACGGCGGCGGCGGCGTTGCCCGCCAGATTCAGCAGCACCTGGGCGAAGGCTGTGCGGTCGGCCCGCAAGGTCAGCGCGGCCCCCGCGGTGGCGATGCGTTCGCTCAGCACCACCCCCGGACCGACGGCCTTGCACACCAGCGGCAGGGTGGCGGCCATCAGCTCGCCCGCCGTCACCGGGTCCGTGGCGCGTTTGGCGGGGCGCGAGAAGGCCAGAAGGTCGCCGATGATCCGCCGCGCCTTGCGCGCGCAATCCAGCACCATGTCCAGATAGGGGCCGTCGGCGTCGCCCGCGTGCCGGTCCGACAGTTCCTCGGTCAGAAGGGTGATGGGCTGGAGCAGGTTGTTGATCTCATGGGCGACGCCGCCCATCATGCGGCCCATCACCTCCATCCGCTGGCGCTGGCGTTCGGCCTCCTCCCGCCGGGCCTCCTCGGTCACGTCGCTCTGGAAGCCGATGTAGGCGGTGACCGTGCCGTCGCTGTCGCGGATGGGCGCCAGCATCAGGGCGTTGACGAAAGGCGTGCCGTCCTTGCGGTAGTTCAGGATTCGGGTGTCGATCCGGTCGCCCTGGGCGACCGCGCGGCGGATGGCGGCCACCGTGCCGGGATCGCTGCCCGGCCCTTGCAGGAAGCGGCAGTTCCGGCCCAGGATGTCCGCCGGCTCATAGCCCGTCAGGCTCTGGAACCGGCGGTTGACGTAGACCAGCGGGGCGTCCGGCAGCCGGGCGTCGGCGACCGAGATGCTGATGGGGGAGGCGTCGATGATGGCCAGCAGCGTCTGCTTGGAGCGCAGGGTGTCGTTCAGCGTCTCCTCGAACCGGCGCCGTTCGCTGATGTCCTGGACGGTGCCGGTGATCCGCAGCGGGCGTTCGCCGCCACCGGCCTCCACCATGGCGTCGCAGGACAGATGGATGTCGCGCCCCGCCCCCTTCAGGCGGAATTCGCCGCCCCGCACGGCGCCGCCGCCGGGGGCGAACAGGCCCAGCAGGCTGCCGCGGTCGCTGTCGGTCACCGCGTCGAGCAGGGCGGCCAACCCGCGGCCATCCATCCCGTCCACGCCGTAGCGGCAGCCGATCCATTGCAGGCTCCCGGCGATTCCGCTCGGATCGCCGGCCCAGTCGGGTTCGTGGCGGAAGACCGCAAGGCGGGCGCCGTCGAGCGCAACCTCCAGCGTGTCGGGGTCAGTCCGCATCACCCCGCTCCAGCGCCGCCCGATGCACGTTCCGCTGGGCATCGGAGATGTAGAGCCCGACGAGCCGGTCGGGGTCGATGTGGTCGGGCAGAAGGCTGAGGGCGTGGGCGATCACTCCCATCATCTGGCGGATGATGTCATGCTCCTGCGCCTGCGCGAAGAGAAGCCCGTCCAGCGCGTCCTGCATGGCGGCGGTCTCGCGGGCCTGGGCGGAATTCCGATCGGAGTCGGCGGTCAGCAGCCCATCAAGCCGGTCCAAGGTGGCAACCAGTTCCTGGCTGGAGGATTCCAGACGGGCCTGCACCTCCGCCACTTGGGCGGCCAGGACGCGGCAGACACGGGAGCAGTCTTCCTTCGAGCCCACGGGGATTCCCCTTCCGGTCAGGATGGCAGAAGCTGCTTGAGGGTGGCGAGCAGCTCGTCGGGCGGCGTCGGCTTGGTCAGCCAGCCGGACGCGCCGGCGGACCGCGCCTCGTCGCGCTTGCCGGGCATGGATTCGGTGGTCAGCACCACGATGGGCGTGAAGCGGGTGGAGGAATTCTTCCGCGCTTCCTTGATGAAGGTGATGCCGTCCATCACCGGCATGTTCAGGTCGGTCAGGATCAGGTTGGGCCGGGTGCCGGTCTTCAGCTTTTCCAGCCCGTCCTTGCCGTTGGCGGCGGTGACGACGGCATAGCCGGATTTTTGCAGAATCCGCGACAGGCTCATGACCATGGTGGGTGAATCGTCGAGGATGAGGATCGTGCTGCTCATCAAGTGCGGCTTTCATGAGTGGCGCGGCCGTCGCCGTCGCCATAGGAGGGGGGAGAGGAAGGAGTGGCGGCGTCCATCGGCTGGATCGCCATGCCGCTGCCCACCTGCGTCAGCCGGTCGCGCAACTGATGCATGTGGGTGTCCACCTCGTTCGCGGTGTCCAGCACCAGTTCCGACAGCATGCCGCTGTTGGCGGCGATCTGCGCGGCCTCGCGGATTTCCCGCGACAGGCTGAACACGGCGTCGTGCATCTGGCTCAAGCTGCCGTTCACCTCGCGCGCCAGCCCTTCCTGCTGGTGCACGGCGGAAGCGATGCGCTGGCTGGCGGCGTCCACCTGGGCGATGGTGTCCACCAGCTCGCGCAGTGCGTCCACCGACGCCGCGGTGGTGTCGCGCATGGAGGCGATGCGGGCGGTGATGGTGTCGGTCGCGGTCGCGGTCTGATGGGCGAGCGCCTTCACCTCGCCGGCGACCACGGCGAATCCCTTGCCGGCCTCGCCCGCGCGGGCCGCCTCGATGGTGGCGTTCAGCGCCAGCATGCGGGTCTGGCGGGCGATGTCGCCGATCAGCCCGACCGTGTCGCTGACGTCCTGGGCCAGTCCGGCCATGGTGTCCACGCATTGGCGGGTGGTGTCGGCCCGTTCGGTGGCGTTGCCGACCACCCGCATGGTCTCGTTCATTTCGCCGACGATGATGCCGATGGAGTCGGTCAGTCCCTCGCCCACGCTGCCCAGCCGCTCGATGCAATTCTCCGCGGCGCTGGCGCCGGCCATGGATTTGCCGAACTGCTCGTTGGCCTGCACCGCGGCGGTGGCCATCTCCTGGGCCATTTCGCGCATCTGGCTGTTTTCCTGCACCACCGCCGCGACCGAGGTTTCCACCTGATCGACGATGACGGAGCTGAACAGGCTCATGGCCGTCTTCAGGTCGCGCGGGGTGCCGGTTTCGGGTGTGGCCAGAACCGTCGCGCGGCTGGAGTTCGTTTCCGGGACCGCCACCGGCGACGGATCGGGGAGGGTGCCGGCGGCGGCCTCGCCGCTCCGGGTGCCGCGGACCAGCGCGAAGCCCGCGGCGGCGGTGGCCAGAAGCGTCAGGACGCGAGACGGCCAGGGAACGTCCGGCACCGCCGCGGCGCAGAGAGAGAGCGCGACGGCGATTCCCAAGGGCACCGCCAGGCCGGACGGCCGCCGGGAACGTCTGTGTGCCGGCATTGGGAGATCGGCGGCGAGCGCCATCAGTGGCCCCTTGTTTCATTGGTCGGCAAGCATGGTCCGCCCCGGTGCGGCGCACCAGTTAGGGCTAACCCTGATATATGACTTTCGGCCTATGGTCGAGCGTGAAAAGAGCGGCTCAGGCCCCGAGGGCGAGCGAAAGCGGCATGGCGGCGTCTTCATCCGCGGCACCCATGCCGGCGATTTCCCACATGCGGGCCAGATCGACGATGGTCGCGGCCCCGGTCTTTTCCATGATGTGGGCGCGGTGAACTTCGACCGTCTTGATGCTGATGCCCAGATCCCAGGCGATGCACTTGTTCTGCTTGCCGCCGATGACCAGACGCAGCACTTGCGATTCCCGGCCGGACAGGGAAGACAGGCGTTCGGCAGCGTTGCGGCGGCGGGTGTGGATACGGGCTCGCGCCCGTTCGATGGCCAAGCAGTTTCCAACCTTCTCAAGGAAGGTGTCATTGCTGAACGGCTTGGCCAGGAAATCGACGGCTCCGGCCTTCATTGCCCGGACAGCCAGATCAATGTCGGCGTATCCGGTCACGACCAGTATCGGAAGGTCGAAATTCTGTTTGCGCAACGTTTCGACGAGACAGATTCCATCCATGTCGGGCAGGCGCACATCCATGATGACGCAACCGCCGATATGCGGTCCCGATTCAAGAAACTCCGCCGCGGTCCCATACGCGTGGCTCTTTATTTTCACACTGGATAACGTGTTGGCGAGCACTCGGCGAATGCTTGAGTCGTCGTCAATTATGTGCACGTCTTCGCTAGCATTCATCGTGTCACCTAACAACGTGCGAACGGATTTCAGCACTGGTATTATGCAGATTGGGTGATTGCGTCTAACGATAGATAGAATCCGTTTCGCAAAAGTTAACACCTATTTTTTCATTTATTAAGTGATCGAACATTCTCTTCGATGTGAGATGCCTTAAATACGAACGATACCTACTCGGATTGCCGAACATTCTGCCAAAGAATGGAGAATTATGTTGCTGGTGCGTGGGCTTTTCCGAAGAATTCCGTCGGCCATGCCGCCTAGGGTCTGTTGGCGCATGAGCCAATCGAGAGCGGCCGCCAGGTTGAGAACTCCCATGAAGGGGACGGCGGTTTTCTCGCAGCGGGTGGCGATGGCGCGCCATTCCTTCTGTCGAGCCCACAGGCGCTCGGCGAGGTTGCGGTTGTTGCCGATCCAGGTCGGGCAGGCGGCCGGCGCCTCGTTGCTCCTGGCTGGGACAGCCGGGCGGGCGCCGAGGTCGCACACCTGACGGCGGAAGGCATCGGAGGCGTAGCCGCGGTCGATGACGATCCAGGCGGGGACGGCGGGCAGGGCCTCCAGCAGGTCCGGGGCGGTTCAATTCCAGGAAGCGGCTGTCTCACCCGACGTCGGCACAGAGGGTCCGGGCTGTCGGCGTTTCGGGTCCGCCTCGGCGCACGCCTTCAGGATCGCCACCGGATCGCCACCGGATCGCCATGAAGCTGTACCAACGTCCGGGTCTGTCCTTCCTGATGGGCGAACCAAGCCTATTCGACTGCCCTGGAAACTGAGACCGCCTCATTCACACATGCCGGAACAGTCCGGATTGGAACATCGAGCATCGCCTTTTCCGTCGGCGTGAGATGCCGGACCGCACCTTTTGCGAGATCGCCCAACCGCACTCCGCCCACATCGATGCGCACGAGGCGGAGCACGTCTGCCCCGACCGCACCGAGCAGGCGCCGGATCTGGCGGTTCTTGCCTTCACTGAGGACAACTTCGAGCCATGCATTGCGTGTGCCGGCACGGAGCAGGCTTGCCGACTTCGCGACAAGGCGTTCGCCATCGAGCACCATGCCCGCCTGCACGCGTTCCAGCATGCCCTCGTCCGGCAGGCGGTCGATCTGGACGTGATAGGTCTTTTCGACGTCCGATGCGGGATTCAACACGCGTTGCGCCCAGCGGGTGTCGTTGGTCAGGAGCAGAAGGCCCTCGCTCGCCTTGTCGAGGCGTCCCACCGGCGCGACGAAGGGGAGATCGAGCCCCTGGAGGCAATCGTAGACCGTCGCCCGCTCCTGCGGATCATCCCGGGTCGTGACGAGGCCCCGCGGCTTGTTGAGCGCCAGGTAGACCTTGCGCTCGGCCACGACCAGCGCGTCATCGACGGCGATGCGGGCGCGACCGGGATCGACGCGGGCCGTCGCGCTGCGGACAACCCGACCATCGACGCGCACGCGCCCCTCGGCTATCAGAGCCTCGGCTTGCGTGCGGGAACAGAATCCGAGCTTTGACAGGGCGCGCGGCAGGCTGACGATGGCGCCATCCGGACGCTTCACTCCACCCGCTCCCCGCGATGGGGGCCGCGATGGGGCCCGCGATGGGGGTGGCCTTTTCATGATGGTGTCGTCCTTGCCTCGATCATGACGAACAGCGCGATGCCGTAGGCTCCGGCAAGCCGGCGCCAAGCCGCGGATGATCGGCGGGATCAGAGAACCTGATTTCCGGCGGCCACTGCCTCGTCGAGCTGGGAAACCGCCTCGACCTTGAGGCGACGCCATGTCCCCATGCGGTTCTTCCAACCGATGCTTTGGCCGGCGCGAAGCCCGATCAGAGCCGCACCCACCGGCGTCATGACGGACAGCCGATGGTGCGAGGAATCCTCCCCCATAGGCCACACCAGCGTGACGCTGCGCCGTTGCTCGGTATCGCAATCCACGAACGTGACGTGCGAGCCGATGGTGACGGTCGACGGCGGCAGGGCATCGTCGGACACCACGCGGGCGCGATCCAATTCGCGTTCCAGATAGTCCGCCACCTCCGGCATCCGGTTCCCAGCGGCAAAGGCAAGCTCGGACAGCCGCTCGTGAACGCTGTTGGTCAAAGTGATGGTCGGCAGCCGGCTGGGCCGCGGCGGTGTGGTCATAATTCGATCCTGCAAGGGGAAGGAGGAAGCGGCTCAGGCCGGCAGAACGCGCTCGACCGACAGCCAGCGCATGGTTGCGTCCGCATCGCTGTAGGGCATGCGGGCTCCCTCCCGGAGGCCGAGCAAGGCCACTCCCAAACGTGATGCAAGGCTGATCTGGCCTTCCGTGGCCGACTGGTCCGGGTACACCAGTTTGCCCCATTCGCACGGCATGTCGTCGTCGCGGCGAAACAGCACCCGGCTGCCCATGCGCACGATCATCCGGGGCAGATCGCCTTCCCGACGGACGATCGCGCGATCCAGTTCCCGGGATAGGAACGCCGATACATCCGGGGCCTGTACGGACAGCCGATCCATTGCCCACAGCAGACGGCCATAGTCCGTACGTCCGATCCAGATCAGCGGTCGGTCAGCTCCCTCGGTCATCGGTGCGTCCTCGAATGAACGGCGACTGCGACGCAGTCCGGAACGAATTCTCTCCCACGCACATCGCCGGCCGCCATCCGTAACATTACGGAACGCATTCCGCGGTCAATTTTCCAAAAAATTTGTTGTGTAAAATCAAAGAGTTAATTGCTCTCCGTATTACTACGGATATTTCGATCCGAGTATTTCCTGAGTAGAAAAGGCCGGCATATGCGCAAGGAGCGGCAAGCGGAACCTTCCAGGAAGGGCATACGCCCGCCTTCGGCGCTCCTGACCGATACCATAGGGACAATACGATGGACGATTTGCTTTCGGGGGCGCTGAGCCGCTTGGATGAAGCCGCGAAGCACGTTGAGGTGGATTCCGAGGTTCTGGAGAAACTCAAATATGCCAAGGAGACGTTGAGCGTCCGCCTGTCGGTGCGCATGGACGATGGATCGCGCCGCTCCTTTCCGGCTTGGCGTTGCCGCTACGACGACACGCGCGGTCCGACCAAGGGAGGCATCCGCTTCCACCCGAGCTCCAACGTGGAGGAGGTGACCACGCTGGCATTCTGGATGACCTTCAAGTGCGCGGTGATGAACCTGCCCTATGGTGGTGGCAAGGGCGCGGTGAAAGTGGACCCGCATAGTCTGTCCAAATCCGAGTTGGAGCGTCTTTCGCGGGCATACGTGCAGGCCTTCGCCGGCATGATCGGACCCGACCGCGACATTCCGGCCCCGGACGTCTACACCAACTCGATGATCATGGGATGGATGGCCGACGAGTACAGCTCCATCGTCCGCCAGCCGAGCCCCGCCGTGATCACCGGCAAGCCCCTTCCGCTCGGAGGCTCCCTGGGACGCGACGATGCCACGGCCCGCGGAGGCTACTACCTGATCAAGCATCTGGAAGCGGATTTGGGCCTCACCGGCTCGGCCAAGCGGGTGGTGATCCAGGGCTATGGCAACGCCGGCTTCCACATCGCCCGTCTGCTGCACGCCGACGGCTACCGCATCGTCGGCCTGTCCGATTCCCGCGGAGCGATTGCCTGCGAGGACGGCCTGGACCCTCATGCGGTTCAAGCGGCGAAGGAGCGTGGCGGTTCCGTGACCTCCTACACCGACGGCGGCGCCCGTGTGGTCAGCGACACCGAGCTGCTGGGCTTGAACTGCGAGATTCTGGTCCCCGCGGCTCTGGAGGATCAGATCCACAAGGGCAACGCCGGCCACATCAAGGCTCGCATCGTTCTCGAACTCGCCAACGGCCCGATCACCCCGGACGCCGACCGCATTCTGGAAAAGGCCGGCGTCATCGTTCTGCCCGATATCCTGGCGAACGCCGGCGGCGTGACGGTGTCCTACTTCGAGTGGGTGCAGAACCGCCAGGGATACTACTGGAGCCTGGACGAGATCCATGAGCGCCTCCGCGCGATCATGGAAACCGAGGGCCGTCGGGTGTGGGACATGCGCACGGCCAAGAGCATCTCGATGCGCACGGCCGCCTATGCCCACGCGCTGGAAAGGCTGTCGAGAGCCATTGCCGCGCACGGCACGCAGCCATTCTTCATCGGCTGAATCGTGGAATGCCTCGAGGGGAGCCCGATGGGCTCCCTTCCTTGAAATAGGCGAATCCGCCGGAAGGGCGTATATTCCAGGCCACGTCCGCGCGTGTCGCCCGAAAGATGCTTCGAGATGCCTTTTCCATCCGCCAGCCGTGCAACGGGAGCGCCATTCCCCGCCGTCCCGACAGGCCGGGACATGCTGGTGTTGTCCCTTGCGTTCCTGGCGGCTTACCTGCCCATCGACTGGCTGACCTTCATCCATCCGCGCCCGAGCCTCAACATCACTCCGTGGAACCCGCCGGCCGGGCTCTACATGGCTCTGCTGCTGTGGACCGGGGCACGCGGCGTGCCGATGATCTATGCCACGCTGGTCCTGGCCGATCTCGTGGTGCGTGGGCATCCGGCCTCAATGCCCTCGCTGCTGCTCTCGAATCTTTTCATTGTCGCCGGGTATGGCGCCGCCGCCCATGTCCTGCGCCGCCGGGTGGCCATCAATCTGGCTCTGAACCGGGTGCGCGACGTCGGCTGGCTGGTCGGCATCACCTTCCTGAGCGCCGCCCTCGTGGCCCCGGCCTTCGTCGGCGTGTTCGTCCTGGACGGCGTTCTTGCCGCGGCCGACCTGCCGACGCTGGCCTTCCAATACTGGCTGGGGGACGCGATCGGCATCGCCGTGGTCACCCCGTTCCTGCTTATCCTGTACCGCCCCGGAAGGGCTCCCGCATGGAGCTTGCCGAGGATGCCCTCGGCGGCTCAGACGGCCGCCATCGCGGCCTCTCTGGTCATCGTCTTCCTGCCCATCGGCGACGGTCAGTTCAACCTGTTCTACGTCCTGTTCCTTCCCCTGGTATGGGTCGCCGTTTCGCATGGGCTGTCAGGGGCGGTGCTGGCCGCTCTGGCCATACAAAGTGGGCTGATCGCCGGGTTGCAGGCCATCGGGTTTCCCCTGCACGCGGTGATCTATCATCAGACATTGATGTTGGCGTTGGCCATCACGGCCCTGTTCCTTGGCGCTCTCGTCAGCGAGCGCAGCGCGATCGAGGTTCGGCTGCGCGAGCATGAGGCCGAACTGGCCCATATCGCCCGTCTGGCGGTCACCGGCGAAATGGCGTCCGCTCTGGCCCATGAACTGAACCAGCCGCTGTTGGCGTCGATCAGCTACGCGCGTGCCGCCCAGCGGATTCTGGAAAGCGACGACACGGCGCCGCGTGCCCAGGAACTCATCAACAAGGCGGTGATCCAGGCGGAGCGGGCCGGCGAGGTTATTCGAGGTCTCCGCACCTTCCTGCGCAAAGGGGCGCCTCGGCTGGCATTGGAACCGGCAGCCGATATCGTGCGCGAAACATTGGCGCTGGTGCGGGCCGACGCCTCCTACAACCGGGTCCAACTGCGTGTGGACATGGTGGAACCCCTCCCTCTCGTGTCGTGCGATCGCATCCAGATGGAGCAGGTCCTTCTCAACCTGATGCACAACAGCATCGAAGCCATCGCCGCTGCGGGCAGTCCCGCGCGCGAGGTGATCCTCCGGGTTCGAGCCACACCACCCGACGGGCTGATTTTCGAGGTTGAGGACACCGGGCCGGGCGTGGCGCCCGACATGATCGACCGCCTCTACTCGCCGTTCGCAACCACGAAACCGGCGGGAATGGGGCTTGGCCTGCCGATCTGCCGTTCGATCGTCGAGGGACATGGCGGCCGGCTGTGGCTGGCCCGCACCTCTGCGCGTGGCTCCATTTTCCAGGTGTTCGTCCCCGCAGCACATCCGGATGTCCATCCGTCCCATGAACAAGCCAACTGATCTTGCCGCCGCGGAGCCAACCGTCTTCATCATCGATGACGACGAGGCCGTGCGCGATGCGCTTTCCGCCCTGGTGGAAGTGGCCGGACTGTCCGTGCGGACGTTCGGCAACGCACTGGAGTTCCTGCATCGCTACAAGCCCGAGCAGCCGGGTTGCGTGGTGGTCGATCTCCGCATGCCGTTCATGGACGGTCTTGAGCTCCAGGAGGAGTTGTCCCGGCGCGGGTGCGGGCTTCCGGTCATCATCATCACCGCCCATGGCGAGGTAAGCACCGCTGTCACGGCCTTGCGGGCGGGGGCTGTCGATTTTTTGCAGAAGCCGTTCGATGATGGCGTTTTTCTGCGCCGCATCCATGAGGCCTTGCAACGCGACGCCCTCCAGCGCCGCGACCGCTCTGCCGCGGCATTCGCCTTGGCGAAGCTATCCCTTCTGAGTCCCCGTGAATGGGAGGTCGCGGAGCTGATGATCGAGGGCTGCGCCAACAAGACCATCGCCAACCGCCTCGGAATTGGTGTCCGCACGGTGGAGACGCATCGTGCGAACATCCTGAGCAAACTCGACATCCGCACGGTTCCGGAACTCATGCGCCTCTGGATGCACGTGCAGTAGGTTCCTTTCGGGGTGATGCGGAGCGGGCCGCCGGCGCCGGTGCAGCGTGGCGTGGCCCTTGATACACGCGGATCGCAATCCGCTTTAGTTGCCGGGGGCCTTGTCCAGGGCGAGGTTGAGCTTCAGGACGTTGACCGCCGGTTCGCCCAGGAATCCCAGGGCGCGCGGCGCGGTGTTGGCGGCGACCAGTTGGCGGACCGCCTCCTCCGTGATTCCGCGCGCCTTGGCGACGCGCGGCACCTGGAAGTCGGCGGCGGCCGGCGAGAGGTCGGGATCAAGGCCGCTGCCCGAGGCGGTCACCAGATCCACCGGGACCGGCACGCCGGGATTCTCCGCCTTCAGCCGTTCGGCCTCCGCCTGCACCCGTTCGAGCAGGACCCGGGACGTCGGGCCGAGGTTGGACCCGCTGGAACTCGCGGCGTTGTATGGCTGGGACGCCGTCTTGGACGGGTCAGCCGGGTCGGGGCCGCCGGTCGCCGAGGGGCGCGGCTGGAAATAGCGCCCGCCGGTGAAATTCTGGCCGATCAGTTCCGACCCGATCACCGTGCCGCCGCGCTCGATCCGGCTGCCGTTGGCCTGATGCGGGAAGACGGTTTGGGCGATGCCGGTGACGGCCAGGGGGTAGATGAGGCCGGTGATAACCGTCAAGGCGGCGGTCATGACCAGCGCAGGACGCAGTTCCTTCAACATGATGTCGGTTTTCCTCAGGCTCTTCAAACGAGGTTGCCTTCAAACAAGGTCGCCTTCAAACGAGGCCGCCTTCAAACGAGGCGGATGGCGGTGATGAGCATGTCGATCGCCTTGATGCCGGCGAAGGGCGCCGCCAGCCCGCCCAGCCCGTAGATCAGCAGGTTGCGGCGCAGCAGCGCGCCGGCCCCGACCGCACGGTAACGCACGCCCTTCAGCGCCAGCGGGATCAGCGCCAC
This sequence comes from Roseomonas genomospecies 6, assembly GCF_008365375.1. Lineage (GTDB taxonomy): Bacteria > Pseudomonadota > Alphaproteobacteria > Azospirillales > Azospirillaceae > Azospirillum. The sequence goes on along the minus strand of NZ_QOKW01000008.1, from coordinate 203,868 downwards.
GATGATCAGCGCGTTGAAGATGATCGCCGACAGGATGGCGCTTTCCGGGCTGGTCAGCCCCATCACGTTCAGGGCGCCCAGTTGCGGGTAGAAGGCCAGGAACATGGCGGGGATGATGGCGAAGTACTTCGCCACGTCGTTGGCGATGGAGAAGGTGGTCAAGGCACCGCGGGTCATCAGGAGCTGCTTGCCGATCTCCACGATCTCGATCAGCTTGGTCGGGTCGCTGTCCAGGTCGACCATGTTGCCGGCCTCGCGGGCGGCGACGGTGCCGCTGTTCATCGCCACGCCGACGTCGGCCTGGGCCAGCGCCGGGGCGTCGTTGGTGCCGTCGCCGCACATGGCGACCAGCTTGCCCCGGGCCTGCTCGTCGCGGATGAGCTGGAGCTTGGCTTCCGGCGTCGCCTGGGCCAGGAAGTCGTCCACCCCGGCCTCCGCCGCGATGGCGGCGGCGGTCATCGGGTTGTCGCCGGTGATCATCACCGTCTTGATGCCCATCTGGCGCAGCGCCGCGAAGCGCTCCCGGATGCCGCCCTTGACGATGTCCTTCAGGTGGATGACGCCGAGCAGCCGCCCGTCGCGGACGACGGCCAGCGGCGTGCCGCCGGACTTGGCGACCCGCTCCGCGATGGCCTGCACCTCGCGCGCGGCGGCGTCCGCCGTGGGATCGGAGCGCAGCGCCGTGGCCGTGTTGCCCCGGGCGGCGGTGCCGTGGCCGAGGCTCCGGGCATGGGCCAGAACCGCGTCAACGGCGCCCTTGCGGATGGACATGCCGTCGCTGTCGATGCCGCTGAGCCGGGTCTGGGCGGCGAAGGGGACGAAGTGGGCGTGCAGCCCGGCCATGTCGCGGGCGCGGATGCCGTATTTCTCCTTCGCCAGAACGACGATGGAGCGGCCCTCCGGCGTCTCGTCGGCCAGCGAGGCGAGCTGGGCGGCGTCGGCCAGATCACGCTCGGAGACGCCCGGCACGGGGAGGAACTCCGCCGCCTGCCGGTTGCCGAGCGTGATGGTGCCGGTCTTGTCGAGCAGCAGCGTGTCCACGTCGCCCGCCGCCTCGACCGCGCGGCCCGACATGGCGAGCACGTTGAAGCGCACCAGACGGTCCATGCCGGCGATGCCGATGGCCGACAGCAGCGCTCCGATGGTGGTGGGGATCAACGTGACGAACAGCGCCACCAGGACCAGCACGCTCACCGAGCCGCCGGCGTAGGCCGCGAAGCTGGGAATGGTCGCCACGGCGATGACGAAGATGATCGTCATGCCGGCCAGCAGGATGTTCAGCGCGATCTCGTTGGGCGTTTTCTGCCGTTGCGCGCCTTCGACCAGCGCGATCATGCGGTCGAGGAAGGTCGAGCCGGGTGCCGCGGTGATCCGCAGCTTGATCCAGTCGGAGATCACCTGGGTGCCGCCGGTCACCGCCGAGCGGTCGCCGCCGGATTCCCGGATCACCGGCGCCGATTCACCGGTGATCGCCGCTTCGTTGACGCTGGCCACGCCCTCCACCACCTCGCCGTCGGAGGGGATGAGGTCGCCGGCCTGCACCAGCACGAGGTCGCCCGGCTTCAGGCGGCTGGCCGGGACGATCCGGACGACCGCGCCGTCGGGGCCGAGCAGCCGGGCGCTGGTTTCGGTCTTGGTCTTGCGCAGGCTAGCCGCCTGGGCCTTGCCGCGGCCCTCCGCCACCGCCTCGGCGAAGTTGGCGAACAGCAGCGTGAACCACAGCCACAGCACGATCTGCAGGGCGAAGCCGGTGCCTCCGGCCCCGGTGACGAGATCGCGCAGGAACAGCAGCGTGGTCAGCGCCGCCACCACCTCGACGCAGAACATCACCGGGTTGCGCACCATCAGGCGCGGGTCGAGCTTGCGGAAGGACTGGCCCACCGCCGGGCCGAGGATGGCCGGGTCGAGTAGCGTGCTCGCCTGCGACCGGCCGTATGTCTTGCTTTTGGCTTCCATGGGGAAGGTCCCGATCAGAAGAGCGTGCCGGCGTTCATCGCGAGATGCTCGACGATGGGTCCGAGGGCGAGGGCCGGGAAGAAGGTCAGGCCGCCGACGATCAGGATGACGCCGACCAGAAGCCCGACGAACAGCCCGTCGTGGGTCGGGAAGGTGCCGGCGGACGCCGGGGCGCGCGTCTTGGCGGCCAGCGAACCGGCGATGGCCAGCATCGGCACGATGACCAGGAAACGGCCCACCAGCATGGCGGCGGCCAGCGTCAGGTTGTACCAGAGCGTGTTGCCGCTCAGCCCGCCGAAGGCGCTGCCGTTGTTGGCCGCGGCGGAGACGTAGGCGTAGAGCGCCTCCGAGAAGCCATGCGGCCCGGCGTTGGCCAGGGAGGCGGTGCCGGTGTCCAGCACCACCGCGAAGGCGGTGCCGCCCAGCATCATCAGCGGCAGGCACAGCACGGCGAGCATGGTCATCTTGACCTCCTTCGCCTCCAGCTTCTTGCCGAGATATTCCGGCGTGCGCCCGACCATCAGCCCGGCGACGAAGAGCGTGACGATGGCGAACAGCAGCATGCCGTAGAGCCCGGCCCCGACGCCGCCGACGATGATCTCGCCCAGCATCATGTTGACCATCGGCACCATGCCGCCCAGCGGCAGGAAGCTGTCGTGCATGGCGTTGACCGCCCCGCAGGAGGCCGCCGTGGTGACCACCGCGAAGAGCGCGCTCATGGCGATGCCGAAGCGGGTTTCCTTGCCCTCCATGTTGCCGGCGGCGTTGTCGATACCGAAGGCGGCGAAAGCCGGGTTGCCCTGGGCCTCGGCCCAATAGGCCACCGCCACGCCGGCGACGAACAGCACGCCCATGGCGGCGAGGATCGCCCAGCCCTGCCGCTCGTCGCCGACCATGCGCCCGAACAGGTTGGTCAGCCCGGCGCCGATGGCGAAGATGGAGAGCATCTGGACAAGGTTGGTGACGGCGTTCGGATTTTCGAAGGGATGGGCGGAGTTGGCGTTGAAGAAGCCGCCGCCGTTGGTGCCCAGCATCTTGATCGCCTCCTGCGAGGCGACGGGGCCGAGGGCGATGGTCTGCTTCACCCCCTCCAGCGTGGTGGCGTCCACCGCTCCGGCCAGGGTCTGCGGCACACCCTGCCACACCAGGAACAGCGCGTGGACGACGCAGAGCGGCAGCAGGACGTAGAGCGTGGCGCGGGTCAGGTCGGTCCAGAAATTGCCGACGGTCCGCGACCCGGCGCGGGCGAAGCCGCGCACCAGCGCCACGGCGAGCGCGATGCCGGTCGCCGCGGAGACGAAGTTCTGCACGGTCAGCCCGGCCATCTGCACGAGATGGCTCATCGTGCTTTCGCCGCCGTAGTTCTGCCAGTTCGTGTTGGTGGTGAAGCTGGCGGCGGTGTTGAAGGCCAGATCGGCGGGCACCGCGGCCATGCCGTTGGGGTTGAGGGGCAGGAACCCCTGCGCGCGCTGCAGGACGTAGAGCAGAAGCATGCCGGCCACGCTGAACAGCAGCATGGACACGGCATAGGTCACCCAATGCTGCTCCGCCTTGGCATCCACACCGGCGATGCTGTAGAGGCCGCGCTCGATCGGCCCGAGCACCGGGGACAGGACATTGCGCTCGCCGTTGAAGACGCTGGTCATGAAACCGCCCAGCGGCCGCGCCACGGCAACCACGAGGGCGATGAAGACCAGGATTTGAATCCAGCCGTTGACGGTCATGGGAGTGTCCTCAGAACCGTTCGGGGCGGATCAGGGCGTACACGAGGTACGCCAGAAGGCCGGCGGTCACGAGGCCGGCCAGCGTGAAGTCGAGGATCATGGATGTCTCCTCACAGCCGTTCGCAGGTGTGAACGTAGGCGATCGCCCCGGCGAAGAAGCCGGCGGTGAGCGCCAGGGCAAGAATGTCGAGCATGATGGGTCTCCCAAGGGCGCGTTCCGGCGCCGTGGCGTGCGGAACCGCGGGGCCGGCACGGGCAGGCTCCTCCCCCCGCGATCGCGGAGCGGGAGACCTGTCCGTCCTGACGACGATGCGCCATAAGCGCATATAGATTCGAGGGGGGCGGGACGCTCCGGGCGTATAGATCCCATATACGCCGAAATCGCCTGTCGGCGGTCCGCACCGGTCAAGGGGGGATCATCGAGCGGAGATCACGAGTGGCTTGGGGCTTTCCCGCTCGGCATCACATGGGGAGGCCGTCGAGAAGCCTCCGATAATCGGTCGAAGCGGCAACATGCCGGACACGATCCGATGATCCTTGCCTTGATACTTACAAGATACTTCCAAAGAAAATTTTCAGGAGAAAGCGGCCGGAGCGCTTGCGCAACGAACCGGACAGCAGGACAATGGTGCGCAACTCTCCATCCTTGAACGACCTTTCTCGAACGCACTGGCGGAAGAGGTCGCGATGACTGGGCTCTTGCCGCGGGAAGCGGCGGCGGACATTGATGCTCTGCTGGGGCCGGACCGTCCGTCCCCGAACGCTTCGGGGGCGGTGCGCATCGGGCGAAAATGGCTGCTCGCCATCCTTCTGATCGCTCTGGCGGCTGCGGGTGTGTACGTCCTGCTTCGCTCCTCCGCCGACAACATCCGCTACGTCACCGAACCGACGGTCCGCGGCGACCTGCACGTGATCGTCACCGCGACCGGCAGCGTCCAGCCGACAAGCCAGGTCGAGGTTTCGAGCGAGCTGTCCGGCACCGTGCGCCGGGTTCTTGTCGATTACAACAGCGTGGTCGCCGCCGGTCAGATGCTGGCGGAACTGGACACCGACAAGTTCAAGGCCAGCGTCGACAGTTCCCGCGCCAGACTGGCCGCCGCCAAGGCGAAGGTCGTCCAGGCGGAGGTCACCGTCGTCGAGACCACGCGCGATCTCGACCGCAAGCAGGCGTTGGTCAGCACCCGCGCCGGCACGCTTCAGAACCTCGACGTGGCGAGAGCGCTCCATGACCGGGCCGTGGCCGCTCTGGCAAGCGCACGAGCCGATGTCGGTGTGGCCGAGGCCGAGCTGACGCTGAATGAATCGAACCTGCACAAGACGGGCATCGTTTCGCCAATCGACGGCATCGTCCTGAAGCGCAACATCGATCCCGGCCAAACCGTCGCCGCCACGCTTCAGGCGCCGGTCCTGTTCTCCATCGCCGAAGATCTGCGCCGGATGGAGGTGCAGGTCGACGTGGACGAGGCCGACGTCGGGAAGGTGAGGGAAGGACAGTCGGCCCGCTTCTCCGTCGATGCCCACCCCGATCACCATTTCCCCGCCGTCATCCGCGAACTGCGCTACGCCCCGGAGACGGTGCAGGGCGTCGTGACCTACAAGGCCATTCTCACCGTGGACAACAGCGCCATGCTGCTGCGTCCGGGCATGACCGCGACGGCGGAAATCGGTGTGCAGGACGTGGCGGGCGCGCTTCTCGTGCCCAACGCCGCCCTGCGCTTCACGCCGCCGGTGGAGGCGGCGGGCCAGGGCGACCTGCTGAAACGGATGATGCCCGGCATGCCGCAGTTCCGTTCCCCCAGTCCGCACGAGGCCAGCGGCCCGTCGCGCACCGTGTGGACGCTGCGGGACGGCGCTGCGGTGGAGGTGCCGGTCATCACCGGAGCGAGCGACGGCCGGAGAACCGAAATTCTCCAAGGAGACCTGATGGAGGGCGCGGTCGTGATCGTGGACACCGCCCCGCCCCCTTGAGGAGGGCGGCATGCCCAGAAACGGCGAGCCGCCCCTCATCGAGTTCGAGGGTGTGAGCAAGGTTTTCGGCAGCGGCCCAGCCGCCGTCCCGGCGCTGAACGCGGTCGATCTGAGCATCGACCGGGGGGAATTCGTGGCGATCATGGGGCCGTCCGGGTCCGGCAAGTCGACGGCGATGAACATCCTCGGCTGCCTCGACGCCCCGACCTCCGGCACCTATCGCTTCATGGGCGTCGATGTCGGCCGCCTGAACCGCCATCAGCGCGCTCTGCTCCGCCGCCGCTACCTGGGCTTCGTCTTCCAGGGCTTCAACCTGCTGGCCCGCACCAGCGCCGTGGAGAATGTGGAGCTTCCTCTGGTCTACCGAGGCATTCCCACGACCGTCCGCCGCCGGCTCGCGCGGGAGGTTCTGGCGCGTGTCGGGCTGGAAGGGCGCGAGGATCACACGCCGGGCGAGCTGTCCGGCGGCCAGCAACAGCGTGTCGCCATCGCCCGCGCCATCGTCACCGACCCCGCCGTTCTGCTGGCCGACGAGCCGACCGGCAATCTCGACAGCCGGATGAGCCTGGAGATCATGAACCTTCTGGTGCGGTTGAACCGCGAACAAGGCATCACCGTCATCATGGTCACGCATGAGCCGGACATGGCCGCCCACGCACGGCGCATCATCCGGTTCGTCGATGGCCGCATCGACAGCGACGCCTCCAGCGAAAGGGCCGCGTGATGCTCGTCGAAGCCGTCAAGCTCGCGCTCCAGGCGATCCGCCGCAACGCGCTGCGCTCCTTTCTCACCGTGCTCGGCATCATCATCGGCGTCGGCGCCGTCATCGGCATGGTGACCATCGGCAACGGCACCACCGCCCGGATCACCGCCGACCTCGCCAAGCTCGGCACCAACCTGCTGTTCGTGCTGCCCGGACAGGTCGGTCCCGGACGCGCCAGTTCCGACGCCAAGCCCTTCAACAGCCGCGACATCGAGGCGATGCGGGCGCAACTGGCCGGCGTTCAGGCGGTTGCGCCGGTGGCGCAAAAATCGGTGCCGGTGATCTACGGGACGGAAAACCGCAACACGGTGGTGACGGGCACCGACAGTGGCTATTTCGTCGTGCAGAATTGGGCGCTGGCACGGGGGCGCGGCTTCTTCGAGGGCGAGGAGCGCGCCGGGCGTGCCGCCTGCATCATCGGCCAGACCGTCCGGGAGAAGCTGTTCGGTCGTGCCGATCCCGTCGGCGAGACCATCCGCATCCACAACGTCTCGTGCGAGGTGATCGGCCTTCTCGAGGCGAAAGGGCAGTCGAGCTTCGGAACCGACCTGGACGACACGGTGCTGATGCCTCTGCGCGCCTTCCAGCGGCGGATCGCTGGAAACATGGACATCGCGCGCGTCTACGTCTCGGCCCGGAACGGGGTCGATACGGCCAAGGTGCAGACCGGCATCGAGCGCCTGTTGCGGGAGCGGCGCAACATCACCCCCGGCAAGGAGGATGATTTCTCCGTCCGCGACATGAAGCAGGTCGTGCAGGCCACCGCCGGAGCGACGGCGGTGCTCACCGGCCTTCTGGGCGCGGTGGCGGCGGTCAGCCTGCTGGTGGGCGGGATCGGCATCATGAACATCATGCTGGTGTCGGTGACCGAAAGGACGCGGGAAATCGGGATACGCCTCGCCATCGGCGCGTTGGAGGGACAGGTGCTGATGCAGTTCCTGGTGGAGGCGGTGGTGCTGTCCCTGTTCGGCGGCATCTTCGGAATCGCCTTGGGGCTCGGGCTGGCGGTCGTGGCGACGGCGGCGCTGAACGTTCCCTTCATCGTCGATCCCTTCATCACACTTGTGGCGTTCGGCTTCTCCGCCGTGGTTGGAATCGTCTTCGGCTACATCCCGGCCCACCGCGCGGCCCATCTCGATCCGATCCAGGCGCTGCGCCATGAATGACGATTCCGTCCGTTCAGGCCGGTCAGGCTATCGAAGTTCGGGGTTCAGGCTGGAGCGCGGCGCAGCGGCCGGGAGTGGCGGCCGGCTGTCCGCTTCCAGCATGCCGGTTCTCGCGGTCAGTTGGCCTTGTAGGTGAGCTTGCGGTCGGCCAGCGGCGGCAGGAACTGGCGGGTGAAGATCTGGTCCGGCTTCGGCGTGGCGGTCAACTGATAGCCTTCGACCATGATGCCGATCGAGCGGGCGAGGCGGGCGTCGTCCACATCGCCGAGGCCGAGCTTGTCGACTTCGGGCGACAGGATGAGCCGCTCGTAGGAGAACGTCATGCGGGCGCGTTCAAGGTCTTCCTTGGCCAGATTGTCATAGGCGAGGACCGCCTTCACCCCAGCCTCGGCATCCACGCCGATCTCCACCGCCGCCTTGTTGACCGCGCGGACGAGGCCGGCAACGGCGGCCGGGTTTTCCTTGATCAGCTTCTGGGAAACCATCATGCCGTTGGAATAGAGATCGAGGCCGAACTCGCCGAACAGCAGCCAGTTGTAGTCCTTGGCAGGGTCCTGACGGTTGTTGATCAGGTTGAACCAGCTTGTGATGTTGAAGACCAGGGCACCGTCGATGTCGCCCTTGATCAGCATCGGCTCCTGCAGGTTCGGTCCCATGTTCTCGATGGTGACCTTGGTCATATCGACCTTGTTGAGCGTGCCGAGCACGGCCACGAGGCGGGTGGTCGGGGTGCCCTGGGCGCCGCCCAGCTTCTTGCCGACGAGATCCGCGGGCTTCGTGATGTTGGTCGTCTTCTTCGAGACGATCGCGAAGGGCGGCTTGTTCCAGAGCTGATAGACCATGATCGGCACATCGCCGGGGCGGGTCGCCGCGTTCTGGATGATCGCGTTGATGTCGCCGAAGCCGGCGTCATAGGCACCCGACATGATGCGGGTCACGGTGGCCGCCGACCCTTCGCCCTGGTCGATGGTGACGTTCAGCCCTTCGGCCTTGAAGTAGCCCTTCTGCTGCGCCAGCAGGAAGGGAGCGTCGGAGCCCTGGGTCTTCCAGCCGAGCGTGAACTTGATGTTGGTTTCGGCCAACGCCGGCCCGCTCAGACAAAGACCCAGCGCAAGCGTCGAGAGAAGCTTTTTCAACATGGTAGGTTCCGTTCCGGGGTGAGGGTTCAGGCGGAAGCAAAGCCCTGCCGACGGGTGGCCCAGCCGGTGACGCGCGCCTCGACAAGCGAGAAGGCGACGTAGAGCAGGATGCCGAGGGCGGCGAGCAGGAAGAGGCCGGCAAAGACCAGCGGCACGTCGAAGTTCGAGGAGGCCGTCATCATCACGTTGCCGATGCCCTTGTTGGAGGCGACGGTTTCGGACAGCACGCTGCCGACGAAGGCGAAGGTGACGGCGATCTTCAGCGAGGCGAAGAAGAAGGGCATGGTGCGGGGCAGGCCGACGTTCCAGAGGATGTCGAGCTTGCTGGCCCCGAGCGACTTCAGGACGTCCTCCAGTTCCGGCTCGGTGGTGGCAAGGCCGGTCGCGATGTTGACGACGATCGGGAAGAAGCACATCGCCAGAGCGGTGAGGATGGCCGGCGTCGCCCCCGATCCGAACCACAGCACGAAGATCGGCACCACGGCGACCTTGGGGATCGAGGAAAAGCCGATCAGCAGGGGATAGACCGTGTCGTAGGCGGTGCGGGAGACGCCGATGGCCGCCCCGATGATCACCCCGACGGTGACGCCCAGGATGAACCCGACCATCGTGGTCCAAAGAGTCTGCAGCACATGGGGCCAGAGGACGCCGAGGCGGGCGAACAGCGTCGCGAAGACCTGGGTCGGGCGGGGGAGGACCAGATCGGAGACCTGAAGGGCGAGGCAGAGGAATTCCCAAGCCGCGAAGAAGCCGAGGATGAGCATGGCGGCCCAGAGGCGGCGGCGCAGTTCGTAGCTCATGGCTCAGGCTCCCCGGATGGCGGTGTCGGTGCGCGCATCGATGATGAGGTCGCGCAGGCGCTGATTGAGGGCGACGAAATCGGAGTCGAAGGTCATCTGGATCGTGCGCGGGCGGGGAAAATCGACGGCGCTGTCGTCGATGATGCGGCCGGGGCGGGCGCTCATTACGCAGATGCGCGAGGCGAGGAAGCCCGCTTCCTTCAGATCATGGGTGATGAGCAGGACGGTGGGCCTGCGCTTCAGCCACAGGGATTGCATCGTCCCCCACAGCTCCTCGCGCGTGAATTGATCGAGCGCGCCGAACGGCTCGTCGAGGAGCAGCAGGCTCGGTTCATGGATGAGGGCGCGGCAGAGGTTCGCGCGCTGCAGCATTCCGCCCGACAACTGCCAAGGGTAATGTCCGGCGAATTTATCAAGCCCGACATCGGCCAGCAGGGCATGCACCCGGTCGCGGTATTCCGTCCTGCGCTTGGCCCGATAGTCGGAGCGGAAGGGCCGCACGATCTTCAGCGGCAGCATGACGTTCCGCTCGATGGTCAGCCAGGGCAGCATGGTCGGATTCTGGAAGGCCATGCCGATGCGCAGGGCCTTGGCCCCCACCTCGCGCCCGCCGACAACGACGGCCCCCCGGGTCGGTTGCAGCAGGCCGGCCGTCAGCCGCAGGATCGTGGACTTCCCGCAGCCCGACGGGCCGACCAGAGCGACAAATTCGCCTTCGGCAATCCGAAGGTTCGTCTCCTGCAGGGCCGCAACCGCCTTGCCCGGCTTGCCGAACGAAACGGCGGCCTGCGAAAGCTCGACGGCGATGGGGGAGCGGCCTTGCTGGATGGCTTGGGATGGGGACATGCGACGCACCTCGTGACGGACTGATCGATTGTATGCAACAGGTGCGCCAGTTTCCGGGTCGGGCCGGGCTCCGCATCCGGGGTGACAAACTCTTGGCAGGAAAAAGTGTGTACAATCACTGCATGCATTTCATTTGTGCAGGGTGGTGAGGCTGTTGCATCCAAATGCGGCACTTGGCGCGTTGAATTCCCGCCCGACCTCGCTTATGCAAGGCGGGGCAGGAGAAGGCGGTGATGGCCGAGGAAAAGCGTTCGACGAAAACCGGAGGCGACCGTGTCGCGGTGATCTGCACAGCCCTGCGGCGTGCGATCATCGAACGGGCGCTTTCGCCAGGAGACCGGCTGCCGGAGGATTCGTTGGGCGAACGCTTCGGCGTCAGCCGGACCATCGCCCGCAGCGCGCTCGGGCAATTGGCGGCGGAAGGCCTTGTCGACCTGCGCCGGAACCGCATCGCCGTGGTTGCCGTGCCGTCTTTCGAAGATGCGCGGGACATCTTCGACATCCGGATCGATCTCGAACGTCAGGTCGTCCGGCATCTGGCCGGCAAGTTGACCGAAGCCCAGGTGAAGCAGTTGAAGGCCATCGTCGAAGCCGAACATCAGGCCCGGCATGGCGCCGAGGGGATTTCGATCCGCCTTGCGACGGAATTCCATGTCCGGCTGGCGGAAATGACCGGCAAGCCCGTTCTGATCCGCTATGTGACGGAGATCTGCTACCGCGCGGGATTGTCATTGGCGGTCTTCAGCCGGCCCCATTCGTCCGAATGCGCGGTGAATGAGCATCTGGATCTGATCGAGGCGATCCGCACCGGTCCTGCCGACAAGGCCTGCGCCCTCATGGATGAACATCTGGAGGCCGTGGCCTCCCGCGCGCTGCTGCAAAGTTCAGGGGCCAGGAGCCGCGATCTCATGGATATCCTGGCGCCCTATACCGAATAAAGGCGCCAGGAATTAGGGTCAGCGGGTGCAGGAGGGATCGAGTATCCATTCGGCGCTGTCGTTCCAGACATCGGTTTCGACGATCAGCCCGTCCCGCACCACGAAGCGGTCGACATAGCGGTTGTTGTCGAAGGGCGTGCCGTCCGGCCAGGCGCCGTACAGATAGCCGAGGCTGTAGACGATGGTTTCCGTCTCGCCCGGCACCACGTCATAGCGTTCGATCCGCTTCTTCACCCATTTGTATCGGGCGGCGTTGAAGCCGGTCGGCCCGCTCGGCGTATCGAAAACCCGATGCCCGGTGAATCGGCAGATGAAACCCGGGGCCACATGTTTCGCCGCGCGCACGGGATCGGGGGCCATGGAGGCATCCAGGTAATCCTTCACGGCCTGCAGATCGCGTTCGGTCCTCTCACTCATTGGAAGCTCCGCAAGTGTCGTCATGGTGGCATCGAAAGTGCATACGATTACCGAATGCAATTGTCACGCCGGATTTGAGATGCCTCAGAACCAGACTTTCGATCTTCTCGTGCGCAACGCCCGCCTGAGGGGAAGGCAAGGCCCGCAGGATATCGCGGTCAGGCAGGGAAGGATCGCCGCCATCGGCCCTGTCTTGGCGGGCACAGCCGCCCTCGAGGAGGACGCCGGCGGGCGTCTCGTCCTGCCGGGGCTGGTCGATACGCACATCCATCTTGATAAATCCTGCCTGCTCTGCCGGTGCCGCGATGCCGGCGGCGGGCTCAAGGGGGCAATCGCCGCGGTTTCCCGCCTGAAACGGGAGTTCACGATCGAGGATGTCTACGATCGCGGCGCCCGCACCCTGGAGCGCGCGATCACGCAGGGCACCATGCACATGCGGGCCCATGTGGAACTCGATCCGCTGGTTGGCCTGCGCAGTTTCGAGGCCATGAAGCGGCTCAAGCGGGATTATGCCTTCGCCATCGATCTGTCGATCTGCGTCTTCCCGCAGGAGGGGATGACCCACGATCCGGCGGTCGAGCGGCTGCTGACCCAAGCCCTGGCGGAGGGGGCCGATCTGTTGGGCGGCTGTCCCTACACCGATGCCGATCCTTCCCTGCAGATGGAACGGCTCTTCGCCCTGGCGGTGGCGCATGACGTCGATCTCGATTTCCATCTGGATTTCGATCTCGATCCCACTTGGTCCCATCTGGAGGAGATTTGCCGGCGGACGATGGCGGCGGGCTGGCAGGGGCGGGTCGCCGTCGGCCATGCCACCAAGCTTGCGGCCATCGATGAAGCCGCGTTGCAGCGCATGATCGCGCTCCTGGCCGATGCCGGCGTGGCGGTGACGGCCTTGCCCGCGACGGATCTCTATCTCAACGGGCGCGATCTCAACCATCGGGCACCGCGCGGGGTGGCGCCGGTTCATCGGCTGGCGGAAGGCGGCGTCGCCGTCTCGGTCGCGACCAACAACGTCCTGAACCCCTTCACGCCTTTTGGCGACGGCTCGCTGATCCGGATGGGCAATCTCTATGCGAACCTCATGCATTTGGGCCCCGAACGCTTCGGCGATTGCCTCGATATGATCTCGACGGGAGCCGCCCGGCTGATGCGGATCGCGGACTATGGCATCACGATCGGCGGACGGGCGGATATGATCGTGCTCGACGCCGATGACGAGACCGACGCCTTCGGCGGGATGGCCGCGCCCCTCATGGGGTTCAAGCGCGGCCGCAAGAGCTTCGTCAGACCTGCGGCGACGCTGGTGCGGTAGCGGGAGCCCCCGCGACCCGCCATGGGGGGGGAGCGAGCCATGCCCCCCCTTTGGATCTCCAGGTTCTGGATCTCCAGGGCGGCCCTACCCGACGAAGAAATAGTCGGTTCCCTCGGCCATGCCGCTCATCGCCTTGACCGTCACGCTGCCGGTGGCCCAGGTGAAGACGGTGTCGCTGGCGCTCATGGCGACGGTGACGTCGCCGGCGCTCGAACCCTTGAAGACGAGGCTGTCGCCGGTCTCGAACCCGGTCACCGTGTCCTTGCCGTCGCCCGGCCAGAACCCGAACACGTCCACCCCGGCCCCGCCGTTGAGCAGGTCGTCACCCTTCCCGCCGACGATGAGGTCGTCGTCGTCGCCACCGTTCAGCGTGTCGGCGCCGAGGCCGCCCCAGAGCTGGTCCGCGCCCCCGTCGCCCCAGACCTGATCGTTCCCGGAGTCCGCGTAGATGATGTCGGCTCCCGCGCCGCCGCGGATCATGTCCTGCCCCTGGCCGCCGCGGATCAGGTCGTATCCCGTGCCGCCCTGGATCACGTCGTTGCCGTCGCCGCCCAATAGGAAGTCGTCCCCGCCCTTGCCGTCAACGGTGTCGTTGCCGCCGCCCGCCAGGATGCCGTCGGCCTTGCCGGTGCCGTTCAGGCCGGGGTCGTTCCCCGCCGTGCCGTTGATCATGTTCGACCCCGGAGGCGCCTTGGTGGGCGGGTTCGGGTCGGGTACGAAGGGAGCGTTGGCGGAAGGGTCCTTCGGCGTCGCGATCGTCTGGTCGGCGAAGGACAGGAACTCGACCCCGGTCAGAACGTCCACGTTCCCGGCGTCGGATGTGTGGCTGACGGTCGTCTGGGTGCCGGTGGTCTTGATCTCGTATGCGGACAGGTTGTCCGAGAACACCGCGTAATCCGTGCCGAAGCCGCCGTCCAGGACGTCCTTGCCGGGATCGCCCTGCAGGCGGTCGTCGCCGTCGCCGCCCTTGAGGGTGTCGGCACCGGCGCCGCCCTTGAGGAAATTGTCCTTGGCGTCGCCGGTGAGCGCATCGTCGCCGAGCCCGCCCCAGACGTCCTCGATGTTGATCAGGATGTCCTCGTCGGCACCGCCCACTTTCGCCGTGACGAACCCGGCGGTCATCGGCCCCGACAGGTCGATGGCCACCGCCGCCTCCTCGCCCTCGTAGGAGGCGACGTCCTTGCCGGCTCCGCCGTCCAGCAGGTCCTTGCCCTTGCCGCCCACCAGCGTGTCCTCGTTGGCGCCGCCGAACAGCCAGTCGTTGCCGTCTTCGCCCTTCAGGAGGTCGAACCCGGCGCCGCCCGCCAGCACGTCGCGGCCGAGCCCGCCGAAGAGGCCGTCGTTGCCGCCATAGCCGAACAGCAGGTCGTTGCCGGCGTTGCCGGTGAGGCCGTTGTCGTTCCCGTCGCCCTCGGTGACCGATTGCAGGCTCGGCATGGCGTAGGTGAGGCTGGTGTGTATGGGCAGGTGGTTGGGCGTGTGGACGATGTAGAACTCGCCGCCCTGCGCCTGTCCCTGGTTCACCGATTGGGGGAACTGGTGGATGCCCAGGTTCTGGAACTGCGCGGTGCCGCCCGCGCCGAGCGTTCCGTAGGCGTACAGCTCGTCCGCACCGGTCAGCCCGTGCGGGCCGCCGGGAACGACGCCCTTGGTGCTGTTGCCGCCGCCGACGACGGTGAAGGGGCCGAGCGTCGGGGTGGTCCAGGTCGGCGTCGCGGGCTCCTTTTCATGGAAGTGGGCGAAGGGCGGATGGACGCCGTCGGCGGTGACGTGGTTGCTGGAGACCAGGCTGGTCTGCATGCCGGTCCATTCCTTGCCCGTCGCATTGACCACGGTGGGGTTGGCGTAGACGTACAGGTGCTGGGCGTTGGCGGCGAGTTGGGAGACCTTCACCGCGACGGGGGCCATATCGTCGAACGTCGCCGTGTAGGCGACCTGTTCCTTGTTGTCCTTCTGGGCGTTCAGCAGCGTCAGGCCGCTGACGTCCGGCGATGTGTCGACGAACTGCCAGGCACCGCCCTGGAGGTTGGCTGTTTCCGTGGCCTGCGGCGTTGCTCCGTGCGACATGGTGCATCCTCCGGATGAGGTTGTCCCGACCAAGGGGGCGCCGCGGCGGACATGAGCCCGTCACGGCGGAGTGCTCCGGTTGGCCGGGGATTCGCGAGCATGGCTGCAATGACGTGGCCGCCGATGTGGAGCGCGTCATTGCATCGCCAGGATTTCCGCAAATACCGAAAGGTGGTCGACTGCTTCTCGTCGCCGGCCAGGGGGGCGGCGCCGTGATCCAGTTCGCACGCTGCCTGCCTCCGGCCGAAGCCCTCAGCCCGGATCTGATTGTCGCTGCCGGCGCAGACATGGCTCCGATCCCGCGGCAACTCATCGACGAGCATCGCATCCCTGAGGATTGGGATAGCCTGCCGGACGTCCAGGTCCGGTGCGCCTTTTCGGGACTTCCACGGCTGTTCGGTACCAATCTGAAGAACATTCCAGCCGTGACGCCGTATCTCGGTTCGGGTCCGGTCCCGAACCAGATCATGCCCATGGTGGAGGTGCAGGGCTTGAGCGAAACGGGCCGCCGGCGTGCGTGCCTATCGTCGTGAGCGCGGGTCGTTTCCCTTTCCGGGCGCGGTCTCACCATCGTCAGCAGCGTTCCGTGCCATGCCGCCCATGGCCCGCATGGCGATCTGGCTCAGCCGCGTGCCCGCTTCCATCATGGCTTGCGTTGTGTCCTGGACGTATCGGCTCTGCGCCTCGGCGAACTGGGTCGGGGTAACGCTTTGCGCGAGGCGTTGAGACGCGCGGAGGTTCGCTTCAGCGGACTTGTTCATCCAGTCCATCCAGGCGTTGACCGCCTCACGGGTGGCATCGGCGGCCACCATCGGCAGGACGGCCATGGTCCGTACAGCGGCGCCTGGCGGCTGCGCCGCGTCGGTGTAGCTACGGGCCGTGCGAACCATAGCCGAGGTCGACCGTTGCGCCGCTTGGCCGAAGAGGCCCGCCGCCTGACGCGAAGCTTCCGTAGCGACATCGGCTCCGGCCCGCGCCATCGCCCCGCTGGTCGTCAACGCCTGCACGCCGCTCTCCGTCATCGCCGTGGCTGGGCGCGTCAGCGCAGCGCTCGCTTCATGGATGCGTTGCTTCTCGGCATCCGCTTCCGCCTGCAGGCGCTCCGCCTCCTCGCGTTCGCGGCGTGCGGCGGCTCGGCGTTCCTCGGCTTCTTCCCGCTTGGCCTCGTCGACCTTGGCACGGCCAGCCTCCAGCCTCTCGGCCACCGCCTGCGCTTCCTCCTCGCTCAGTGCTTTGCGCACGGCGGGCAACAGCTCCTTGCGTTCGTCGCGGACGTGCTGCTGAAAGACCTTCCTCAGCGCCACAACCTTCTGAGCGAACCCCTCGTCGTCCTTGGGTGTGCGCTCCAGGTCGGACAGCAGCGCGCGAACCTGCCTGTTGTCGTTGATCGCGTCTGCCACCAGGTCCTTGGTTTCTCTATGCTTCTTTAGAACCGGAAAAAGATGTTGCTCCTCCAGCCGTGCTTGAACCTCCAGCTCTTCCTTCAACTCGGCCAGCAGCTTCTCACGGGTTTTCACCGCACCGCTGGAGGTGTCTGAAAGCTTGGCGAACAGTTCGTTTGCCTTGGCGGGACTGTTTTGAAGCAATTGCGTGATGGTCATCGCATCCTCCCAGCCTGTCGGGGCATCGCGCTCGCAGCATGATGTTGCGGCGCAGCACAGAATTAACTTGGGAGCCTTCCAACAGTTCCCCTCGCCAACGGAGGTCGAGCCTCCCATCGATCGAGTGGGGGGTGAACTGGTTCCCGATTTCGGGTCCGCCCTTCACCCTGGGCGAACCAAGCTTATCCAACTGTTCAAAAAGCGGGGATCACCCCAGGCTCGGGCAGCCCACGCACGCGATCGCGGATCACGATGCATGGGCGCCCGGCGGCTTGACCTTTTCGCCCGCAGGCTCAGAGCGGCAGGGTGCCGACCGCCGTGCAGTCCGCCTCTTCGATGGACAGGGATGTCCAGCGCGGTGCCCGACCACCGCCGCGGCTCATCGACAGGGAAGCCGCGTCCGTTCCGGTGATCGTCAGCAGGCAGACGGATTCGTCGCGGCACACGCTCTCCCCGTCGTCGTCGAACAGGGTCAGCGGGGCGTAGCCCTCCGGACCGGGGAAGCAGCGGACGGTCAGCGGCCCTTCGGTCCAGGACGGGGCGGGGCCGAGCGGCAGCAACGTGCCCGCCCGGACGAAGGCCGGGGCGACGCCCAGCGGTGCCGCCACGGTGACGCGCCCGCCGCCGTCGTAGCGCCGTCCGTCGCGCAGGTCGTACCAACCGCCGGGAACCTCCGGCAGCCAGACCTCCTGCTCCGTCCGGCCGGGATCGAGGACCGGAGCGACCAGAATCCGGTCGCCGACCATGGTGCTGTCCTCCTCCTCATAGGCGCCGGGCTGGTCGGGGAAGTCGTAGAACAGGGGGCGCATCACCGGGGAATGGTCGCGGTGCGCCCGCCACAGAAGCGTGTAGAGCAGCGGCACCAGACGCTCGCGCCAGTCCAGCGCGGCCTTCACCTGGGGCAGCATCTCCGGATAGGTCCAGGGCTCGGTGACGCTGCCGTCGTCGTTCCAGGAATGGATGGTGAAGCGCGGCCACCACACCGCCTGCTCGATCCAGCGCATCAGCAGTTCCGGCTCCGGGCGGGGACCGGCGAAGCCGCCCACGTCGTGGCCGTAGTCGAACAGGCCCGACAGGCTGAAGCCATGGCCCATGCGCAGGTTCCAGCGCAGCGTCTTCCAGTTCGTCCGGTTGTCGCCCGACCATGTCTGCACATAGCGCTGGAGACCCGGCCCGCCGGAGCGGGAGATCAGATACGGACGCTTGTCCGGCGCGTGCGCCACCTGCGCCAGATGCGAAGCGCGGATCATCAGGTGCGTCTGCACCGGGCGCAGCGTCGCCATGGTGCCGCCATGGCCGGCGACGTCGCAGACCGCCGCATCGTCCCAGATCTCGAACTCGTTGTTGTCGTTCCAGGTGGAGCCGATGCCGCGCTCCAGAAGCTCCTTCGTGACGTTCGCCATCCACCAGCGCGTGGTCGCCGGGTTGGTGAAGTCCAGATAGGCGCCATCGCCGCCCCAGAATTGGGTGATCTGGGGAGTGTCCGGGGCGTCGCTGTCGCGCACGAAGCCGCCGAAGCCCTGGACCTCGGCGAATTTCGGGTGGTCGTTCAGCAGCGCCGGCTTGATGTTGGCGACGAGATGGACGCCGGCTTCGGCGAACTTGGCGGTCACCGCCTCCGGATCGGGGAACTTGTCGCGGTTCCAGTGGAAGACGTAGCGCTTGTCGCCGATCATCGTGTAGCCGGACGACATCTGAAACGAGCCGCAGGGCAGGCCGTGCCGCTTCACCGTGTCGAGGAAGCCCAGCAGCCGCTCCCCGGCGTCCGGCGCGTCCGTGTACTGCATGGTCGAGCCGGAATAGCTGAGCGCCCAGCGCGGCCGGAAGGAGGTGCGGCCCGTCAGGGCGGTGAAGCCGGCCACCACCTCCGGGACGCTCGGGCCGAACAGGACGTAGCAGTCCAGATCGCCGTCCGACGCCTCGAACCGGATGAAGTCGCCGTGATAGGCGTCGATGGTCTGGCCCAGGTCGAAGACGGCGCGCGACAGGTTGTCGTAGAAGACGCCCACCGCCGCCCCGCCGCGCTCCGGGCGCACGCTGAGGCAGAAGGGGATGTGCTTGTAGAGCGGATCGCTCGTCTCCGCGTCGTAGCCGAGCGCGTCGGTCGTCCCCATGGCGAGGCGCCGCCCGCGCTTGTCCGTACCGCCGCTCTTGTCGCCGAAGCCGTGGTAGCGCTCGCCCGCGTGGCTGACCAGATGATGGGCGAAGCGGGGGGAGCGGTGGTCGAACAGATAGGGCTGCGTCGGGCGGTCGGCCAGCACGAGGCGCCAGCCGTCGCCCTCCGCCGCCGGCTCGTACCAGCGCAGAGCCAGGGGCGACCGCTGGACCACCACGCGCCAGCCGGGGGTGGTGACGGTGACGCAGTCGGCGCTTTCCTCAACCGTCGCGGGCGTGCCGGGGAAGCCGGTCAGGTCGCGGCGGTCGCGCCCGTCGATGGGGTCGGCCAGCGCGGGATCGGTCTGGCCCGACAGCTCGGGCGCCAGCGACCAGGTGCGCGGCGCGCGCAGCCCGCCCGGCCGTTCGATGAGGACGCGCGCCAGCGCGGACCCCAGCGGGAACAGCGTCAGGCGGTAGCCGCGGTCGAGGTCGAAGGCGATTCCCCGGGGGGCGGTCTCCGCTCCGTCGCGGGACGGGGCGGGCGCGGCCAGGGTGGCGCCGGTCAGCGTACGCATGGCGCGTGGACTCCTGATGTCATGAGGCCGGTTCCTGAGGACAGGGCGCGGCTTACTTGATGAGGCCGAAGAGGCGGGGCAGCCAGAGCGAGAGGCCGGGGACGTAGGTGACCACCAGCAGCGCCGCGGTGCTCCAGGCAAAGAGGGGGATCAGGGGCCGGATCACCTGCTCGATCGACACGCGCGCCACGGCGCAGCCGATGAACAGGGCGCTGCCGGTCGGCGGCGAGACGATGCCCAGGCACAGGTTGAAGACCAGGATCACCCCGAAATGGACGGGGTCCACCCCCAGCTCCGCCAGCACCGGCAGGAAGATGGGCGTGAAGATCAGGATGCCCGGCGTGATGTCCAGGAAGGTGCCCATCAGCAGAAGCACGATGTTGACCAGCAGCAGCGCGATGATCCAGTTGCCCGCCGCCGACTGCACCCAGTCGCCGATGATCTGCGGGATCTCGGCCAGCGACATCACGTAGGCCATCGCCATGGAGGTGCCGACCATCAGCGCGACCACCGACGTCGCCACGATGGTGTCCACCAGGATCTGCCCGATGTCGTCCATCGACAGCTCCCGGTAGGCGAGCGCCAGGGCCAGCGCGTAGACGACCGCGATGGCCGATCCCTCGGTCGCGGTGAACACGCCGCCGACGATGCCGCCGATCACCACCAGGATCAGCCCCAGGCTGGGCAGGGCGGACAGCACGGCGCGCGAGGACTCCGACAGCGTGGGGGAGGGCAGGCGGGCATAGCCGCGCTTCTTCGCCATCATCCAGGCCGGGATCATCACGGCCAGGCCCAGCAGGAGGCCCGGCAGATAGCCGGCGACGAACAGCGCCGCGATGGAGGTGCCGCCCGACACCAGCGAATAGACGATGAAGGCGCCCGACGGCGGGATCAGCAGCCCGGTGATGCAGGAGGAGATGTTGACCGCCGCGGTGTAGCTGCGGTCGTAGCCCGCCTTGTCCATGGACGGCTGCATGGTGCCGCCGATGGCCGAGGCGGCGGCCACCGCCGATCCCGACACGCAGCCGAACATCATGTTGGCGAGGATGGTGATCTGCGCCAGCGGACCGGGCATCCAGCCGACGAAGACCTTGGCGCAGTCGATCAGCCGCCGGGCGATGCCGCCCCGGTTCATGATCGACCCGGCCATGAAGAAGAAGGGGATCGCCAGCAGCGCGAAGCTGTCCAGCCCCGTGGCGATGCGCTGGGCCGTCACCGTTATCGCCGGCAGCGGCGGCATGATGGTCAGCAGCGCCGTGATGGAGGCGAGCCCGGTCGCGTAGGAGATGGGAACGCCGAAGGCCAGAAGAGCGACGAAGGCGGCGCTGAGGACGAAGGCGGGGGAGAGATCCATGGCTGCGTTTCCGCGACGGAAGGAGTGGGCTTCAATCGAGCGAGACGGCGTGGCTGGTCACGCCCGGCCCTTCGCGCAGGCTCTCCAGCAGGGCGATGGCCGTGTAGACGAGCGTCAGCACGCCGGACAGCGGTATCACGGCGTAGACCATCCACATCGGCACCTGGAGCGCCGGCGTCACCTGACCGAGCGTGCGCGCCTTGTCCACCAGCAGCCAGCCGCCGCCGCACAGGATCGTCACCGTGAACAGCGCGACCAGCGCGGCGATGGCGATCTCCACGACCCCGCGGGGCCGGGCCGGCAGAAAATCCACCAGCCCGGTGATGGCGATGTGGCCGCGGTTGCCCAGCACGTAGGCCGCCCCCAGAAGGCTGACCCAGATGAAGGCGAACCGGGCGATCTCGTCCGTCGCCGACGTCGAAACGTTGAGCGCGTAGCGGGCGAGGACCTGCCACACCACGCAGCCCAGCATGAGGATCGTCAGCGGTATGGTTATACCGAGCACGAACCGGTCGAGCGTGCGGTGGACGGTTGCCAGCATGGGTGCGCTCCTTATTTTCGACGCGGCGGGCCTATCGACGCGGCGGGCGGGACCTTACTTGACCGCCTGGATGCGGTCGGCGAGCGTGGCGAGGGCGGGGGTGGACTTCAGGTCGTCGTACATGGGCTGCACCACCTGACGGTAGGCCGCCTTGTCCGCGTCCACGAAGGTGACGCCCATCTTCACGGCCTCGCCCTCGGCCTTCTCCAGCTCGGCCTTCCAGCGGGCGTTGTGGGCCTTGGCGCTGTCGCGGGCCGCCTGACGCACCAGCTCCTGCTGCTCCGGCTTCAGCCGGTCCAGCGTGGCGGTGGCGATCAGCACCACGTCGGGCACGCGGGTGTGCTCGTCGCGGGTGTAGACCTTCATCACCTCGCCGTGGCGGGCCAGCGTCAGGGCGGTCACGTTGTTCTCGGCCCCGTCCACGACGCCGGATTGCAGCGCGGTGTAGACCTCGCCCCAGGACAGCGGGGTGGCGGTGGCGCCCAGCAGGTTGACCATGCGCGCGGCGATCGGGCCGGGCTGGACGCGGAGCTTCAGACCCTTCATGTCCTCCGGCTTGGGCAGCGGCTTGTTGGCGTAGAAGCTGCGCGTGCCGTTGTCGTAGTAGGCGAGGCCGACGAACGCCTTGGCGCGGCTGGCGGCCAGGATCTCGTCGCCCACCGCACCGTCGACCACCTTGAAGAAATGGTCTTCGTCGCGGAACAGGAAGGGCATGTCGTAGACGCCGAAGCTCGGCTCGAAGGCGGCGAGCGGGGAGGCGTTGGCGTGCACGAGGTCGAGCGCGCCGTTCTGCATCTGCTCGATCAGTTCGCGCTGCTGGCCGAGCTGGCCGGCGGGAAACACCTTGATGTCCAGGTCGCCCTTGCTGCGCTCGCGCACCAGCTTGGCGAACTCGTCCAGGGAGACGTCCACCGGGTGGCCCTTGGCCAGCCCGTGGCCGAGGCGCAGCGTGGTCTTGGCGGCGGCCGGCCCGGCAAGGGTCAGGCCCATGACGGTTGCGACGGCGGCGGCGAGAAGGGCGGCGTGGCGGCGGTTCAACGCGAACATGACGGTTCCTCCGGTTATCGTGATTTGGCTGGCTCGGTGTGCGGCGTCGCCTCGGCGTCGGCCATCGCCCGGTAATGCGCCGCGAGGACGGCGAAGGCGCGCTTGCGGGTGGTCTTGTCCTCGGCGATCAGTCCCTTGCGGTTCCAGCCGCGCTGGAAGGCGGTCTGCCGCCGCTCGGTGCGGAAATCGTAGAGAATCCAGGGCGTCATCCCGCGCACGTAGGATGCGGTGGCGAGGATGGCGAGCTGTTCGCGGTAGACCGCCTCCTGGCAGTCCTCGGTGAAGAGTTCGCGCTCACCGCCGCGCAGGCCCGCCACGGCGTCGGCCCCGAATTCGGAGATGACCACCGGCTTTCCGGGGGCGGAGTTGGCGAGCAGCCGGCGCAGCCCGTCGAAGGACGGTTCGTACCAGCCGAAATACTCGTTGAGGCCGATCACGTCGAGATGCGCGGCCAGACGGTCGGCGATGGCGAAGCGTTCCCGGTCGATCAGGCAGGCGGCGGTCACCAGCCGCGTCGGGTCCAGACGGCGCGCCAGCGCGGCCAGCCGCGCCATGAAGGACAGGCGGGCGTCGGTGTCGGCGTTCTCGTTCCCCACGCCCCACAGGATCGTGCCGGCCCGGTTGCGGTCGCGGGCGATCAGCTCCGCAAGCTGGTTCGCGGCGTCCTCGTAGGTGTCGGGGTTGGCGAAGTCGATGGCCCAGTAGACGGGGATTTCCGACCACAGCATCAGCCCCACCTCGTCGGCGATGGCCGCCGCGCGCGGGTCGTGCGGGTAGTGGGCGAGGCGCAGGAAGTTGCAGCCCAGCGCCTTGGCGTCCGCGTAGCGGCGGCGGATGTCCGCCTCGCCGCTGGTCTTGCCGTGCAGAAGGTCGTCCTCGTGCACCGACACGCCGCGCAGGGTGATGTCGCGCCCGTTGAGGAGGATGCGTTCCCCCGCCACGGCGATCTCGCGGAAGCCGATGCGGTCCGCCACGGAATCGGTGCCGAAGCGCAGGGTGACGCCGTAGAGGCGGGGCGAGTCCGGCGACCACAGCTCCGGGGCGAGGTCCAGTTCCACCCGGCCGCGCCCGCCGGAGACGGGAATGGGGGTGGGGGGCAGCAGCCCGTCGATGGCGACGGTCGCCGTGCCGTCCACCGGGTCGGACAGGGCGACGTCCACGGCGACGCGGCGGAAGCCGCTGCCCGGCACCAGCGCCACGCCGAAGTCCCGGATGAACACCGGCGGCAGCCGCAGCAGAGCAACGGAGCGGTACAGGCCGCCGTAGTTGAACCAGTCCGTGTGGCGCATCGGCACCCGGTCGCCCCGGCGCCCGTTGTCCACCTGAATCTGGAGACGGTTCGGGCCGGGGCGCAGATGCCCGGTCAGCTCGATGCAAAAAGGCGTAGAGGCACCGCGATGCGCGCCGAGGAAGGTGCCGTTCAGGAAGACGCGCGCCTCATAGGCGGCAGCGC
Organism: Roseomonas genomospecies 6; assembly: GCF_008365375.1. Lineage (GTDB taxonomy): Bacteria > Pseudomonadota > Alphaproteobacteria > Azospirillales > Azospirillaceae > Azospirillum. The sequence goes on along the minus strand of NZ_QOKW01000008.1, from coordinate 180,101 downwards.
CGACATGCAGGACGATGCGCTCCCCGGCTTCGCCCGGCGTGTGGTCCAGCGTCCGCGTGTACCAGGCCCCGCCCTCGTAATACCGCCATTCCGGGCGCAGCATGTTCCAGCAGGAGGGAACCGGGGCGGTCTGCCAGGAGCCGTCGTCGTAATCGCGCGGGACGGTCCACTCCGACGCCGGGACCGGCTCGTCGGCGTACCATGTCTGGCGCAACCCCTCGTCGTGGGGGTCGATGGCGAAGCGCCACTCCCCGTCCAGCGGTTCGACGGTCCGCCCGGCGACGGTCACCAGGATTGCAGCGCCCACCCGCCCGCGTGCGAAGGCGTCGGCGTAGCTCTCATCATGCAGATGGTCATATGGGTCCACGACCAGATGGTCGTATGGGTCCACGACCGTGGCGCGGTCGGCGCCTTCGGCTGGCATGAGCGTCTTCTCCCTCGTCCTTTTCCTTGCCCGGTTGGTGCCCGGGCTTCGGTGGGCGATTCGCCTCTCCCCCTATATCATGCCAGAGGGAAATCGATTACCCTTGCCGAAACAATAGGCGGGCGTGCATCTCTACGCAACCGGTTTTCACGCCGCCGCCCGACGCCACCCCCCTTGCGCAGACCGAGGTGCCGATGCCCCCGCCTTCCGACCGCAACCGAGCCTCGCGCACGGAGCGTGTGTCGCTCGCCCCGTCGCTCGCCCAGGTGGCGGCCCGCGCGGGGGTGTCGGTCGCCACCGCCTCCCGCGTCATCAACGGCGTGGCGAACAAGGCGACGGAGGAAACGGCGGAGCGGGTGCGGGCGGCGATCCGTGAACTCGGCTACCGGCCCGGCAGCGTCGGGCGGGCGCTGCGCCGCCGGGAAAGCCGGATCGTCGGCGTCCTGGCCGCCAACCTCGCGAACCCCTCGATGGCGGCCATCGCGTCCTCCATCGAATGGTCGCTGCGCGGGGAGGGGCTGGTGATGTCGCTGTGCGACACGCACGAGCGCGCCGACGTGCAGGACGAGTACATCCGCGAGATGCGCGCCCAGCTCGTCCGGGCGATGATCCTGGTGGGCGCGGTGGACAGCCCGGCGCTGGACGAGGCGCGGGCGGGCGGCGACACGCTGGTGTTCGTGAACCGCCCGGACCCCGGCGACCCGTCCTCGCCCTATGTCGGGATCGACAACGCGGGCGCCGGGGCGGAGATCGCCGACCGCCTGCTGGAGCGCGGGGTGCGCCGCATCGGAGTGCTGCACGCCTCGCTGGACCGCACCGCCGGGCATTGGCGTCTGTCCGGGCTGTTCGACCGGCTGGCCGCGGCGGGGGTGGACACGGCGGCCATCCCCTGCGCCACCGGGCCGGGGCTGGATCACATCGTGGTCGGCTATCACGCCATGGGGGCGATGCTGGAGCGTCCGGACCGCCCACGGGTGATCGTGTGCCTGAGCGATCTGCTGGCCTACGGCGCCTACCGCCGCGCGCGGGAAGCCGGGCTGGAGGTGCCGGGCGACGTGGCCTTCTTCGGTTTCGACGACAACCCGATCAACCCCTGGATCGCCGACTGGCTGAACTCCGTCCGCGTGCCGGCGGACCATTTCGGCCCGGCCATCGTCGGGATGCTGCACCGGCTCTGGGATGGGGAGCGTCCGGACCCGCTGCTCCTGACGCACCGGTTGACCATCCGGAACCGGCGCCTGCCGGGCGAATCCCAGCCCGGCCCGCCGGCCTCCTCACGAGGCTGACCCGCTCAGAAGACGAGCATGTACACGACGATCATGGCGATGATCGCGAGCGGGAGCCCGATCCCGAGCACATAGCGGCCGACATGCTCTATGCTGCCCTGGCGGGCCTGCGTGGCGTTCCGGGTGGGGGATGTCTTTCGATCGGCCATGGCGGTTCACCCCTTGTCTGAAATGTCCTGAACCCGGAAGCCGGCATCAATGGCTGGCCGTGGTTTCGCGCTGTTCCAGACTGATGTATTTGCGGGTGATCGGCTCGATCAGGTCCTTCATCCTCTGGGCCATGGCCTCTTCCTCCCGGAGCGACTGCTGAAAGCCCGAGACGTTGCGGTAACCGGCGGCCTCGGCGATGACGATCAGGGATTTGTAGGCGGCGATCTCGTAATTCTCGAACGCGTGGTTCGCAAACATGTTCTTGAGGATCTCGTCCTTGGCCGTGGTGTGCGCGATGGCCGCCACATTGCCCATGAGGCCGAAGATCGCCTCCTTGATGGTCGAAGGGGTCGCCTGCAACTCGCTCATCGCCTCCTCGATGCGGCGGCGTTGCTCCTCGGTCTCGCGGATGTGCGCGCGCAGGGCCTGCTCCAGCTCCGGGTAATTCTGGAGCCGCTCGACTTGGCGGTTCATGATCTGCAAGGCCTCCATCTCCAACGCATGCGTGTTGTGGAGGCCGGCAACAAGGATATCGCGTGTGGCGCTGGACGACGTCATGGGCTTCGAACTCCGCTGGAGCGACGGTCACCCGACGTCAACTGCGGAATTCCGGGATCGTTCCTGACGATGTTTTCGGAGCGACCACCATGGGAGAACCGCCAGCAACGGTGAGAGGACCGTCGTCCGCGCGTGTTGGAGAACGGTGGACGGCCCGCACCGGCCCGACTGACGAACGAGGATGACCCGATGGGCGAGAACCGCGACACCGATTCCAAACCGCAAACCGAGAAGGACACGGCAACCGGCAAGCCCGATGCCCAGCCGTCGGGAACGCAGCCGTCGGGAACGCAGGACGAGCTGACGAAAGCCCAGGAAGACGCCGCCCGGGAGCGGGCGGAAAACGGCGGCTATCAGTGACCGCCCGAAGGGGGGTGCCGCGACACGATTTCCGCGTCGCGGCATCCCCATCAGCGCAGGCTCAATGCTTCATCTCGCCGAGCTGCTTGCGGGAGTCGCCGCTCTTGTCGAGGATGATGCTGTCGTCCGGCTTGCCTTCGACCTCCAGGATGCCGATCAGGCCCTTGGTGGCGCGGCTCAGCGCGTGATCCACCAGCGCGTACTTGCCGGGATAATCGACCTTGAACTCCACCATCGTCGCCCCGCCCGGCGCCACCGTGACCGTCTGCACGTTCTTCAGCGGCGGGGAATCCAGGTCACCGAGATTGTGGACGCGGTCGAAGATCTCGCCGATGACATGGAACGACGAGGTGAAGTTCGGCCCGCCGACGCCGAACCAGATGCGCACGGTTTCGCCCACGTTGGCCTTCAACGGCTTGTCCTTCACCAGACCACCCACGGCGCCGTTGAACACCAGATAGCCGGGCTTCTCGTTCACAAGGCCGTCGTAATCGTCCTCCGCGGTCGGCAGGTTCTTCGCCTTGGCGGCGTAGATCTCCTGCTGCATGACGTAGAATTCCTTGTCGACCTTCGGCAGGCCGCCCTCGGGCTCCACCACGATCAGGCCGAACATGCCCTTGGCGATGTGCTGGGCAACCATCGGCGTGGCGCAGTGATAGACATAGACACCCGGCGCCATCGCCTTGAACGAGAACTCCTTGGTCTGGCCCGGCTCCGCCTGGGTGATCTGCCCGCCGCCGAGGAAGCCGGTGGCCGCGTGGAAATCCACGGAATGGTTCATGATCGACCCCGGCGCGTTCGTCATGGCCACGTTCACCGTGTCGCCGACGCGGACACGGACCATCGGGCCGGGGACCTTGTTGTTGAAGGTCCAGTAGGTGTAGGTCGTGCCGTCATCCAGCCGGGCTTCGACCTCGGTCGTGGTCAGCACGACGTTGTGCGTCTTGGGGGCGCGTTTGCCCGCCGCCTCCGGGGCCGGAACGGCCGCGGGGTCCTGGACGATGTCGACCGTCGGTTCCTTGACCTTCGGCTCGGCGTACAGCGTGGTGGCCGATGCGGCGCCAACCCCGGTCAGGGCCCCCGACAGGGCGAAGAGGGCGGCGGCGCTGACGGTGGCGAGGAAGGTCTTGGTTTTCATGATGCGATCCGGGAAGTGTGTTGCTTCTGGAGCGAACATCCCCGGTTCCGTGTCTTCGTTACTTGACGGCCGTCAAGAAGTTGAAAAAAGTTTGGCCCGCTTCTCATTTTTTATTTGGCTTACTTTTGTCCCAATTATGAAGGTTCGTTCCGCGGCGCGCCGTCATCGATCGGCTGCGGGCCGCGGGTTTGCCCCCGGGCAAAGACGGAAGCCGCACCCCGCCGCATGATCCCCTCCGGTCGTTATTCAAAAAGCGAGGGAAGAGTGACGGAGACACAAGCACAGCCGATGGGGCTCGGCGTGTCGCATGACGGGGAGGAGGACACGGGGGGCGCCGATTGGGGACCGCTGTCCAGCCTGCCCGGCAACCCGATGATGTGGATTCTCATCCTGGGGGAGTTGGCGGCCTTCGGCGCCATGTTCATCGGCTTCACGGTGGCGCGCGCCCTCGACCCCGCGGGCTTCGACGCCTCGCAGGCTCATCTCGACCGGCTTCTCGGCGGTCTGAACACCATGGTGCTGGTGACGAGCGGCTGGCTGGTGGCGGTCGCGGTGCGGCGCCGGGCCGTGGACCGCCCCCACCGGGGCGCCATGCTCGGCGCGATGGCGCTCGGCGCGGTGTTCCTCGGCATCAAGGCCGTCGAGTACGGTGACAAGATCGCCCAGGGACTCACGGTGGAGACCGACACCTTCTTCCAGCTCTACTATCTGATGACCGGCTTCCACGCGATGCACGTCGCCGCGGGGATCGTGGTCCTGGCCGTCGTCACGCGGTGGGACAGCCTGGAGAACATGGAGACCGGAGCCGCCTTCTGGCACATGGTGGACCTGATCTGGGTCCTGCTTTACCCCATCATCTATCTGCTGAGGTGAGCGATGACAGCCCTGACACGCACCTGGGCGGTCCTGATGACGCTCACCGCCTTTTCCCTGTGGGCCGGACGCGCCGGAGGCGATGGAAGCCTCGGCCTGCTCGGGGCCGGTCTCGTCCTCGCCGCCGCGAATTTCAAGGCCGACCAGATCCTCACCCATTTCCTGGATCTCAGGCGCGCGGGTCCCGGCTGGCGGACGCTGTTCCGCGTGATGCTCACTCTGCTCGGCGCCGCGATCTTCGGAATCCACGCCATCGCACCGATGATTGCAGCCGCTTGACCGCCGTCAAGGATAGCCAGACCAAATCAGTCAACTTTCTCCGGCATGACACACGGGCAGTGGGCGCACGGCCAGCGCTGCTCAAGGCCATCCGTTCCACGAAGGCCTGACCCAGGAGAAACGGACGCATGACGGAACGCTTCACCAAAGCGGCCGCCCGAAACATCTTTTACGGCGGATCGCTCTTCTTCTTCGCCGCCTTCGTCTCGCTGACGGCGGCAAGCCACATCTACGTCGTCAACACCGGCACCGACAGCAAGGGGCTGACCGACGGCGTCGCCCGCGGCAAGCATGTGTGGGAGAAGCACTCCTGCATCAATTGTCACACGCTGCTGGGCGAGGGCGCCTATTTCGCGCCGGAACTGGGCAATGTCTGGATTCGCTACGGCGGCGACAAGGACCCGGAAGGCGCACGCGCCGCTCTGGCCGGCTGGATGGCCGCCCAGCCCAGCGGGGTCGAGGGCCGCCGCCAGATGCCGCAGTTCAATCTGACGGAGCAGGAGGTCAACGACCTCGCCGACTTCCTGGAGTGGACCAGCCGCATCAACACCCAGAACTGGCCGCCCAAGATTTCCGGCTGACGAAGGACGAAAGGCCATGAAATACGAATCCCAAAAGGTCGCGCTGCCCTATTTCTACGGCGCGCTGGCCCTGTTCGGTGTGCAGCTCCTGGTCGGCCTGCTGGCCGGCACGGTCTATGTGCTGCCCAACGTCCTGTCGGAACTGCTTCCCTTCAACGTCCTGCGCATGATCCACACGAACGCGCTGATCGTGTGGCTTCTGATGGGCTTCTTCGGCGCCGCCTACTACCTGATCCCGGAGGAGGCGGAGCGTGAACTGCACAGCCCGAAGCTGGCCTACATCCAGTTCGGCCTGTTCATGTTCGGCGCGCTGGCCGCCGTCGTCGGCTACGTCTTCCGCATCCACGAGGGGCGCGAATTCCTGGAACAGCCGACGTGGATCAAGGTCGCCATCGTCGTCGTGGCGCTGCTGTTCCTCTACAACATCTCCATGACGGTGCTGAAGGGCCGGCGCACGGTCATCACCAACATCCTGGTGATGGGGCTGTGGGGCATCGCGATCTTCTTCCTGTTCTCCTTCTACAACCCGACCAACCTCGCGCTGGACAAGATGTACTGGTGGTACGTCGTCCATCTGTGGGTCGAGGGCGTGTGGGAGCTGGTGATGGCCTCCATCCTCGCCTTCCTCATGATCAAGATGACCGGCGTCGACCGCGAGATCGTCGAAAAGTGGCTCTACGCCATCGTCGGGCTGGCCCTCTTCTCCGGCCTGCTGGGAACCGGGCACCACTATTACTGGATCGGCACGCCGGGCTACTGGCAGTGGATCGGCTCGCTGTTCTCGACGCTGGAGGTCGCCCCCTTCTTCTTCATGGTCGTCTTTGCGGTGAAGATGGTGCTGAAGGGCGGGCGCGATCACCCGAACAAGGCGGCCCTGCTGTGGTCGGTCGGCTGCGCGGTGACGGCCTTCCTGGGGGCGGGCGTCTGGGGCTTCCTGCACACGCTGTCCTGGGTCAACTACTACACCCACGGCACGCAGGTGACGGCGGCGCACGGGCATCTGGCCTTCTTCGGCGCCTACGCGATGATCAACCTCGCCATCTTCAGCTACGCCATGCCGCATCTGCGCGGCGTCGCGCCCTACCATCAGGCCCTCAACAAGGCCAGCTTCTGGCTGATGACCGGCGGCATGACGGTGATGACCTTCGCCCTGACCTTCGCCGGGGTCGTGCAGGTCCACCTCCAGCGCGTGATGGGCATGGACTACATGACCGTCCAGGCGGAGATCGCCCCCTTCTACTGGGTGCGTCTGGCCTCGGGTGCCGCGGTGTTCATCGGCGCCATCCTCTACCTCTACGCCCTGCTGGGTCCGGTGCCGGCGGCCCGGAAGGCCGGCAAGACCGGGGTCGGCGGCGCCGTCCAGCCCGCCGAGTGACCAGGGTCTTCCCCTCCTCCGCGCGCCGGGGGAGGGGACCTTCCTTTTCCGCCTTCCGTTCTTCGAGGAGACACCCATGACCCGCAGCGCCCTGAAGGCTGTCGCGGACGACCTCGACATCCCCTACTACAAGGCCGTCGGCGACGAGTGCGAGCTGTTCGAGCACGCCTTCCGTCACCGCCTGCCCCTGCTGCTGAAAGGCCCGACGGGCTGCGGGAAGACCCGCTTCGTGTCGCACATGGCGGCACGTCTGGGCCGCCCCCTCTACACCGTGTCCTGCCACGACGACCTGACCGCCGCCGACCTGACGGGCCGTTACCTGCTGAAGGGTGGCGACACGGTGTGGGCGGACGGCCCGCTGACCCGCGCCGTGCGCGAGGGCGCCGTCTGCTACCTCGACGAGGTGGTGGAGGCGCGCAAGGACGTGACCGTCGTGCTCCACCCGCTGACCGACGACCGCCGCCTGCTGCCGCTCGACCGCACGGGCGAACTGCTGGAGGCGCCGGACGACTTCATGCTGGTGGTGTCCTACAACCCCGGCTACCAGAACGTCCTGAAGACGCTGAAGCCCAGCACCCGCCAACGCTTCCTCGCCATCGAGTTCGATTTCCCGGCGCCCGAGGACGAAACCGCCATCGTGGCCCGCGAGAGCGGCCTGCCGGAGGGGCGCGTCGTCCCGCTGGTCCGGCTGGCCGGCGCGCTGCGCGCGCTGAAGGGCCAGGATCTGGAGGAGGGCGTCTCCACCCGCCTGCTGGTCTACTGCGCCACGCTGATCGGTTCCGGCGTCAAGCCCGAGCGGGCCATCCGCACCGCGCTGATCGAACCGCTGACCGACGACGCCGACGTGCGGCAGGCGCTGCTGCGCGTCGCCGACATCGCCCTGGGATAGGGAAACTGGCCATGCTGGAGCTGTTCGAGCCCGAGGAATTCATCGGCCGCCACTGGCACCGTCTGGTCGGCGGCCGGTCGAGCCTGCCGCGCCACCCGGACGCCGCCGTGACGCTGGAGTCGATCCGGCCCCGGCTGGGCGTGTTCTTCCGCGGGCTGGGCGGTGACCGGGGCGTGCGGCTGGCCGCCGCGGCGCGGGCGTCCTCCGGCCACCGCCTGTCGGTTCTGGAGCGCATCGGCCTGGGCACCGAACGTTTGGAGCGGCCCGCGCTGGATGGCGACGTGCTGCAACTGCCCGCTGCGCTCGACGTGTTCCCCGACGCCGCCTTGAACGAGCGGCTCTACGAGTGGCTGGCCGCGTACTTCGCCCACGCGGAAGCCGCCGGCGAGCCGCCCGCCGACCCCCTGCGGGCCGACGTGTGGGCGTTGCGGCAGGCCCAGGCGACCACGGCGCGGGTCCTCGCGCGCTGGCCGGGGCTGGCGCGGCTCCATGCGGAGCTGTGCGCGGCGCTGCTCGCCGCCCGTCCCAAGCGCTCCCTGCCGAAGGAGGAGGCCGCGGTGGAGGCCGCCGTGCTGGCCCTCCTCGGCGCGGGCGGCGGAGGGGCGGTGCTGGATGCGTCCGTCCCGCTCGACCGCTTCGCCGCGCCGGTGGGCTACAAGCCCTTCCTGCCGGTGCCGCTGTGGGGCGAGGTCGCGGGTCCGGCGGTCCCGCACGGCGTGGCGGCGGCCCCGGACGCCGCGGTGGAGGAGGGGTCCTCCGCACCCCCCGAAGGCGATGGCCAGCGCCGGAAGGCGAAGCGGCGCGACAGCGATCAGGTGCAGCGGGACGACCCGCTGATCCTCAACCGCTTCGAGAAGCTGTTCGGGCTGGCGGAGATGATGAACATCCCCCGCCCGGTCGATGACGACGACGAGGAGGGCGCCCGCCAAGCCGCCGACGATATGGAGGAGATCGCGCTCGCCCAGCACCAGCGCAAACCTTCGACCCGCCTGAAGCTGGACCTGGATCTGGCGCCCGCCGCCGTGGACGCGGCGCCGCTGACGGCGGTGCTGACCTACCCGGAATGGGACCATCGCCGCCGCGCCTACCACCCCGCCCATTGCCGCGTCGTCGCCGAGCCGGCGTCGGAGGAAGGGGAGGACTGGGCGCCCGACGAGGCCGCGCTGCGCCGCATCCGGCAGGTGCGCCGCCAGTTCGAGGCTCTGCGCCCCAAGCGCACCGTCTTCACCGGCCAGCCGGACGGGGACGACCTCGACCTGACCGCGCTGGTGCGCCGCTGCGCCGACCATCGCGCGGGCGGGGCCGGCAGCGACCGGGTCTATCAGGCCGCGCGCAACGCGGCGCGCGATCTGGCGGTGGCGGTTCTGGTGGACACCTCGCTCTCCACCGACGGCTGGGTGGACGGGCGCCGCGTGCTGGACGTGGAGAAGGAAGCCCTGCTGGCCCTGTCCAACGGGCTGAACGCCTGCGGCGATCCGCACGGGATCTTCGCCTTCACGTCAAAGAAGCGCGACTGGGTGCGGGTGCAGACGGTCAAGGAGTTCGACGAACCTTTGAGCGCCCGGGTGCAGCGCCGCGTACAAGCGCTGAAGCCCGGCCATTACACCCGCATGGGGGCGGCGCTGCGCCACACCGCGGCGCGTCTGGCGGAGCGGCCCAACCGCCACCGCCTTCTGATCCTGCTGTCCGACGGCAAGCCCAACGACGTGGACCATTACGAGGGGCGCTACGGCATCGAGGACACCCGCGTCGCGATCCAGGAAGCGCGCCGCCAGGGCATCGCCCTGTTCGGAATCACCGTGGACGCCGAGGCCCGCGACTATTTCCCCTACCTGTTCGGGCGGGGCGGCTACGCGATCTTCCCGCAGGTCACGCATCTGACGAAGGCGCTGCCGGCGCTGTACCGGCAGGTGGTGGGGTAGGTCCTCACCCCGCCGCGTCGAGCCGCTCCGCCAGCAGGGCGAGGTGGCCGACCACGGCCTCCTGAAGGCGCAGGGACTCGGTCAGGACCATCTCGTCCGTGGCCTGCGCCGCGACGTCGGCAAAGGCTTCGGCGAGGCGTTCGGAGGCGGCGACCGCCGCACTCAGGCAGGTGGGGGCGTCTTCAGGAGCGGACGCCCGCGACGGCGGTGCCCCGGAGTCGAACGGGATCAGCGCCCGCTCCTCCGCGGCGATGCGGGTCAGCAGCGCGGCGCCTTCGCCGTCGCCCAGGGCATGCAGGCGCACCGCCAGAGCCGTGTGCTCGGCGGCGGTGGCGGACAGCAGGGCGACGACCAGCCGTTCCAGTTCCGCAGGCGTGTCGGCGCGGGCGGGCTTGCGCTCCGCTTGGCCGCGCTCGCGTCGGAAGGCCTTGCGGCGTTCGCGGCGGAGCAGGGCGGCGTGGCGGAGTTCCTCGCGGGCCAGCGCCTCGGCGTGGGTGCGGACCGGCTCGTCCGGCGCGCTTGCGGAAATGTAACTGTAGAAGGCGAAGGCGCGCTGCTCGTTGAGCACCGCCAGCGACAACGCCTGGTAGGGCGTCAGGCGGGTCCGCTCGGTCAGCTCGTCCCAGGAGGCGGCAAGCTCCGGCGGCAGCCGCCAGAGGAAGGCCGGAGCGTCGGGGGAGGGACGGCCAAGGCTGCGCGCCCAGCCGTCCACGGCCCGGACATGGTCCTGCTCCTCCGCGATCAGGGCGCGGAAGGTGGCGGCGGTGTCGGTCTCGCCGCGCTGGTCCATCAGGGCCGCCAACTGCGTGTAGCGGCGCACCGCCTCCTGCTCCAGAGCCAGTGCGACGCCGAGAAGTTCGTCCAGCGAGCGGACCCCGCCCTGAGGCTCGTGGCGCAGCAGCGGCATGGCGTCACCTCAACTCCAAAAACAGTTTGCGTAAAATACAATCTTCTGTTCCGCACGGTCATGGAACGCGGAACGTCGGGAAGAGGGTAGTCGGAAATCATTTTCACCGAATTGACGCCGGTCAAGAGCAGGTCCCCGAGCCTGTGGTCTCATGACGGTGTCAACGGGGCCTGCGGCCTCTTGATCAAGATCAAGACTTCAGGGCAAGGGTGATGGTCGCGGACATCTTGCGGAGAACACGCGCGCTTGTGGTGGGGCTGCTGATTCTGCTGGCCGGGTTCGGCACGGCAGACGCCGCCGAAGCGCTGCTGACACGGTATCTCGGCACGGTGCAGCCGGGCGACCTCGCCGCCGGGGCGGACCGCTTCGGCACACCCCTGCCGAACGCGCCCGTGGTGCCCATCCACAAGGGCGGCGCGCTGGTCGGCCATGCCTATCTGACCTCCGACTTCGTGAACACGACCGGCTATTCGGGTCGTCCGATCCATGTGATGGTCGGGCTGGCGCCGGACGGCACGGTGACCGGGGCGAAGCTGGTGGACCACCACGAGCCCATCGTCCTGATCGGCATCCCGCCCGCAAAGGTCAACGCCTTCATCGACGGCTACGTCGGCAAGAACGTGCTGGCGCTGGCCTCGCAGAGCGCGTCCAGCCCGCCGGTGGACATCGTGTCCGGCGCCACCGTGACGGTGATGGTGATCGGCGATTCCATCATCCGCTCCGGCAAGAAGGTGTTGCAGGCGCTGGGCGCGCCGGGGGCGGCGGAAGCCGCGCCGACCGTGGCCCGCAGCCTCGACCTGTCCAAGACCGGAATTGAGGATTGGACGACGCTGGTCGGGGACGGCTCCGTCCGCCGCCTGTCCCTGACGGTGGGCGAGGTGAACGCCGCCTTCGAGCGCACCGGCAAGGCCGAGGCCATCGCCCGCCCCGAACCCGGCGAGCCCAACGATGGCTTCATCGACCTCTACGCGGCGCTCGCCACCATTCCCGCCGTCGGGCGCTCCCTGCTGGGCGACGCGGAGTACGAGACGCTGGTGCAGCGGCTGAAGCCGGGCCAGCACGCCATCGTCGTGGCCGGGCAGGGGCGCTATTCCTTCAAGGGCTCGGGCTATGTGCGCGGCGGCATCTTCGACCGCTTCGAGCTGGTGCAGCACGAGGGCGCGATCCGCTTCCGCGACCGCCTGCACAAGCGGCTGGGCTCCCTGGCTGCGGCGGGGGCGCCGGACTTCGCGGAAATCGGCCTGTTCATCATCCCCGAGAATGCCGGGTTCAACCCTGCCGACCCGTGGCGCCTGCAACTGCTGGTGCAGCGTGCGACCGCCGCGCTCGACAAGGCTTTCGTCACCTTCGACCTCGGCTACCAGCCGCCGGAGAAGTTCCTGAAGGCCGAGCCGGTGGCTGCTCCCCCCGCCGCCGCGACGGTGGCGCCCGTGTCGGTAGCGCCGGTGGAGCCGGAGGCCGCCGAGGAAACCCCGCTGTGGCGGCGCATCTGGGAAAGCCGGCTGTTCGACATCGCCGTGGTGGCGGTCGCCATCCTGCTGCTGACCGGCATCTTCTTCTTCCAAGACCAGCTCGTGAAGCGCCCGGCCCTCTACGAGCGGGTGCGCACCGGGTTCCTGGTCTTCACGCTGGTCTGGCTCGGCTGGTACGCGACGGCGCAGTTGTCGGTGGTCAACGTGCTGACCTTCGCCAACGCGCTGCGCACCGACTTCCGCTGGGACTATTTCCTGATGGACCCGCTGGTGTTCATCCTGTGGTTCTCGGTCGCCGCGTCGCTGCTGTTCTGGGGCCGGGGCGCCTTCTGCGGCTGGTTGTGCCCGTTCGGCGCGCTGCAGGAGCTGGCCTCCAAGGCGGCCAAGAAGCTCGGCGTGCGGCAGATCACGGTGCCCTTCGGGCTGCACCAGCGGCTGTGGCCGATCAAGTACATGATCTTCCTGCTGCTGTTCGGCCTGTCGCTGACCTCGCTGGCGACGGCGGAGAAGGCGGCGGAGATCGAGCCCTTCAAGACCGCGATCATCCTGCATTTCGTGCGCGAGTGGTGGTTCGTCCTGTTCGCCGTGGCTCTGATCGCCGCCGGCCTGTTCATCGAGCGCTTCTTCTGCCGCTACCTGTGCCCGCTGGGCGCGGCGCTCGCCATCCCCGGCCGGCTGCGGATGTTCGACTGGCTGCGCCGCTACAAGGAATGCGGCAACCCCTGCCGGCGCTGCGCCAACGAATGCCCGGTCCAGGCGATCCACCCCGACGGGTCGATCAACCCCAACGAATGCATCCAGTGCCTCCACTGCCAGGTGCTCTACCACCACGACCGCAAATGCCCGGTCATGATCCAGAAGCGCCTGAAGCGGGAGCGCCGCGACGCCACCCATTCCACCAGCACGGGGGCCGGCACGGCTGCCGAGGCCAAACCCCGCGCCGCCGTGCTGAACACCGATCCTGCGACCGGACACCTGTCCGTCCGGCCGGAAGGACTTTGACCCACCGGGTCGAATCTGAAGCCCCGTTGAGGGGACATCGAAGGAGCTGACCATGTCGAACGATAAGGCTGAGCGGACGGGAGTGAACCGCCGCGATCTTCTGGGGGGAACGGCCAAGGCGGCAGCGCTGGCGGGAATCGCCGGCGCGGTGGCCGGCGGCACGGCGGGCAGCGCGCTGTTCGGCGCGGCGCCGGCCCAGGCCGCCGGATCGGGCAACCAGAAGTACGAGGTGAAGCCCGGCGACCTCGATGAGTATTACGTCTTCCACTCCGGCGGCCAGTCGGGCGAGCTTCGCATCCTCGGCCTGCCCAGCATGCGCGAACTGCACCGCATCCCGGTGTTCAACCGCTGCAGCGCCTCCGGCTGGGGCCTGACCAACGAGAGCCGGAAGATCCTGAACGACGGGCTGTCGGAGGACACGCGCAAGTATCTGGCGAACCATGGCGGCACCTGGCTGAACGGCGACCTCCACCACCCGCACATGTCCTTCACGGACGGCACCTACGACGGCCGCTACATCTTCGTGAACGACAAGGCGAACACCCGCGTCGCCCGCATCCGCTGCGACATCATGAAGGTCGACAAGGTCATCGAGATCCCGAACGTCTCGGCGATCCACGGCCTGCGCCTGCAGAAGTACCCGCGCACCGGCTACGTCTTCGCGAACGCGGAGCAGCTCGTGCCGATGCCGAACGACGGCAAGAACATCGACCCGAAGAACTACCGCACGCACTTCTCCGCCATCGACGGCGACAGCATGAAGGTGTCGTGGCAGGTCCGCGTGGACGGCAACCTCGACAACACCGAGGCGGACTATCAGGGCAAATACGCCTTCTCGACCTGCTACAACTCCGAATCCGGCGTGACCACGGCGGAGATGACGGCGAACGAGCAGGATTGGATCGTCATCTTCAACATCAAGCGCATCGAAGAGGCGGTTAAGGCCGGCAAGGTCGAGGTGATGAACGGCGTTCCGGTCGTGGACGGCCGCCACGGCTCGCCCTTCACCCGCTACGTGCCGATCCCCAACAGCCCGCACGGCATCAACGCCGCACCCGATGGCATCCACGTCACGATCAACGGCAAGCTGTCGCCGACCGTCTCGGTGATGGACGTCCGCCTGCTGGACGACCTGTTCGCCGACAAGATCAAGCCGCGGGACGTCATCGTGGCCGAGCCGCAACTGGGCCTCGGGCCTCTGCACACCGCCTACGACGCGCGGGGCAACGGCTACACCACGCTGTTCCTCGACAGCCAGATCGTGAAGTGGAACATCGACAAGGCCAAGCGCGCCTACAAGGGCGAGAAGGTCGATCCGATCATCCAGAAGCTGGACGTGCATTACCAGCCGGGCCACACCCACTCCTCCATGGGGCAGACCAAGGAGGCCGACGGCAAGTGGCTGGTCGTGCTGAACAAGTTCTCCAAGGACCGGTTCCTCAACGTCGGTCCGAGCAAGCCGGAGAACGACCAGCTCATCGACATCTCGGGCGACGAGATGAAGCTGGTGCACGACGGCCCGACCTACGCCGAGCCGCACGACACGCTGATCGTCCACCGCTCCAAGCTGAACCCGAAGAGCGTCTACACCCGCGACGATCCGATGTGGGAAGAGGCCCGGCAGCAGGCCAAGAAGGACGGCGTGGTCCTGGAGGATGACGCCAAGGTCATCCGCGACGGCAACAAGGTCCGCGTCTACATGTGGCAGCGCGCCCCAGCCTTCGGGCTCGAGGAGTTCACGGTCAAGCAGGGCGACGAGGTGACCGTCTACCTCACCAACATGGACGATGTGGACGATCTGGCCCACGGCTTCACCCTGTCGAACCACGGCATCGCCATGGAGATCGGGCCGCAGCAGACCAGCTCGGTCACCTTCGTCGCCGAGCGTCCGGGCGTGCACTGGTACTATTGCCAGTGGTTCTGCCATGCCCTGCACATGGAGATGGGCGGCCGCATGATCGTCGAGCCGCGCGCGTCGTAAAGGCGCCACCGCTCGCCCCCACCCTAACCCTCCCCCGCTGGGCGGGGGAGGGAACAGGGACGCTCCATCTCCCTCCCCCGCTCAGCGGGGGAGGGTCGGGGTGGGGGGACACGCCGCACACAGACAAGGCAAGCCAATGCCCCACCACTCCCCACTCCCCCTCCTCGCCGCGGCCCTCGCCTTCGCCGCCGGAACGGCCTGCGCCGCCACGGTGACGGTGGCGCCGGGCGGGCTGGAGGGCGCGCTCGCCGCGGCGGCGGCGGGCGACACGCTCGTCCTTGCCCCCGGCACGCATCCCGGTCCCGTCGTGGTCCGGACGCCGGTCACGCTGCTCGGCCAGCCGGGCGCCGTGATCGACGGGGGAGGGCAGGGGAACGCGGTGACCATCTTCGCCCCCGACGTGACGGTCCGCGACGTCGAGGTGCGCAATTCCGGAATCAGCCTGTCGGAGCAGAACACCGGCATCTTCCTGGGCAAGGAGGCGCACCGGGGGGTGATCGAGGGCAACCGGCTGCGCGACAACCTGATCGGCATCTATGTCTGGGGCGCCCATGACGCGATGGTCCGGGGCAACGACGTGGCGGGCCGCACGGATTTGCGCGTCGCCGAGCGGGGCAACGGCATCCAGCTCTGGAACGCGCCGGGCACGCAGGTGGTGGACAACCGCGTCCGGGACGGGCGCGACGGCGTCTTCACCACGACGTCGAAGAAGAACCTGTTCGCCCGCAACCGGTTCGAGCGGGTGCGCTTCGCCGTCCACTACATGTACACGAACGACTCCGAGGTGTCGGACAACCTGTCGGTCGGCAATCATGTCGGCTACGCGATCATGTATTCGAACAACCTCGTGATCCGGAACAACCGCTCGAAGGGTGACCGGGAGCATGGGCTGCTGCTGAACTACGCCAACAGCGCGGTCATCGAGGGCAATGTGATCGACGGGCATCTGTCGCCCGAACAGGCCGCGCCGGTGGAGGTGGCCGCCGACAAGGACATGCCGGTGGCGACCGACGGACCCGTCGAGGGCCAGCGCACCGGCACCTGGAAGTGCGTCTTCATCTACAACGCCAACAAGAACCGCTTTTCCGGCAACCGCTTCGAGGGCTGCGAGATCGGCGTGCACTTCACCGCCGGGTCGGAGCGCAACACGTTGACCGGCAACGCCTTCATCGGCAACCGTACCCAGGTCAAGTATGTCGGGACACGCCACCTCGACTGGTCGGAGAAGGGGCGAGGCAACTACTGGTCCGACAACGCCGCCTTCGACCTGAACGGAGACGGCGTCGCCGACGAGGCGTACCGCCCCAACGACGTGATCGACCGCGTGATGTGGGCCTATCCGGCGGCGAAGCTGCTGATGAACAGCCCCGGCGTGCAGGTGATCCGCTGGGCGCAGAAGCAGTTCCCGGCGCTGCACCCCGGCGGCGTGATCGACAGCGCCCCGCTGATGAACCCGCCCCCGCCTCCGGCGCTGGCCCAGACGGCGGAAAGGAAAACACCATGAGCGACATGCCCACCATCCGCGTTCAGGGAATCTCCAAGCGCTACGGCGATGCCTTCGCCGTGCGGGAGGTGGACCTGGACCTCGCCCCCGGCGAATGCGTCGCCATGGTTGGCCACAATGGCGCGGGCAAAAGCTCGCTCATCAAGCTGATGCTGGGGCTGACCACGCCGACCGCGGGCAGCGTCCGCGTGCTGGGCGGCGATCCGGCGAGCGCCGCCGCCTCCCACATCCGGCGGCAGGTCGGATTTCTGCCGGAAAGCGTGGCCTTCCACCCCAGCATGACGGGGCGGGAGACGCTGGACTTCTACGCGCGGCTGAAGAGCGTTCCGCGCGGCGGCAACGACGCGCTGTTCGAGCGGGTGGGGCTGGAGCCCGCCGCCGTGAAGCGCCGCGTCGGCACCTATTCGAAGGGCATGCGGCAGCGGCTGGCGCTGGCCCAGGCGCTGCTCGGCGGGCCGAAGGTGCTGTTCCTGGACGAGCCGACGACCGGCCTCGACCCGGCGCTGCGCCAGAGCTTCTACGAGATCGTGCGGGACCTGCGCGACGCCGGCACCACCGTTCTGCTGTGCAGCCACGCCCTGACCGAACTGGAAGGGCAGGCCGACCGCGTGGTGGTGATGAACCGCGGGCGCAAGGTCGCCGACGGCTCGCTCGCCACGCTGCGCGGTCTGGCTCAGTTGCCGGTGCGCATCCGCCTGACCCTGCCGTCCGGGGAGGTCGTGGAGACGGCCTGCGCCAACGACGACAAGGTGGCGACGGTCCGCCGCATCGCCTGCGAAGGCCCGGAGATCGCCGACATCGAGGTCGTTCAGCCCAGCCTGGACGAGATGTACGCCCACTTCCTGCGCCGGGAGGCTGCGGAATGAACATTCTTCTGACGATCGCCGCCAAGGAGGTGCGCGACGGCCTGCGGAACCGCTGGGTCGTCGCCACCACGCTGCTGATGGCGGCGCTGGCCCTGACGCTGAGCTTCCTGGGAGCGGCCCCGACCGGCACGGTCGGCGTCGGTCCGGTGGAGGTGACCATCGTCAGCCTGTCCAGCCTGACCATCTTCCTGCTGCCGCTGATCGCGCTGCTGCTGTCCTTCGACGCGGTGGTGGGCGAGATCGACCGGGGCACCATGACGCTGCTGCTGTCCTACCCGGTGGCGCGCTGGCAGGTGCTGATCGGCAAGTTCCTGGGCCACGCCGCGATCATCGCCTTCGCCACCGTGTTGGGCTACGGCGCCGCCGGTGTGGCGCTGGCGATGGGTGGGACGGAGATCGGCCCGGAGAGCTGGCGCGCCTTCGCCGCCATGATCGGGTCGAGCGTCCTGCTGGGCGCCGCCTTCACGGCCATGGGCTACCTCGCCTCCACGCTGGTCCGCGACCGCGGCACGGCGGCGGGCATCGCCGTGGCGATCTGGCTGGTGATGGTCCTGCTCTACGACATGGCGCTGCTGGGGATGCTGGTGGCGGACGGCGGGAAGACGGTGAACGCCGGCCTGCTGAACGGGCTTCTGCTCGCCAACCCGGCGGACGCTTTCCGCCTGTTCAACCTGACCGGCTTCAAGAGCGTCAGCCAGTTCGCCGGCACCGCCGGGCTGGCCGCGCAGGTGCAGGTGTCGGCCTCCGTCCTGCTGGCCGTCCTGGCCGGCTGGGTCGCCGCACCGCTGGCGCTGGCCGCCGTCCTCTTTTCCAGAAGGCAGATCTGATGCGCACCTCCCTGAAAGCCACGCTGCTGGCCGTCGGCCTGCTGCTGCCGCTGTCCGCCTGCCAGCAGCAGAAGGCGGAGACCGCCCCGCCGCCGCCCGTCGCCATCACCGCGGACGCGATCGGCCACTATTGCGGCATGAATCTCGCCGACCATCCCGGCCCGAAGGGCCAGATTCTGGTGGGCGGGCGGGACCGTCCGGTCTGGCTGTCGTCGGTCCGCGACACCTTCGCCTTCACCATGCTGCCGGAAGAGGCGAAGGACCTCCGCGCCATCTACGTGACCGACGTCGGCACGTCCGCCGACCCGCGCAAGCCCGACCTGTCCGTCTGGATCGAGGCGCGCAAGGCCTGGTACGTGGTGGGCAGCCGCCAGCGCGGCGGTATGGGCGAGGCCGAGCCCTTCCCCTTCGCCGAGGAAGCCGCCGCCCGCCGTTTCGCCGCCGACAACGGCGGAACGGTCAAGCGCTTCGCCGACGTCAAGGAGGACGAGATCCTCTATCCCCAGACACCCCAGGAGCAGACCGCTTCTGACGAGTTCACTGAACACGGTGGCGGGCATGGGGCTGGGCATGGCGCCGGGCATGGCACCGGGCACGGGGCGAAGCCATGACGACCCGGCGCCGCTTCCTTGGGATCGCCGCGGCCTCCGCTGGGCTGGCCCTGCTGCCGGGTTGGCTGCGGGCGGAGGGCGTTCCGGTGCGGACGTGGCGCGGCGTCGCGCTGGGCGCGGACTCCCTGATCCAACTGGCCCATCCGGACCCCGCCGAGGCCGACCGCCTGATCGCCCTGTGCCTGGAGGAGGTCGCGCGGCTGGAGCGCGTCTTCAGCCTCCACCGGGCGGATTCCGCGCTGGTCCGCCTGAACCGCGACGGCGTTCTGGATGCGCCGCCCGCCGATCTGGTCCGGCTGCTGTCCGACGCGGTGGCTGTCAGCCGCCGCACCGACGGCGCCTTCGACCCGACCGTGCAGCCTCTGTGGCAGCTCTACGCCGGCCATTTCGCCCGCCCCGGCGCCGATCCCGCCGGTCCGCCGTCCGCCGCCGTCCGCGCGGCCAGGGAGCTGGTGGATCGCCGCAGGCTCCGCGTCGCGCCGGACCGCGTCGCCTTTTCCGGGCGGGGCATGGCGGTGACGCTGAACGGCATCGCCCAGGGCTACATCACCGACCGCGTGTCCGAACGGCTGCGGGCGGAGGGCATGACCGACGTGCTGGTGGACTTGGGCGAAATCCGGGCGCTGGGCCACCATCCCTCGGGCCGTCCCTGGACGGTCGGCCTCGCCGATCCGGTGGTGGAGGGCCGCAACGCCGACACGCTGGAGATCGCGGACCGGGCGGTGGCGACGTCGGGCGGCTACGGCACGCCCTTCGATCCCGCCGGGCGCTTCACGCACCTGTTCGATCCGGAGACGGGCCGCTGCGCGCAGGGCTGGCTGGCCGTGACGGTGCTCGCCCCCGACGCCACCACCGCCGACGCCCTGTCCACCGCCCTGTCGGTCGCGCCGGAAGCGCGGGCCGCCGGAATCCTCGACCGCTTTCCGGGCGTTGCCGCCCGTCTCACCCGCCGCGACGGGAGCGTCCTCGCGCTGCGGGCCTGACCACACTTTACTTGGGAGATCATCGTCATGGGCAGTTTCAGCCTGATGCACTGGGCCATCGTTCTGCTTCTCGTCCTGCTCCTGTTCGGGGCCGGCAAGCTGCCGAAGGTCATGGGCGACCTCGCCAAGGGCGTGAAGTCCTTCAAGGCCGGCCTGAAGGACGATGAGTCCGACGCCGCCCCGGTTCTTATGGAGGCGCCGCGCAAGCCCGCGTCCGAAGCCTGACCGCGACACCAGAGCCGCTGCGATGAGACAGGGCGCCCTGACGCTGATGCGCGGCCTCCCGCTGTTCGAGGGGGTCGGCGACGAGACACTGGAGGCGCTGACCTACGGCGCCCTTCACCAGTGGTTCCCGCGCGAGACACGGCTGTTCGCGGAGGGGGAGATCCCGGATTTCCTGCACGTCCTCGTCGAGGGCACGGCCATGCTGGCCGGCTGCGACGAGGCGGGGCAGGAGACGGTGATCGACATCGTACGCCCCGGCGATTGCTTCGTGCCGGCGGCGGTGCTGGCCGATCGGCCCTACCTGATGTCGGGGCGGACGCTGGAATCCTCGCGGATACTGATGCTGGCCGCCCCCGTCCTGCGGGCGCAGGTCGCGCGCGACCACGCATTGGCGCTGCGGATGATGAGCACGCTGGTCGGGCAGTGCCGCGGGCTGGTGCGCGAGGTGAAGAACCTCAAGCTGCGCTCGACGACCCAGAGGCTGGCGGCCTTCATCCTGTCCCAGGTCGATTCGTCCATGGACGATGCGGAAGACGGCGTGACGGTCGAATTGCCGGTGAGCAAGCGCGTTCTGGCCAGCCGCCTGGGCATGACGCCGGAGCAGTTGTCCCGCACCTTCACGAAGCTGTCCCCCGACCAGCTCCACGTCACGGGCAACACCGTCCGCGTCCGGTCGGTCGAGCGGCTGCGCCGGCATTGCAACGTCGGCCATCCCGACGGCAATTCCCTGTGAGCCGCGCCGGGGCCTGAGGTGCCGTTCCGTCCCTTCTTCCTGCTGGCGGCGCTGGACGGGCTGCTGGCGGTGGGCGTGTGGGTGCCGGTCCTGCTGGGGTGGGACGTTTCCGGCATCATTCCGGACGTGCCGGGATGGCACGGGCGGGCGCTGCTGTTCGGCACGCTGCCGGCGATGATGGCCGGATTCCTGCGTACGGCCCTGCCGCGATGGACCGGACGTCCCTTGGTCGGGGCGGGCGTCTGGCCACGCCTCGTGCCGCTTTGGCTGGCGGGGCGGGCGCTGTCGCCCTGGGTCGCGGCGGCGCACGCGCCGTTCCTTGTTGTGCTCGCCCTTCTGGTGACGGTTCAGGTCGCCGCCGCGCGGGATCGGCGCAACGCGGTCGTCGCGGTCTTGGCCGTAGCTCTGGCCGGGGCCGCGCTGTGCGCCTCGGTCCCCGTGGCTCTGGCGGTGCTGCTCGGGCTGGTCATGCTGCTGGGCGGGCGCATCGCGCCGAGCCTGACCGCAACCCATCTGGGCCTGCCCGGCAAGGAGATGCTGTTCGCCGACCGTCCCTGGTTCGAACGCGCCGCCGCCTTGGCCGCCGCCTTCGCCCTTACGGGCTGGCTGACCACGCCCACCTGGGGAGGCACCGCCGCCGTGAGCCTTCTCGCCGCGGCGATGCAGACGGCGCGTCTGCTCCAGTGGCGGGGATGGCGGACGCTCGACCGCCCTTCGGTCCTCGCCGTGCACGCCGCCTATGCCTGCGTGCCCCTGGGTTTCACCGCTCTGGCCACAGCGCCTGGCATGGCGGTCCATCTCTGGACGGTCGGAGCGCTCGGGCTGATGGGAGCCGCGGTGATGTCGAGCATGATCCGCAAGCATGCGGGCAACGCCTTCGCGCGGTCGGCGGGAGTGACGGCCTGCTACGCGGTCATCGGTCTGGCCGTCGTCCTGCGGGCCGGAGCCGGGGCCGAGGTGGCGGGGGAGGGCCGCGGCCTGTTGCTGCTGGGTGCCGCCTGCGCCTGGAGCGGAGCGGCGGTCCTGTTCCTGGCCGCCTTCGGGCGCATCCTTGTTCTTGGCAGCCCGGCAAAAGAGAAAACGCCCATCGGCTGAAGGCCGATGGGCGTGAGAGGATTGAAAAACGGGAGAGTACTCGTCCAGCGGGGACGCAATCGATCAACGATTGTGTGTCCACTTTGGCGAATGGACGCTCTCCCATCCTTGACGGTGGTCAAGCCGCCGGAAAATCCGGCCTCCGTTCAACTGTTTTTCTTCAGATAGGCGATCAGGTCCTTGCGGGACTGCTCGTTCTTCACGCCGGAGAAGGCCATCTTGTTACCAGGGATGGCGGTCTTGGGATCGGTCAGATAGCTGTCGAGCGTCGCCTCGTCCCAGGTGCCGGCGCTCTTCATCGCGTCGGAATATTTGAAGCTCTCGATGGCGCCGGCCTTTCGCCCGACGACGCCGTGCAGGTTGGGGCCGACGCGGTTCGGGCCGCCGGCCTCGATGGTGTGGCAAGCCTTGCACTGATTGAACACCTTCTCGCCGGCTGCGGCGTCCTGCGCGGCGGCGATGCCGGGGAACGACGCGGCCAGCCCGAAGGCGAGCAGGGCAAACATGCGCTTCATGGGGGTTTCCTCTTCAGACGGACTCAAAGGTCGGCCGGGCCGCGCAGGGAATGGCGGTCCGGCGGACATCGGATGGCGGGTGATTCAGAGGGCCGGCGCCTCGGCGTAGGCCGCACCCGCCATGTTGTGGAAGAAGCCGTTTTCCAGCGGAACGTCGGTCATCCGGCGCAGCTCCGCCATCACGTCCTGTCCGTCGCGCTCGCCGTCCAGAACGGCGCGGAAGGCCTTGGCGACGGCGACCATGTCGAGGTCCTGCGGCGACAGCCGGAAGCGGCGGATGCCCATCGCCCGCAGCCGGTCCATCTCCGCCGCCAGCGCCAGATAGCCGTGCGACAGGGTCTGCGTCCCGTTGACCGACAGGAAAGGCTGGCCATCGACGGTGCCGACCGGCATGCCGTCCGGATCGTTGGCGCAGACGAACTGGCAGCCGTCCTTGTGCAGCCCATGAGCCCGCGCGTGGTAGCAGCGGGCGGAGATGGCGAGCGGCGCGCGCCCGAACACCTGAACCTCCATGGACAGGCCGAGCGCGGTCCCCATCTTCGCCATCACGGCGACGGCGTCGGCGGGCAGCTCCGCCGGCAGGGACACGGCGACGGCCCCGCGCCCGGCCAGCCACGCCAGGGTCGCCTCGTTGTAGCTGTTGATGAAGGGGCCGACCGCATGGCGCCGCCCCTCCAGCAGGGCCAGAGCGCCCATGTCGTTGGCCTCCATGGGCAGCAGGTCGCACTCCAGAAGGTCGCGCATCGCCGCGCGCTCGCGGGCGCTGCCCACCAGGATCGGGCTGGCGAGCCAGACCTCCTTCCCGGCGGCGGCCAGGCGCCCGATCACCTCGTCCAGGACCGGGGCGAGGAAAGGGGCGCGCTTGGAACAGACAATCTCGCCGACGACGACGGCGTCGACCGGCGCCTCGTCGGCGATGCGGGCGTAGAAATCGCGCCAGCGCTCCGCCGGCCAGTTGAACAGCACGGGGCCTAGGGTCAGGGCAGGCTTCATCAACGCAACTCCTCAGCGCCACGCGCGGGTGTAGGCTCCGGTGGTCTGGGTCCCACCCTCGACCATCGCCTCCAGGTCGAGCGGCGGCACGGGCTGCCCCTGCGCGAAGGCGTCCAGCGCCCGGCGGTAGGCGCCGACCACGGCGGCGATGTAGGCCTTGCCCCGCTGGCGGCCTTCGATCTTCAGGGCGCACACCTTGGCGGCCTTCAACTCCGGCAGCAGTTCCAGCGCGTTGAGGCTGGTCGGCTCCTCAAACAGATAGGCCGGATCGGCGGACGTCCCGCCGCCGGGCACGAAGCGCCCCTTGCACAGGGTCGGGTAGCCCGCCGGCTCCCCGGCGCCGAAGACGTTGATGGTGAAGCCGCCGAGGCGGGAGGCCAGAGCGTCGCCGCGCGGCTCGTACCGCACATGGCTGGCGGGAGAGCAGACACCCTGCTTGTTGGGCGACAGTCCGGTCGCGTACGAGGAGAGCGAGCAGCGACCCTCAGCCATCGGGCAGAGGCCGCCGAAGACGAAGACCTCCGTCTCCACGTCCACCTCGGCGTTCAGCCGGGCGATCTCCGGCACCGTCAGCACGCGGGGCAGCACGACCCGCCGCACGCCGAAAGCATCGCGGTAGAGCCGGATCGCCTCGGCGTTGGCGGCGGAGGCCTGCACCGACAGATGCAGCCGCAGGTCCGGATGGCGCCGCGCCGCGTAGTCGAGCAGTCCGAGGTCCGCCAGGATGACCGCGTCCGCCTTCAGCCGCGCGGCGTCGTCCACCGCGCGCTGCCAGGGGGCGAGGTTGCCGGCCTGCGGATAGGTGTTGATGGCGACGAAGACCTGGACGGAGCGCGCGTGGGCGTAGGCCACGGCCTCCGCCAGTTCGGGCCGCGAGAAGTTCAGCCCGGGGAAATTGCGCGCGTTGGTCTCGTCGCGGAAGCCCAGATAAACGGCGTCGGCGCCCGCGTCCACGGCGGCGCGCAGCGCGGCGGGGTTGCCCGCCGGGCAGATCAGTTCGAAGGGATTCATGCCGTCAGGTTCCCTGCCGCGGCCCGGACAGCCGCCGTTCCAGAACGGCCATGCCCCAGCGCAGCGGCGGCGGGGCAAGGCGGCGCGCGGTGTCGAGCAGGCCGATCACCCGCGCGGCGTTGCGCCGTGCGACGGGCAGGGCGTGCCGCAGCGGACCGGCCGCGGCGGCGATGTCGGCGAACAGGTCCATCTCCTCGCCGTCCAGCGTGTTGCGGAGCGCCAGGATCAGGGCGGTGTCGCCCTCGATGGACAGTTCGCGGCGGAAGAACAGCGCGTCGCCGTCGATGCGCCCTTCCAGCAGGTCGAGAAGGCGCGCGCAGGGACCGCGCACCGTGGCCTCCGCCTCGGCGGTCCGGTCGCAGACCCGCAGGGCGAGGCTGGGGCCGACGCGGAGCAGCAGGGCGGCGGGGGCATCCACCGGGTCGATGAGCAGGCGGGCGTCGGGCAGTTCGCCGAGCGCGGCGAAGGCGCGCGGGTGGCGCGCCTCCAGAATCCGCAGGAGCCGGTCGAACAGCATCCCTCCGGCGCCCCCTCCGCCGCCGCCGCCGAGCCGGTGCGCCAGCCCCAGCCCGGCCCGCGTCAGGCGGACTTCGATGTCGCGGGCTTGGTCTTCGGGGGATCGGTCCTGAATCGCGGGGCCGGGATCGCGCATCGCGCCTGTCTCCTCCCATTGGGAATCGGTGTGCGGCGGGCGGTGCCCGCCGGGCTTCCGCAATAGGACCCGCGGGCCATCCCATCCTTGACGGCGGTCAAGCCCACGCTTCCGAAGGATCGGAAAGGCGATCAGCCGCACATGCCGCCGCAGCAGGAACCGGAGCGCCGGGCCACCAGCCGCTCGTAGGAAAGGCGCAATTGCCCGGCGGGCGGGATGACGCCGTGCATCAGGTCGAGCACCTGCTCCGCGGTCGTGCCCGGCGGGCAGTCGGTGATCTCGCAGACCAGCCCGCCGTCCGCCACGCCCAGCGGCGTTTCCGCCGCGACCGCGGTGGCCTGCCCGCCGCGCCCGATGCGAACCCGCAGGGAGGTGGCCGGCGCGGTGCCCGATTCCGGACGTTCGATGCGGACCCGCCAGAGTTCCGGCCCGCGTTCGAGATAGGTCCAGCTCACCGCGTCGCCGAACAGGGCCTGGATTTGAAGGTAGAGGGGGCGCGGGTCATGGTCGTTCACGAGCACGAAGCCGCGGCCCGGCGCCAGTTCCTGAGTGGCCTGGAGGATCAGGGGGTGGCGCTGGTAGGGCGGAATGGACTGGACGTCGATGACCGGCTCGGCCGCGGTGGCGTGTTCGGCGTTCTGCATGGGAGGGTCCGCAGGGTTGTGATGTGCGGGCAACCGTAGAGGGCCGGAGGAGTCGGCTCTTTGTTCCAGCACAAACTGCGGGCCGGGTTGCGGCGCCCCGCGCGGACGGGCATTTTGAAGGGCAACCTTTCCGTGACGGTTTCCCGCGAGGGTGGCCGACTGCCCATGGCCCTGCTCCATGGCCCTGCCCTGAGGATCATCCGATGACGCCGCTCGCCCCCGATCCCACCGTGCTGCGTGGCCTGCGGCTGTTCACCGGGCTGGACGCGGCGGCCCTGTCCGAGATCGTCCGGTCCGCCCACACCCGCCGGATCGAGAAGGGCACCACCATCTTTTCCCAGGGCGACCCGGCGGCGCTCTGCCATGCGCTGATCGACGGGCGGGTCAAGATCGTCCAGACCGGGGCCGACGGGCAGCAACTGGTGGTCCGCTACATCGGTGCCGGGGAGATGTTCGGCACGGCGGCGGTGTTCTCGGGCGGAATCTATCCCGCCGACGCTCTCGCCATGGTCGATTGCGTCGGCGTCCACTGGTCCGCCGCCACGATGGGCGATCTGATGGAGCGTTATCCCCGCATCGCGCTGAACGCCCTGGACATCGTCGGCCGCCGCCTGCAGGAGGTGCAGACGCGCCTGCGCGAGATGTCCACCGAACGGGTCGAACGGCGGGTCGCCCATGCGCTCCTCCGTCTGGTCCGTCAGGCAGGGCGCCGGGTCGGGAACGGGGTGGAAATCGACTTTCCGCTGTCCCGCCAAGACATTGCGGAGATGACCGGGACCACGTTGCACACCGTGAGCCGCATCCTCAGCGGGTGGGAGGGGCAGGGTATCGTCGAGGGCGGACGCCAGCAGGTGACGATCCGCCAGCCTCACGCCCTGGTCGCCATCGCCGAGGATTTGCCCAGGCCGGCGAAGCCGGAGGACACATAACGGGAGACCGAACCTCCGTTCCGTTTGCGCGGGCGCAAAGAGACGCGCGTGGGCTTGTGCTAAAGGGTGCCGTCATGATCGCTTCCTCATCCCATTCCGCCTGCGGAGACCTGCCGTCCTCCTCCGACCTTGTCGAGGACGTGCTGGAACGCTGGCCATCGACGCTATCGGTGTTCCTCAGGCACCGGATGGCTTGTCCCGGTTGCCCTATGGCCCGGTTCCAGACCGTTGCCGAGGTGGCGGATGATTACGGTCTCGACACCGCCGCGCTGCTGAACGAATTCGCGTTGGCCATTGCGGGAAAAGGCTGAGGTTCTTCTGGCCTGAAGGACGGCAGGCAAGGCCGCGTTCCGCGTTTCATGCTTTTTCGAGTTTCCATAACGTACCTTATGGAATTTACAGGCGCAGCCGGTCCGCTTCTCCCCCGGCAGTTCAACGCCTGCATCAGTACGAGAGCTAACCGGTGTTCGGGGGTCACACCCGCATTCCCGCCTCCTGTGCGCCAACATAGCGTCCCTTGCGGCGAGAAGATGGTGCGCTCATCGATCGTGTCGGTCCGTTCCGGCTGACGGCGGGATTCTGCCGCGTCGGCCCGCTCCGCACGCAAGCTTGGTCCGAAGATAAGACTTGATTTGTTTGTGCAGCTAACGCACAAATTGATGCATGATGTGTGTGGCGAATCACCTGCTGACCGGAGCCAGGGCCATTGCGATAGCCCTGCTTCTGTCGTTGGCGCCATTGCTGATGCCCACGCAGGGCGCACACGCCGAGATACTGCCCATACCCATGAATGTGCAGTACGACGTCACGTCCGTCACCTCAGCGAGTGCGGAGGAAACGGCGGTCTCCCCGGCCGATGACGCGTTGCAGGACAGCATCATCGCCGTTCTTGAGAACAGCAACGGCGACGCCGAACGCAGCAGCGACGAATCCGTTCCTCTCGTGGCATCGCCCCGCTCGACCCCCGTCGATTCCATCGCTCTGTTCTCCGAGCCCGACGGCCGCCCCCATTGGGGCGCGACGCCCTGCTGGCGTCCTCCCACGCATCTCCCGATCGGCGCGTAACCGCGGTCTCTCCGGCCCAGCCGAAGGCTCGGCCCGAATAGACTGACACAACAGGCGCGCCTGTCCGGCGGACGATTCCGCGCCCTTCCCTGCCGCGCCGTCGAGCCGCCACCAGCAATCCCTCCCCCATCGCGTCGGAGTCCGGCGCACAACGAAACGTCGTCACACGAAAAGCGGCACCTCAGCCGAAGCCAAGGTGCCGATAGAGTGTGACGCACTAGAAAGAAAAGTGCCATATCGCGTCTGCCTGCAGTATCAGCAAGCAAACGCTGGTCCGACTGGTCCGAGGAGCCTGCTATCCATGTATGCGGTAAGCATAGATAAATAGGAGCCTCTCTGGATGCTTGGCGTCTCGCGTTTCATAAAACGGCGTGACGCAAGCGCCATGTGGCACAACAGAAGGTATTCACTGCCGAATGGCGAGTCAACAACGATATTCGTTTTAATAAAATGCTGCTGTGCAACAAGGAAGTCGGAAATAGCGTGGCATCAAAACCGCCGTCGGCACGGTTTGGTGTTCGGGTTACTGGAGAGATGCGGCCTTTTTACCTATGACCTAGTGGATGTATATTTTTCCGTATGAGGTTTGGTACGGACGATCAGCCGGACGGCTGCGCACTGCGCAGCCGCGACACCACGAGTCTTGCCCGGAGTTCGTCTTCTCTTAATACCGAAAATCGTGGCTATTTATCTGGTGTTGTTTACGTTTCTCTAGACCACCCCGCGAAAAAGCGATATGACCATGGGGCAGCAGGTCACGCGAGCATCCGCCGTGGAACGCCGCTCCTTAGCCCCTCGCGGACGGCCATGCGCCATAAAATATTAAAATCTAGGGGGATCGTACTCATGACAGTGAACAGCGCAGATTCAGCACAGACCGCACAACGCAACAGTTATTGGCAGGCATCGCTGCGTCTCATCATGTTCTGCCTGGTGATATGGTTCGTTGTTTCCTATGGGTTCGGCATTCTTCTCGTCGACCAACTGAATGCCATCAATCTCGGAGGCTTCAAGCTCGGCTTCTGGTTCGCGCAGCAGGGCTCGATCTATATCTTCGTCGCCCTGATCTTCTTCTACGCGATGCGAATGAACGTCATCGACCGGCAACACGACGTTCACGAAGATTGAGCGAAGGGGCAACGGGAATGGAACTCAAGACGCTTACCTATCTCGTCGTCGGCGCCAGCTTCGCGCTGTACTTCGGGATCGCCCTCTACACCACGGCGCGCAGCACGGGTGATTTCTATGTGGCCGGCAAAGGCGTGCATCCGGTCGTCAACGGCATGGCCACCGCCGCCGACTGGATGAGCGCCGCCTCCTTCATTTCCATGGCCGGCCTGATCGCCTTCCTGGGCTATGGCGGCTCGGTCTACCTGATGGGCTGGACCGGCGGCTACGTGCTGCTCGCCATGCTGCTGGCCCCGTACCTGCGCAAGTACGGCAAGTTCACGGTGCCGGAATTCATCGGCGACCGGTACTATTCCAAGGCCGCCCGCCTGGTGGCGGTGGTCTGCCTGATCTTCATCTCCTTCACCTATGTCGCGGGCCAGATGCGCGGCGTCGGCATCGTGTTCTCGCGCTTCATGGAAGTGAGCGTCGAGACCGGCCTGATCGTCGGCATGGGCATCGTGTTCGTGTACGCGGTGCTGGGCGGCATGAAGGGCATCACCTACACCCAGGTGGCCCAGTACATCGTGCTGATCTCCGCCTACACGGTCCCGGCCGTCTTCATCGCCTTCAACCTGACCGGCAACCCGATTCCGCAGATCGCCATGGGCTCGGAGCTGACTTCGGGCGGCTACATGCTCGACCGGCTGAACACCGTGGTGACGGATCTCGGCTTCGCGGCCTACACCGCCGGCAACAAGACGACCATCGACATCTTCTGCATCACGCTGGTGCTGATGGCGGGCACCGCCGGCCTGCCGCACGTCATTGTGCGCTTCTTCACCGTGCCGAAGGTGCGTGACGCCCGCTCGTCCACCGGCTGGGCGCTGGTCTTCATCGCCCTGCTCTACACCGTGGCCCCGGCGGTCGGCGCCATGGCCCGCTACAACCTGACCACCACGATCCAGAACGGCGAGGTCGGCGTCGCCACCGCGAACCTGGAGTACGAGCAGCGCCCCGAGTGGTTCCAGCGCTGGGAGAAGACCGGCCTGCTGGCCTTCCAGGACAAGAACGGCGACGGCCGCATCCAGTACTACAACGACAAGAATCCGCAGTTCGCCGAGAAGGCCTCCGCCTGGGGCTGGAAGGGCAACGAGCTGACCGTCAACAACGACATCATGGTGCTCGCCAACCCGGAGATCGCGAACCTGCCGAACTGGGTGATCGCGCTCGTGGCCGCAGGCGGCATCGCCGCTGCGCTCTCCACGGCCGCGGGTCTGCTGCTCGTCATCTCGTCGTCGATCTCGCACGACCTGATGAAGGGCGCGCTCACCCCGAACATCACGGAGAAGCAGGAACTGACAGCGGGCCGATTGGCCGCGGCGGTGGCCATCCTGATCGCCGGCTATCTGGGGTGGAATCCGCCGGCCTTCGTGGCGCAGGTGGTGGCCTTCGCCTTCGGTCTGGCGGCGGCATCGCTGTTCCCGGCGATCCTCATGGGCATCTTCTCCCGGACGATCACCCGCGAGGGCGCGATCGCCGGCATGCTGACCGGCCTCATCTTCACGATGGGCTACATCCTGTACTTCAAGGGCATCTTCATCACCCCGTTCGCCGCCGACGTCCCGGCCAACTGGATGTTCGGCATCTCTCCGGAGGGCATCGGCTCGGTGGGCATGCTCCTGAACTTCCTCGTGGCCTTCGCCGTCAGCAAGATGACGGCGGCCCCGCCGCGCGACGTGCAGGAGCTGATCGAGACCATCCGCCTGCCGGCGGGTGCCGGAAGCGCCCACAGCCACTGATCCGTCGGATCGGATGACCGAATGATGCCAACGGCACCTGAAGGCGCCGTTGGCATCACCCTCTCAATCAACGCTAACGCATTGATCTGACGGGTTTCACGGTTGAAAAATGATGGAAGTGATCATTTTCCGACCGTATGAGGAGGGCGGACCCCGCGGCACGCGCGGGGGCCGCTTTCCCCTGTTCTACCGCCTGCGCTGCGGAGCCCTGCCATGAATGCCGGACCGACCGATTTCCACGCCTTCCTGGGGCGCCACCATCCCTTCGACCTGCTGCCGCCCGACGCTCTGGCCGAGGTCGGCGGCAACCTGACCGTCCGCGACGTCCCGCGCGGCACCGTCGTGATGACGCCGGGCGATCCGGCCAACACCCTGTACATCGTCTGCTTCGGCGCCGTCGAGACCCGCAGCCCGGATGGCGAGCTGCTCGCCCGGCTGGGCGAAGGCGAATGCTTCGGCGTGCGCGCCATCCTGCGCGGCGGCATCGCCGTCAACCGCACCGAGACCATCGAGGACACGCGGCTGCTGCTGATGCCGTCGGACATGTTCGACCGGCTGCGCCGCAATCACCTTCCCTTCGCCTATCACTTCGCCGCCTTCGACGGCGGCCGGCTCCAGGATTCCGCGAATCTGGTTCCGGGGGCGCGCAGCGCCGATCTGCTGAACAGGCGCGTCGGCGCCCTGCTGACCCGCGACCCGGTCACCGTCCCGGCGGGCACCGCGATCCGCGACGCGGCGCAGACCATGCGCGACGAGCGGGTGTCCTGCGTGATGGTCACGGATGCCGGTGCGCTGGTGGGCATCCTCACCGACCGCGACCTGCGGAACCGCGTCGTCGCCGAAGGGCTGTCCATCGACGCGACGGTGGAGCGGGTGATGACCCGCGATCCGCTGCGCATGCAGGTGACGGACTACGCGCTCGACGCGCTGATGCTGATGTCGCGCCACAACATCCACCATCTGCCGGTGATGCGGGACGGCGCCGTGGCCGGCTGCCTGACCGCGACGTCGGTGGTGGAGAGCCACACGGCCTCGCCCGTCTTCCTGGCCCGGAACATCCACAGCGCCGATTCGCCCCAGCGGGTGCAGGAGGCGATGCAGCGCCTGCCGGGTCTGGTCCATCAATTGACCGAGTCCGGCGCCACGGCGCACAGCATCGGGCACATCGTGTCGGCGCTGACCGACGCCGTCACCGTCCGCCTGCTCCGCCTCGCCGAGGAAAGCCTCGGCCCGCCCCCGGTCCCCTACGCCTGGCTGGCCGCCGGGTCGCAGGCCCGCCAGGAGCAGACGGCGCTGTCCGACCAGGACAATTGCCTGCTCCTGCACGACAGCTACGACGAGCAGGAGCACGGCGCCTATTTCAAGGCGCTGGCCGACGCCGTCTGCCATGGGCTGAACGCCTGCGGCTACGTCTATTGCCCGGGCGGAATGATGGCGATGAACCCGCAGTGGCGCAAACCGCTGTCGGCCTGGAAGAGCTGTTTCCGCCGCTGGATCGAGGAGCCGGAGCCCAAGGCGCTGATGCTGTCCTGCGTCTTCTTCGACCTGCGGCACGTCCACGGCGATCCGGGATTGCTGGGCGAGTTGCACGGCGTCGTCCTGGAGAAGACCAAGGCCAACCGGATCTTCCAGACCTACATGGCGGGCAACGCGGTCTCGCGGCACCCGCCCATCGGCTTCTTCCGCAACCTCGTGCTGATCCATGGCGGCGAGCACGACCGGACGCTCGACCTGAAGCACAACGGCGTGGTGCCGATCGTCGACATCGCGCGGCTCTACGCCCTGGCCGCCGGAAGCCCGGCCGTCAACACCGCCGACCGGTTGCAGGCCGCGGCGGCGGCGAAGGCGCTCAACCAGAAGACGGCGGTGGATCTGATGGACGCGCTGGAGTTCATCGGCATCACGCGCCTGCGCCATCAGGCGCGGATGGCCCGCGAGGGCAAGCCGACGGACAATTTCCTCTCTCCGGAGGAGCTGTCGGGATTCGAGAAAGGCCATTTGAAGAGCGCCTTCTCCGTGGTCAAGACGATGCAGACCGCGATAGCCTCGACCTATCAGCTCGGCCGCTTCTAGAGGCCGGCATTCCATGCAGATTTTTGGTTGTTTCAGGTGGATTCATGCTTTTTGAAATCATAATCGTCGTCTGCGCGGCCTTCGCCATGAGCGGCGTGGTGCTGATCCTGTCGCGGCTGCTTCGCGTCCGGTTGCCCAAGGCCGTGATCCCGATCGTGGCGGCCATCAGCATCGTGGCCGCCACCGCCTGGCTTCGCCACAGTTGGGCCGACCGCGCGGCCTCGTCCCTGCCCGAAGGGCTGACCGTCATCGCGACGGTTCCCTACAGCAGCGTGCTGGAACCCTGGACGCTCGTCCGGCCCCGCGCCGGCGGGCTGATGGTCCTGGACGGGCGGGAGACCATGCGTCATCCCGATCACCCCGATCTTGCGCTGGTGTCCATCCTGTTGGTGGAGCCGAATGCGGAAACGATCAGGAGCCGGCACATCGTCGACTGCGCCAAGCGCCGCCGGGCGCCGGTCACCGCCGACACGGCCTTCACCCAGGACGGGCTGCCGAAGCCGGAGGTCTGGGTGTCCGACGAGGAGCCCAGGGCGTTGTACGGCGAGGTTTGCAAAACACCTCGGGGGTGAGCGAACCTGTCCCTTCGCGAGACGGTGTTCGTCGGTGTCCTGCCGACGGCGGACGAGGAGAGGAGGAGGGGACGCCATGACATTCGCTCACACCCTGGCCGGGACGCGCTACGGCTTTCCCGATCTGAGGACGCTGCTCGCCCGCGCCTCGCCGCCACGGTCGGGCGACGCGCTGGCCGGGCTGATCGCCGCCAGCGCGGCGGAGCGGGTCGCCGCGCAG
Source organism: Roseomonas genomospecies 6 (assembly GCF_008365375.1). Lineage (GTDB taxonomy): Bacteria > Pseudomonadota > Alphaproteobacteria > Azospirillales > Azospirillaceae > Azospirillum. The sequence goes on along the minus strand of NZ_QOKW01000008.1, from coordinate 146,477 downwards.
ATGGCCCTGGCCGACCTGCCGCTGCGCCACTTCCTGACCGAGGCGGTGGTTCCCTACGAATCGGACGAGGTGACGCGGCTGATCGTCGATGGCCACGACGGAGCCGCCTTCGCCCCCATTGCCCACCTGACCGTCGGCGGCTTCCGCGACTGGCTACTGTCGGAAGAGGCGGATGCGGCGGCCCTGGCGGCGCTCGCCCCCGGCCTGACGCCGGAAATGGCCGCGGCGGTGTCCAAGATCATGCGCTTGCAGGACCTGATCGCGGTCGCCGCCAGGACCCGCGTCGTCACCCGCTTCCGCAACACCATCGGGCTGCCGGGCCGCTTGTCCACCCGCCTGCAGCCCAACCACCCGGTGGACGATCCGCGCGGCATCGCGGCCAGCGTGCTGGATGGTCTGATGTACGGCAGCGGCGACGCGGTGATCGGAATCAACCCGGCCACCGACAGCGTGGAGGCGATGACCGCGCTTCTGGAGATGCTGGAGGAGCTTCGCCTGCGCACCGGCGCGCCGATCCAGTCCTGCGTTCTGGCCCATGTGACCACGGCGCTGAAGGCCATGGAGCGGGGGGCGCCGGTGGATCTGGTCTTCCAATCGATCGCCGGGACGGAGGCCGCCAACCGCGCGTTCGGCGTCTCGCTGGCCCTGCTGGACGAGGCGTGGGAGGCAGGAAAGGCGCTGAACCGCGGCACCATCGGCGACAACCTGATGTATTTCGAGACCGGACAGGGCAGCGAGCTGTCCTCCGGCGCACATGAAGGGGTGGACCAGCAAACCGTCGAGGCGCGCTGCTACGCCGTCGCCCGCCGCTACCGCCCGCTTCTGGTCAACACGGTGGTCGGCTTCATCGGGCCGGAATATCTCTATGACGGGAAGCAGATCACGCGGGCCGGGCTGGAGGACCATTTCTGCGCCAAGCTGCTGGGCCTGCCGATGGGTTGCGACGTCTGCTACACCAACCACGCGGAGGCCGACCAGGACGACATGGACGCCCTGCTGACCCTGCTGGGCGTGGCTGGCTGCACCTTCATCATGGGGGTGCCGGGCGCCGACGACATCATGCTGAATTACCAGAGCACCTCCTTCCACGACGCCCTGTACGTGCGGCAGGTGCTGGGCCGCCGCCCCGCGCCGGAGTTCGAGGCATGGCTGGAGGCCGCCGGCATCGCCGATTCCGCCGGGCGGCTGCGCTTCGACCCCGCCGCCTCTCCCCTGCCCGCCGCCCTGCCCTTGCCACCGGAATCCTTCCGGAAGCCTTCCCGTGGGGTGTTGCCATGACGGACGCCGGACGCCTTCCCTCCACCATTCCCGCTGAATCCGCGCGCCCCGACGGCTGGGGGCATCTGCGCCGCTACACCGACGCGCGGATCGCCTTGGGCCACGCCGGCTCCGGCCTGCCGACCGCCGCCCACCTCGCCTTCCAGGCCGCGCACGCCCAGGCGCGCGATGCGGTGCACAAGCCGCTGGACGCGGGTGCGCTTCTGCGGGCGCTGGAGGATCGCGGCTGGCCGGCGGTGCCGGTGACCAGCGCCGCGCCAGACCGCGCCACTTATCTGAAGCGCCCGGACCTTGGCCGGCAGTTGTCGGGGGAGTCGCAGCGCCGCCTGTCGGAACCGGTCCGCGCTCCCGACGTGGTGCTGCTGGTCGGCGACGGGCTGAGCGGCACCGCCGTGCAGGCCAACGCCCTGCCGGTGCTGGAGGCGCTGATCCCGAAGCTGCGGACCGCCGGGTTGCATGTCGGGCCGGTGGTGGTGGCGACCCAGGCGCGCGTGGCTCTCGGCGATCCGGTCGGCGCGTTGCTGCAGGCGCGGTCCAGCGTCGTGCTGATCGGCGAGCGTCCGGGGTTGAGCGCCGCCGACTCGCTGGGTCTCTACCTGACGTGGGACCCGCGCCCGGGCCGGGTGGACAGCGAGCGGAACTGCATCTCCAACGTCCGCGCCGGGGGCCTCGCTCCCGCCGCCGCCGCGGAACAGGCGGCGGCCCTCCTCACGGCGATGGTCGCCCAACGCCGGTCGGGTGTCCTGCTGGATGCAACGCCCCACCCGGCGTCCACGGCGTTGCCGGACCGGTGAACCGATGCCGCGGTCCCATGCGGCCCAACGTTCCGGGCAGCCATGGCCGGGAGGAGCTGTGCCCCCGGCCCGGCGGATGCGGCGGCCCCGCGCATTGAAAGGCGCATGTAAAGCCTGGGCCACCGCTTCGAGAGCTTGGAGCGCGAAGAGATGGTGGCGTGATGCCCGCCTGACGTGTAGGCTGCGAACTGCCGGATGCCGCGCGAGCGGTCCGGCACACGCGGAATCCCGGGACCCGCTCGCACTCCGTCGGGTCTTTGATTTTGCAGGGTTTTTGGACGACGTGAAGAACGAAACGAAACCGCAATCGGCGGCTCCCGACGGGCCAATCCCGGACCGCTCGAATCCGAGCCGATTCTCGGCAACGAATCAGCACGCTACAGGGTACCGCTCTTCCCGGGCCGAAACGCCCGGGCCTCATTGAAGCGCGAGGTCGCCGCCGTTGTCCGCCGCGGCGTCGCCGCTCTTCCCGGGCCGAAACGCCCGGGCCTCATTGAAGCTACAAGAACGCCTACGAGGCGCTGCGTCGGGTGTTCGTTCTTCCCGGGCCGAAACGCCCGGGCCTCATTGAAGCACGGGGGGAGCGGTAACGACTGGCTAGACGGGGGAGTCTTCCCGGGCCGAAACGCCCGGGCCTCATTGAAGCTCTCATTGTCTCCAGAGGCTCGTGAATTGATGGGGCTCCTCTTCCCGGGCCGAAACGCCCGGGAAGAGAGGCAACGACGACGACGCCCGCGCCGTTGCCAGAGGCTCCCCTGGGCCGATCCCGCACGGAAGAACCGGCCCAAGGCGGTGCGGACCGGTCAGGCGACCAGGAAGCCGGCGCCGACCGGATCGTTGCGGTCGATGACCCAGCGGGCGGTGCCGAGGATGCTAGCCGTGCCCTTGACGGTCGGGCGCACGGCGCGCACGCCATTCAGGCGGGTCTCGCCGAGCAGGCTGCCCTCGAAGGTGCCGGTGCCGAGCAGCCCTTCGGAGCGGATGGTGTCGCCGATCGCCATCTTCCCGCGCGCCTCGAACATCGCCATCATCGCGCTGGTGCCGGTGCCGCCCGGCGAGCGGTCGAGCTGGCCGGCGCTGAAGACGTGGACGTTCTTGTAGAAGGCGCCCTCGATGGTCGGCTCGTGCCAGAAGGTCACGAAGTTGAAGTTGTTGATGTGGGCCGACGCCGGGTGCTGGATCGCCACCTTCTGGCGGAGCTGCTCGCGCGCCAGGATGCCGTAATGCGACAGGGCGGTGCCGTTCTCCGGCCCGATGCGCAGCGACGTGCCGGTCAGGTCGATGATGCCGAAGTAGTTGCCGCCCCACACGATGTCGGCCTTCAGCGGGCCGATCTCCGGCAGCTCGAATTCCACGTTCTGCGCGGCGACATAGGCCGGGACATTCTCGAACTTCGTCCACAGCACGCGGTCGCCGTCATGCGCCACCTCGGCGACGACGAGGCCGGCGGTGGTCTCGAAGCGGATGGTGGTGCGCCCGTTCTCGCCACGGCGGACGAGGCCGTTGGCGACCATCGCCATGGCGACGGCGATGGTGCCGTGGCCGCACATGTGGGAATACTGGGTGCCGTCGATGTAGATCAGGCCGGCGTCGTAATCCGGGCCGGACGGCGGGGTCAGGAAGACGCCGAACATGTCCTTGTGGCCGCGCGGCTCGCGCATCAGGGCTTCGCGCAGCCAGTCGTAATGGGTCTCCAGGAACTGGCGCTTCTCCAGGATGCTGGAACCGGCGGGATAGGGGATGCCGCTGTGGACGATGCAGAGCGGCTCGCCCTCGGTGTGGGTGTACAGGACATCGAATGCGTCTTGCATGCGCATGGAAGGACCCTTTCGTGGATCGGATTCGGTGTTGGATCGGGGGATGAAGCGGGGGGTGCCGGGACCGGCGGTCAGCGCCGGTCCGACAGAAGATGCAGCCCGACGGTGAGGTCGAGGATGATGATCGCCAGAGCCGCCACGCCGATGGTGATGGAGGACACCGCGGCGATGACCGGGTCGATCGTATACTGGACGTAGTTGAACAGCTTGACCGGGATGGTCGTCATCTCCGCCGTGGTGTTGAAGATGCTCAGCTCGACGTTGATCCAGGAGGAGATGAAGGCGAAGATCGCGCCGCTCGCCAGACCGCTGCGGATCTGCGGCAGCGTGACGAGGAAGAAGGTCTCCATCGGGCGGGCGCCCAGGTCCGCCGACGCCTCCTCCAGCGCCCGCTGCTCCGGCGTCAGTTGCGGCAGGACGGAGCGCAGGACGAAGGGCATGATGATGACGATGTGCCCGACCAGCAGCGCCGTGAAGCTGCGCATCAGCCCCAGCGCCGCGCAGTATTGCAACAGGGCGGCGCCCAGCACGACGTGCGGCAGGACCAGCGGCGACATCAGCAGCGACAGCAGGAACTTCTTGCCCGGAAACTCGCAGCGGGCGATGGCCAGCGCCGCCGGAACGCCCAGCAGCAGGGCCGCCGCCGTGGCGACCAGGGCCAACAGGGTGCTGGTGCCGAAGGCCGCCAGATAGGAGGTGTCGGCGAGCATCCGCCCGTACCAGTCCAGCGTCAGCCCCTGCGGCGGGAAGGCGAGGTAGCTGGTGGCGGTGAAGGAGGAACCCACGATGACCAGGAGCGGCAGGATCAGGTAGGCCATGACCGACCAGGACACCACGCGCAGGAGAAGCCGTGCGATCATCGGGCGTTCCTCCCCGTTGCGCCGGCCCCGGCGCTGCCGATCCAGCCGGCCAGACCGACCAGGACCAGCGTCATGACCAGCAGCGTCATGCTGAGCGCGCCGCCGTAGTTCACGTCGAAGACGGTGCTGTATTGCTGGAAGATCAGCATGGGGAAGACCGTGATCTTGCCGCCGCTCAGCAGGGCCGGCGTGACGTAGGCGCTGACGGCCAGGGTGAAGACCATGACGATCCCCGACATCAGCCCCGGCAGGCAGAGCGGAAAGGTGACCGTCCGGAAGGTGTCGAAGGGCGTGGCGCCGAGGTCGGAGGACGCGTCCTCCAGCGCCGGGTCCACCGCCGCCAGCGCGTTGCCGACCGCCAGCACGATGAAGGGCAGAAGGATGTAGACCAGCCCGATCACGATGCCCAGCTCGGTGCCGAGGAAGCGCATCGGGCGGTCCAGGATGCCGACCCCGACCAGCGCGTCGTTGACGAGGCCGTTGCGCCCCAGCAGGACCATCCAGCCGAAGGACCGGACGATGTTGCTGGTGAACAGCGGCAGCACCAGAAGGATGACGCAGGTCCGCCGCAGCGCCCGCGACTTCACCACCCGCACCAGATAATAGGCCAGCGGATAACCCAGAAGCGCGCAGGCGACCGTGGTCAGCCCGGCGATGCGGAAGGTCGCCGCCAGCACGTCCCAATGATACTGGTCGAGCAGAACCCGCGCGTAGTTGCCGAGCGACGGCACGCCGCCCGCCATCAGGCTGGACGACACGACCACGATCATGGGAACGGCGAAGAAGGCCACGAAGAAGGCGACCGGGGCCGCCAGCAGGGGCAAGGCTCGGTTCATGGCGGCGCTCGCGGTCATGCTCATGGTCCGGACCGGTGCGAGGCCGGCTCGGCGATCATGTGGACATGCTCCGGACGGAAGCCGACGAAGACCGGCGCCCCCGGATTCAGCCCCTCCCCCGCCATGCCCAGCCGGCGGCTGGCCAACAGATGCTCGCCCACGCGCACCGTCACGACGGTCTGCCCGCCGGTGTCGATGACGTCCTCGACGAAGCCCTGGTCGGTGATCAGGCCCGGCGCCTCCGGCTGGTTCAGAAGCTCGACATGCTCGGGCCGCAGAACCGCGGTGTAGCGTTGCCGTGCGTCGGCGCCGCCATGGGGCAGCAGCGCCGATCCGACGGCCAGCCGCACCCCGCCCTCCCCTTCCGCCATTCCCGGCAGCAGGTTCGCCTCGCCGATGAAGTCGGCGACGAAGCGGCTGGCGGGGCGGGTGTAGATGGCCCGCCCGTCGCCCACCTGCTCGATCACGCCGCGGTTCATGACGACGATGCGGTTCGCCATGCTCATCGCCTCCTCCTGGTCGTGGGTCACGAACACGAAGGCGATGCCGAGCTTTTCCTGGAGATGCTTCAGCTCGATCTGCATTCGCTTGCGCAGCTTCAGGTCGAGCGCGCTCAAGGGCTCGTCGAGCAGGAGGAGCTTCGGGCGGTTGACGAAGGCCCGCGCCAGGGCGACGCGCTGCTGCTGACCGCCCGACAATTCGCGTGGGAAGCGGCCCGCAGCGGAGTCCAGCCCGACCAGTTCCAGCGCCTCGCGGGCGCGCTCCAGCGCCTCGCCCCGCGCCACCCCGTGACGGCGCGGCCCGTAGGCCACGTTGTCGAGGATGCTCATGTGCGGGAACAGGGCGTAGTGCTGGAACACCGTGTTCAGCGGGCGCCGGTGGGGCGGCAGCCGCGTCACGTCCTCCCCGCCGATCCGGATGGTGCCGGAATCGGGGGAGAGGAAGCCGGCGATGCAGCGCAGCAGGGTCGTCTTGCCGCAGCCGCTCGGCCCCAGCAGGGCGACGAACTCACCGTGGGCGACGTCCAGCGACACGTCCTTCAGCGCGTGGTAGGCGCCGAAATGCTTGTCGATGGCGCGGATGGAGAGCAAGGCGTCAGGCATGGAAAGCCCCCGGCTGGCTGCGTTCACTGGCTGCGGTTCGCGGCTGCGGTTCACTGGCGCGCGAGTTCGCGGTTCCAGGCGTCGGTGATCGCCGCGCGGTCCCGGTTGATGTCCGCCCAGTCGAAGAGCTGGAGATTCTTGACCGATCCGCCGACGCCCCAGGGCAGCTTGCGTTCGACCTCCGGCGACACGGACACGCCCTGCACCGCCGGGCCGAGATAGAGCTTCTCCGCCAGGCAGGCGGACGCCTGCGGGGTCAGGGCGGTGTCGATGAAGCGCTGGGCGTCGGCCTTGTGCGGGGCGTTCTTCACCAGATGCAGGCGGGCGTCGGTGGCCCACACGCCTTCCTTCGGGACGGCAAAGCCGATGGGCAGGCCCTTGTCCGCCAGATCCCAGGCGCCGACGTTGAAATGGGCGCCGATGACCGCCTCGCCGCTCTGGTAGGCGTTGCTGGCCGCCCCCGAGCTGTCGAAGTAGAGCGCGGTCTTCAGCGTCTTCAGCTTCGCGAAGGTCTTGGACAGGTCGCCCGCCGGGTTGCCCCAGATGCGGTTCAGGAACATGATGAAGGGCACGCCGGAGGAGTTGGCCGGCGACGGGATCGTCACCGCCTCCTCGAACTCCGGCTTCCACAGGTCGTTCCACGAGGTCGGCGGGGTCTTGACCTCCTTGGTGTTGTAGGTCAGGCCCAGCGAGTAGTAGCCGGACCCCACGGCGAAGACCGACCCGTCCGCCTTGTAGACCGCCTCCGGCGTCGCCTTGGACAGGTTCGGCACGCCCGCCGGGTCGATGGCGTCCAGCACGCCCGCCGCCTGCGCCATTTCGCTGATGCCGCCGTCCATGTAGGCGACGTCGAGCGTCGGCGCGTCCTTCTGCTGCTGAAGCTTGGCGAGGGTCACGGTCGAGGTGCCGATCTCCGGCACGACGCGGACGCCGGTCGCCTTGGTGAAGGGTTCCGCGACGCAGGTGCGGAAGGCCTCGCCCCAATTGCCGCCGTACCAGGCGACGCGGATCTCGCCCTGCGCCGCGGCGGGCAGGGCGAAGGCGGAAACGCCCGCCGCCAGGACGGCGGACAGGACGGCTTTCCGGGCGGCCTTATGTGCGGAGGTGCGGGCGGCGGGACGACTGGCGGTGCGCAGATGGGTCATGACCGGTTCCTTCATGGTGTCGGTCCAACGGGCGTCAGAGCCATGGTTCATTCGAAAGCTAATGGTCCGGGCCCATTTTCCGATAGAAGAATGCTGCCGAATCCTTGAATATTTCCGACATGCCGGACGCCCCCGACCGTAAGAGCGACACCACTCCCGATCCCGTCACCGATCCCCGGTTGCGCATCGGCTTCGTCCTTCTCGACCAGTTCACGCTGACGGCCTTTTCCGGCCTGATCGACGCGCTCCGGCTCGCCGCCGACCTCGGCGGGCGCAGCCGGCAGATCGACGCAAGCTGGACGGTGATGAGCGTCGGCGGGCAGCCCCGACGGTCGAGCTGCGGCGTGCTGGTGTCCCCCAACAGCGACCTGCTGCTTCCGGCCCCCTTCGACTATGTCGCGGTGTGCGGCGGCAACGATTACCGGAACGAGGTGCCGGCACCGGTCACCGCCTATCTGCGCGCGGTGGCGGCGCAGCGGGTCCGGCTGCTGGGAGTCTGCACGGGAACCTTCGCCATCGCCCGCGCCGGTCTGGTCGGCACCCGCCGCGTCTGCGTCCACTGGAACGTGCTGGACACCTTCCGGGAGCGCTTCCCGACCGTCAACGCCTCGGTCGACCACCTGTTCATCGACGAGGGCGACCTGATCACCTGCGCCGGCTCGACGGCGGCCATCGATCTCGGCCTCTACCTCGTCGGGCGGCACTGCGGCGGGCAGAAGGCGCGGCAGGCCGTGCGCCACATGATGCTCCAGGACATCCGCTCCGGCGCCCTGCCGCAGGCGCATTTCTACGCGAATCTGGACGGCGTGACCGACGCCCGCGTCCGTCAGGCGTCCCATTTCATCGAGCAGAGGCTGGACTCCCCGCCCTCCGTCGAGGCCATCGCCCGCTACGTCGGCGTCAGCGCGCGGCAACTCGAACGCTCCTTCCAGGCGGCGCTGGGCGTGTCGCCGTCGGCCTTCCAGCGCCGGCTGCGCCTGGATTACGGGCGGTGGCTGCTGGAGAACACGCGCCGGACGATCACCGAGATCGCCTTCGACAGCGGCTTCGCCGACGCCGCCCATTTCTCCCGCGAGTTCAAGGCGCAGTTCGGCGAGATGCCCAGCCGGGCGCGCAAGGGCAAGAGCGAGGAGACCCCACAGGCGCCGTGACGTCCCTACCCCAGCGCCAGCAGGGAGGGCGGAGCAGACACCGGTGCGGCGCCGGCGTAGCGCCGGACCATGGCGGCGCAGAAGTCCGCGAACTCCTCGGCGACCTGGGGCGGACTGGTGTGGTGGGGTTCGATCCCGCGATGCTCCGGCGTGAAGCAGAAGGTCACGGTGACGTCGAAATCGGCCAGCGCTTCCATCTGGCGGTCGAACCAGGCGAGCGCGTTCGGCCGGAAGCTGTCGGCCCAGGACAGGCCGGTGCGCAGGTGCCGCACGCCCAGCCGCCTCATCCAGGCGACCGCCTCGTCCAGCCGGTGGTCCTCGAAATGGAACCACTGGCAGAGCCCCATCTCCGCCGCGTAGGGCGCGTAGGCGTCGAGCGCCGGCTTCGGCGTGCCGTCCGCCCGCAGCAGCCCCATGTGGAAATGGCGGTAGTAGGAGGAGCCCTCCGCCTCCTTGTGGCGCGTCGTCGCCTCCCAATTGCTGGGCAGGTCGTAGAGGCTGTACCAGTGGATGCGCGGCACCCGGCCGATCAGCAGCTCGGCGGTGCGGGTGACGCCCCAGGCCTGCACCTCCTCCGCGCCGAAGGAGGAGACGCCGGCCTCCGTCACCCAGATGGGCTTGCCGGTGACGGCGCGGATCTCCTCGATCTTCTCCGGCCATTCCCGGATCTGCCAGAGATTCCAGTCGAGCGGGAAGCCGTGCACCGCCACCACATCCACATGGTCCAGCGCGCCGCGCTCCTCCAGGCGGCGGATGAAGGACGGGTCGATGGGCGAGATGCCGCCCAGCACGCGCGTGAGCGCGCCGTTCTCCGCCCGGATCGCCTGCCCGGCCAGGATGGTCATGCGGGCGAACAGGTCCCATTCCGGATCGAGAGCGGGGTCCCAGTGGGACTTGTTGTTGGGTTCGTTCCAGATTTTGGCGGCTTCGATCATCCCCGACTTCCCGTCCTGGCGTTGTTCTCCGGTGCCTGCCCGGCTAATATCTGTCCAACTGGCGGCGTGGTGGCGGGGGACCGGGCGGGATAGACGGCCCCCGCCTCCGTCGGCCGCGCGGCTCGGCGGCAGACATAGACCTCCTGTTCCGGATGGCCGACGATCCGGAAGCCGGCGCCGCGCAGCATGGCCTCGGCGCAGGCGGCGTTCGGGACCCACCAGTTCGTCCAGTCTGCGGAATACTGGTGTTCGATGAAATGCAGCTTCGGATAACCGGGCGCGTCGAAATGATTCCGCTCGTCGAAGGCGTAATCGGCCCGCACCGGCTCGACCGCCTCGGAACCGCGCTGCATGGATTGGAAGATCATCAGGTCGCGCGCGGCGTGCTCGTGGATCAGGTCCAGCGCCAGCAGCGGGTGGCGCAGATGGTAGAGGACCCCCATGAACAGGACGACGTCGAACCGCTCGCCCAGCCGCGCCACGTCGTAGACCGACAGCTTGTGGAATTCGATGTCCTGGCCGGTCACCTCGGCGGCGAAGCGCGCCTGCGCCAGATAGCGGTCGTCGCTGTCGATCCCCACCACCCGCGCCGCGCCGCGCCGCTTCATCTCGATGGAGTAGAAGCCGCCGTTGCAGCCGATGTCGAGCACGGTCAGGCCGCTCAGGTCCTCCGGCACCGCATGGGCGAACCGCCGCCATTTCACGTTCGGGTAATCGTGCAGGAAATGGTCGGGGGCCGTGCTCACGCCGTTCAGGTCGATGTTGTGGAACCAGTCGCCCAGCGCGGCGATCCGCGCGCGGATCTGGTCGGCCGTCAGACGGGTCATGCCGGCGCCTCGTTGATGCTGTGGACCTTCAGCCCCCATTCCCCGGCGATCAGCACGCTGCGGGACGCCGGAGCGATCTCGAACCGGGCGTGGAAATCCGCGGAAAGCCCCAGGGCATGGGCCAGCGCCGCCTTGATGACGTCGGCGTGGCTGACCAGCGCGACGGTCCGGCCAGCGAAGCGGCGGTGCAGCCGCCCGATGCAGCGCGCCATCCGGGCCTGCGCCTCCAACATCGTCTCGCCCCCGGGCGGACGGGCGTGCGACCGCGCGCGGTTCCACAACTCCCAAGCCGGATCGCCGCGCAGAGCCTCGAAGCGCATGCCGGACCAGGCGCCGAGGTCCAGTTCGTTGAGATCCTCATCCACCTCCACGGAGAGCGCCTGCGACGTGGCGACGGAGACCGCCGTTTCCACCGCGCGCTCCATCGGGCTGGACAGCACGGCGGCGAGCCGGTGCCGCGCCAATGCAAAGGCAAGCGCGTCGGCCTCGCGCCGGCCCGCCTCGCTCAGCGTCACGCCGGGCATGCGCCCGCACAGCACGGAGCCCAACCGGTCGTGCGACGCGTGGCGGAGCAGGAGCAGGATCGTTTCCACGAGGCCGCTCACGCCCGAAAGCGCGGGCCGTCCGCCGCGTCCCCCGCGATGAAGCGCAGGGTGCGCTCGCGCGCCTCCTGGTCGGTGAACTGTTCGGGCGGCGACTTCATGAAGTAGCTCGACGGCCCGACCAGCGGCCCGGCCATCTTGCGGTCCAGCGCCAGCTTGGCGCAGCGCACCGCGTCGATCACGATGCCGGCGGAGTTCGGGCTGTCCCAGACCTCCAGCTTCAGCTCCACGCTCAGGGGCACGCCCCCGAAGGCGGTGCCTTCCAGCCGGATGTGCGCCCATTTCCGGTCGGCCAGCCAGGGAACATGGTCGCTGGGACCGATGTGGACGTCGTCCGGGTCGAGCGGCACGTCCAACTGGCTGGTGACGGCGCGGGTCTTGGAAATCTTCTTCGATTCCAGCCGCTCGCGCTCCAGCATGTTCTTGAAGTCGGTGTTGCCGCCGAAGTTCAGTTGGTAAGTGTGGTCGAGCCGGACGCCGCGCTCGCGGAACAGGTTCGCCAGCGTGCGGTGGATGATGGTGGCGCCCACCTGACTCTTGATGTCGTCGCCGATGATGGGCAGGCCGCGCCGCTCGAACCGCCTGGCCCAGCCCGGGTCGGAGGCGATGAAGACGGGGATGCAGTTGACGAAGGCGCAGCCGGCCTCCAGCGCCTGCTCGGCATAGAATTCGGTCGCCCGCTGCGAACCGACCGGCAGATAGGACACCAGTATATCCGTTCCCGACCGGCGCAGGGACTCGGCGACGGCGACCGGCGCCTCCTCCGACTCCTCGATGTCGCCGACCAGATAGCGGCCGATGCCGTCCAGTGTTGGGCCGCGCTCCACGCGGACGCCCGACGCGCGCGGCGTCGCGAAGCGGCAGGTGTTGTTCGGAGGGGCGAAGATGGCGTCGGACACATCCCGCCCGACCTTGGCGGCGCTCACGTCGAAGGCGGCGGAAATGTCGATGTCACCGACCCGGTAGCCGCCGAGATCGAGGGTCATCAGCCCGGGGGGCGCCTGATTGGCCTGAGCGTCGGCGGCCTGCGCATCGGCATAGTGGCAGATGCCCTGCACGAAGGATGAAGCGCAGTTCCCGACGCCGGCAATCGCCACCCGCAGCTTGTTTCCCGTCACGAAATTCTCCTTTTGAAGAGCGCATTTCAGGTGGGATGACAGGATATTTGTAGCCGCGAAAAAGAATCGCTGGAAGATCGTCCGATGTGACCACGTCTTTTGGATGAGGTGTCGAAACTTAAATAACGCTGTTATTCTTGTTGCTGTCCAGCCGCTCTTGCCTCAGGGCGCGTTGTGACTTTCTGCATACACAAAACGTGAAGTCGTATTCTTTAAGGAAAACGGCCTCAACGGCTGGCAGCATCGTTTATCGGCTGGAGGGACATGTGGGAGAAACCGTTCTCGTCACCGGTGGCGCCGGCTTCATCGGTCGGCACGTCACCGGCGCACTGCTCGCCCGCGGCGACCGGGTTCGGGTTCTCGACAGTCTGATCGCGCAGGTTCATCCCAATCGGACACGGCCCGCCGAACTGGCCCCGGACGCCGAGTTGTTGACCGGGGACATCCGCGACGAGGCCATGGTCGGGCAGGCGCTGGAGGGGGTGGATTCGGTGATCCACCTCGCCGCCGAGGTCGGAGTCGGCCAGAGCATGTATGCGGTGGACCGCTACACCTCGGTGAACGATCATGGGACGGCGGTGCTGTTCCAGCGGCTGATCGACCGCCCGGTCCGCCGGGTGGTGGTCGCCTCCTCGATGAGCGTCTACGGCGAGGGGCTCTACCGGACCGCCGGGGGCGCGCTGATGGAGGATGTGGTGCGCGGCGCCCGCAACCCGGACGGCTCCTGGGACCCGCTCGATTCCGACGGCAAACCCCTGATCCCCGTCCCGACGCCGGAGAGCAAGCGCCCGGCGCTGCGGTCCGTCTACGCCATCGGCAAATATGTTCAGGAGCGGCTGACCCTCACGCTCACCGCGCAATACGGGATGGAAGGGACGGCGCTGCGGCTGTGGAACGCCTACGGCCCCGGGCAGGCGCTGTCGAATCCCTACACCGGGGTGCTGGCGATCTTCGCCGCGCGCATCGCCAACGGACAGCGCCCGATGATCTTCGAGGACGGCCGGCAACGGCGCGACTTCGTGCATGTCCGCGACGTGGCGCGCGCCTTTCTGCTGGCGCTGGACCATCCGGCGGCCAACGGCGAGGTCTTCAACATCGGGTCCGGCGAGGACCGCAGCGTGGAGGAGGTGGCGCGGCTCCAGGCCGCCGCGATGGGCCGGCCCGACCTGACGCCGGAGATCACCGGCCAGACGCGCGCCGGGGACATCCGCCACAACATCCCCGACCTGACCAAGGCGCGGGCCGTCCTCGGTTACGAACGGCGGCAGGACTTCGCCGGGGGGCTGGCCGAACTCGCCGGTTGGGTCGCCCGGCAGGAGGCGCAGGACCGTGTCGCCGAAGCCCGCCGCGAACTCGAAGCGCGGGGGCTGGTGGCATGAGCCGCCGGTCCGGAGCGGCCCCGGTGGAGGCGGCGTGATGCGGGTGGCGCTGGTCAATCCGGCCTGGAGCTTCGCGCACAGCGTCTATTTCGGCTGCCGCGAGGCGCATCTTCCCCTCGAACTGGGCTACGGCAAGGCGCTGCTGGAGCGGGCCGGGCATGAGGTCCTGCTGCTCGACGGCCTGTTGGGGGGACTGTCGAACGCCGAACTGGCGGATCGGGTGGCCGGTTTCGCGCCGGGCATGACCGTGGTGACGACCGCGCCGACCTATCTGTTCTGGCGCTGCGCACCGCCGGAGTTGCGGGTCCCCCGCGATTTCCTGCTGGCGCTGGACGGACGCGGCGGACGGACCGTCGCGGTCGGGCCGCATGGATCGACCACGCCCGGCGCGGCGCTGGGCAAACTGGGCGTGGATGTGGTCGTGCGGGGGGAGTGCGAGGAAATCCTGCTCCGGCTCGCCGACCGACTTCACCTCCAAAAGGCGGAATTGGACGGCGTTCCGGCTCTGGCCTTCCGCCGCGACGGCCAAACCGTCGTCACCGGGAGTCCACACGCCAGCCGCTTCGTCGATCTCCCCGCTCTGTCCTGGCCCGCCGAATGGCTGGATCGCCACCGCCACCATCACCACCGCTACGGCACCGAAGCGGTCGGCGCGGGGGCCGAGGTGGAGGCGTCGCGCGGCTGCCCCTACCGCTGCTCCTTCTGCGCCAAGATCGACTTCCGCGATCAATACCGCCGCCGCGACACCGCCATCGTGCTGGAGGAGATCGACCGGCTGGTCGCCACCGGGGTGCGCTACGTCTATTTCATCGACGAGATCTTCCTGCCCCGCCGCGACCTGTTGGAAGCTCTGGTGGAACGCCCGGTCGCGTTCGGCATCCAGACCCGCATCGACCTGTGGAAACCCGACCTGCTGGACCTGCTGGGGGCCGCCGGCTGCGTGTCGATCGAGGCCGGGGTGGAAAGCCTGACCGAGGAGGGGCGCGCCGCGCTCGACAAGAATTGCCGCATGAGCACGGACGAGCTGGCCGACCGCCTGATCCACGCCCGGCGCAGCGTGCCCTTCGTCCAGGCCAACCTGATCGCCATGGCCGGCGACGACGGCGGGCTGGTCGCGCGATGGCGCGAAAGGCTGCGCGGCGCCGGGGTCTGGGCCAACGATCCGGTGCCGCTCTACCCCTACCCCGCCTCCCCCGATTACCGCCGCCTGTGGGGCGAGCCGGACGAGCGGGCGTGGGAGCGGGCGCACGAGCACTATCTCCGCCAATTCGCGCGGTTGAGCGACATCCAGGAGGAGGAACCCCTGCCCTTGCGTGAATTGGAGGCCGCATGCGGTTGCCGGTAACGCCCCCGGCGGCCCCTGCGCATCTGATGATGACGGCGGACAGCGTGGGCGGCGTGTGGACCTACGCCCTCGACCTTGCGCAGGAGCTATCGGCGGACGGCCTGCGGGTCACGCTCGCGGTGCTCGGGCCGTCCCCGCAGCCGGACCAGACCGCGGCGGCGGGCGTCATCCCCGGCCTGGAGCTGATCGACACCGGACTGCCGCTGGATTGGATGGCGGAAGACCCCGCCGCGATCCGGCGCGGCGCCGAGGCGCTGGGCGCGCTCGCCCGGCGGCTGGGCGTCGATCTCGTCCACATCAACAGCCCGGCCCTGGCGGCGGACGCCGGTTTCATGGTTCCGGTCGTCGGGGTCTGCCACTCCTGTCTGGCGACCTGGTGGGCCGCCGTGGACGGCGGTGCCATGCCCGGCGATTTCCGCTGGCGGACCGAGGTTCTGGCGCGCGGCTACCGGGCTTGCGATGCGCTGGCGGCGCCGACCGCCGCCCTCGCTCAGGCCACCGCCGCCGCCTATGGCCTGCCGCCGCCGGTCGTGGTGCGCAATGGCCGCCGCCCCCCCGTGGACGGCGCGCCGGACGGGCGGGAACGTTTCGTCTTCACCGCCGGGCGTCTGTGGGACGACGGCAAGAACATCGCGGCGCTGGACGCGGCGGCAGCGCTGCTAAACGCGCCGGTGATCGCCGCCGGGCCGCTGGACGGGCCGGGCGGGAACCGCCGGAGCCTGCGCCACGCCAGAGCGCTGGGGCGGATCGACGCGGCGTCGGTCGCGGCGTGGCTGGCACGGGCGCCGGTCTTCGCCTCCGCGGCGCTCTACGAGCCGTTCGGCCTGACGGTTCTGGAGGCGGCCCAGGCCGGCTGCGCGCTGGTGCTGTCCGACATCGCGACCTTCCGCGAGCTGTGGGACGGCGCCGCCCTCTTCGTGGAGCCGAGGGACAGCGCGGCGCTCGCCGCCACGCTCCGCCGCCTGCTGGACGATCCGGCGGAAGCCGGCAGCCTCGGCGCGGCGGCGCGGCTCAGGGCCGGGCGATACGGCCTGGAGCCGATGGCCACCGGCATGCGAGGCCTCTACCGCAGTGTCCTGGCGCGCCGCGCCCCAACCGCCGCCCGCAGGGAGGCCGTCGCGTGAGGATCGTCTACTTCACCCATTCGCTGGCGTCCTGCTGGAACCACGGCAACGCCCATTTCCTGCGCGGCGTCCTGCGGGAGCTGATCCGGCTCGGCCACGAGGTCCGCGTCTTCGAACCGGAGGGCGCGTGGAGCCTGCGGAACCTGCTGGCCGATCATGGGGACGCGGGGCTTGCGGCCTACCGGGCCGCCTATCCGGACCTCGCCTCCCGGACCTGCGCGCCCGGCGCCGACGCGGCGGCGTTGTGCGACGGGGCCGATCTGGTCCTCGTCCATGAATGGAACGACCCGGCGCTCGTCGCGGCGGTCGGGCGGGCGCGGACTCAGGGTGGGCGCTTCCGCCTGCTGTTCCACGACACGCACCACCGCGCGGTCAGCGATCCGGGGGCCATCACGGCCTTCGATCTCTCCGGGTACGACGGCGTCCTGGCCTTCGGCGAGACATTGGCCGCCGTGTACCGGCGCTGGGGCTGGAAGGACCGTGTCTTCGTCTGGCACGAAGCCGCCGACACACGGCTGTTCCACCCGCCACCGGAGGAGGAACCGCGGCGCGGCGCGGTGTGGATCGGCAATTGGGGCGACGGCGAGCGGACGGAGGAACTGGAGCGCTTCCTGTTCGCCCCCGCCCGTGCCGCCGGCCTGCCCCTGGACGTCCACGGCGTGCGCTATCCCGCCGCCGCCCTGGCGACGCTGGAGCGACGCGGCATCGCCTACGGGGGCTGGTTGCCCAACGCCCGCGTCCCCGCGGTCTTCGCCCACCATCGCGTCACCGTCCATGTGCCGCGCCGCTTCTACGTCGAAGCCCTGCCGGGCATCCCGACCATCCGCGTCTTCGAGGCGCTGGCCTGCGGCATCCCGCTGGTCAGCGCGCCGTGGAGCGATTGCGAAGGGCTGTTCCGGCCGGGAACGGACTTCCTGATCGCGCGCGACGGCGCCGAGATGACGGCGCACCTGCGCGCCGTGGACGGCGACCCCGGCCTCCGCGCGGCGCTGGTCCGCAACGGCCTGGAGACGATCCGCGCCGGCCACACCTGCGCCCACCGCGCCGCCGAACTGCTCGCCATCGCCGCGGCCCTGACCGGCGCGCCTGCCCCATCCTCCAGCCTGGAGCCCGTCCGATGAAGATGGCCTTCTACGGTTCAAGCCTGCTGTCCTCCTACTGGAACGGCGCCGCCACCTATTACCGCGGCATGCTGAGCGAACTCGCCAAGAGGGGCTGGGACGTCACCTTCTACGAACCCGACGCCTTCGACCGCCAGAAGCACCGCGACATCGAGCCGCCCGGCTGGGCCAGGGTCGTGGTGTACGAGGCCACGCCCGACGCCTGCCGCGCCGTCATCGCCCGCGCCGCCGAGGCCGACGTGGTGGTGAAGGCGAACGGTGTCGGCGTCTTCGACGACGAACTGCTCGACGGCGTGATGGACGCCGCCGGTCCCCGCGCCCTGCGCATCTACTGGGACGTCGATGCCCCCGCCACCCTGGCGGAGCTTCGCCAGACGCCGGACCATCCCCTGCGCCGCCGGCTGCCGCGGATCGACGCCGTGCTGACCTACGGCGGCGGACAGCCGGTGGTGTCCGCCTACGAGGCGATGGGCGCCCGCCTCTGCCGGCCCATCTACAACGCGCTGGACCCGGCGACGCATCACCCCGCCCCGGCCCAGCCGCGCTTCGCCGCCGATCTCGGCTTCCTCGGCAACCGGCTGCCCGACCGCGAGGCGCGGGTGGAGCGTTTCTTCCTGGAGCCCGCCGCGGGCAACCCGCAGGGGCGCTACATCATCGGCGGCAGCGGCTGGGAGACGAAGGGGATGCCGGGCAACGTCACCCACATCGGCCATGTCGGCACCGCGGACCACAACGCCTTCAACGGCTCGGCTCTGGCGGTCCTGAACATCGCCCGCGACAGCATGGCCGAGGTCGGCTTCTCCCCCGCCACGCGGGTGTTCGAGGCCGCCGGGGCCGCCGCCTGCCTGATCAGCGACGCCTGGGAGGGGGTGGAGCTGTTCCTCACCCCGGGCGAGGAGATCCTCGTCGCCCGCGACGGCCAGGACGTCACCGACCATTTGCGCGCCCTCACCCCGGCCCGCGCCCGCGCCATCGGCGCCGCCGCGCGGCGGCGCACCCTCGCCGAACACACCTACGCCCGGCGCGGCGCGGAGGTGGACCTGCTGCTGCGCGAATCCCTGGCGGCCCTGCGGGAAAGGAGCGCGGCGTGAAGCTCGTCGTCCTGGGGCTGAGCCTGTCCTCCTCCTGGGGCAACGGCCACGCCACCACTTTCCGCGCCCTTCTGAAGGCGTTCGCCGCGCGCGGCCACGACATCCTGTTCCTGGAGCGCGACGTTCCCTGGTACGCGCAGAACCGCGATCTCGCCGATCCCGCCTATTGCCGGCTGGTCTTCTACAGGGATTTCCCCGACCTGCGGCGCTGGGCCGGAGCGGTCGCGGAGGCCGACGCCGTGCTCGTCGGCTCCTACGTCCCCGAGGGGGTCGCCGTCGGCCGTTGGGCGCAGGAGACAGCGCAGGGAGTCGTTGCCTTCTACGACATCGACACGCCGGTGACCCTGGCGAAGCTGGAGCGCGGCGACGAGGAGTATCTCTCCCCCGCCCTCATCCCCGGCTACGACGTGTATTTCTCCTTCACCGGCGGGCCGACGCTGGAGCGGCTGGAGTCCCGCTACGGCTCACCGGCGGCGCGCGCGCTTCATTGCTCCGTGGATGCCGACGCCTACGCGCCGCTTGCCACGCCAAAGCGCTGGGATCTGAGCTATCTCGGCACCCACAGCCCCGACCGGCAGCCGGCCCTGGAACGGCTGTTGCTGGAACCGGCCCGACGGGCGCCGTCGCGGCGCTTCGTCGTCGCCGGTCCGCAATACCCCGACGGCATCGCCTGGCCCGAAAACGTCGAGCGGCTGAATCACGTTCCTCCCGCCGGGCATCCCGCCTTCTACGCGGCCAGCCGCTTCACCCTGAACATCACACGCGCGGACATGATCCGCGCCGGCCACAGCCCCAGCGTCCGGCTGTTCGAGGCCGCCGCCTGCGCCACCCCGATCATCTCCGACGTTTGGGACGGCCTCGACGCGCTGCTGGAGCCGGGCCGCGAGATCATCCTCGCCCGCAACTCCGACGACGTCCTGGACGCCCTCCACGGGATGGACGAGACGGCGCGCCGGGCAATGGGGGAACGGGCGCGGCGGCGGATTCTGAAAGGCCACACCGCCGCGCATCGCGCTCAGACGCTGGAGCGGGAGTTGGACCGCGCGATGCGCGTCAACGCCGCTCTTGCCGCGTCAGGGTGACGCCGCGTCAGGGTTACGGGGGCCGCGTTGGGCGGCCAGAGCGTGTCCGGGTCGATGCCCATCCAGCGGCACAGAGCGTGCCATGTGCCGGCGTGCGCCACGACCAGCGGGGGCCGCCCGTCCGCCGGAACGGGCAATCCGTCCAGCGCCGCGGTCACCCGCGCCTGGAAGGCGACGAGGCTTTCGCCTCCCGGAACCTCCGGACGCAGCAGATCCGCCGGCACCGCTTCGCCTTCCAGCGCGCCCCAGCGCCGTTCCTCCAGGCCGGGGACGGTGGTCACCGGGAGGTCCAGCGCCTCGCCGATGATGCTTGCGGTTTCCAGCGCGCGCCGTTGCGGGCTGGAATGAATGGCCGCGACCGGAGCCCCCTGGGCGGCCAGGGCCGCCGCCGCCGCGTGGGCCTGCGCCCGCCCGCGGTCGGTCAGCGCCACGTCGCGCGATCCGGCCAGCCAGCCGCCGACGTTGCTTTCCGTCTCCCCATGCCGGCAGAAGACGAGACGGTTCAACATGCCGATGCCGCGGACAGCGCCCCGGTCAGGTCGCCGAAGCGTTCCAGGATGCCGTCATGGGGAAGGCTGTCGAGCGGCACCCGCGCGTAGCCATAGCGCAGCACCAGAACCCGCGCCACCCCGGCGGCGCGGGCGGCGGCCACGTCATGCTCGTTGTCGCCGACGAAGGCGGTCTCCTCGGGCCGGACATCCATGAGGGCGAGCAGGCCGAGCACCGGTTCCGGCGAGGGCTTGCGGGTGGCGAAGCTGTCCCCGCCGACCACCGCCGCGAACCGGTCGGCGATGCCCAGGTCGGCCAGCAGCCGCCGGGTCGCCACCATCGGCTTGTTGGTGCAGACCCCCAGCGTCAGCCCGGCCCCCGCCAGGGCCGTCAGCGTGTCCGCCACGCCGGGATAGAGCGCGCTGTGGGCGCTGGGGTCGGCCTCGTAGATGGCGAGGAAACGGCGGAGATGCGCCGCCGTCTCCTCCGGCCCGGGCAGGCCGCCGGTGGCGGCCAGGATGCGCTCCACCAGCTTGGCCGCCCCGTCGCCGATGAAGGAGCGCACCGCCGGCAGATCGACCGGCGGGCGGCCCAGTTCGGCCAGCAAAGCGTTGGAGGCGTGCATCAGGTCGGCGGCGCTGTCCACCAGCGTGCCGTCCAGGTCGAAGGCGACGGCACGAAATGGTATGCGGTTGGGAAGGCTGGTCACCGGAATGCGGCTCCTATCGGCGCAGGAAGCGGGCCTTGTCGGCCGCGAGGTCGAGGGTGATGGACCGGTCCGTCGGCAGCAGCGCGTCCCCGGCCTGGTGCGGGGCGTCAACCTGCACCTGCTGTCCCCCGATGTCCACCGCGTAGCGGATCGAGGCGCCCAGGAACTCCCGATGCCGCACCACGCCCGTCAGCCGGACATGGCCCGGGCGCACCGGCTCATCCCCTTGACGGATGGAGAGATTCTGCGGACGGAACATCAGCTTGCCTTCGGCGCCCGGCTCCACGCCCTGCGGCAGCGGGATCGGCGCGATCCCGTCCACCACGAAGGCTGCGCCGCCGCCGTCCAGAGCACGCACCTGCCCTTCCAGCACGTTGGCGGTGCCGAGGAAGTTCGCGACGAACAGGTTGGCCGGGTGGTCGTACAGTTCCTGCGGGGTGCCCACCTGCTGCACGATGCCGTCCTCCATCACGGCGATGCGGTCGCAGATGGTGTTGGCCTCCTCCTGGTCGTGGGTGACGAAGATGGTGGTCAGCCCCAGCTTGCGCTGAAGGCTCAGCAACTCCTGGCGCATCTGCACGCGCAGCTTGGCGTCCAGGTTCGACAGCGGCTCGTCCAGAAGCAGCACCTTCGGCTCGATCACGATGGTGCGGGCGAGCGCGACGCGCTGCTGCTGGCCGCCGGAAAGCTGCGACGGGCGGCGGTCGGCCAGATGCCTCAACCCGACGAGGTCGAGCGCCGCGTCCACCCGCCGCTCGATCTCCGCGCGGGGCACGCGCCGCTCCTCCAGCCCGAAGGCGACGTTGCGGCGCACCGTCATGTGCGGCCACAGCGCATAGCTCTGGAACACCATGCCGACGTCGCGCTTGTGCGCCGGCAGGCCCGAGATGTCGCGCCCGCCGATGGTGACCTGCCCGCGCTGCGCGATGTTGAAGCCGGCGATCAGACGCAGCAGCGTGGTCTTGCCGCAGCCCGACGGGCCGAGGAAGGCGAAGAACTCGCCCGGCTTGATGTCCAGATGGATGTCCTTCAGCACGCGGTGGCTGCCGTAGGACAGGTCCACCCCGTCGATGCGGACGCCGACGCTCTCCATTCCGGCGGCCAGGGAGGCGGGGGAGAATTGATGGTTCATGGTGGCGGTTCCCCTCAATGGTCCTGGCCGCGTTCGCGCCGGCCCCGCTCGATGATGACGTGCGACAGGTAGGTGCCCAGCCCGACGATGACGACGGCGAAGACGCCCAGCGCCGCCCCCGGACCGCGCCCGGCCGCCGACTGCATGTAGACGTAGAGGCCGTAGGCCAGCGGCGCGTCGCTCTGCGAATGGACGAGCATGATGGTCGCCGACAGCTCGACCGCCGCGGTGGCGAAGCTGGTGACGAAGCCGGCCAGGATGCCGCCGGACATCAGCGGCACGACCACCCGGCTGATGGTGCGCAGCTTGGTGGCGCCCAGATTCTCGGCAGCCTCCTCCAGCGAGTTGCTGACCTGCTGCAACGCCGCCGTGCAGGCGCGCAGCGCGTAGGGCAGGCGGCGGATCGCCAGCGCGAAGACCAGGATCAGCCAGAAACCGGACAGCGGCTGCCCGGTGAAGGGCATGGGCACGTCGTAGAAGCTGCGCAGATAGCCGATGCCCAGCACCACGCCCGGCACCGCCAGCGCCGCCATGGCGATGTAGTCCAGCCATTGCCGGCCCGGCAGCTTGCTGCGCAGGACCAGATAGGCGATGGCCGTGCCGATCACCACGTCCAGCAGTGCGGCCAGCGAGGCGTAGAGCAGCGTGTTGGTGATGTACTGGCCGCTCTCCAGGAAGACGGTCCCGTAATGCTTCATCGTGAAGGCGTCGGGGAACGGGCTGAAGGACCAGATCGTCGCGAAGGACAGCAGCGTCAGGCCGATGTGCGGCGCCAGCACCAGCACCAGGATCAGCAGCACGACCCCATAGGCCACAACCTTCTCCAGCGGCTTCAAGCGCCGCCGCGCCAGCCCGCCGCCGCCGCGCTGGACGGTCGCGTAGTCCTTGCCCTTCATCGCCAGCGCCGACACCCACAGGGCCAGCAGCGAGCAGACGATCAGCACCACCGAGATCACGTAGCCCATCGGGTCCGAAATGCCGATGGACGAGATGCGCAGGTACGCCTGCGGCGCCAGCATGTCGTTGACGTTCAACAGCAGCGGCGTGCCGAGGTCGTCGAACACCTTGATGAAGACCAGCGACGCGCCGGCGACGTAGCCGGGCATCGCCAGCGGGAAGACGATGCGGCGGAACAGCCGGAAGCCGTGGCAGCCGAGATTCTGCGCGGACTCCTCCATCGCCCGGTCGATGTTCTTCAGGCTGGCCGACAGGTTGATGAGGATGAACGGGAAATAGTGGATGCTCTGCACGAAGATGACGCCGTTCAGCCCCTCCATGAACGGGATGGAGACGCCGAAATGGTCGCGCAGCAGCAGATTGACCGTGCCGTTGCGCCCGAACAGAAGCTGCATCGCCACCGCACCGATGAAGGGCGGCATGATCAGCGGGATGATGCCCAGGCTCTGGATCAGCACGGCGCCGCGGAACTCGAACCGCGTCGTCAGATAGGCCAGCGGCAGGGCCAGCGCGCTCGCCACCACCACCGACATGGCGGAGACGTAGAAGGAGTTCCAGAACGACCGCATGAACAGGTCGTTGCGGAAGAAGTCGGCGAAGTTGACCAGCGTGAAGGCCCCGGTCGTCTTGTCCTGGAAGGCGACGAAGATGACCTGGACCACCGGCACGACGAGGAACAGCAGCAGGAACAGCGCGATCAGCACCGCCGCCACCGCCGGCCCCGGCCGCACGCGCGCGAAGCTTTCGCGCGTGAGCGCAAGAGACGTCATGGTTCAGCCCAATGTATCGGGGGATTGGGCGGGGCGCCCGCGTGGAGCGCCCCGCCGGTCATGCTCGGGTTCGGATCAGCGGGCCAGCGCCAGGGCTTCTTCGGCCTTCTTGCGGGCGGCGGCGTAGTTCTGTTTCGCGAAGGCGGCCCATTTCTGCTCCACCTGCGCCTGACGCTCCGGCACGGCGTCGGTGGCGCTCTTGCGCTCCACCGTGAAGGCGCCGGCAAGCTGCGGGTCGGCGGCCTCCTGGGCGGTCACCGGCATGGCGGCGACGAGGTCGCGCGCCTCGGCCAGCAGCGCCTTGCCCTTGTCGTTGGGCTTCTTGGCGAGCGCGGCGTCGGCCTGATGGATGGCGCGGGTCGCCGCCTTCAGGTCGTCGAGCTGGAAGGTGATGAGCTGATCGAACAGCGCGTCAACCACGTTGTAGCGGGCCTGCGACACCTCGACGTCGAAGTTCACCTGCGAGCCCAGCGAGGTATCCTTGAACGGGTTCGGGTAGTCGGCGGGGGCCTTCGCGTAGGTGGCCGGGTTGACCGGCAGGCGGCGGATCGCCGGCTGCAACAGGACTTCCTGGCCTTCCGGCGACAGGATGAAGTCCACGAAGCTCTCGGCGGCGGCCTTGTTGGGGGCGTTCTTCACGATGCCGATGTTGGCCGGCACGATGGTGGTGACCGTGGGATAGACGAACTCCACCGGGAAGCCCGACGCCTGGGACGACAGCGCGAAGAAGTCGATCACGATGCCGATGCCGAAGCTGCCGGAATTCACGCCGTCCGGCACGCCGAAGCTGCGCTCGGTGATGGTGCGGTAGTTGCCGGCGATCTCCTTGTTGGTCCGCCAGCCCTTCTCCCAGCCCTCGCCCTGGAGGATGGTCTCGATGGTCAGGTGCGTGGTGCCGGAGCGCGACGGAGCGGAGATGGCGACATGGTCGTAATAGACGGGCTTGGCGAGGTCCGACCATTCCTTGGGGGCCGGCAGATCGTTGGCCTTCATGTAGCGGCTGTTCCACATGATGCCGTAGCCCGAGGCGGCGAAGCCGGCGTACATGCCCTCCGGATCGTTGATCGGATAGGCGCCGACCTTCTCCGGAATGCCTTCGACCTTCGGCTTGTAGGCTTGCAGCAGGTTGGCGCCCTTCAGAACCTCGAAGGCGTCGGGGGCGGAGGCCCAGAACAGGTCGGTGCCGTTGTTCGACGCCGTCTCCTGGAGATACTTCACACCCGCGTTCGTGTTGCGGTTCAGGATTTCCACCGTGACCTTCGGGTGGGCCTTCTGGAACGCCTGCTGGAAGGCGCTGGTCAGGTCCTTCGGAAAGGAGGTGACGACGACCAGCTTGCCCGACAGGTCCTGGGCGAAGGCGGCGGTGCCGGAAGCGAGAAGGACGGCCAGAGCGGCCGCGACGCCGTGCAGCGTGCGAGACATAGGATGGTTCCTCCCAGTGTTTTTCTGCGCGCTGCTAGAGCAATCCGCGTGCCAGACCGTTCGGACGCGAATTTTCTGGGAATGCGCCGTTGGGATGGGTCATTCCGGTAACGTGGGCCGGGCGCGATGGGTAACGGCGGGAACGGGGCGGCCCCGCCCGGCCACGAAGACGGTGATGGCGTTGCCGGAAGTGCTACCGCCATGCGTTGCGTCCAACCTCTCCTGGAATGGTTCGCGCAGCGCCAAATTGGACGAGGCACCCCACCAATGAAATCAAATATTCATCCACGCTCACTCGCAAAGCACTGTAAACAAACAAAACGAAAATACCCATCGCCCGAAATCGTGTCGCATTACCGGTAATGTTGTCTCTTATCGGCAAACGCCTCGCGCCTTGACCTCGCGATCGCATTGCCATCTCACTTGAACAATTCCTGGTCTTGCGATGCACGCAGGAGAGG
This sequence comes from Roseomonas genomospecies 6, assembly GCF_008365375.1. GTDB lineage: Bacteria > Pseudomonadota > Alphaproteobacteria > Azospirillales > Azospirillaceae > Azospirillum. The sequence goes on along the minus strand of NZ_QOKW01000008.1, from coordinate 120,929 downwards.
AATCTTTCGAGGGAGTTCCCATGTCATGGCTTCATTCCATCGTCAATCAGGCTCCGGAGATCGCGTTGTTTCTCTCCCTGGCGGGGGGCTATTGGATCGGCAAGTTTCAGTTCGGTAAGTTCCAGCTCGGTGGCGTCGCCGGATCGTTGCTGGTCGCCGTGGTGATCAGCCAGATCGGCGTATCGATCGACAACGGCGTCAAGTCCATTCTGTTCGCTTTGTTCATTTATGCGGTCGGGTTCGAAAGCGGTCCGAAATTCTTTCAATCGCTCGGCCGGCAGTCGATCCGGGAAATCGTCCTGGCGGTGGTCCTGGCGGTCAGCGGCCTGCTCACCGTCGTGATCATGGCCCGCCTGACCGGCCTCGACAAAGGTCTGGCCGCGGGCATCGCGTCCGGCGGGCTGACCCAATCGGCCATCATCGGCACGGCCAGTTCGGCCATCGGCAAGCTTGGGCTGCCGGCGGAGGAGGTGCAGCGCCTCCAGGGCAACGTCGCGGTCGGCTATGCCGTCACCTACATTTTCGGATCGTTCGGCGCCATTCTGGTCTGCGTAAACCTGCTGCCCTGGATCATGAAGCGCGGCATCCGCGACGACGCCATCAAGGCGGAAACCGCGATGCTGGCCGGCGCCCATTTCCTGGCGCGGGGCGAGGAACACGCCATGCCGGCCCTGGTCGGGCGTCTTTACCGCATCGAACGTGCGGCAGGGCGGACGGTGGCGGAGATCGAGGCGGAGTCCGCCGATGGTCCCGTCAGCGTCGAGCGGGTGAAGCGCAACAACGCGCTGATCGGGTCGCAGCGGGATCTGCGGCTGGAGGCCGGGGATGTCGTTCTGTTGGTCGGGAGACGGGCCGGGGTGGTCGGCCTTGCCGACCGGCTCGGCCCGGAGCTTCAGTCCTCACAGGGCATGGACCTCATCATGCTGGTGCGGGACGTGGCCATCACCAACCCCGCCTTCGCCCACCGCACCGTCGCCGAGATCCGCAAGGCATCCTCGACCAACCTGTACCACGGCGTCTATGTGACCGGCATCAAGCGGAGCGACCAGCCGCTGCCGCTCGCTCCCGACACGGTGATCGAGGCCGGCGACGTCGCCACGCTCTACGGCACCGCGGAGGACGTTCAGCGCGTCGCCAAGTCGGTGGGAACGGAAGTCATCCCAAGCGACAAGACGGACTTCATCTACCACGGCCTGGGTCTGGCGCTGGGCCTGCTCGTCGGCTTGGCCGTGGTGCGCATCGGCGACATTCCGCTGACGCTGGGCAGCGGCGGAGGCGCCCTGTTGGCCGGACTGCTGTTCGGCTGGTACCGCACCCGCAACCTCGCCATCGGCAACATGCCGACACCGGCGTCCACGCTTCTGCGCGACTTGGGCCTGGCCGGCTTCGTCGCCGTGGTCGGCCTGCAATCCGGCCGGCAGGCCGTGAGCACCGTGGTCGAGAGCGGGTTGAGCATCTTCCTGGTCGGCGTGGTCGTGACGCTCCTGCCGATGATCATCACCCTGCTCGTCGGGCGCTACCTGCTGCGCTACGACAACACGGCCATCTTCGCCGGCGCGCTTGCCGGATCGCGAAGCGCCAACCCCGCCTTCGGCGAGGTGCTCGACAAGGCCGGCAACTCCATCCCGACCGTCCCCTTCGCCATCACCTACGCGCTGGCGAACGTCTTCCTGACCCTGCTGGGGCCGCTGGTGGTGGCCTTCGTGTAATCCAGACGACTTGTAATTCAGACGAGGAGATCCCGTGATGGACTCGATCGATTACAGCCGATACGAGAAGCTCAGCCCCTTCGAACTGAAGGACGAACTGATCAAGCTCGCCTCCAGCCGCGAGAACCGGCTGATGCTGAACGCGGGGCGCGGCAACCCGAACTTCCTGGCGACCCTGCCGCGCCGGGCCTTCTTCCGGCTGGGACTGTTCGCCGTGGCGGAGGCCGAACTGTCCTTCTCCTACATGCCGAACGGGGTCGGCGGCCTGCCGCGGATCGAGGGCATCGAGGGCCGGTTCGAACGCTACATTTCGGAACACCGCGACCAGGAGGGGGTCGTGTTCCTCGGCCGCGCGCTGAGCTACGTGCGCGACCAGCTCGGCCTGTCGGGCTCCGGCTTCCTGCATGAGATGGTGGAAGGGGTGCTGGGGGCGAACTACCCCGTTCCGCCGCGCATGCTGTCGATCAGCGAGGATATCGTACGGCATTACGTGGTGAAGGAGATGGTCGGCGGTTTTCTGCCGCCCGGCAGCGTGGATCTGTTCGCGGTCGAGGGCGGCACCGCGGCGATGACCTACATCTTCAATTCGATGAAACAGAACGGGCTCATCGAGCGGGGGGACAAGGTCGCCATCGGCCTGCCCGTCTTCACCCCCTACATCGAAATCCCGGAACTCGACGAATACGGATTGACGGAGGTCGCCATCAACGCTAACCCGGCCCAGGGCTGGCAGTACCCGGATTCCGAACTGGACAAGCTGAAGGACCCGGCGATCAAGGTGTTCTTCTGCGTCAATCCCAGCAACCCGCCCTCGGTCAGGATGGACGACCGCAGCCTCGAACGCATCGCCGGCATCGTGGGGAACGACCGGAAGGACCTGATCATCCTGACGGACGATGTGTACGGGACCTTCGCGGACGATTTCCGGTCGCTGTTCGCCGTCTGCCCCTACAACACCATGCTGGTCTATTCCTTCTCCAAGTATTTCGGAGCAACCGGCTGGCGGCTGGGCGTCATCGCCACCCACAAGCAGAATGTCTGCGATCGGCAGATCGCCGGCCTGCCGGAGGACCGGAAGGTGGCGCTCGACCGCCGGTACGGATCGCTGGTGCCGGACGTGCGCGGCCTGCGCTTCATCGACCGGCTGGTCGCCGACAGCCGCACCGTGGCGCTGAACCACACCGCCGGGCTGTCCACCCCGCAACAGGTGCAGATGGTCATGTTCTCCCTGTTCGCCCTGATGGACGAGCAGGACGGCTACAAGGCCGAGCTGAAGAAGGTCATCCGCCGGCGTGAAGCCGCGTTGTATCGCGAGTTGGGCCTGCCGACGCAATCCGACCCGAACGAGGTGGCCTATTACACGCTTCTCGACATGGAGACCATCGCGCTGAAGCTGTACGGCCCGGAATACGCGGCCTGGGTGAAGGCGAAGCTCAACCCGGGCGATCTCCTGTTCCGCATCGCTGCGGAAACCGGCATCGTCCTGCTGCCGGGCAAGGGCTTCGGCACCCAGCAGCCCGCCGCCCGCGCCTCGCTGGCCAATCTGAACGAGTACGAGTACGCAGCCATCGGGCGCTCGCTGCGCGGATTGGCCGACCAATCCTACGAGGAGTTCAAAAGGCAACAGCAGAACGGGAACGCTCAGACCGACAAGACCAAGCCCAACTGACCGTCCCCGCCCTCACTCCTCGATGAAGTCGCCGCGGTGGAGGCCGTGGTGGCGCATCTTCAGGTAGAGGGTCTTGCGGGTGATGCCCAGCTTGTCCGCGGTCTCGCCGACCCGCCCGCCGCAGCGGGCCAGCGCGTCCTCGATGAGCTGCTTCTCGATGCGGTCCATCTGCCCGGCGAGCGTTTCGATCCCGCCGTCGCCCGACCTGCTTGCCGGTCCGCCCGCCAAGCCGTCGCCCAGACCGTCGCCCAGACCCAGGGCCATGCGCTCCGCGACGTTGCGCAGTTCGCGGACGTTGCCGGGCCAGCCATGGGCGGCCAGACGGGCGAGCGCCGCGGCATCGACCGGCGGGGCCGGGCGGCGGGCGCGGGCCGAGGCGGCGTCGAGGAAATGGCGCAGCAGGAGCGGCACATCCTCCCGCCGCTCGCGCAAGGGGGGGAGCGGCACGGTCACCACGTTCAGACGGTAATACAGATCCTCGCGGAACCTGCCCTCGCTTGCCAGCCGCAGCAGATCCACCTTGGTGGCCGCGACCACGCGCAGGTCGAGCGGAATGGGCCGGTTGCCGCCGATCCGCTCGATCACCCGCTCCTGAAGCACGCGCAGCAGCTTCACCTGGAGATGCATCGGCATGCTCTCGATCTCGTCGAGGAACAGCGTGCCGCCGTCCGCGTGCTCCAGCTTGCCGATGCGCCGGCCCTGCGCGCCGGTGAAGGCGCCGGGCTCGTGGCCGAACAGCTCGCTCTCGATGATGCTGTCGGGCAGGGCGCCGCAGTTCAGGGCGACGAAGTTGCCGGCCCGGCGCCGCCCGGCGTCGTGCAGGCTGCGCGCGACCAGCTCCTTGCCCGTTCCGGTCTCGCCGAACAGCAGGACGTCCACCTCGGCGTCGGCTAGCCCCGCCACGGCGGCGCGCAGCCGCTCGATGGCGGAGGACCGTCCGATGATGCGCGCCTCCAGCGAGCCGCCGCCGGCCAGTTGCGCCCGCAGGCTGCGGTTTTCCAGCACCAGCCGCCGATGCTCCAGCGCGCGGCGCACCACTTCCACCAGATGGGCGGGCTCCGCCGGCTTCTCGATGAAGTCGTAGGCGCCCGCGCGCACCGCCCGCATCGCCATGGCGATGTCGCCGTGCCCGGTGACCAGCACGACCGGCACCTCCGGATCGGCGGCGCGCACCCGCTCCAGCAGGGCGAAGCCGTCCAGGCCGGGCATCCGCACGTCGGTCACCACCACGCCCGGCCAGGACGGGGACAGGCTTCCCAGCGCGCTTTCCGGCCGGGCCGTGGCATCCACCGTGAAGCCTTCCAGCTCCAGAGTCTGGCGGCTGGCGTCCAGCACCTCGTGGTCGTCGTCGATCAGAAGAACGGTCATGGGATGTCGCTCAGGCGCGGTTCAGGGTCAGCAGGAAGGCGGTTCCGCCGGGACCGGTGTCGGCCACCGACAGGACGCCGCCGAAGTCCCGCACGATGTTGTAGGAGATCGACAGGCCGAGGCCGAGCCCCGTGCCCACCGGCTTCGTGGTGACGAAGGGGTCGAACACCTGTCCGGCCACCGCCGCCGGAATTCCGGGACCGGTGTCGCGCACCGTGATGCGCACCGTTCCGTCCGCCTCCTCCGCACCGATGGCGATGCGGCGTTGCGGTTCGCCGGCCACGGCGTCCAGCGCGTTGCTCAGCAGGTTGACCAGCACCTGTTCCAGCCGCACCTCCTCCGCGCGGACGCGCAGCGGTTCGGCGGGAAGGGTAACGGCCAGCTCCACCGCCTCCTCCCGCAGCCGGTTGCCGAACAGGGACAGCGCGCCCTGCACCACCGGCGCCAGCTCGACCGCGTCCAGCCGGGCGGCGGGGCGGCGGGCGAAGCGCTTCAGATGGTTGGTGATGTTCGCCATGCGGGCGGTCAGGTCGGCGATCTTGCCGAGGTTTCCGTCGGCCTCCGCGATGCGCCCCAGCTCGATCAGCCTGCGCCCGTTGTGGGCGTAGGAGCGGATCGCCGCCAGGGGCTGGTTCAGCTCGTGCCCCACCCCGGCGGCGAGCTGCCCCAGGGCCGCCAGCTTTCCGGCCTGCACAAGCTCCGTCTGCGCTTCGCGCAGGTCGTGTTCGGCGCGCTGATGCTCGGCGATGGCGCGCTCCAGCCGCGCGTTGGTGGTGCGCAGATCGGCGGTCCGCTCCGCCACCGTTCGCTCCAGGATCTGTTGCGCCTCCACCCGCTCCGTCATGTCGGTCAGGGTGACGATGAAGCGCTGCTGCCGGCGCCGCCGGAAGGGCCGGATGCCCACCTGCACCGGCACCCGACGTCCGTCCGGCCGCCGCCCGGCGGTCAGGATCGACAGGGACGGTGCCGCCTCGTCCGGAGCCTCGCGGGCCTCGCGGAAGAACTCCTCCACACGCCGCGCGCCGGCGGGTTCCAGCCGGTCCGCCAGCCGTCCGTCTGTGCTTCCTTCCGGCGCGGCGATCAGCCCGGCAGCCGGCGGGTTGACGAACTCGATCACCCCGTCGGCGTCGGTGGTCGCCAGTCCGGCCTGGGCGTTGTCGATGATGGCCTGGGCGTTGGCCTCCTCCACCGCGATGGCTGTGTCGCGGAAGACCAGCAGGGCCGCGGCCATCTGCGACAGCTCGTCGTTGCCGCCCAGCGGAATGTCCGCCTTCAGGTTCCCGGCGGCGATCTCGTGCGCCGCGCTGCCCAGCCGCGTCAGGCGGGAGATGATGCTGCGGTTGACGTAGAGCCAGGCGACCAGCACCGCCACCAGCAGGCTGACCAGCGCGCTCGCCAGCAGGGCCGAGCGCCCCTCGGCGATGGCCTGTGCCGAACGGGCGGCGGCGGCGCGGGAGGTGGTCTCCACCGACTGCACCTGCCGGGCGATCAGGCCGTTCAGCCGGGCCACCAGTTCCCGGTTGTCGGCCAGCAGCGCCTGACCGCGGTCCGCCGCCGCCAGTTCCGCGCGGCGCAGGTCCGGGATGCTGCCCTCGCCGCGGGCCAGTTCCAGCAGGCGGGCGACCACCTGCCCCAGCGAGACGCCGTCCGCCCAGTCCTTCAGCGTGGCGAGGTCGTGCTGCAGCCGGTCGGCGGTCTCCTCCAGGAAGCCCGCGTTGTCGTCCAGCGCTTCGGCGGTGGCCAGAGTCGCGGCCCGCGCGATCAGCCCTACCGCGAGGTTGCCGTTCGCGCCGATCTGAAGCACCGCCTCGCTCCTCCGGCTCTCCTCGCGCAGGATGCGGACCGCTTCGGCGGAACGGGTGCCGGTCTCCACCGAGCCCAGCGCGCTCTGGATGTTGAAGCGGGTGTCGGCGACCAGCGGCTCGATCTCGTCGAGGAAGTCGGCGTGCAGCCAGCGCAGCCGCTCGATGCTCTCCTGGTTGCGGCGGGCCAGGGTCAGCCGGTGCCGCACCGTGGCGTCGAGGTCGCTCAGGTTGCGGCCAAGCGCGTCCACCATCGGGCGCAGTCCGGGAACGCCCCGCTCCCCTTCCGCGGCCAGAAGGCGGAGCGCGGCGAGCCGGCGGCCCAGAACGTCGCGGATGGCTCCCAGTTCCGCCTCCGTCTGCGCGTTGGCGAGGATCGGCGCGGTCGCGATGATGCCGCCGCCCTCCTCCGCGAGGCGCGCGGCGAGGCCGAGGGCGGGCAGGTGGCTTTCCGCGAACTCGTCCAGCGTGCCGCCCAGCCGGTCGTAGGACAGCCAGCCCAGCCCGCAGGCGACCACCGACAGGACGGCGACCGCGACGAAGGCCAACAGAAGCCGCGCCCGGATGCCGAACCGCACGGGGCCGGGGGCCTGCCCGGAAACGGACGCCGCGGTCACGGCCACACCCCCTCGCCGCCGGAGACGCGCAGGATGATGAGCGCGCGCTCCGCCAGGGCCAGCGCCTCGTCCAGCCGCTGCCGGGAGAAGGCCCGCCACGCGGATTCCAGCTCCGCCTGCCGGTCGGACACGGGAAGGCCGCGCGCCGGCCGGCGCAGCGCCGCGGAGAAGGCGGGGTCGGCGGCCTCCGCGGCGGAGACCGGGACGGCGGTTGCCGCCGCCCGCGCGGCGCGCAGCAGGTCCGCCGCGACCGGCTCGTGGTCGGCCGAGCCGTAAAGGGCGGACAGGCGTCCCTCCCCTTCGTGGATGAGCTGCCACACCCGGTTCAGCGTCTTGACCCGGAAGGTCACCAGCTCGTCGAAGAGCAGGTTCACCAGCTCGTAGCGGGCGCCGGACAGGGCGCGGTCGAACAGGAACCGGTCGTCCCCGGTGTCCGTCCGGAACGGGTCGGGATAACCGGGGGGAGCCGCCGCGTAGGCGTCGGGCCGGACCGGCAGGCGCTGGATGTCCGGACGGACCAGCAGGGCCTGACCGGCGGGGGACAGCAGGAAATCGATGAAGGCCGCCGCCCCGTCCGGGTTCGGCGCGCCGCGCAGCACGGCCACGCTGGCCGGCAGGAACAGGCTGTCCGCGGGATAGGCGAAGCGCAGGTCCTCCTCGTCCGACCCGGCGGACTGCCCGAGGAAGTCGATGCTCAGCCCGATGCCGAAGCGCCCCTTGGCGACTCCGTCCACCACGCCGTAGCTGCGCGCCGTCACGGTGGCGAGGTTGCCGGCGATCTCCAGCCACGTCGCCCAACCGCGCTCCCACCCCTGCATCTGAAGCACGGTCTCGACCATCAGATGCATGGTGCCGGACCGCGACGGGGCGGTGATGCCGAGATGCCGGGCATAGACGGGGCGGCGCAGATCCTCCCAGCGCCTGGGCGTCGGCAGGCCGTGACGGTCCAGGTACCGCTGGTTCCACAGCAGCCCGTAGCCGGACAGCGCGAAGCCCAGATAGGCGCCGTCCGGATCGTTGATCGGCTGGTTCCCGACCGTCGGCGGCGCCCCCGTCGGGCGCGGGGACACGGGCTCCAGGCGCCTGGCCGCCTTCAGCACCTCGAAGGCGTCGGGGGCTGAGGCCCAGAAGGCGTCCACCCCGTCCTCCCCCCGGTCCTGCAACTGGCTGATCGCGGCGGTGGTCTTGGTGTTGACGATGCGCAGGCGCCACTGCGGGTGCGCCGCCTCGAACGCTTCCCGCACGGGCTCGTAGAAGCTTGCGGGGAAGGAGGTCAGCACGGTGACGACGGCGCCCGCCTCCCGCCCGGCGGCGATCTCCGGCGGCAGGAACGGGAACAGCAGAAGAGCGGCAGCGAGGCGCCTGGCGAAAGCACGCAATCCAATCATGGCGGCTGTCACTGTGCGGGGCGCGCCGTCTCTTTGTCCAACGGTTCCGTCGCGTCCCGCGGCGGCGCCCCCTCGTCCGCCCGGTTCCGCTGCGGCCCGAACCGCTCGAACACCGCGAAGCTGACCAGGCTCGTGCCGATGGCTCCCTGCGCCACGGCGACGGCGGTCACGAAAGCCGCGCCGGTCATGCCGAAGGCGGGGATCAGGATGGCGCCCAGAGCCGCGCAGGTGGCGAGTTGCAACAGGTTCAACCGGCGCAGGACGTCCCCGCGCCCGGTCATCGCCAGCCGGATATCCTGGCATGCCAGGAGGCAGTTGACCATCTGGCCGGCGGCGAGGATGCACAAGGCCGTCGCCCCGCTGCCGAACCCCTCCCCCACCAGACCGAGCAGCCGGTCCGGCACGGCCATCATGACCGTCACCAGAGGCAGGCCCAGCGCGGCCACGGACAGCATCACCCCGCGGTTCATGGCCTTCAGGCGGGCCATCTCGCCGCGGCGGTGCAACTCGGCGTAGTTGGGCGCGGCGAAGGTCCCGATGCTGATGATGACGACCCAGACGAGCATGGAGATGCGGTTCGCGACGCTGAAGGCGCCGACCGACGCCGCGTCCACGAACATGCCGAGCGCGAGGACCGGCAGGGAGGCCAGGGACACCTGCACCAGTTCGACGACGAAGAGCGGACGCGCCGTGTGCCACAGGGCGGGAAGCGTCTCGGCATGCTCTTCGGCCGGGGTGGGGCGGTCGGCGAAGCGGTGGCGGTCGCGCGCGAGAAGGACCATGCCGGCCAGAGCGCTCAGCGCCAACGCCCCAGAAAGCGCCAGGACAAGGGCGTCGAGATCGCCGACCCCCGCCAGCAGGGCGGCCAGAGTCAGCACCGGCCACAAGGCGTTCTGCACGAATTGCGCCGCGACGCCCCGCTTCAACCCGGCCAGGGCCGACCCGATGGTGATGGTGAGCGTCTGCGGCACCAGGGCGAGGGCCGACAGGCGCAGCGGCGTTTCCAGATCCGGCGCCCCGAACAGCAACTGCGAAACCGGACCGGCCATGGCGGCGGTGAGCAGGGCGATCGCGGCGGCGGCGAGGCCGGTCCAGATCAGCCCCGTCCGCAGGGCGCGCCCGGCGGCCCGCCCCTGGCCGACCGCCAGTTCGGCGGCGACATGCCGCGTGACGGCGCGTTCGAGTCCGAGGCGTGCAAAGGTCGAGGCCAGACCGATCCAGGTCAGGCACAGGAAGAACAGGCCGGCGTCATGGACGCCGAGCGACCGCGCCGCGATGATGTAGAGGCCGAGCTTTCCGGCCACCTCCACCCCGCGCAGCCCGAGGCCGGCGGCGTAGCGCCCGAGGGTATGCCATGTCTGGAGACGCATCACGCCGTATGGGATATAGGGGTGCGGGATATGGGGGCATCGCGGCGGCGGAGCGCCGCACGAGGAGGATGACCGGCGGATGATGACGGTGACGAGGAAGCGGTGCAATGGATAAGGGTCGCGCGGCCCTGGCGATCGGCCTTGCCGGCGCGGCGCTTGCCCTTGGGAGCCCGGCGTGCGCGCAGGACACGGAGACGGAATGGCGCCCCGTCGACATCCGGCAGGAGATCCGCGCCCATTTCGCCCGCCTGCCCTATGGGTGGTGGATACGCGAGCCCGAACTGCACCTGAACGCCTACGAGGTCGAGGTCAACATTCCGGACTGGTGGCATGGAAACCCGACGTCGGCTGTGAACAATTTGTGTCCCGAGCGGCAGAGCCGGATCTGGAAGGTCGCGAAGATTCTCACGCTGCGCCCCTTCTACCAGAAGCGTCCCTGGCCGGAGGTGGATTGCCGTCGCTGATGTTGGGCGTCGCTGATGTTGGGCCCCGCTGACGTCAGGAACGGGCGCCGGTCTCAGCCCGACCGCCCCAGCAGCGCGCGCAGCCGGTCCGCCGCGCCGTCGCGCGCGACGAAGATGAAGTTGTTGATGTAGACGCTTCCCTTCCTGCGGTGGGTGCCGGCCGCGTTCAGGGCCGCCCGCGCCTGATGGCGCTCCGGGTCGAAGCCGTCCAGCGCGCACAGGCGGTCCGACAGGACGAAATAGCCGCAGTAGCCCAGCGGGTCCAGCAGCGTCCGCAGCTTCGCCAGGGCGCCGGGGTTGTGCCGTTCCTCCGCTTCGATCAGCAGGTTGGGCCGGTCGCGCCCGATCAGGCGGAGACCGCCGCCGATCACCGCGGCCTCATGCCCCTCGACGTCGATCTTCAGAAAGCCGACCGGGCCATGGTCGAAGCGGTCGAGCGTGAAGCGCGGAACGGTCACCGCCTCCACCGCCTGTCCGTGGGTGTCCACGGCCCCCGCCTCGACCGACGCCAGGGCGGACGATTGCGGGACGTGGAGCAGGATGGAGCCGTCCGCGTCGCTCAACGCGCAGCCTTCCACCCGCAGCCGCCCCGATGCGATCAGGGGGGCGAACTTGTCCTTCAGCAACGAGACGAGCTTGGGATTCGGCTCGAAGGCCGTCACGCGGTCCGCGGCCCGGCAAAGCCAGAAGGTGTAGATGCCGCTGTTGGCACCGATGTCGTAGGCGGCCTCCCCCGGCGCGCACAGGGCCGGGAGAAGACGCAACTCCGGCTCGGCGTAATAGGGCGCCAACCGGTCGCGCACCCAGGTCAGACGGCGAAACAGGGCGGGGTGACGGGCTTCGATCCCGGCCTTCAGGGCGGACAGTCGGTTGTTCATGGGCGCTGCTCGGATGGGCTCGGTGCGGATCGGAAAGGCTCGCCAAGAATGGGTTGGTTCGGTCGGATCAAATAGCTAAAAATTGAGACAAAATGTTTCAAATGCCCAACCACCTCATGACAGACTTACACCTGACGTGGTAAACCGTGCACCGAAAGTGCCCGCTCCACACCCTCCGGTGCCCGCTAGAGATGCTCTCCCAACATCTGGAAAACCGCAGTCAAAGTCAATCGGCTGGCCCGTCGGATGTCTCTCCGGCGCCGCAGCCGCATGGCGTGCTGTTTTCCGGCGGCGCGCCGGCATTTACGCCGCGGGACCTTCTGATACTCGCTTTTTATCACAAGCGAATAATTTTGATTGTCGTTCTCCTTTCCATCATTGCCGGACTGATCGCGGCAACTTACGCGCGCACGCGCTACGCCGCGGAAAGCCTGGTCCTGATGATGGTCGACCGCCAGCACGCGGGCATCCAGGACATGGCCGGAAACCTGCCCTCCGTCCTGTCCATCGACGGGCTGAAATCGGTGGACAGCGAGATCCGCATCCTGGAAAGCCGCCGGGTGATCGAAGACACGCTGACGGTTCTGGACCCCCTCACCCTGTTCCCGGAACTGGCGCGCCCGCGCCTGTTCGGGCTTCTGCCGGACGATACGCCGCAGGACCGGCTCGAAAAGGCGATCGACAAGTTCAAGCGCCGCCTCCAGGTGGAGCAGCAGTCCTCGTCCAACATCGTGCGCCTCAGCTTCAGCCACGAGAATCCGGACATCGCCGCCGACACCGTCAACGCCCTGGCCGACGCCTATCTGAAACGCCGCCGCGCCATCTTCGACATAGCGCGTTCGCCCTTCCTCGCGTCGGAGCTGGCCCGCCATTCCGATCAGTTGAAAAGCATCGAGAAGCAGATCCAGACCCTGAAGTCCGAATACGACATCGTCGATCTGGGGCAGGAAAGCCTGCTGGCCGCCAACCAGGTGGACAGCATCGTCCAGCGCCGCCGGCAGACCCAGGAGCGTCAGGTGGCGCTCCAGGCGGAGGTCGCGGCGGCCAAGACTCGGCTCGCCGCCCTGCCGGAGCGGGTGTTCGACTTCAGGGAACAGAGCAACCAGTCGCACAACGACGACGACCGGAACGTCCTGCTCCGCCTGGAGCTGGAGCGTGACCGTCTGGCCGCGCAGTTCCTGCCGGAGTACCCTCCCCTTCAGGAGCTGGAGAAGAAGATCAGGACCGTCCGCCAGTCCATGAAGGGCGCGGACAAACCGGTGTTCAGCACCACGCGCGAGGTCCGCAACCCGACCATCCCCTTTCTGAACAACCATCTCCTGACGCTGGAGATCGAGCAGGACGCGGTGGCGCGGCAGTTGGCCGAGCTGGACCGCCAGCACGCGGTGGCGGTGGAGAAGGTCGGGCGTCTGCGCATGGCGGACAGCGAGCTGCGCGACCTGGAGCGCACGCGCGGCGTCCTGGAGGACATCTACCGCGACTACGCCCAGCGGACGGAGGCCGCCCGCGCCGAGGAGGAGGCCGCCAAGGTGCGATTCTCCAACGTGCGCGTGGTGCAGCCGGCGGTGGCCCCGGCGACCGGAACCAGCATGGGGCCGAGCTTCATCATCGCCGGTCTGGTCGGCGGCGTCCTGCTGGGCGGGGCGGCGGGCGTCCTGGCGACGTGGCTGCGCCAGGTGTACATCCTGCCGCACGAGATCGAGCGCGATCTGGGCGTTCCGGCCATCGCCAGCTTCGCCGCCACCGACGGGGAGCTGGTCTCCCCCGGCGCCCAGCAGGAACTGATCCATCTGGCGGCCCAACTGCGCGACCACGGCATGGACGACCAGCCGATGGCCCTGCTTCAGTTCGTGACCGCCAACGATGGCGACGGCGACGCCCCGGTGGCGCGCGGGCTCGCGCTGGAATTCGCCAAGGGCCGTGGCCTGCGCACGCTGGTCATCGACCTCTGTGGCGACGGCACGGGCCAACTGGCCGCGATCAACGCCGCCACCGAGGCCGAATCGGGAGCCGATGCCGAAGCGGAGACCGGGGCGGTGGAACGGCTGCCGGCCATCGACCTGCAGGGGGCCGGCGATCTGGAGGCCGTCCTCTCCGCCGTGCCCCTGCTCTGGGTGTCGCGGCAGGCCCCGGCCTCGGCGCTGGGCAGCCTGCGCACGCCCATCACCCAGTCGCGCCAGATGATGGAAAGGCTGCGCCAGCGCTTCGACATCGTCTTGATCCTGTCCCCTCCGATCGGCGGCAACCATCTTGCCCGCCGCCTGTCGCCGATGGTGGACGCGAACATCCTGGTCGCCCGTGCGGAGCACACCCGCGCGCCGGTCGCGGCCCGGATGCGCGATTCCATCCTGGCCTCCGGCGGCGACATCGCCGGGCTGGTGCTGACCGGCCGGCATTTCCACATTCCCCAGGTGATCTACCGATGGTTGTAAGGCCGATGGCTGTAAAGGCGAAGGCCGCGGCGCGCGGCATTCTTCTGGCGGCGGTGCTGGCGCTCGGCGCGTGCACCGGCCAGTCCGTGCAGCCCAGGGAAGCGATGCCGGAGGGCTTCGCCCGGTGGGAAGATGCCATGCCCCCCTACCGGCTGGGGCCGGGGGACCGCTTCCAGGTCAAGTTCATGCTCGTGCCCGACATGGACGAGGAGGTGCTGATCGGTCCCGACGGGTCCGCCGGCCTGCGCATGGCCGGTCAGGTCGAAGCCGCCGGCCTGACGCCCGCCGAACTCGCCGGGGTGGTCGAGACCCGCGCGCGGCGCTGGATGCGCGCCCCGCAGGTCAGCATCGGCCTGAAGGAGACGCCGTCGAACCGCGCCTATGTCGGCGGCGCCGTCGCCCGCCCCGGCCCCTACCTGCTGAACGGGCGGATCGGCGTGATGGAGGCCATCATGCTGGCCGGCGGCTTCGACCGCGAGGCCCGGTACGAGGAGGTGGTGCTGATCCGCCGCAACCCCGAGAACAAGCCGATGCTGCGCACCATCGACACGCGCCGCTTCCTGGAGACGGGAAAGGCGGAGGGCGACGTGCCGCTGGCGGCTGGCGACATTCTGTTCGTGCCGCGCAGCTCCATCGCCGAAACCGGCCTGTGGGTCGAGCAGTTCATCAACCGCGTCGTGCCGTTCGAGCGCGGTTTCAACTACACCATCAGCCGCCAGACCGGAGCGATCACGACCTTCCCATGACGATCCCGGACACCATCCCGGCAGACATCATTCCGGCAGACACCGTCCTCGGCGTCGCCATCGCCCGCCTGGACGTGGCCGGCGCGGCGGAGGTCATCGCCGGACGCGCGCCGGACGAGCCCTTCGCCTATGTCGTGACGCCGAACGCGCAGCATGTGGTGCGGCTGCACCGCGGCGACCCGCGCTTCCGCGCCGCCTATGACGGCGCCTGGCTGCGGCTGTGCGACAGCCAGATCATGCGGCATCTGGTCCGCCTGCTGTTCGGCACGCGGCTGCACAGCGCCAGCGGCAGCGACCTGACCGCCCATCTGTTCGCGCACGTCATCACGCCGGGGGATTCCGTCACCGTGATCGGCGGCGACGAGGAACTGGAGCGCCGCCTGCGCAGCCGCTTCGGCCTGACCCGGCTGGCGCGGCACGCGCCGCCGATGGGCTTTGCCGCCGACCCGCGGGAGGTGGAACGCTGCGTCCGGTTCGTTCTGGACCACCCGGCCCGCTTCGTGTTCCTGGCGGTCGGCGCGCCGCAGTCGGAATGCCTGTCGCTGGCCATCCGGGAAACCGGGCGGGCCACCGGCGTCGGGCTGTGCGTCGGCAGTTCGCTGCTGTTCGTGACGGGGATGGTCGAGCGCGCTCCGCCGCTGTTCCGCCGTCTGGCCCTGGAATGGCTGTTCCGTCTGGCGCTGAATCCGCGCGGCCACGCCCGCCGGGTGTTCGTCGAGTCCCTGCCGTTGGTCGGCATCGCCCTGTCCTCCTGGTGGTCGGAGCGGCGGAGCCACGGAAACACCCGTCCGGCGGCGCGCCTATGATCCTCGATCTGGCGGCCCGGCAGCGTGGGCGCATCCTGTTCCCCGTTCGGGCGGCGGCCCCGCGCCGCGCCCGGCCCCGGTCCCTGATCGTGCTGATCCTGCTGGCGGCCCTGCCCCTGTTCGGGCAGAGCTTCCACTATCTGGTCGATGTCCCGCCGCTGTACGCCCTGTCGAAAAGCTGGCCGGTCCTGACCATCCCGCTGGCGGTCTACGCGCTGGCGCAGATCGACATGCCCTTCAAGTCGCTGAGCGTCGCCCTGCTCGCCTATCTCGTCGGGATCACCCCGGCGGTGTCCATGGTCCAGCTCGGCAACGGACTGACCGACGCGCTGGCGACCACGGTCAAGGTCTGGCCCTTCGCCTATTGCTTCTCGCTCGCCGCCCTGCTGACGCTTCTGAAGCCGACGCTCGCGCAGGTGCGCGGCGCGCTGATCGCGCTGGGGGCCGGGACCTTCGTCGTCATGCTCGCCCTGTGGCTGGTCGTCCCGCCGGAGGCCTACGCCACCGACCCACTGAAGAGCAAGCTGCTGATGTATGATTTCGAGCGCGGCTACCGCATCTTCATGCCGATGTTCTTCGGGGTGCTGTTCCTGCTCTACCTGTCGCGGCGGTTCTGCGCGTACCGGGAATGGTGGACCATTCCGCTGTTCCTGATCGGCCTGCTGCTGATGGTGCTGATCTACAAGCAGCGCACGGTGCTGGGCGGCGTGGTGCTCGTCGCCGGCTACGCCATGATCACCTCGGCGCGCGGCTGGTGGCGCATCCTGGCGGTCTCCTCGGTCCTGGTGGCGGGCCTCGGCCTCGCGGTCGTCTACAGCGCGGAACTCGCCAGCCGGGCCGAGCAGATGCTCGGCGCCTCCCTGTCGATCCGGCAGAATTCCATCGTCCTGGCGCTGGACTTCCTGGAGGTGACGCCGTTGCGCTGGCTGCTGGGGGTCGGAGCCATCACCCGGTTCAGCAGCGTGACCCTGGCGGACATCCTGGGCAGCAACCAGTTCTACCTCGCCGACATCGGCTGGATCGGCGTCGTCTTCGAATACGGGGTCATCGGCGCGGTTCTGATCGCGGCCTTCTACGTCGCGGCCCTGCGCACCGCCCGCAGGACGGGGGCCGGGGACGACCCGATGGCGATGGCGCTCGGCGACTATGTCCTGTTCGCCCTGGCGACCTCCACCGTCTACTCCGTCGTCTTCACGCCCGGCGAGGTCGCCAGCGTGATGGCGCTCGCCCTCTTCTGGCGCACCTCTCTCCAGAACTCCGGCGGCGGCGACGCCGCCCTCCGACGCCCCCTCCGCTCCCGAACCCTCTTCAGCATGGGAAGGCCATGAACGCCGTCACGTCCCCCACCTCCGCGTCCCCGGCCTTCCTCCGCCGTCTGCGGCGCCTCCTGACCCATCCGGGTTTCCGCGCCGAGCCGCTGCTGGTGCTGGCCCGCGCCGCAGTCTGGCTCGGCTGCGTCGCCCTGAAGCGCAGCCCGCGCTTCAGCCTGACCTCTGGCGGCGAACAACTGCGCGTGCCGGCGGACCTGCGCTACACGTCGGTGACCTCCTTCGTGCTGCGGGACTGGTCGGAGCCGGAGCTTCGGGAGCTTCACCAGTTCGTTTCCCCCGGCGGCGTCTTCATTGACGCGGGCGCCAACATCGGCCTCTACACGCTGAAGGCGGCCCGCCTCGCCGGGCAGGAGGGCATCGTCGTCGCGGTGGAGCCCGGCACGACCGCCGCCGACCGGCTGGCGGCCAACGTCGCCATGAACCGCTTCGCCACGGTGCGTCTGGTCCGCAAGGCCCTGTCCGACCGGAACGGCACGGCGGTGCTGCACCATGTCTCGGCGGGGGGCGATCTCCAGGCCTTCTCCCTGCTGGGCGACAGCGCGACCAGGGACGGCGAGGAGGTGGCGACGGTGACCCTCGACACCCTGGTCGAGGAGTTGAAGCTGCCGCGCATCGACTGCATCAAGATGGACGTGGAAGGTGCCGAGCCCATGGTGGTCGAGGGGGCGCGGCGCAGCCTGGAGCGCTGGCACCCGACCATCCTTTTCGAGGTCAACAGCGCCATCCTGCACCGCCGCGGCGAACGGACGGACGGCTGTTGGGAGCGTCTGGAGGCGATGGGCTACCGGTTCTGGCGCCTTCAGCAGGGCCGGCTGGCGCCCATCGCCGAGGTGCCGTCCGACTTCTGCAATGTGGTCGCCATGCATGAGGCCGCCGGGGCGGAGGCGCCGGCAACGGCCGCTCTCGCATCGGAGGTGAATTAGGCCCGCGCCTGCTCCAGGGAGTTTCCCGTGCGCATCGCCCCCTGCGGGCATCGCCCCGGGCGCTCGAAGTACATTTTCGGAGATTCGTCGAAATGTGACGAAAGGCGATAATATGCGCAACGAAATTTCTTCAAAAATTAACATCCTTATTCCGTCGCCGACGTTTTAAATTTTTGTAAACATGTTGGCGAATAATGGGTGACCATGATGTCTCAGCCGCTTCTTGTCCCAAATTCTTCGCTGCACCGCTACGTCCGCGCCGGCCATCGCCGCGTCGACGGATGGCTGTCGCGCCTGGACGCCCTTCTGATCGCCACGGTCGGCCAGTGGCAGAACGCCCAGGGGATCTCGGGGTCGGTCGGCGAGATCGGCGTTCACCACGGGCGGCTGTTCATCCTCCTGGCCCTTCTGCGCAAGCGGGAGGAACGGGCCTTCGCCATCGACCTGTTCGATGCCCAGGAGTTCAACGTCGACCAGTCGGGCCAAGGCGACGAGACGGCGTTCCACAACAACCTCGTGCGCTTCGGGATCGAGCCGGCTTCGATCGAGGTCGTGAAGGGCAACTCCCTGGATCTTGCCTGGACCGGCCTCGCCGGCCGGCTGGGTCCCTCGGCCCGGCTGTTCAGCATCGACGGCGGCCACACGGCGGAGATCACCCGCCACGACCTCGGCATCGCCGACGACGGTCTGGCGGATGACGGCGTGATCGTTCTGGACGATTACTTCAATCCGGAATTTCCGGCGGTGTCCGAGGGACTGTGCCGATTCATGTTCGAGCGTCCCGGGACCCTCGCGCCCTTCGCCATCGGCGACAACAAGCTGCTGCTGGCCCGCCCGGACTGGGCCGGGCGCTACCGCGGCGTGCTCGCCGACGCGGTGCCGCTGCGCCATTTCGTGCGGGAGACCGAGCTGTTCGGTGCCCCCGTGACCGTGTTCCGCACGCCGCGGACGCCGATGCAGTTCATCCGGCAGACCAGCCTGACCCGCCGGCTTCGCTCCCATCCGCTGGGACAAGCGCTGAAGCCAATCATCCGCCGCTTCGTGCAGGGGTAAGGCGACCGCCATGCGCGACGACGTGCAAGTCCGTTTTCCGGCTGAGGAGCGAAGCGCCGTACCGGACCTTGCCGCGCCGCCGCCGAAGGCCGCCTTGCCGCCCCCCAGCGACTTCGCCGGTGCCCGGGACGGCTGGCTGCATTGGACGCATGGGCTGGTCAACCGTCTGGTGAAGGGGACGGACGGTTTCCTGCTGGTGCTCGCCGGGCTTGCCGCCTGGACCGCCGGATCGCCGTACGACGATAACCGGCTGCCCATCCAGGCGATCATCTTCACGGCCATCACGCTCGTCATCTATCTGCGCACCATGACCACCATCGGCGCCTACCGTGTCGAGAACTACCGGCACTGGGGGAAGGCGTTGCTGGACGTGACCGGCGGCCTTCTGCCGGCCGGGACCGTCCTGTCGCTGCTCGTCTGGTTCTTCCTTCCGGACGTCGATCCTTCGGACATGCTCGCCCTGTGGGGTGGTACGGCGCTCGCCTTTCTGGGGGCGGGACGGGCCGCGGCGGCACGGGGCGTGCGCCTTCTGGAGGAGCGCGGGGTGCTGCGCCGCCGGATCGTCATCCTGGGCGCGACCGACGTGGCGGAGCGGATGATCGCGCATCTGAACCTGCCGGAGCACCGGGCCAACTACAACATCCTGGGCCTTTTCGACGACCGCGGCGCCAACCGCCGGCCCACGTCCCTGGCCGGTTTTCCGGTGTCCGGTGACCTGATGGATTTCAAGAGGTTCCTGCCGGACAACCGCGTGGACATGGTCGTCATCGCCCTGCCCTGGCGCGCGGCGCTGCGCATTCACAGCCTGCGCATGCAGCTCCAGACGGTTTCCCTCGACATCCTGATTCCGCTGGACGAGGAGGATGCCAAGCCGCGGTTCACCAACCTGCGGCACATCGGAAGCATCCCGGCGCTGCTGGTGATGCGGCAACCGCTGCGGGGAATGCAGATCATCGTCAAGCGGATCGAGGACGTGGCCGTCGCCGGCCTCGGCCTGCTGGTGGCGGCCCCCTTCATGCTGGCCGCCGCCGCTGCGATCCGTCTCGATTCGCCGGGACCGGTCATCTTCCGGCAAACCCGCGTGGGCTTCAACAACCGCCCCTTCACGATGCTGAAGTTCCGCACGATGGCGGTGGACGACCGGGACGACGGCGCCGACGGCACCAGAAAGGACGATCCGCGCATCACGCGCGTGGGCCGCGTCCTGCGCCGGACGAGCATCGACGAGCTGCCGCAGCTCTTCAACGTGCTGGCGGGCGACATGTCCGTCGTCGGCCCCCGCGCCCATGTTCCGAACATGCGGGTCGGCAGCCACCGCTACGCGGAGGTGGTGCGCGAATACGCCGCGCGCAGCCGCGTGAAGCCGGGGATCACCGGTTGGGCCCAGATCAACGGAATGCGCGGCGGCATTCACACGGTCGAGAAGGCTCGCGTCGGGGTTGACTTGGATATCCATTACATCGAGAACTGGTCGCTATGGCTCGATGCGAAAATCATCATCAGCACCGTGACCACCGGCCTGTTCGGGCGCGACGTCTTCTAGGGTGCCTGGCCCTCGCCGCGGGCTTTCTGGCCGGTGCCGGAACGATGGCGCATGGAGGGGCGGCGCACGGAAGGGCGGATGGCCTGCCGCAGCGTCCGCTGTTGGTCTATCACGACAGTTGGTACGAGCGACCGGCCACCGGCCCGGCGGCAACGACCCTGGCGGCGCTGCCCGGCTACATGAACATGGTCGCCCTGTCCTTCGTCCGGCCCGACGCGGTTTATCCCGGCCGGCTCGACCTCAAGGGCACAGGGCTGCAATACGGCTTCTCGGGCACGGTGCTGAAGGACGCCATCGCGCTTCTGAAGCAGCGCCAGCCGGGCACCCGCGTGCTGCTCGCCGTCGGTGGGGCCAACTACGCGAACTGGGGGGCGCTGAACCTGGACGCCATCGCGCGTCTGGTGCGGGATCTGGGCGCCGACGGGGTGGATCTGGATTTCGAGCCGGAGGTTCCCGGCTGCTCGGTCAGACCGCCAGGGCGCGTGCGCTGCCTGTCCGACGCGGCGTGGCAGGATCTGGTCGCGCGCTTCCGCAGCGCCTTTCCGCGCCCGCTGCTGCTGACCGTTCCGGGCTGGAGCATCGGCGCCTATGGCGAGGGCGCGTTCCAGAACGCCACGCCGCGCGGCCCTTACACCGGCTCCATGCTCAACCTGCTGCGCTCGCCGCAAGCCGAGGCGATCGACCTCGTGTCCATCATGGCTTACGAGGGCGGGCCGACCTTCGACCCCTGGCAGGCCTATCAGGCTTACCGGCAGGCCTGGAAGGGACCGCTCGCCCTGGGCGTGCAGGTTCCGCCGAGTCAGCTCGGTGGGCCGGACTACACCGTGCCCATGGCCGAGCGGCTTGCCCGCAACGTGGCGCAGGACCCGCAAGGCGGCATGATGCTCTACCCGCTTCTGGGGCGTCCGCCCGGCGCGGTTGGACCGGACAATCCGGACGGCCTGCTTCTGGCCCAGGCGCTGTGCCGTGGGCTGGGCCTTGCCGACTGCGCGCAGACGCTTCGCTGAGATCCCTTCAGGCGCGACCGCACCGGCGGGGAGCGGGCCGAACCCGCTCCCCGGCCGTCGATCGGTGCGGAGTCTCAGCGCGGCGCGATGACCATGACCATCATGCGCCCTTCCATCCGGGGCATCTGCTCGACCTTGGCGATGTCCTGGAACTGGTCGCGCACGCGGATCAGCACGTTCATGCCCAGATCCTGGTGCGCCATCTCGCGGCCACGGAACCGCATGGTCATCTTGACCTTGTCGCCCTCTTCCAGGAAACGCCGCGCGGCCTTCATCTTCACGTCGTAATCATGATCATCGATGTTCGGCCGGAGCTTCAGCTCCTTGATCTCGATGATCTTCTGCTTCTTGCGCGCCTCGTTGGCCTTCTTCTGCTCCTCGAACCGGTAGCGTCCGTAATCGAGGATCTTGCAGACCGGCGGTTCCGCCTGGGGCGCGACTTCGACGAGGTCGAGTTCGGCCTGCGCCGCCGCCTCGAACGCGTCGCGCAGGGAGACCACGCCGATCATATCGCCGTTGGCGCCGACGAGGCGCACCGTGCGTGCAGTGATTTCACGGTTGATGCGCGGACCTTCGCGGACTGGGTCCGCATCGTAGAGTTTGGCTATGTCCAGTCTCCAATGGTTGTTCCGGCAAAGAGCCGGAATGAGGCCCGGCGGCCCTGATGCCGCCCGTCAGCCCGTGGAACCGGTGGTTGGGATCAATACCCCTCGCGCAGAAGGCGTTTGCGGAGCAGCTTGCGCTGCCTGCGAATCGCCTCCGCCGCCCGCCGGACCCGACGCTCCGATGGTTTTTCGTAACGCCGATGCTGCTTCATCTCACGAAAAAGCCCCTCGCGCTGCATCTTTTTTTTCAGGACGCGCAGAGCGCCCCCCACATCGTTGTCGCGGACCTGAACGAGCATGGGCTGCGGCTCCCCGATTGTTGCCTGTGTGAAGATTATCCGGTTGTGAAGATTATCCGGTGCGGGCGTCTCTCTCAGCCCAGCGTGTCGAGAACGATCTGGCGGATCTCGCGCGGGGTGAGGCGGGGCCATTCCGGCGCCCAGGCCGCGCCGACGCCCGGAGCGGGCCGCGGATGCTGGGGCCGGGCGGCCTGAACGGTCCCGGTCGCGGGAAGCTTGATGGTCATGAGAATCCTCCAGCCGATGCGGGTGCAGCCCGCCGGCCCTTGTTGTTTCTGTTTGGATTCCGGCGTCCCCCGCGCTCGCAGCGCGGATTTTCGGCCAAAACCTTGGGGTCCGTTCTCTTGCCGATGGCGCCCCGCCCGACATCGAGGGGGATCTGAGCCGTTTCGGGACGGGAGACCCGGATCGGAAGGCCGGGGCTGGAAAAGACAGGCCCCGGATCATGTTCGAGCATCCCCACATGGGTACCGGCACCGGCTTTGGCAAGCGAATCCTGAGCGGTGGCGGCCGGGCGGCCCGGCCCACGACTCCAATTTCCCTTGATCGAGTCGCCATAGGCTCCATATACCATCCCACTGGATGGCGAGAGGATGGAATGAGGACACTGATGGACGCACGCGATCAGAAGCCGAAAGCCGGAGACAGCGAGAAGATCACGATCAACCTCGGCTATGTCGATCTCGGCAACATCGATCTCCTGGTGCAGGAAGGGTTCTACGCGAACCGTACGGACCTCATCCGCACCGCCATCCGCAACCAGATCGACCGCCACGGCGACGCCCTGCGTCAGGCCGTGACGCGAAAAAGCGTCGACCTCGGCCTGCGCCACTACAGCCGCGAAGATCTCGAAGCGGTGCGGGATGCCGGACAGACGATCCACATCCGTGTCCTCGGGCTGGCCACCATCGCCCAGGACGTCACCCCCGAACTCGCCCGCGCCACCATCGCCTCGGTCGCCGTGCTGGGGGCGCTGCACGCCAGCGGCCCCGTCAAGGCGGCTCTTGCCGACCGCATGCGCTGAGTCGCGCGGGCCGCATTCCTGAAAGACGACGGACCGGGCCTTTCCGAACGCCCCGGTCCGAGCACAGAAAGTTTTCCCACATGACCGACCGTGTCCCCTCCGGAATGGCCGAGGCCCTGCGCCTCACCCGGGCCGGCGACCTCACCGGGGCGACCGCCCTCATCCAACGGCTGCTGACGGGTGCCGCACCCATACCGCCCGGCGCGGACCCGACCATCATCGACGTCGAGCCCATCACGGTGGACGCTCCGATGGACACGCCCGCCGGGCGGTTCGCCGGACGGTTCCACCCCGGTCCGCGGGCCGGGCTGGGCGAGACCCTGCGCGGCCTCGCCGCCCGCGCCATGCCGGACAACCCCGGTTTCGGGGCCGGTCCAGGGCTTCGCGGCGCCCTGCGGCCTTCCGCCGAACCCCTACCGGAGGGCGCCTCGTTCACGGCCGGGACCTACGCCAACAAGGCCGGCACGCGCTCCTACAAGCTCTACGTTCCCGCCAACCGCGGCGACGGGCGTGCGCGCCCGCTGGTGGTCATGCTGCACGGCTGCACCCAGTCGCCGGACGATTTCGCCGCCGGCACCCGCATGAACGCGCTGGCGGAGGAGCATGGCTGTCTGATCGTCTACCCGGCGCAGCCCTCCTCGGCCAACGCCCAGAAATGCTGGAACTGGTTCAACCCGGCTGATCAGCGGCGCGGCGACGGAGAGCCCTCGCTGATCGCGGGGATCACCCGGCAGATCATGCGCGACCACGCCGTCGACGCCGACCGCGTCTTCGTCGCGGGCCTTTCGGCCGGCGGTGCGGCGGCGGCCATCATGGGAGCGGCCTATCCCGATCTCTACGCCGCCGTGGGCGTGCATTCCGGCCTTCCCCGAGGGGCCGCCCGCGACATTCCCTCGGCCTTCACCGCCATGCGCCAGGGTGGCGGACCGGTGGAACCGCCCTCCGGTGCCCTCGTTCCGACGATCGTCTTCCACGGCGACCGCGACGGCACGGTTCACCCCCGCAACGGCGACGACGTCGCCGCGCCGTTCAGGACGGGAACGCGCGCCGTGGAGGAACAGGGCCGGGCGCCGGGCGGGCACGGCTACAGCCGCAAGATCCACACCGACGCCTCCGGCCGTGCGCTGTGCGAGCAGTGGACGATCCGCGGCGCCGGGCACGCCTGGGCGGGAGGCAGCCCGGCGGGTTCCTACACCGACCCGCGCGGGCCGGATGCGTCGCGGGAGATGCTGCGCTTCTTCCTCGCGAACCCACGACGCCGCACGTCCGCGCCGTAACCGCCCGCCGCGCCGCGCGGTTCAACCGTTCGTCAGAAGCCGTGCTGATCCAACAGCAACTGCCCCTCGCGCGCCACCTCGTCGCCATGGCTGAACAGGTTGCGCCAGGAGGCGACTCCGGCGGTGATGTCGGGGTGGGAGACGGCCGAGGAGAAGGCCTCCACCCCGATCAGCCCCTGGTAGTTGGCGGCCTTCAGCCGGCGCAGCATCGGCGCGAAGTCGATGGACCCCTGGGTCAGGCGGCCCCGGTGGTTCTGGTCGATCTCGAAATAGCCGAGATGGGGCATCGCCCGTTCGAGCGCGCCCAGCATGTCGTCTTCCTCGATGTTCATGTGGAAGGTGTCGAGATGGACGCGCACATTGCCGGCACCGATCAGCTCGATCATCCGGACGGCCTGCTCCGCCGTGTTGATCAGGTTGGTCTCGTAGCGGTTGACGACCTCGAGCGCCAGCAGCATGCCCTGGGACGCGGCCCGTTCGGCGACGATCCGCAGCCCGTCCGCAGCGGCCTGGAAATTGGCCTCGCCGGGCACCTTCGACGCCTTTCCGAAGGCGCTGTAGAGAATGCCGCCCATGCGGTCGGCGCCCATGTCGCGCGCGAGGGAGAGGGCCGCGCAATGCCGCTCGATCCCCCGCCGGTGCACCTCCGGGTCGGTGCTCGAAATGTCGTTGTCGATTTGAAGCGGCGACGTCGCGATGGGCCTGATCCCGGCCTTCTCGCAGAGCGAGGCGATGGCCGCCGGCTCGATGCTGTCATGGTCGCGGATCGGCACGACGATCCGGCCGTAACCGAAGGCCGCGGCGCGCTCGATCGCGTAGGCGCCGTCCTTGGTGGACCATTTCGGAATCCAGGTGTAGCTGTGAATCGCGCGTTGGTTCATCTCGTCTCCTCCTCGTCTTTGTGACCGCATGGGCGGTGTTCGATCCGGTCCGCGGGCATGCGGCGGCGTTTCCCGCCGGTTGTCCGCCCGGCTTGGGACCTGTGCCTGCGTGTGGGATGGGGTGGGCCCGTCAGGCGATCTTGTCGGGCAGACCCAGGGGTGGCGCCGGTTCGAAAAGAGCGTCGTGGCGCTTGAGGATGTCGTCGCGCATCGCCTCGATCATTTTCAAATGCGTCAGCAGGAGCGATTGCGTCCCCGCGACATCGTTGGCCATGATCGATTTCATCAGCTTGACGTGGTCGGCGATGGCGTCGTCCTCGTGGTGCGCCTCCTTCAGTTCGAGGAAGCGGACGCGCGTCAGATGCATCCTCACGTCCCGGAGCATCTCGAGCAGCATGACGTTTCCCAGCACCCCGATGACGGTGTCGTGAAAGGCCACATCCAGTTCGGTGAACCCGACATAGTCCTTTTCCTGGACGACCTGCCGTTGCTGTTCGATCAGCGACAGCGCCTTGGTCTGCGCCGCGCTGTGGTCGGCGGTCCGGTTCCAGATGCGCGCCACCTCGCCGAAGGCCGAGACCTCCAGCGCCTCCCGGATGAACTGGGCCTCCCGCACCTTTGCGGCGGACAGCCGTGACACCTGAGCGCCGCGCTGCGGCAGGATGCTCAGCAACCCCTCGTTCGCCAGCCGGGAGAAGGCTTGGCGGACCGGCGTCCGGCTGACCCCGAATTCATCGGCGACCGCATTCTCGTAGATCATCGAGCCGGGTTGGAGCGAAAGCGAGATGATCCTCTTGCGCAATTCCTTGTGGATCACGCTGTCGAGCGTGTTGCGTTCCAACACCAAGCGTTCGTTCTTCACCTTTTCCCCCAGCTCTTGAACGAGCGGACATCTGCCCTTCCCGAGAAGCGGATTCCGAATATCGCCGGACCGGACGCATCCGCGCAAGGTTGCGGCACCGCCCTGTGGATTCGTGCCGGAGGTCCGGTCGGATTGCCCGTCGATCAATTCACTGTCTTAATGATCCGTACCATCTTGCATCCTTGGATACAAGTGTGCAAGATGCCCCCGCGATGCGTTGGCGTGGCCTTTCATCGCCGGTGCATCGCCCCTCCTTCCCGCCGGCACGAGCCGTGACGGGTGGCGGACGGGCAATCGCAGGCTCCGCATCCAGAGCGACGGGCGCCCTTCATCTCCGCAGCCAAAAGAAATCCTAGGGAGTAGGTATGAGCAGCATGTCCAAGCGCCTCGGCGCACTTCTCGGAGCCACCGCGCTGACGCTGATCGCGGGCATGGGAATGGCCCAGGCCCAGACGCAGAAGCACATCCTGCGCTTCAATCACGTCCACAGCCCGGTTGAAGCCTATCACTCGGCTTTCCAGGAGTGGGCCAAGCGCGTCGAGGAGCGGACCAACGGCGGCCTCAAGATCGAGGTGTTCCACAGCGCCCAGCTCGGCAACGAAGAAGACATCATCGAGCAGATCCGCCAGGGCGCCAACATCGGCCAGAACACCGATGCGGCGCGCCTCGGCAATTATGTCCGCGAGATCGCGGTCCTGAACGGCCCGTATTTCGTCGATACGCTCGAAGACGCCTTCGCTCTGTCGAAGCTCGACACCGTCAAGAAGTGGAAGGCGGAGCTGGCGGACAAGCACGGCCTCCAGGTGGTCTGCTTCGATTTCGTGCAGGGCAAGCGCCATATCTTCGCGAACAAGCCGGTCCGCAATCCGGGCGACCTGTCCGGACTGCGCATCCGCACCCCGCCGGCCCCCATCTGGCAGGAATCGGTGCGCGCGATCGGCGCGGCTCCGACGGCCATGAGCTTCGGCGACATCTACCCCGGCCTTCAGCAGCGGGCGGTCGACGGCGCGGAACTGACCTACGCCAACATCCGTCCGTCCAACCTCCAGGAGGTCGTCAAGAACGTCAGCGAGACCGGCCACATCACGCTGATCAACTTCGAGGTGGTGAGCGCCTCCTGGTTCAAGAAGCTGCCCGCCGACTACCAGACCGCGCTGGTCGAGGAATGCAGCGCCGCCGGCCAGAAGGTGTCGAAGGTGCTCGCCGACGCGGCTGAAAGCGAGAAGGCCGCGCTGGTCAAGGGCGGCATGAAGGTGACCGACAACGTCGATCTGGAGGCCTTCCGCAAGGCCGGCGACGCCGCCTACAAGGCGCTCGGCCTCACCGACGTGCGCGCCGCCGTCTACAAGGAAATGGGGCGCTAACACCAGCGGTCATCGATGGTGGCCGCCGGCATCCGCGCCGACCGGCGCGGCGGCGGCCCATGCCGACGAAGCGCTTGATTCTGACCCGTCAGGATCAAGCGCCGCTGGTATAAGTCATCCGAAGCCGGCGAGGCCTGTTCATGAAGTCTCTCTATAACTATGTTCTGAAGCTGGAGGCGATCCTCGCCGGCCTTTTCCTGATGCTGATGGTTGGGTTGCTTCTGCTGGGCGGCGTGGCGCGGATGATGCAGCACCCGCTCAACTGGACCATCGATCTGGCGACCTGCTTCTTCGCCTGGGCCGTCTTCCTGTGCGCCGACATCGCATGGCGCAAGAACATGCTGATGTCTCTCGATCTGGTGACCGCGCAGCTTTCCGAGCGGGTCCAGCGGACCCTGCTGTTCGTGAACTACGCGGTGATCGCGCTGTTCCTCTGCTACGCCATCTATGGCGGGACCCTGCTCGCCTGGACCAGCCGGTCCCGCACCTTCAACGGGATTCCCGGCGTCAGCTATTCCTGGGTCACCGCCAGCATCGCCGTCGGTGCGGCCCTCATGCTCATCACCACGCTTCTCAAGATTCGGGCCCTGATGCGGTCCGACGGCGTCCCGTGCGCCGCTGCCGCCAGCGGGGAGACCGCCTGACCATGTTGCTTGTCCTTCTGGCCTTCACGGTCTTCCTCCTCATCGGCATGCCGGTCGCGTTCGCGATCGGCATCTCGGGGGTGCTGTTCTTCCTCCAGCACCCGGAGCTGCCCTTCACCATCCCGCTCCAGGTGACGGTTTCCCAGACCCAGAACTTCGCCCTGCTCGCCGTTCCCCTGTTCATCATGGCGGGCAACTACATGAACCGTTCCGGCATCACGGAAGGCCTGCTGAATCTGGCGTCGGTGGCCACCGGTCACCTGAAGGGCGGGCTTGCGCAGATTTCCATCGTCCTGTCGGCGCTGATGGGCGGCGTGTCGGGATCGGCCATCGCGGACGCGGCGATGCAGTCGCGCATCCTCGGCGAGGAGATGACCAAACGCGGCATGTCGCGCGGATTCACCGCCGGTGTGATTTCGTTCACGTCGCTCCTCACCCCGCTGATCCCGCCGGGCATCGGCATGATCCTCTACGGGACCATCGGCCAGGTGTCGATCGGGCGGATGTTCGCGGCGGGCTTCGCCCCGGCGCTCCTGCTCGGCATCGCCATGAGCGCCGCCGTGTGGTACACCTCCAACAAGCGCGGCTACCCCCCCGAACGGGCGAAGCGGGCGTCGCTGGCCGAGGTCGGCGGTGCCCTGAGGGGCGGAGTCTGGGCGCTCCTGTTCCCGGTCATCCTGCTCGTCGGGTTGCGCATGGGCATCTTCACGCCCTCGGAGATCGGCGCCTTCGCCGTGCTCTACGCGCTGTTCATCGGCTTCGTGATCTACCGCAGGCTCAAGACCAAAAGTTTCCTCGAAGCCCTGGAGATCAGCCTCGCCGACGTCGGCGCCGCGATGTTCCTGATCAGCCTGTCGGCGATTTTCAGCTACGGCATCGTCTTCGAGCGCATTCCCGAACTCATCGCGTCCTCGCTGACCAGCCTCACCGACAACGTCCAGCTTGTGATGGTCCTGATCGTCCTGCTGGTGCTGGCAGCCGGGCTGTTCATCGACGCGACCGTGATCATCATCATGATGACGCCGATCTTCCTTCCCGCCGTGCGGGCGATGGGTGGCGATCCGGTGCATTTCGGCATCGTCTTCATCGTCGCCGCCACGATCGGCAACTTCACCCCTCCGGTCGGGGCGGCGATGTTCACCGTCTGCTCGATCCTCAGGGTATCGGTGGGCGCCTATGTCCGGGAGTCCCTGCCCCTGATGGTCGCCATCGGGTTGACAACCTTGCTTCTGATCTTCGTGCCCGATCTGGTTCTCCTGATCCCGAACCTGCTCTTCGGCTGACGCCGGCGATCCGGGCGACGCGGTCGAAAGGCCGCGCGTCCGACCGGCGGGCCTCCCGAACCACTGCGTCCGATCCGGCGCCGCGGACGGCGCCGAATGATGGAGTTCAAGACTATGACCGGCAGACTCGTCGGAAAACGCGCCCTCGTGACGGGGGCGGGACAGGGCATGGGGCGGGCCATGGCGCTCGCCTTCGCCCGTGAAGGCGCCATCGTCGTCGCGGCAAGCCGCACGCTGTCCAAGATGGAGGATCTGCCCCGGATCGATCCGGCGATCACTCCCGTCGCGCTCGACGTGACCGATCCCGCCGCCGTCCGGCGCGTCGTCGCGGAGGCCGGGCCGCTCGACATCCTCGTCAACAACGCCGGCTGGGTCCACAACGGCACCATCCTGGACTGCTCCGACGAGGACTGGGCGCGCAGCCTGGACCAGAACGTCACCTCCATGTTCCACACCATCCGCGCGGCGCTTCCAGGCATGGTCGAGCGGCGCCGGGGGGCCATCGTGAACGTCGCCTCGGTGGCGTCCAGCCTGTCCGGCGTCGCCAACCGCACCGCCTATGGAACCAGCAAGGCCGCGGTGATCGGCCTGACCAAGGCCGTGGCGCGCGACTTCATCGCCGCTGGCGTCCGCTGCAACGCGCTGTGCCCCGGCACGACCCATTCGCCGTCGCTGGAGGAGCGCATCCAGTCGAGCGCCGACCCGGAGCAAATGCGGGCGCAGTTCCTCGCGCGCCAGCCGATGGGCCGGCTCGGCACCGTCGAAGAGATGGCCGCAGCGGCGGTGTATCTGGCCAGCGACGAGTCGGGATTCATGACCGGCGCCGTGCTGGTCGCCGACGGAGGGCAGACGCTGTGACGGAACACATTCAACCACCCGCGGCGGCGCCCGCCCGCTACGACGCGGACGCTTTGGAGACCTTCTGCCGCGCCGTGTTCCTGGCTGCGGGCGCGGACGAGGCGACGGCGGAGGCCGCCACGCGGGCGATGATGCACGGCTCCCGGTTGGGGGTGGACAGCCATGGCGTCCGGCTGCTCGGCCACTATGTCGCCACCATGACCGGGGGGCGCGTCAACCCGCGTCCGGACCTGCGCTTCCTGACGGAGTTCGGGGCCGTCGCCACGCTGGACGCCGGCGACGCGCACGGCGCGCTGGGCGCCTACCACGCGCAGCGGAAGGCGGTCGAGCTGGCCGGGCGGTTCGGCATCGGGGCGGTCGCCATCCGCAACAATTCCCACTTCGGGCCTGCCGGCGCCTTCGCGCTCGCTGCGGCCGAGGCGGGCTGCATCGGTCTGGCCTTCTGCAACTCCGACAGCTTCATGAGGCTGCATGAGGGCGCCGAGCGGTTCCACGGCACCAACCCGATCGCCATCGCCGTTCCGGTGAAGGGCGGCAATCCCTGGCTGTTCGACATGGCCACCAGCGCCATCCCCTACAACCGCGTCCAGCTCTACCGCAGCCTCGGCAGGCCGCTTCCCGAAGGCACCGCCTCCGATCCCCGGGGGCGGAACACCACCGATCCCGAACAGGCCGAGATGCTGGCTCCGCTCGGCGGCGAGTTCGGCTTCAAGGGGGCCGGGCTCGCGGGGTTCGTGGAGATTCTGAGCGCCGTCCTGACCGGCATGAGGCTGAGCTTCGAGATCCTGCCGATGCCGGGACCGGACATGAGCACACCGCGCGGCATGGGCGCCTTCGTCATGGCGATCCGCCCGGACGCCTTCCTGCCGCAGGAGGAGTTCGAGAGCCGGATGGCGCGCTACCTGGAGGCCCTGCGCGGGTCGCAGGCGGTGCCGGGCGGAACGGTCATGGCCCCCGGCGACCGCGAATGGGCCGAGGCGGAGCGCCGCAGGACCCTTGGCATTCCCATCGACCGGGCGACCATGGACGCCTTCGCGCGCCTTGCCGGCACCTACGGCATTCCCGCCCCGGTTCCCCTGGCGCCGCCCCCCGACGGCCCACTCCGCCGGCACACCGAGAAATAATCCCATCTATTTTTGCCGCGGGAGGCCATAGGAGGGCGAGACACCGGCACATCAACACGGTTAAGGTCACGATACACCTGTGACGAACCGGCCCCGCCCATGAGCATCGCCCTCACCGTCCTGGCCCCTCTCTTCGGCGCATTGCTCGCCCCGCTGGCGATCCGGTCCGGGCGCAACGTCTGCGCCGCGACGGCCGGCGCGGCGGCGTTCTTCTCCTTCTGTCTTCTGCTCAGCCATGCCCCGGCGGTCTACCGGGGCGAGGTGATCCGCGAGACGATCGACTGGGTGCCGCA
The DNA here is from genome assembly GCF_008365375.1 of Roseomonas genomospecies 6. Classification (GTDB taxonomy): domain Bacteria; phylum Pseudomonadota; class Alphaproteobacteria; order Azospirillales; family Azospirillaceae; genus Azospirillum. Next base: position 89,309 of record NZ_QOKW01000008.1, on the reverse strand, counting down.
GCTCGGGCTGACCTTCAGCTTCTTCATCGACGGGCTCGGCCTGTTCTTCGCGGCGCTGATCCTCGGCATCGGACTGCTGATCATCGTGTACGCGCGTTACTACCTGTCGCGCGACGACCCGATGGGCCGCTTCTACGCCTTCCTGCTGCTGTTCCAGAGCGCCATGCTCGGCGTGGCGCTCAGCGACAATGTGCTGCTGCTGCTCGTCTTCTGGGAGGTCACCAGCCTCAGCTCCTTCCTGCTGATCGGCTATTGGCGGCATCTGCCGGAGGGGCGGCAGGGGGCGCGGATGGCTCTGGTGGTCACCGGCGGCGGCGGGCTGCTGCTGATCGCCGGCGCGCTGATGCTCGGCCACATCGCCGGGTCGTACGAGATCTCCGAGATTCTGCAACGCGGCGACATCATCAAGGCGCATCCGCTCTATGCGCCGACGCTGCTGCTGATCCTGGCCGGCGCCTTCACCAAATCCGCCCAGTTCCCCTTCCATTTCTGGCTTCCGCACGCGATGGCCGCACCGACGCCGGTGTCGGCCTATCTGCATTCGGCCACCATGGTGAAGGCGGGCGTGTTCCTTCTGGCGCGGCTCTGGCCGGCGCTCGCCGGGACCGATCTCTGGACGCTGATCGTCGCCCCGGTCGGCCTCGTCACCATGCTCGTCGGAGCCTGGATCGCCATCTTCAAGGACGACCTGAAGGGGCTGCTGGCCTTCTCCACCGTCAGCCATCTGGGCATGATGACGATGCTGCTCGGCTTCGGAACGCCGATCGCCGCGGTGGTCGCGATGTTCCACATGCTCAACCACGCCACCTTCAAGGCCGCCCTCTTCATGAGCGCCGGCATCGTCGATCACGAGGCCGGGACGCGGGACGTGCGCCGGCTCGGCGGGCTGCTGCGGCTGATGCCGATCAGCGCCGCCCTGGCGATGCTGGCCGCCGGTTCCATGGCCGGCCTGCCGCTCCTCAACGGCTTCCTGTCCAAGGAGATGATGCTGGAGGCCGCCGCGGGAACGGACCTCGGCGGCGTTCCGTATCTGGTGCCCGTCCTGGCGACCCTGGCCGCCGTCTTCTCCGTCGCCTATTCGGCGCGCATGGCGATCCACACCTATCTCGGCCCGGTGCGGGACGACTACCCGCACCACCCGCACGACCCGCCGGTCGGCATGTGGGGGCCGGTCGCCGTCCTGGTCGCGCTCGTCGTCGCCATCGGCCTGGTGCCGACGCTCGCCGGGCCGGTGGTGGCGCGGACGTCCATGGCGGTGATCGGGACGGACGCCCTGCCCTACTACTCGCTGGCCATCTGGCACGGCCTGACCCCTGCCCTGTTCATGAGCGCCCTGGCCTTCGCCGTCGGCGCGGTCATGCTCAAGCGCCACGAGGGGCTGAGCCACTGGCACGCTTCGCTCCCGCGGCCCGACGCCAAGAGGATGTTCGACGCGACGGTCTCCGGACTGATCGCCGTGTCGCGGGGCGTCACGCACCGCCTGCACACGGGGTCGCTGCAACGGTACATGGCGGTGATCCTCGTCACGGTGGTCGCCATCGGCGCCACGGCGTTCCTGGCGGCGTTCCAGGCGGGCGGCCATGCGCCCGGCGGGCGCGGGACGCTGCCGGCGAACCTGCCGGCCATCGCCGTCTGGGGCATGCTGATGGCGACCTGCGCGGCGGTGGTGGTGGTCCACCGCAACCGGCTGCTGACCCTGATCCTGACCAGTGTGGCCGGTCTGGTCGTGTCGCTCGCCTTCCTGCAATTCTCCGCCCCGGACCTCGCGCTCACCCAGATCTCCGTGGAGGTGGTGACGACGATCCTGCTCCTGCTCGCGCTCAACCTCATGCCGCGGCGGAGCGAGGCGGTCGAGAGCCTGCGCCGACGGCTGGGCGGCGGGCTGGTGGCGGTTGCCACGGGAGCCGGTGTGGGCGCGCTGGCCTACGCCGTCATGACGCGGGACATCTCCTCGATCTCGCAGTACCACTTGGGACAGTCGAAGCCCGGCGGCGGCGGCACCAACGTCGTCAACGTCATCCTGGTCGATTTCCGCGGCTTCGACACCTTCGGCGAGATCATCGTGCTGGGCATCGCCGCGCTCGCCATCGCCGCCATGCTGCAATCCGCCCTGCGCGGCGCCTCGGCGCGGCGTCTGGACGCGATGCGCCCGGGCGTGGAATCGGCGGACGCCCACCCGCTGCTCCTCGTGGTGGCCACCCGCGTCCTGCTGCCGCTGGCCCTGACGGTCGGCGTCTACATCTTCCTGCGCGGCCACAACGAGCCGGGCGGCGGCTTCATCGCCGGGCTCATCGTCGCCATCGCCCTGATCATGCAGTATGTGGCGAGCGGCTACGGTTGGGCCGCGTCCCGGGCGCGGCTCGACGCCCGCGGCATGATCGGCGCGGGCATCCTGATCGCCGGGATGACCGGGATCGGCGCGCTGGTCTTCGGCGCCCCCTTCCTGTCGACGAGCTACGATTACTTCCACCTGCCGCTGATCGGCGAGTTCGAACTCGCTACCGCCATGGCCTTCGACCTCGGCGTGTTCCTGACGGTCGTCGGCACGGTCATGCTCGCGCTCGTCGAGATCGCGCGCATCCAGCGGCGGGCGGAGCGCGAGCGCGTGCCCGAAGGGCCGATGGACGTCCTGCTGCATTCCGACGCCGATCCTCCTGGCGAACGCTCTCCGAATGCCGCGGCCTCCGAACGGAACGAGGTGTGACATGGAGTTCCTGATCGCCAGCGGGATCGGCGCCCTGACCGCCGCGGGGGTCTACCTGACGCTGCGCCGGCAGACCTTTCCGGTCATCATCGGCCTGGCCTTCCTGACCTATGCGGTGAACCTGTTCCTCTTCGCGATGGGGCGCCTGACCATCGACCGGCCCCCGATCATCGCGACGGGGGCGCCCGGCTACGCCGACCCGCTGCCGCAGGCGCTCGTGCTGACCGCCATCGTGATCTCGTTCGGCATGACCGCCCTGATCGTGGTGCTCGCGCTGCGGGGATTCCTCGAAACCGGAAGCGATGCGGGGAGCGCGGAGCGCGGCGAGGACGGCGTTCCCGGCGCGCCGGACCGGAGCCGCCACCGGAGCCATTCATGAACCACTGGATCATCGCCCCGATCGTCCTGCCGGCCTTCGTCGCGGCCTTCCTGGTCCTGGTGCTGAGCCACGACCTGAAGCGCCAGCGGCTCGTCTCCACCGCCGCGACCGTCTTCCTTCTGGGAACGGCGGCCGGGCTGTTCCTGCTGGCGTCGGACGGGACGACGCGCGTCTACCTCCTCGGCAACTGGCCCGCCCCCTTCGGGATCGTGATGGTGCTGGACCGGCTGTCGGCGCTGATGCTGCTGGTCACCGCCGTCCTGGCGCTCGCGGTCGTGGTCTACGCCTGCGGCGGCTGGGACGCGAAGGGCCGGCATTTCCACGCGCTGTTCCAGTTCCAGTTGATGGGCATCTGCGGCGCGTTCCTGACCGGGGACGCCTTCAACCTGTTCGTCTTCTTCGAGGTGATGCTGATCGCCTCCTACGGCCTGATGCTCCACGGGGGCGGGCCGTACCGCCTGAGGGCCGGTTTCCAGTACGTCGCGATCAATCTCGCCGGCTCGACCCTGTTCCTCTTCGCGGTGGGGCTGATCTACGCCACGACCGGCACGCTCAACATGGCCGACATCGCGGTCAAGGCGCGGTCGGTCGCCGAGGGGGACGTGGCCCTTCTGCGCACGGGCGCGCTGCTGCTGCTGCTGGTCTTCGCCCTGAAGGCGGCGCTGGTGCCCCTGCACTGGTGGCTGCCGACCGCCTACGGCGCGGCGCCGGCACCCGTCGCCGCGCTGTTCGCGATCATGACCAAGGTGGGGGCCTACTGCATCATCCGCATGTATGGCATGGTGTTCGGCCCGGAAGCCGGCGCGGTGGCCAACGCGGCGGCGCCATGGCTGTTGCCGGCGGCCCTGCTGACGCTGGTGACCGGCGCCCTCGGCGTTCTCGCCACACGCCGCCTGCTCGACCTCGTCGCCTTTTCGGTGGTGTGGTCGATGGGGTCGCTGCTGGTTGCCGTGGGCCTGTTCGACGCCGGCGGCCTGACCGCCGCCCTCTATTACGCCGTTCATTCGACGATCGCCGCCGCCGCGCTCTTCCTCGTCGCCGACATGGTCATCCGGCATCGGCGGCATTGGGAGGACCGGCTGACCGTGGCGCCGCCGGTCCCCTACGCCAACCTGCTTTCCGGGCTGTTCTTCCTGGCGGCGATCACGATGGCCGGCCTGCCGCCCTTCTCCGGCTTCATCGGCAAGCTGCTGGTTCTCGACGCCGTCCGCGGAACGCCCCTGGCGGCCTGGACGTGGGGCCTGATCCTGGCGACGAGTCTGGCCGTCATCATCGCTTTCAGCCGCGCCGGCAGCACTCTGTTCTGGAAGGCGGAGACCCGGGCGGAGGAGGCGCTGCCGGCCGAAGGCGCAAGGCCGCCCATGACGGCCGTTCTCGCCACGGTCGGCATGATCGGTGCCGCCGGTCTTCTGGCAGCCGGAGCGGGACCGGCGACCGCCGTCTTCGCCGCGACGGCCGGGCAGATCATGGACGTCCGCGGCTATGTGGCCGCGGTTCTCGGACCCGACACGACTCTTGCGCAGGGGAGGTGACGATGATGGCACGCCTGCTGCCCCACCCGCTTCTGACCCTGATGATCGCGGTCGTCTGGCTTCTGCTGGCGAACGATCTCTCGGTCGGCCATCTGGTGCTCGGCCTCATCATCGGGGTCGTCGTGCCGCTGGTCACCAGCGTCTATTGGCCGGACCGTAGCCGCGTCCGCAACCCGGCGGCGATCCTCGGTTACCTTCTGGTGGTGGCGTGGGACATCGTCGTCTCCAACGTCCAGGTCGCCTATCTGGTGCTGTTCCGCCGCGGTGACACGCTGCGCTCGCGCTTCGTCACGGTGCCGCTCGACCTGCGCACGCCCGAGGCCGTCGCCGTTCTGGCCGGCACCATCACCATGACGCCGGGAACCGTCAGCGCCGACACCTCGGCGGACGGGCGCGCGCTCCTGGTCCATTGCCTGGAGACCGACGACCCGGACGCCGTGATCGCGCAGATCAAGGACCGGTACGAACGCCGCCTGAAGGAGATCTTCGAATGATCGCCACCGCCTGCCTCATCGCCTTCGCCGGCATCGTGGCCGCGATGCTCCTGAACGTCTATCGCCTGGGGGTCGGCCCCGACGTGCTGGACCGGGTGCTTGCCCTCGACACGCTGGTGATCAACGCGATCGCCCTGATCGTCGTGATCGGCATCTGGTACTCCACCGCGATGTATTTCGAGGCGGCGCTGCTGTTCGCGATGGTCGGCTTCCTGTCGACGGTCGCCTTCTGCAAGTTCCTGCTGCGCGGCAACGTGATCGAGTAGGAGGCTGTCATGAGCGTCATCGGCGAACTGATCGTCTCGGCCCTGATCCTGATCGGCACCTTCTTCCTGCTCGTCGGGTCCATCGGGCTGGCCAAGCTGCCGGACATCATGCGCCGGCTGCACGGACCGACCAAGGCCACCACGCTGGGCATCGGCGCGATGCTCGTCGCCTCGATCCTGTATGTCGCCTTCAGCGGGGCCGGCGTTTCGCTGCACGAGATCCTGATCACGCTGTTCCTGTTCCTCACGGCGCCGGTTTCGGCCTACATGATCGCCAAGGCGCACATCCTGCGCAGCAAGCCGACCCAGGAGAACCTGCCGGCGACGGGCCGGCGCGCGGGCTGGGCGACGCTCCATCGCGCGCCGCCGGCCAAGCCGGCGCCCCACCCCGAACCCGGCGCCGGGCGGACGCCGACATAGACGGCGCGCTGTTCACCGGACGGCGCCCTCGCTGTAACAACGTCACTCAACCCCATTGCTACAACTTCCGATACCAAGCACAATTGCCCTGCAAATCGGATCGGGGGGCGGGATGGCTGGAGCGGGAAAGACGCGTGTGCTGGTGCTGGGCGGTGGGTTGGGGGGCGTGTCCGCCGCGCTGACCCTCACGGCGACCGAGGCGTTGCGCGAGAAGTTCGACGTGACGCTGGTCAGCCACGGCTGGCGGCTGGGCGGCAAGGGAGCCAGCGGACGCAACGCCGCACAGGGCCAGCGCATCGAAGAACACGGGCTGCACATCTTCCTGGGCTTTTACGACAACGCCTTCCGGCTGGTGCGCGGCGCCTACGCGGAGTGGGAGAAGCCCGCCGGATACGCCTTCCAGACCTGGTCGGACGCCTTCCGCCCGCTGTATCAGGTGACGCTGATGCAGGACATCCCGCGCTCCGGCAAGACGCATTGGCACGCCTGGAACCTCGACTTCCCCGAGCGCCCCGGAACACCGGGCGACCCGCGTCCGCTCGGCCCGAACGGCTTCGCGGCGCTGCTGATCGACGCGCTGCTGGCCCTGGTCGCCAAGCACGACCACCTGCCCGGTCACCTGACCACGAAGATCGGCCTGGACGCCCTCGACAAGGCGCGGGCACACATCGAGGCGGCGGGCGACGGGGCCCTGGATCACGGGCTGCTCGTCGATCTGCTCACGCTGGTCCAGAAGGGGTTCCAGAAGGTCGTGGAACCGCTGCTGGAGTTTTCGGACGAAGGCTGGGAGTTCGCCTGCTTCGCCGATTTCGGCCTCGCCTTCGCCATCGGCTGCCTGTCCGACGTCCTGCCCTATGGGAAGGACGGGTTCGACCGGATCAACGGCGAGGATTTCCGTGAATGGCTGCAGAAGCACGGGATCTCCGACACCTTCGCGTGGTCGGCCCCGGTGCGGCTGCTCTACGACATGTGCTTCTCCTACCGGAACGGCGAGGCGACCGACGGGCCGGAGAACGCGCGCTTCGCCGCGGGTGCGGCGGCGGAGATCCTTCTTCTGATGGGTTTCGCCTACAAGGGCGCGCCGCTGTGGAAGATGAACGCCGGGATGGGCGACACCGTCTTCACGCCCGCCTGGTTCGTGCTGAAGCAGCGCGGGGTGGACATCAAGCTGTTCCACCGGCTGACCAAGCTGGAAACCTCCGAGAATGGGGCCTGGGTGGAGCGGGTGCGCCTGAACCGGCAGGTCGATCTCGTCAACGGCGCCTATGACCCCTTCGTCAAGGTCGGCTACGGCGCCGAGGAAGGCGAGGACGGGAAATGGCTCTACTGCTGGCCGTCCGAACCGGACTGGAGCCAGATCGTGGACGGCGACACGATCCGCGACGCCGGCATCAATCTGGAGTCGGTGTTCTGCCACTGCTCCGCCGGAGAATCGGTGCTGGAGGTCGGCAAGGACTTCGACCTCGTCGTTCTGGCCATGCCGCCCGCGGCGCTGGCCGGTCCCGCGGCGGAGCTGATGCAGGCCGATCTGCGCTTCCGGCAGATGGTCGAGGTGACCCCGGCGGTGCCGACCCAGGCGGTCCAGCTCTGGATGACGCCCAGCATCGAGGAGATGGGCTGGAAGGCCGGCCCGACCGCCATGACCAGCTATGTCGAGGAGTTGGACAGTTGGGGCGAGATGAGCCATCTCATCCCCGCCGAATCCTGGCCGCCCGGCACGGTCAAGGCCGTGGAGTATCTGTGCGGCACCGCCCGCTGGCCCGTCGGCGCCCCGCCCTACGCCTGCGGCCTGCCGCAGCGGATGGCCGCGGACGTGCGCCGGGACGCGACGGAGTGGCTGAACGCCAACGCCGGGGTGCTGTGGCCCAACACGGTCAAGAACGGCGTGTTCGACCAGAGCCAGGTCTATTCCGCCTACTACCGCTACAATCTCGACCCGTCGGAACTCTATGTGCAGTGCTTCCCGGCGACGGTGGAGACGCGGTTGAAGCCGGGCGACAGCGGGTTCGTCAACGCCTTCCTGGCGGGTGACTGGACGCGCACCTGGTTCAGCGCGGGCAGCGCCGAAATCGCCGTCCTGTCCGGAAAGCAGGCGGCGGAAGCCATCGCCCGTCAATCCATCGACCTCACCCCGTCCGACTGAGATCTCCCGATCAATGCGCGTCCTTGCAGCTTTTGCCGCGGCGGCCACCCTGGCCGCCGCGTTTCCGTCCCATGCCACCGACGTCTACAGCTTCGAAGGGTTCGGGGCCGTGTCCATGGGAATGGGCGGCACCGGAGCGGCGTCCGACATCGGCGGCGCCGCCATGATCCTCAACCCTGCGACCCTGACGCAACGCTCCTCCTCCTATCTGGAAGGCGGGCTGGTGGTCGCCGCGCCGACCGGGTTGAGAGCCACGCAGACGCGGACCGGCGAGGTGGCCCACGGCAAGGACACCTTCCCCTTCCAGGGCTACTACATCCCCCAGGGCGGATTCGTCTGGCGGCATGAGAAGCTGGCCCTCGGGCTCGGCGCCTACGCCCAGGGCGGATTCGGCACCGATTACGGGGAGGGAAGTTTCATGGCCCGCCTGCCGTCCGGGGTCGACAGCGGGCTGCGCACCAGCAGCGAGGCGATGTTCATGCGCGTCCCGCTGGCCGCCGCCTGGGACGTGACGCCGACGGTCACGGTGGCGGGCGCCGTCGATTACGTGCGGGCGGGTCTGGGCTTCCGCGTTCTCCAGGGGGCCGACCAGCTCGGCGCGCTGGCCGCCACGGGGCGGTTGACCGGCCAGGGGGCGATGCTGCCCGCGGCCAGCGCCATGGTCGGGATGGGAGGCGGCGTCTATTTCGACATTTTCGACCCATCCATCGCCCGCGCCGGGGTGGAGGGCGACGGGGTCGGCGGACGGCTGGGCCTGACCTGGAAGCCGCAGGCCGACACCACCATCGGCGCCTTCTACCAGTTCCGCACGGCGCTGAACGACCTGACCGGCGACGGTTCGGTGCTGGTCCTGGCGCCGGACGGAACGCGCCTGTCACAGCCCGCGAAATACACGCTGGAAAACTTCCAGCTTCCCGCCGAAATCGGCATCGGTATCAGCCACCGGCTGCGGTCCGACCTGACCCTGGCCTTCGACTACCGGCGCGCCTTCTGGGCGCAGGCGCTGCGCCAGTACAACATCCGCGTCGATGTGCCGGGCCTCGGCACGGTGTGGGAAACGCTGCCGCAGCGCTACCGCGACGTCGACATCTTCGCCATCGGCGGCGCCTATCGGGTGACCGACGCGCTGACCCTGCGCGCCGGCTTCCGCTGGGCCGACAAGGTGGCTCCGGCGGAGGACATCGTCTCGGTCATTCCGGTGGTCATCACCAAGCACGCCGGTTTCGGCGTCGGCTACGCGGTTTCGGAGACGGTGCGGCTGGACGGCGCCTATTCCCACGGCTTCCAGGAATGCGTGAGCAACGGCACGCCGCCCAACGGCTCCGCCGTCAATCCGGGGAAGTTCTGCAACGGCACCGACATCGTGGCGCTGAACGTCAGCGTCTCGTTCTGAAGACAGCGCCGGCCCTCGCCGGGGCCGGCGCCCTTTCCCTCACTCCGCCTGCCAGACCACCCGGCCCGGATTGGCGCGGAAATCCATGTGGATCTGCATGGCGAAATCCACATGCACGGCGGCGCTTCCATCCGGTCCGGCCTCGAACCCGAAGTCCGAAATGACCTGATGGCTGGCGTAGTCGGCCACCCGCAGCGTCCAATCGCCCCGCATCGGCCACGCGCCGCGGAAGCGGTCGACGTGCATCGGGCAATCGATCAGCGCCTGATAGCAGGCCCGTTCGCTGTCCGGTGCGTCGCGGAACTGCTTCAGGTTGATGACCGGAACCGTGCCGGCGAGCAGCGATTCCACCGCCTTCACGGCGACCTCCACCCCCTCGACCAGACCGCCGGGACGAAGCAGGGACTTCAGCGCGTCTCCCAGGTCGGCACCGAGATCCTCCAGGCTTTTCCAAGCCGAACCGGGTGTCCACGGTCCGCCCTCCACCGTCAGCAGCGGGGCGAGAACCCCCTCGCAGTCGGAGGACAGGGTGCGGAACAGCGTCGTCTCGCAGACGAAGTGCGGGGCCTCGGCCCCCTCCTCCGGCAGCGTGACGCGGCCCAGCGACTTGGCGAAGCCCCAGCCTTCCCGCCCGCAGACCAGCGGAATGGTCGCGTCCGGGAAGACGTAGGGCATCCACAGGACCAGACGCGGCCACTGGCCGGGCCGGTGCTCGATCAGCGGCAGCCACAGCGAGGCCTCCCGGTAGGGAATCCAGCCGAACGGTTCGGTCGGGCTGGTGCAGCGACCGACCGACAGGAAGGTGCACAGCGCCACCGGACCGGCCACCGTGTAGCGCACCGCACCCGCCGGAGCGGCGTTGAGCAGTTTGTCCACCAGCGCCTGGGTGTTCACCGGGTTGCTTCGCACGACGAAGGCGGTGGCGAGGCTGTCGGCGAAGACGCCGGGTGCGGCGATCGACACCTCGCCATGCCCGGCGAAGGAGATGTAGCGGGGGCCGGTCACGACGGCGCCCCGTTCAGGAAGTTCTCGCCGGAGATGAACAGCGGCGTCCCGGAGATGGCCCGCGCCGCCTGCATGCCCGACATCACCGTCGCCTCGATGCAGGAGGTGTTGAAGCCGGTGCGGACCCAGCAGCCCGCCAGGAACAGGTTGTAGAACCCGCTCTCGTCGGTGCGCAGCCGGTATTTGGTGGAGCCGGCGGCGCTGCCCGGCAGGGTTTCGGTGGGATCGACGTTGGCGCGGATGATCTGGTGCGACAGCCGCTCCCGCCCGGTTCCGTTCCACGGATCGTAGAGGACGTTCCAGTTGAAGCCGACGCCGCCCTGGCCGGACACCGTCGCCTTCGGCCAGAAGTTGCCCATGTAGGCGTCGAGCCACTCCGCCGCACTGTTCGTCACATTGTCCAGCGCCTCCTGCGGCACCGCGAGGTCGGTGGTCGGACGGGCGACCAGCCCGGTCTGCCAGACGCCGCAGATGTAATGCACCGACTTCGGCGCGCCGGTCTCACCAGGGCGGAACTCGTAGGGCAGCGTCTGGCCCATCTCCGCCCAGATCGACCAGGGCTCCGGCCCGGCGACGGCGGCGGGTTGCGCCGGCTCCCAGCCCAGCCCCTGGAGGTCGGGACCGCACCAGAGTTGCATGGACAGCGTCGGAATGATGCCGATGTTGGTGGTCATGGCGTCGAAGGCCGGGGAAGCGGCCTGAAGCTCCGCCGCCAGGGTCGGCTGGTCGTTCATCGCCTTGAAGCCGCCCATGGAGATGCCCAGAACGGCGACGTCGAAGTCCCGCCCGCGCTGCAGCGTCTCGGACCCGACCGGCTCCCACGCGCACCAGTGCGATTCCAGCGAGGAATTGTTGGAGGCGAGCGCCGCCTGGACCTTGTCCGCGTCCTTGATCTGATCCCAGAGCGGCTCCAGCGGCCAGGCCAGCAGGAACTTCCGGTCCTCCAACGGCACGGAGATCAGCGGCTGGTACTCGTCCACGCCGTCCGCCAGATCGACCTGCCGGGCCAGACGGACCGTCTCGACCAGCGCGCGGTCGGCGGACAGGCCGATGTCCTCGACGCGGCGGAAGAACTTCACCTTCACGCCGTTCTGAAGCAGGGTCTGGTAGATGGGCGCGATGATGACCTCGCCCATCCCCGCCTCCATGTTCCACATCACCGATTCACGGCAGGTGGCGAACATGCGCACGCAGGACAGCGCCGCGACGCCCGCCCCCCAGTTGGGCTGGCGGTAGTCGCCGTCCTTGTACTGCATGAAGGTGTCGTAGCAGGTGCGCAGCGAGCAGCTTGCCTTCAGCGCTTCCGCGTCGCCGCCATGCCCGATCAACCAGTCGGTGAACTCCCGGTCGTCCAGCGAATCGGCGGTGCGCTTCTCGATCACGAAATCGGTGAGGACGCCGACGCAGAAGGGAATCACGAAGGCCAGCAGGTCGCGCGCCACATGGTTGCGCGGCAGCGTGGCCGCGGCGGCCTCGATCAGCCGCAGCAGCCGCATCAGGTCGTGGAAATGCTCCGCCGGCGGGGAGGCGGAGGGGGCGGACTCCGGCGCGTCGGCCAGCGCCCGGATCAGGCGATGGGCGGCCACGGCGGCGTCCTTCGCGGTGGTCACGGCGGCGCCCTTCAGCAGCGCCTCGGCCTGCGCCAGATGGTGGACCTCCCGGTCCTTCCAGCCGCGGATCGCGTCGGCGAAGCGGGTGGCAAGCGGGGCGGGCAGAACCTGTTGCTCCGCCGGCAGGACGGGCATCGGCGCGACGGTGCGGCCATCGACATGGACCAGCTTGCCGTCCACGATCAGGCCGCTCAGCTCGTCCCAGTTCTCGAACAGGTCCCGGACCATGCCGACCATCGACGCGATGGCCTGCGGCAAGGTCGGCATGACGTTGGCCGAGCCGGGTTCGCCGCCCAGCACCGGCCAGCTCAGCGGCCAATAGGCCGGCTTGCCGTCGTCCAGCACCATGCCGATGGGGGTGAAGCGCTGAGGCTTCAGCACGTCCCGCCAGGACTGGAACGCGTTGTCCGGTGAACGTTTCCAGACGTCGAAGACGTCCTGGAGCATCTTGAAGGCGTTGTTGTAGAAGCCGAACCAGACGTGCAGCCCGTGCTCCTGGATGCGGTTCCACTGATCGCGCCCGGTGGCGCCCTTGCCGCCGACCCGCCAGCCCATCTGATAGATGGTGACGTCGTAGCGCGCCCGCTTCTCGTCCGTGTCGGACAGGAAATGCGCCGTGGTGAGGGCTCCGACGCCGCCACCGAGAATTGCAACCCTCGTCTTCGCCATGCTCTCCCCCGGCAAGTCGGCATCTTTGCGACGGCGCCGTGGAATTTCGCGGCACTCGTCAGAAATTGCTGGTGAGGTTAGCATAAATTGTCGTACCGCAATTGAACTATTGCGCCGTTTTGCCGATGTCCCAGACCCATGAGCCACGCGACCGCAGAGCAAAAATCGTGCAAAGCCCCGACCGGCACGCCCTGCGCTTGCTCCGCGGCGTCGCGACCTTCTATAACGGATGGTGCAGCCACACGACATAAGGATGCAGCGTCGTGATCGGGGCCGTCCCCACCGCAACCTTGGCCACGTTACCGGGCTTCCGCGTTGTCGAGACGCTGCATGTGGGTGCGCGATCCACCGTGCTGCGCGCCGTCCGGCGGGGCGACGGCCTTCCCGTCGTCTGCAAGCTTTTGTCCGGCACGGACATCGGCGGCGAGGACAAGGCGGCGTTCCTGCGCGAATTCGCGATCACCCGCCGGTTGCGCCACGCCGGAATCGTCGAGGCGCTGGACTGCGTGCCCCACGGCGGCGGGCTGATGATGGTGTTCCGGGACATCGGGGGCGCCGCCCTGGACAACCTCCCGGCCGTCCGGACGGACGTCCCTGCCTTCTTGCGGATGGCGCTCCAGGCGGTCGACGCGCTGGCCGCCGTGCACGACGCCGGGGTCGTCCACAAGGACATCAGCCCCGGAAACCTGATCTGGAATCCGGCGACCGGCCAGTTCAACCTCATCGATTTCGGCATCGCGTCGGAACTGTCGCGCGAAGAGGCGGGGGAGCCGGACGTCGGCACCATGGAGGGCACGCTCGCCTATATGGCGCCGGAGCAGACCGGGCGCATGAACCGGTCGGTGGACTACCGCGCCGACTTCTACGCGTTGGGCGCCACCTTTCACGAATTCCTGACCGGCCACCCCCCCTTCCCGTCCGGCGACCCGCTGGAGCTGGTGCATTGTCACATCGCGCGGACACCGGTCCCGGTGCACACGCTCAACCCGCTGGTGCCCGAACCGCTGTCGGCCATCGTGGCGCGGCTGATGGCGAAGAATCCGGAGGAGCGTTACCAGAGCACGTTCGGCCTGCGCGCCGATCTCGAACGCTGTCTGACCGAATGGCGCAGCCACGGCCGCATCGACTCCTTCGTGCTGGCCAGCCGGGACGTCCGTCCGGTGCTGCGCATTCCGCAGAAGCTGTATGGCCGCACCGCGCAGTTCCGCGTCCTTCTGGACGCCTTCGGGCGCGCCGCCGCGGGCGGGTTCGAGTGCCTGCTGATCTCCGGATATTCGGGCGTCGGCAAATCGGCCCTGGTGCGCGAACTGCACAAGCCGGTGATCGCCCGCCACGGCTTCTTCATCACCGGCAAGTTCGAGCCGCTGAAGCGCGACATCCCCTACGCCCCGGTGATCGACGCCTTCAAGACGCTGGTGCGGCAGACCTTCGCCACCGGCCCGGAATCGCGGGAACGGTGGCGCGCCCGCCTCCTCGCCGCGCTCGGCCCCAACGGGAGGGTCATCACCGACGTCATTCCGCACGTCGAACGGCTGATCGGCCCCCAGCCGCCGGTCCCGGAACTGGGGCCGGTGGAGGCGCACGAGCGCTTCATCTACGTCTTCCGCAACTTCGTCCGCGTCTTCGCCGGGGCGAGGCACCCGCTGGTGCTGTTCCTGGACGACCTGCAATGGGCCGACCTCGCCACGCTGAAGCTTCTGGAGGGGCTGGCGGGCGATCCCGATCTCGGCCATTTCATGCTCATCGGCACCTGCCGCGACACCGAAGTCGATGCGGTCCACCCGTTGCGCCACACGATCCGGACGTTCGGCGAACGCGGCGTCCCGGTCGGCGAGGTGACCCTCGGCGGTCTCGACGCCGACGCGACGGTGGCGCTGCTGTCCGACACGCTGCACGCGACCCCCGAGGCGGTCCGGCCGCTGGCCGAACGCCTGATCGCCAACACGCTCGGCAACCCCTTCTATCTCGGCCAGCTCCTGGAATCGCTGGAGCGGAGCGGCCTGATCGCCTACGACGGTCTCGCCGGGAGCTGGGTCTGGAACCTGGAAGCCATCGAGTCCCAGCGGATGGAGCGGATGGTCGACGACGTCGTCACCTTCGTCGTCCGCCGAATCCGCGAGTTGCCCGCCGAGACGCTGTCCATCGTGCAGACCGCCGCCTGCATCGGCAGCGCGTTCGATCTCGCCACGCTCGCCGAGGCGAGCCGGCGGACGCCCTACGCGACGGCGGCGGCGCTGTGGCCCGCCCTGCACAGCGGGCTCGTCGTGCCGGTGGGCGAGGCCTACCGCTACGCCGACATGGAAAGCGTGTCGCCCCGCGCCTCCTACCGCTTCGTGCATGACCGGGTGCAGCAGGCGGCCTACGGCATGCTGCCGGACGCCGACGCGCTGGCCTGCCACCTTGCGATCGGGCTGGTCCTGGAAAAAGGCGAGGCCGCAGCGAGGGACCGGGCGGGGGACCGTCTGTTCGCGATCACGAATCAGTTGAACCGCGCCGTGACGCTGCTGACCGCGGAGCAGAGGGAACGGCTGGCCCGCTACAACCTTCTGGCCGGTCAGGCGGCGCGTGCCTCGGCCGCGCTGGGACCGGCCTTCGACTATCTCGACACCGGAGTCGGGCTTCTGCCGGAGGACGGCTGGTCGCGCCTGTACGAACTGGCGCTCAGCCTGCACGCCGGGGCGGCGGAGATCGCGGCGGTGAAGGGCGACGTGGCCGCGGCGACGCGGCTGGCCGACGCCATCGCGGCCAACGCCCGCACCGTCCTCGACCGTGCCCTGGGCTACGAGACGCAGATCCAGATGCATGTCTCGCGGCAGAACCTGCCGGCGGCGCTCGACGCCTGCCGGGCCGCGCTGCGCCAGCTCGGCAGCCCGATCCCGGAACGGGCGAGCACCCGGAATGTGCTTCAGGAACTCGCCAGGACCAAACTGGCCCTGCGCGGCAAGGACGAGGAGGATCTCGTCAACCGCCCGCCCCTCACCGACCCGCGGCTGCTGACGATCGGGCGCATCGTGTCGCGCGTGCTGGCGAGCGCCTATCTGCACGACACCAACCTCTACACGGTCCTGCTGCTGCGCATGGTGCGCCTGTCGGCGACGGAAGGGATACTGCCCGCGTCGGGCATCACCTACGCCACCTATGGGCTGCTTCACTGCGCGATGCTTGGCGACGTTCCGGCGGGCGCCATGTACGGGCGGGTGGCGCTGCGCGTTCTCGACCGGCTGAACGCCGACCAGGGGCGCGCCCAGACGCTGTTCGTGGTCAAGCTGTTCGTCGAGGTCTGGCACCAGCCGGTGGCCAAGGCGCTGCCCGGCCTTCTGGACGCCCACCGGATCGGCCTGGAAACCGGCGACATCGAATACGCCGCCTATTGCCTGAACAACGCGGTCGCCCAGGGGCTGTTTCTCGGCCATCCCCTGCGCCAGCTCCAGCAGACCGCGGCGAACCACGCCGCCGCCATCGGGCGCCTCAACCAGCAGACCGCGGCGGGCGCCCTGCGGCCCTACCAGCAGATCATCGCCAACCTGCTGGGCGAAGCCGATGATCCCACCGTCTTCGCCGGTCCCTTCGTTTCGGAGGAGACCGACGCCCCGGCCCTGTCCGCCAGCGGCAACCGGCTCGCCGTGGACACGATATACAGCCACCTGGCCTATCTGAACCTGCTGTTCGGCCGGATCGACGAGGCCCGGCGCTGCGTGGCGAAGCGCCGGCCCTTCGCCGACGCCTCCATGGGCATGGTGGTGAACCTGCGCACGCGGGTGATCGCCGCGCTGGTCGACTTCGCCGCCTGGAACCGCCTGGGCCGCGCCGGGCGGCTGCGGGCGCGGGTGGCGGCGCTCGGGCTGGAGCGCAGGCTCCGCGGCGCGGTCCGGCACGCGCCGGCCAATTTCCGTCACCTGCTGGCCCTCCTGGTGGCCGAACGGCTGCGGGCGTCGGGACGGCTGGACAAGGCCCATCGGCATTACCAGACCGCCGCCGAATGCGCCCGCGAGCAGGGCTTCACCCACGACGAGGCGTTCGCGTGCGAGCGCGCCGGGGAAGCGGCGCTGGCGCGCGGCGACCGCTTCACGGCGAAGGCGATGCTGTTCCAGGCCCGCCACGCCTACCGGCGCTGGGACGCGCTGGCCAAGGTGAAGGCGCTGGATGCCCGGCTGGCCGAGCTGTTCGGCGAAATGGCGGACGATCAGGCGGCTCCCAACGAAACACCCGCCCGGCAACGTCCGGCGACGGCTTCGTCACGGCACCGCTCCTCCGTCGGCTCCAGCTCCCACATGGTGGATGTGGAAACGGTGATCCGCACCTCGCGGGCGCTGGCGCAGGACATCCGCCTGGGCGACCTGCTGTGGACGCTGATGAAGCTGGTCATCGCCAACGCCGGCGCCACGCGGGGTTGCCTGCTGCTGCCGACCGACGGCGTGTGGCGGATCGAGGCCGAAGCATCCGGCGAGGGCGACGCCACGGAGGTGCTGCAATCCCGTCCCCTTGACGATGCGGCGCCGGTCCTGGTGCGCGGTGTGGTCGATGCGGTCATCCAGACCGGGGAGCCGGTCGTTCTGGCCGACGCCGCGAACGACGGCGACTTCCAGTACGACCCCTACACGCGGATGGCGCAGCCGCGCTCCGTCCTGTGCCTGCCCCTGCGCAACCGCAACCGTATGGTCGGCATCCTCTATCTGGAGAACAACCTCGCCGCCGGCATCTTCAGCCCGGAGCGGCTGGAGCTGCTCGACCTTCTGTCGGTGCAGATCGCCATCTCCCTCGAAAACGCCCGCCTGTACGACGGGCTGGAGCGGCTGAACCGCACGCTGGAAGCCCAGGTGGCCGAGCGGACCCGTGAAGTGGCCGAGCAGTCGCAATTGCTGCGCGCCACCCTGGCCAGCATGTACGACGGCCTGGCCGCCTTCGACTCCGAGGAGCGGCTGCGCGTCTGGAACGAGCGCGCCATGGCCCTCTTCGATCTGCCGGATGCGCTGCGCCGGGTCGGCGTGCCCTACCGGGAGCTGAGCACCGCGGTGAACGCCTCCGGTCAGCTTCTGACGGCGCTGGTGCCCTCGCCCCTGGCGAGCAGCCCCAAGGAGATCGAGTTCGCCGATGGCCGCGTCATCCAGGTCCGCAGCAACCCCATGCCGGACGGCGGCATGGTGCAGGTCTATGTGGACGTGACGGTGGACCGCAGCCGCGAAAGCGAGCTGCGCGACGCCCACGATCAGCTCCACACCGCCCACGCCCAGCTCAAGGCCGCCCAGCAGCAGCTCGTCCAGGCGGAGAAGATGGCCTCGCTGGGACAGTTGGTCGCCGGGGTGGCGCACGAGATCAACACGCCCATCGGCATCGTGATGACCAGCGCCTCCTATCTCGGCGAGAAGATCAGCGCTCTCGAAACGCTGTCCGAAACCGGCAAGATGCGCCGGGCCGACTTCCAGGACTTCATGCAGGCCGCCCGGGACGCCGCCACGCTGATGATCAGCAACGCCACCCGCGCGGCGGATCTGGTGCAGAGCTTCAAGCAGGTCGCTTCGGACCAGACGCGCAGCGACCGCCGCCGGTTCGACCTCCGCGACTATCTCGCGGAGGTTCTGGTCAGCCTGCGCCCGACCTGGCACCGCCCCGGCCACGAGGTGCGGCTGGATTGCCCCGAGGACATCGAGCTGGACAGCTATCCGGGCGTGATCGCCCAGATCGTGACGAACCTCATCACCAACTCGATCAACCACGCCTACCGGGACGGGGCGAAGGGCCGGATCGCCATCACGGTGCAGGCGCTCGAAAATGACGCGGTGCGGCTGGTTTATCAGGACGACGGCTGCGGCATCCCGCCGGAAAACCACGGCAAGGTCTTCGAGCCCTTCTTCACGACGCGGCGGAGCACGGGTTCGACGGGGCTGGGCCTGCACATCGTCTTCAATCTGATCACCGGGCAACTCGGGGGCACCATCCAATTGGATGGCCAAGCCGGCGGGGGAGCGCGATTCGTCATCGAATTTCCCCGCCTCACTCCTGGAAAGTCACAGCAAGGCTAGAGCATGGCGGCGAGACGTCCCTTCAAACGCCCCCTGACCAATTTGAGCGAGCTCAAGGCACCGCCCGTAACGGAGCCCCGCAACCCGGCTCGGGCGCTGGACGCTATCCGGATCGCGCCGGACTTTGACGCTCCCGACGCACAGATCGAGACGCTCTTTGCCGGAGACATCCCAGACGACGAAGCGGGCCGCTGATGGACCTGCTGCTCGACACGCGTGTGTTCCTCTGGTGGGACGTTGGCGCCGATCCGATCAGCCCGTCTGTGCGGGCCGTGATCGCCGATTCCAAAGGCGTCGCGCAGATGTGGGCGCGCCCATAACAAACGCCCTCCTGCCGACGGCACCGGTAGGCGCCGCCGGCATGACCGTAGCGATCAATGCCAGGGTATTGATCCGACGGACTTCACGGTTGGAAAATGATGGGAGAGATCATTTTCCGAACCGCATCAGACGGCCGCCGTCACCACCACTTCGATGAGGATCGACGGGTCGCCCAGGTCGGCCACGCCGACGGTGGCGCGGGCCGGGAGGTCGTTGCCGTCCAGCCATTCCAGCCACGCGGCGTTCATCTCCTCCTTGGCGGCCATCTTGGTGACGAAGAGCTGGGCGGACAGCAGCTTGCTCTTGTCCGTGCCGGCCAGAGCCAGCACCGCGTCCAGCTTGCGGCAGATCTGGGCGGTCTGCTCCCTCATGCCGACCGACACGTCGTCGGCGATGATGCCGCCGAGGAAGGCGATGCCGTTGTGCACCACGACGCGGTGCATGATCTTGGTCTTCTCGATGCGCTGAACCATGGGAAACTCCCTTCGGTGTTCGTGATTACGGGGTGACGGAGAAATCGACGTACTTCGCCGCGATGCGGGCGAGCGTTCCGTCCTGCACGACCGACGCGATGGCCGCGTCGAACGATGCCTTCAGGTCGGTGTCCTCCTTGCGCAGGCCGACGCCCACGCCGGGACCGAACACGTCCTGATCCACCAGCGGCTTGCCGGCCAGGGCAAGCGCCTTGGACGCGTCGGCCTTCACCCAGTCGGTCGCGGTGGCGCCGGTGGTGATGGCGGCGTCCACACGCCCGCTCTTCAGGTCGGCCAGCAGGTTGCCGGCGGTGTCGTAGCTTCTCAGCGTGACCGCGTCGCCGAGATGCTTCTCGACGTAGCGGTAATGGGTGGTCGAGGTCTGGGCGCCGACCGTCTTGCCCTTCAGCGTCTGCGGCGTGCCGTCGATGCCGGAGTCGGTGGCGGCCACGAAATAGGCGGGGACCACCATGTAGGGCACGGAGAAGGCGATGGCCTTCGCGCGTTCCGGCGTGATGTTCATCGTCGCCATGATGGCGTCGTACTTGCGCGTCATCAGGCCGGGAATGATGCCGTCCCAATCCTGGGTGACGATGGTGCAGGTGCGCTTCATGCGTTCGCACAGGGCGTTCGCCAGATCCACCTCCAGCCCGCCCACCTGCCCGTCGGGCTTGGTCAGGTTGAACGGCGGATAGGCGCCCTCCGTCGCGATGCGGAGCGCCGGCCCCTCCGCGAGGGCCGCCGTGGAAAGGCCGAGGGTGGAGACGCAAAGGCTCATCGCCAGGCCAAGGGCCAGACGTTTCATGGGAATGCTCCGGGATGCGAGGGGAAGGGACGGGGCGGGAAAGGCGGATTACAGCGCGGCGACGACCTGGATCTCGACCCGGTATTCCGGAGCCGCCAGCTTCGCCTCGACCGTGGCACGGGCCGGGGCGTTGGCGCGGTCGACCCAGGCGTCCCAGGCCGTGTTCATGGCCGCGAAGCCGCCCATGTCCGCCAGATAGACGGTGGCGGTCAGCAGCTTGCTCTTGTCGGTGCCGGCGCGGGCCAGCAGGGTGTCGATCTGGCGCAGGACGTCACGGGTCTGCGCCTCCACGTCGGTGGAAACCTCCCCCATCGCGTCGAAATCGGCGATCTGGCCGCACAGATAGACGGTGTCGTTGTGGACGACCATTTCGCTCATGCGCGGGCCGCAATCGAAACGCTGGATCGGCACGGATACACTCTCCTGAAAAGAACGGAAATGGGTCAGGCCGCGACCGCCGCCTGACGGAAACGCTGGATGCGGAAGGGCGCGATCGGCAGGTCGGTCTCGCCGCGGGTGACGAGATCCGCCGTGATCCGCCCGACGATGGGGCCGAGCTGGAAGCCGTGGGCGGAGAAGCCGAAGGCGTGGAACACTCCCTCCTCCGTGCCGCTCGGCCCGATGACCGGGATGTCGTCCGGCATCCGCGCCTCGATCCCCGCCCAGCAGCGGTTGATGGTGGCCGCGCGCATGCAGGGGAACAGGTCCCACACCGTGCGCGCGTTGACGGCGAGGCGGGCGAAATCCAGATCCGTTCCGTTCTCGTCCCGCCGCGCGCGGCCCAGCAGGCCGCCGCCGATCAGCACGGTCCCGTTGGGGAACTGCTTGAAGGACAGCGTGCGCCCCGTCGCCCCGACCACCGGCTTGAGGAACGCGGGAACGCGGGTGGTGATCATCAGCATCGGCGCGACGACCTCCAGCGGCACCGGCTCGCCGAGCTGGGCGGCGATGCGGTCGGCCCAGGCCCCGGCGCAGTTGACCAGCACGGACGCCGTATGGTGGGCGCCCTCCGCCGTCTCCACGCGCCAGTTCCGCCCATCGCGGGCGATGCGGGCGACCGTCACCCCCTCGTTGAAGCGGGCGCCGAGGCTTTCCGCCTTGCGCTTGAAGGCGAAGGTCGTGCGGTAGGGGATCGCCGCCCCGTCCCGGCGGGACACCAGCGCACCGACGCAGTGCTCCGCGATGGCGGGCACGAGGCGGCGCAGCTCCGCCTGATCCACCACCTCCTCGTGCGTGAAGCCCAGCGCGTTGAGCTGGTCCACGCGGGATTGGCAGGCCGCCAGCTCCGCCGCGTTCTCCGCCACGCGGATCTGCCCGTGGCTCTCGAACCCGCAATCGTCCTCGACCAGCTCGCCGATGCGGTGCCAGAGCGCCATGGAGGCGACGGACAGCGGCACCTCCGCCACATGGCGGCCGAGCTGCCGGACCCCGCCCGCGTTCACGCCGGACGCATGGCGGCCGATGTAGTCCTTCTCCAGCACGAGAACGCTGGCCCCGCGCTGCGCCAGGAACAGGGCGGTGGAGCAGCCGTGCAGGCCGCCGCCCACCACGATGACGTCGGGTCCGGGCATCGGACGGTCCCCCTCAGTGATGCATCACGGCGGCGACCTCGTCCTCGCTCTTGGGCAGCGAGGCCAGCTCGGCCAGCGTGATCGGCTTCACCGGCGGGCGCAGGCGGTAATAGCCGACCTCCGCCGGGGAGACGCCGCGCGCGTCGGCGATGACCTCCACCACCGTGGGACCACACAGGCGGCCCTGGCACGGCCCCATGCCGCAGCGCAGGAAGGACTTGGTCTGGTTCGGCCCGCTGACCCCCAGCGTCACGGCCTCGCGCACCTGCCCGGCGGTGACCTCCTCGCAGCGGCAGACGATGGTGTCGTTCTCCGGCACGCGGAACGCCTTGGACGGCCCGTAGAGCGTGTCGAGGAAGACGCGCCCGCGCTCCGCCCTGTCCAGCGCCGCGCGGTGCGGCCCGGCGTCGGCGTCGCGGGTCTTGCGGTCGATGCGGCCCAGCCGGTGCAGCGCGTCCAGCGCCGCCAGCCGCCCGCGATGCTCCGCGGCCAGGGCGCCGCCGATTCCGGCGCCGTCGCCCGCGACCGACACACCCTCGACCGAGGTGGCGCCCCACGCATCCACGTCCGGAATCCAGCAGCGCTGCGTCTCGTCCCAACTCTGGGCGCAGCCGGTGGCGTTGGCGAGGTTGATGTTCGGGATCACACCGTGGTGGAGCAGCAGCGTGTCGGCGGGAATGCGTCGCTCCGCGCCGTCGCCCTGGCGGTAGAGCACGGATTGCACCCGCCCGTCCCCATCCGCGCGCAGCGCCGTGACGTTGCCGATCACATTGACCTTGCGCCGGACCTCCAGAAGCAGCTTCAATCCCTTGCCGACATAGCCGGAGCGGGCGAAGGTGCCCATGTGCGGCAGGGCCTGCCGCCAGTTCTCGCGCGGAGTGGTGTCGAGGATGGTGTCGATGCGCGCCCCGGCGCGCAGATACTGCCACGCCAGAAGCCACAGCAGCGGCCCCGTGCCGGCCAGCACCACGTTGCCCGACGCCACGAGGCCGGAGGTCTTCAGCAGGATCTGCGCGGCCCCCGCCCCCATCACGCCCGGCAGGGTCCAGCCCGGAATGGGAAAGGGCCGCTCCAGCGCGCCGGTCGCCAGGATGATGTGGCGGGCCGGCAGGATGTCCGCCTTGGAGTCCCGCGACAGGCCGATGTCGAGGCTGCGCGACACGCTCCACACCGTGGCGCCGGGCCGGTACTCCGCCCCGCTGTCGCGGAACGGCCCGACCAGATCCAGCCCGTGCCAGTAATCCGTTCCCAGCACGCTGGGGTTCCGCACCGGTGTCCGGGTGACGGCGCGGTAGATCTGGCCGCCGGGCGCGCCCTGCTCGTCCAGCAGGACGGTGGACAGGCCGCGCCGGGCGGCGAGCGTCGCGGCGGCGAGGCCCGCCGGGCCGCCGCCGATCACCGCGAGGTCGTAGCGCTTGGTCTGGGTGGTCACCGCTCGATCTCCCGCTTGCCGTTCTGGGTTTCCACGGCCATGCCGGGGGCGACGCGCACCTGGCAGCCCTGGCGGTTGCCCACCCCGTCGATGGTGACGAGGCAGTCGAAGCACACGCCCATCATGCAGTAGGGCGCGCGCGGCGCGCCGGACACCGGGGTGCTGCGGCAGGTCCGCACGCCGTTGGCCAGCAGGGCGGCGGAGACGGAATCGCCGGACAGCGCCTCCGCCGGGCGGCCGTCGATGGTGAAGGACACGCGCTCTCCGGACGCGTCAGGCAGCCGTTGAAACATCGAACCTCCGGGCGCTGAAAGCGGTGAACGTCTCGGGCAGGGAACCGGCCGCGATGTGCGGCGCCAGCGCGAGGGCGTGGTTGGCGGCAAGGGTGACGCCGCTGTGGCAGGTGGCGACGAAGGCGCCGGGCATGCTGGCCGACTGCTCGTAGATCGGGAAGCCGTCCGGGGTCAGCACGCGCAGCGCCGCCCAGGTGCGCACGACGTTCAGCTTGCCCAGCAGCGGGAAGATGCGGATCGCGCGGTCGGCGATGGTGGAGGACACGCCGTTGCGCACCGTGGTGTCGAATCCGGCGTCCTCGAAGCTGTCGCCGATCATCACGCCGCCCTCGTCGGTCTGGCGGATGAAGCCGACCGGGAATTTCAGGAAGGGCGCGGTCTTCTCGGTCACGATGATGTGGCCGCGCTCGGGCCGGACGGGGGCGCTCAGCCCGACCATCGGCGCCAGCCGGCGGCTGTCGTGCCCGGCTGCCAGCACCACCTTGCCCGACCGGACCTCGCCGCCCGCGGTGACGAGACGGAATCCGCCGTCGCGCGGCTCGATCCGCTCGACCCGGCGGTTGGGCAGATAGGCGACGCCGGACCGCTCCAGACCCGTGTGCAGAGCCCGCAGGAGCTTCAGCGAGTTGCAGTGGCCGTCCAGCGGGCAATAGCTCGCGCCCACCACGTCCTTGCCGATGAAGGGCATCTCCTTCTCGACGGCGGCGCGGTCCAGCATCTCGTAGTCGTAGCGCACCATGTCCGGCTGGTTGTGCAGGCGGCGGAGCTGGCTGGCGCGCTTCTCCACCTCCTCCTCCGACAGCAGGGGCATGAAGCCGCCGGGCCGCTCGTAGCGGACGTCGATCCCCGTCTGCTCGCGGAGCTGGTCGGCGAAGCCGGTCCAGCCGTCGGCGGACCGCTTGGTCCACCCCGCGTATTCCGGCATGCCGAGCCCCTTGCCCTGCACCCACACCAGCGCGAAGTTGCCGCGCGACGGGCGGACGGCGATGTCCCCCTCGTCCAGGATGGCCACCGTCTGCCCCTGGCGGGCGAGGCCCCAGGCGATGGCCGACCCGACCAGCCCGCCGCCGACCACGGCGACGTCGTAATCGGATCTCGTAGGTTCGCTCATGGTCTGCGTCACTCCTGTCCGCGGCCGACCAGCAGCCGCTCAAGCCCGTACAGGCGGTCCAGCACCAGCATC
This sequence comes from Roseomonas genomospecies 6, assembly GCF_008365375.1. Taxonomy (GTDB): domain Bacteria; phylum Pseudomonadota; class Alphaproteobacteria; order Azospirillales; family Azospirillaceae; genus Azospirillum. The sequence goes on along the minus strand of NZ_QOKW01000008.1, from coordinate 64,596 downwards.
GCGGCCACCGTCATGAAGATCAGCGCCGCCGACACGGCCGCCACCAGCGGGTCGATGTTGTCCTGGATGTAGAGGAAGAGGCGAACGGGCAGCGTCGTCGTCTCGGGCGAGGCGATGAAGACGGTCATCGTCACCTCGTCGAAGCTGTTGATGAAGGCCAGCACCCAGCCGCTCGCCACGCCCGGCAGGATCAGCGGCAGGGTCACCCGGCGGAAGGTCGTCCAGGAGGTGGCGCCCAGCGACGACGCCGCGTTCTCGATGGACCGGTCCATGCCGGTGGAGGCGGCCAGGATCAGCCGCAGCGCGAAGGGCAGGATGATGATGACGTGGCTCAGCACCAGCCCGGTGAAGGTCCCGCCCAGCCCGATCAGCGTGAAGAAGCGCAGGAAGGCGATTCCCAGGACGATGTGCGGCACCATCAGCGGCGACAGGAACAGCGCCGTGATGGCCTCGCGCCCCGGGAAGCGGTGGCGGGCGATGGCCAGTGCTGCCGGGATCGAGAAGCCCACCGCGAGGGTGGAGGAAAGCGCTCCCAGCACGAGGCTGTCGCGGAAGGCGCGCAGGAACTCCGGGTTGTCGCCGATGGCCCTGAACCAGCGCAGCGACGGCCCTTCCGTCGGCAGCGACAGATAGCCGTGGGACGTGAAGGCGACCACGCACACGATCAGGATCGGCGCCAGCAGGAAGGCCAGGAACAGCGTGTGGAAGATCAGCGCGACGGGGCCGTTGCGGTTCATTCGAACACCTGCTTGTAGCGACGCTCGACCAGGCGGTTGCAGCCGACGATGATGACCACGTTGGCGACCAGCAGCAGGATCGCCACGGCGGCGCCCAGCGGCCAGTTGAGCGTGTTCAGGAACTCGTCGTAGGCCAGGGTCGCGGCCACCTTCAGGCGCCGCCCGCCGATGATCGCCGGGGTGGCGAAGGCGCTGGCGGCCAGCGCGAAGACGATGATCGAGCCGGACAGGATGCCGGGGACGACCTGCGGCAGAACCACGCGGCGCAGCACCGTGAAGGGCTTGGCGCCCAGCGACAGGGCGGCGTTCTCCACCTGCGGGTCGAGCCGCTGCAGCGACGCCCACACCGACAGCACCATGAAGGGAACCAGCACATGGGTCAGCGCGATGATGACGCCGGTTTCCGTGTACATGAACTCGATGGGCGTGGCGATCAGCCCGACCGACATCAGCGCCGTATTGATGATCCCGGTCGACCCGAACAGCAGCGCCCAGCCCAGCGTGCGCGACACCACCGAGATCAGCAGCGGACCCAGCACGATCAGCAGGCACAGGCCCCGCCAGGGCGACCGCATCCGGCGCAGAACGTAGGCTTCCGGCGCCCCGAGCAGCGCGCACAGAAGCGTGACCGCGGCGGCGATGCGGAAGGTCCGCAGGAACACCTCGTGGAAGTAGCCGTCGGTGGCAATGTCGATGTAGTTGCCGAGCTGCCAGACGTCCTGGATGCCGGTGTAGAAGCCGAAGCTGTTCAGCGACAGCAGGAAGGTCATCGCCAGCGGAACCAGCAGCAGCACGGCGAACAGCGCCAGCGCCGGCAGGCTCAGCAGGTACGGCGCCAGGGCGCGGCGCTCCGGCTCGGCGGTTGGGGCCGGGGCCGGCGGTGCGGAGGAGGCGGTGTCCGTCGCCATGGCCGGGTCCATGTTCTTGTCCGTGGGAATCGCGGTCACGGCGCACCGGCCTGGCCGGGAATGACGCGCATGTCCTCCGCCCGCCAGCCGACCCGCACCGGTTCGTCCTCGCCCGGCATCGTCCGCCCGTCGTGCTGGCGGATGACCGTCAGCGGTCCGGCCTCGGTCGTCACTTCGAACAGCCATTGCGTGCCCTGGAAGACACGCGCCTGGACGCGGCCCGGCACGCCGTCACCATCCACGAAGGTCACCTTCTCCGGCCGCACGGTCAGCACGCCGGGTCCGGCGGGCACATCGGCCCCGACCGGCCAGACGGCGCCCGCGACGTCGATGCGTCCCCCTCCAACGTCGCGGCTCACCACGCCCTGCAACAGGTTGGTGCGGCCAAGGAAGTTGGCGACGAAGGCGCTGGCCGGGTTGTCGTAGGCGTCCTGCGGGGCGGCGACCTGTTCGACCTTGCCCTTGTTCATGATGACCACGCGGTCGGACAGCGCCATCGCTTCCGCCTGATCGTGGGTGACGAGGATCATCGTGGTGCCGACGGTGCGCTGGATGCGGCGCAGCTCGATCTGCATCTCCTCGCGCATCTTGGCGTCGAGGTTGGACAGCGGCTCGTCCAGAAGGAGCAGGCTCGGCTTGATGACCAGGGCGCGGGCGAGCGCCACGCGCTGCTGCTGGCCGCCGGACATGCGGCGCGGGTAGCGGTCGCCGAAGGCGCCCAGCCCCACCAGTTGCAGGGTGTCGCGCACCATCCGGTCGCGGTCGGCCCGCGGCACGCCGCGCATCTCAAGCCCGAAGGCGACGTTCTCCGCCGCCGTCATGTGGGGGAACAGCGCGTAGCTCTGGAAGACGATGCCGAGGCCGCGCTCGTTCGGCTTCCTGGCCAGCAGGTCGGCGCCGTCCAGCGTCACCCGCCCGCCGCTGGGGTCGAGGAAACCCGCGATCATCTGCAAGGTGGTGGTCTTGCCGCAGCCCGACGGACCGAGCAGGGAAATCAGCTCCCCCTTTTCGACCGTCAGCGACAGGTTGTCCACGGCGAGCCATTGGCCGAACCGTTTCGTCAGCTTGTCCAGGACGAGATAAGGCATGGTTCCGTCTCCACCAGGGTCCTCATGCGGGCGCTCCGCCGCGCCGGCCCACGGAACGTTTCCGTGCACCGGCGCGGCGGGATCGCTCGGATGCGTCAGCGCTCGATCTCGCGGGTCCAGCGCCGGTTCCAGGCTTCGCGGTTCGCGTTGATTGTGTCCCAATCGACGACCAGCAGCTTGTTCATCTGCTCCGGACCGTAGGGGATGCCGGCCTGCTGCTCGGGCGCCAGCTTGACGGTCTTGTTGACCGGGCCGAAGCCGGCGCTGACGGCCATGGCGGTCTGCACCTCCGGCGACAGCATGTGCTGGATGAACTGCTGGGCTTCCGCCGCCTGCTTGCTGCCCTCGATCTGGCAGGCCGCCGAGGCCAGCACGATGCCGCCTTCCTTCGGATAGACGAAGGCCGCCGGGAAACCGGTGTCGGCCAGCGCCTTGGCGCGGCCCGAACCCCACACGGCGATGGTCGCCTGCCCGCTCTGGAACAGTTCGGTCATCTTGCCCGGCGACGGCTCGTAGGCGAGCACGTTCGGATTGACCTTGTCCTTGAACGCCTTGAATCCCGGCTCGATGCTCTTCTCGCCGCCGCCGTCCAGCCGCGCCATCATCACCAAGGCGTGCAGGCCGTAGGAATTGTTGATCGGCGGGACCACCAGCTTCTTCTTGAACTTGGCGTCCTCGATGTCCTTCCAGGAGGACGGAGCCGACCAGTTGTTCTCGTCAAAGACCTTCTTGTTGTAGACGATGCCGGTGCCCACGGCGCCGAAGTTGACCGCCTTGCCCGACGGAATCCTGGCCAGATCGTACAGGTCGTCGTAGACCGGCGCCTTCGCCAGATCGGCGCAGAAGCCCAGCGCCACCGCCTGGTACATCGGGCCGTCGTCCAGCATCACCACGTCGATCTGCTGGTTGCCCTTCTGGGCCTGGAGCTTGGCGAGGTTGTCGGTCGAATTGCCCGCGACGTATTCGACCTTCACGCCGGTCTTCTGCTCGAAGGCCGGGATGACGTCCTTGCGCATGGTCTGCTCGAACGAACCGCCGTAAGCGGCGACGTACAGTGTCTTCTGCTGGGCCTGCGCCGTGCCGCACCAGACCGCCGCGGTCGCCATCAAGCCATAGACCAATGCCCGCATCTGTCCCTCTCCTGTTTTGGTTCGTTCCCAGCGGTGCGCGTTTTGTCGCACCATGGGAGCGTCGCTTTCAGACGGCATAATCGTCAAATCGAATTGTTGGTGGTATCCATACTGAAATGTTATGCTGCGATGCAATCCATCACAATTCGATGGCCCTGGAATGCTGAATCCGCGACAGATCGAAGCCTTCCGCGCCGTGATGCTGACGGGCGGGATCACCGCCGCCGCGGAGCTTCTGAACATCTCGCAGCCGGCGGTCAGCCGCCTCATCAGCGACCTGCAATACACGCTGAAGCTGACCCTGTTCGAACGGCGGGGATCGCGCATCGCCCCGACCAGCGAGGCGCTGTCCCTGTACCAGGAGGTGGAGCGGTCGTTCGTCGGGCTGGAACGGATCGAGCAGGCCGCACGCGACCTGGAGGCCCGCCGTGCCGGCACCCTGCGCGTTGCGGCCATGCCGGCGCTGGCCATCGGCTTCCTGCCGCGCTTCGTCGCGCGCTTCCTAAGCCAGCGCCCGCGTGTGGACGTCTCACTGTTCGGCAGCAGTTCGACGCTGGTGCTGGACTGGGTGGCCGCCGGTCAGTGCGAGCTTGGATTCGGCCAGTCGCCGGTGGAGCACGCGACGGTGCTGAGCGAGAAGCTGCCGCCCGTTCCCGTCGTCGCCATCGTGCCCAGCGGCCACCCCCTGGCCCGGCGCAGCCGTCTGGTGCCGGAGGATTTCGCCGGGGAGGCGTTCATCTCGCTCGGGGCCTCGACGCTGTTGCGCTACCGCATCGACGCGGCCTTTGCCGATCATGGCGTCCAGCGGACCATGCGGGTGGAGACCCAGCTCACCATGATCGCCTGCGCGATGGTGGCCGCAGGGGCCGGCGTCTCCATCGTCGATCCCTTCACGGCGGAGGAATATGCAGGCCGGGGCGTGGTCATCATCCCATTCGAGCCGCGGGTGAACATCGAGATGGCCGTCCTGCATTCGGCCCAGCGGTCCCTGTCCACCCTCGCCCAGGATTTCCTGAACGAGTTCCGGCTGGAGGTCGCGGCCTTCGGTCTCAGGGAGTCCGCCTGAGACGGACGGACGACCTCGACGAGACCTGCGCCAGCACCAGCACGACTTGGCGCCATGACCCGGCGCCATGGCCGGTGCACGCGCAGGCTTGCGCCTGCCGGCCCCCGTCCCGCATGACCATTGGATGACGGCCACGCCGCTCGCCGGGCCGCGCGCCACCGGCATCGTCGCGCCGTGGCTCCCCCCCCCAGCTTCTGCGACGGCACCACAAAGGCACCTTCCGCAGATGCATGCATAAGAAATCACTCGATGACTACATTTGAATTCTTATAAAAGTACTGGAAAAAGAAATATTGCGTAAATACGCTCTGAACTTCTCTGCCAACGCGGCAGCGAAAATGCGCTTTGCTCTGTCATTTGATTTGTTCCGGCATGCGCCGGCGGTTTCTTCGCTTACAAAAATGAACCAAACGCCGTCCGCAGCCCCGTCCTAAAACCAATCGCCACGGCGCAGGAGAGACTTTCCATGGCTGATAACGACCAGTGGACACTGAAGCAACTGCAAGAACACCTGCAAGCGGCGGTGGACTTGGAGTTCTGGACGATTCCCTTCTACATGTCCGCCATGTATTCGATCAAGAATCCGGGCGAGCAAGCCTATCAGGCCATTCTGTCGGTCGTGAACCAGGAGATGCTTCACGTCCAGTTGGCGGCCAATCTGGCCAACGCCTACGGCCTGAGCCCGAGCTTCGCATGCCCGGTTTACCACGGGCAGTTCATTCCGCATCTGGACTTCGATCTCGACGATCCCGATCCGCGAACGAAGTTCGCCGGATATTCGGCTGAGATCGGTCCGTTCGACCAGGCGCGGCTGAACACCATGTGTCTGATCGAATACCCGATGTGGATCGGCGATGAGCAGCCGCGGCCCGGCCCGGACTACACCTCCTACGGTTCGATCGGCGAGTTCTACTCGTCGGTGGCCGTCGGTGCGCAGCAGTTCGCGGACTGCATCAAGCCCGTCAACCAGGTGAACCATTTCGCCCGGTTCTACAACGGCTTCAAGGGCATGACCATCACCGGCCAGGGCGCCGAGGCGTTTCCGCAGGTGTCCAACATCGTGACGGCGATCTGCGACCAGGGTGAAGGCCAGACGGACCAGGGCACGTCCTGGATGGCGCACAGCGTTCCCCCGGAATACCAGAACACCGCCGACGACACCGACCCGAGCTGGTCGCATTTCCAGAAGTTCATGGCGCTGTGGTCGGCCGATCACTTCCCGGAAACCTACGAGGCCGAAAAGCACCCCGCCCCCGGCACGCCCGGTCATCGGGCGCAGGAAATCCTGATGGCGAATTTCGGCACCTTCCTCGACACGCTCGACGCGTTGTTCAAGGGCGGCGAGCCGGCGGCGTTCGGAACCCAGATGATGACGCTGGGCGGCAACATCCTGAACTGCTGGAAGAACGGCGCGGTGCCGTGCTTCGGCCTGCCGGTCGGCGAGCGGAACAACAGCCTGCGGCGCAGCTTCCCGAACGTGGACCGCGTGCTGAAGAAGACCAGGGTCCTGGAAGGCGCCTGATCGCCCCGTCCCGATCGCCAAGCATTGCGTCACCGAAGTCATTTACGGAGTTCATAATGACATCGAGCGTCTTCCGCATTCATCCGGCCATCGGCTTCGCCCGGGTCGGCGACAGCGAGGAATTCTATCTGGCGCCGGAAACCATGGCCGGCCTGCCCGATCCCTACAACCCGGGCCTGACCGGCGGCCTTCCGGTCGTCCCCGGGACCGAAACGACGCCCATCACGTCCAGCGATCTGCGCGACGCCGAAGGCCGCCTGAAGCGGCAGGCCGCGCGCTTCCGCATCTATGCCTACGCGTCCGAGGACACGGCGGTCTACCCGTCCGGCGGCGGGACCGAGATCACCATCGGCAGCCGCATCGGCGACCTGGAGGTGGTCGATATTCAATGGACCGTCCATGTCGCGAACAAGAAGGGCAACGCCTACGTTCTCGACGTGCCGGGCTATGACGGCTCCGTGATCGAGCGCTACGCCGACGGCCGCACGCCCCCGCTGCGCAACGCCAAGAACGAGGTCGGGCAAACCCAGCTCGTCACCGACGTCCCGAACATCAACGACCCGGCCCGCGTCGCCCTGTGGACCACCGATCCCGGCCCGCGCTCCGTGAACAGGGACCTGCGCAAGGCCGCCTTCGATCGGGCGACCGAAGCCCGCGCCGGCAACAAGCCGGTGCCCGATTACTGCAAGCTGTTCCCGGCGGCCAGCGAGGACGTCGTCTACGCCCCGCGCGGCCCCATCGACACGCTGGGCCACATCGAAACCGACGACCAGGGCCGCCTGATCGTGGCCGGCGGCTATGGCCGCGCCTGCGCCTTGTGGAACCAGACCACCCTGGGGTCGAGCGTCGACAACGATGGCTGGTACGACGACACCAGCGACGGCCCGGTTTCCGCGACCATCGTTCTGCGCGGCAAGGGCGCCGACCCCATCGTGGAACGCATCGACGCCTCCCCCGCGTGGGTGGTGACGGCGGACCCGGCCTATGCGCCGCAGATCCTCAACACCGTGTCGCTGTGGGACGAGCTGTACGACACCTTCGTCCGCGAATTCGAACTCCAGCCCGACGTCTACAGCCACGGCCGCTACAACGAGGACTACCGTCCCGCCTTCGGCGAGGATGTGCAGCCCTTCTTCAAGGCCGCGTCGCTTCAGGAATGGACCACCAATCTGCCCAAGGGCGCCAAGGCCGCTCACCGGATGGTGGGCGACATCACCGCGACGGACGATCCGGCGGCGACCATCATGGCCGGGCTCGCCTATGTCCGCGACCCCAACAAGCCGACTCAGGCGAATCTCGGTCCGCCCCTGATGCCGCTGGGCCTCGGCGATTCGGGCAAGGCGTTCCTGGCGCCCACCTACACCCAGTATTTCTTCCTGAACCAATGGGACAAGGGCACGTTCGACGCTGAGCCCAAGCGGAAGCTGGGACCGGGTGAAGCGCTGGACAAGGCGTCGCTGATGGCCTGCCTGGGCGGCCGTTTCAGCCCCGGGATCGACCTGACCTTCACGGTCCGCCAGCCAGACGTCTATGTGCCGAACTGGCGGGGTGGGAACGGCCCGTTCCGCATCGCCGCCCGTCCGCTGGACTATTCGCGCGCCACCAAGGACCAGCCCTTCCTGACCGGCGGCTATGTGCCCATGAACACCGGCGCCCACACCGTGGAGCCGGGCGACATGACCAAGTTCATGTCGATCCCCTGGCACACCGACTACAACTCCTGCGCCACCCACCCGACCTCGCCGTCGATCCGCAACATCACCACGCTGTACTGGTCGTGGCCGGCGCAACGCCCGGTCAACGTCTATGTCGCCGACGAGGTGCAGGACGGCAAGCTCGGCCCGCAGCGCTACTCGGTCCGCGGTTCCGGCACCGGAAGCCCCGATCCGGCCAACCAGGGACGGTACCAGTACATCGCGGAGATCATCCCGAACTGGTCCGGCATCGGTGTGATCCTGCAGGGCAAGGCCATCGACGGCGACCCGGGCCGGCCGCTGCCGCCGGACGCCTATCTGGAGGTCGGCAGCCTTCTGACGGGCGAACCGGACGAGGTCGTGGCGCCCTGGCCGATGAACCAGTTGCCGACGACGTCCTCGTGACGGGTCCCTGGGACGTCGTGATCCTGGGCGGGGGGCCGGCGGGGTGTGCCACCGCGCTGTCCCTCCGGCGCCGGGGCGTCGAGCGGGTGCTGGTCGTGGAGGCCGGCACCTACGACGCGGTTCGCATCGGCGAGAGCGTGCCGCCGGACATCCGCCGCCTTCTCGGCGACGAACTCGGCCTGTGGCCGGAGTTCGTCGCCGAAAGGCACGAACCCTGCCATGGAAGCCGTTCCGCCTGGGGCAGCGACCGGCTCGGCTACAACGATTTCCTGTTCAACCCCTACGGCCAAGGATGGCACCTGGACCGCCGCCGCTTCGACGCCTTCCTGGCCCGCAAGGCGGCGGACCGGGGGATCACCGTCCTGACGGGCCGGCGTTTCGAAATGGCCGAGCCGGTGGAGGCCGGCGGCCATCGCCTGCGTATCGCCTGCGGAAATGGGGCCTGCGGGGATGGGGCCTCCGAGAACGGCCGGTACGACACGGTCGAGGCTCGGTTCGTCGTGGATGCCACCGGTCCGCGCGGCCGGTTCGCCCGGCGCCAGGGCGGGCGTCCGCGCCTGCTCGACCGGCTGGTGTTCGTCGCCGGCTTCTTCGCCCTGCCGGAGAACAGCCCGCTCACCCGCCAGACCATGCTGGAGGCGGCGGAGCACGGCTGGTGGTACGCCGCCCGCCTGCCCGACCGGCGGTGCGTGGTGGCGCTCGCCACGGACGCCGACATCGTCCGTTCGAAGGGGCTGAACCGCGAAGGCCCGTGGCTGGAAAGTCTGCTCGACACCCGCCACATCGTCGCGGCTCTGGCCGGGTCTGCGCTGGAAGCGCACAGCGTCGCGACATGGGTCGCCGTGTCCTTCCTGCGCGACCGGATCGCCGGGCCGGACTGGCTGGCGGTCGGCGACGCGGCGTCCGGATACGATCCCTTGTCGTCGCAGGGAATCCAGAAGGCGATGACCGACGCGGTGGACGCGGCCGAAGCCATCGCGGAGCGGCTGAGGTCCGGTGCCGACACCGTCGGTGCCTATGTGGACAAGGTGACCGGGCGGTTCGACGACTATCTGGCCAACCGGAACCTTTTCTACGGCCAGGAAACGCGCTGGGCCGACGCGCCTTTCTGGCGCACCCGCCGCGAACGGACGGCGCTGCGCGACTGATGCGGGTCGCCCCCGCCCGGCGCCCGCCGGGCCGGGGCGACCCGCTTGCGCTTTACTGCTTGACCAGCGTCGCCACGGAAATGTGCGGCCAGTCGATTTCATCGAAGCGCAGGTTGACCGTCTGCGTGTACTGAAGCTGCATGAACTCCGTGCCGTCCGGCTGCACCACGGTTTCGATCCAGAAGATCGCATCCAGCTTCGTGGCTTCCGCGTTCTTGTCGATGAACGGGATGTTGACGATCTTGCCGACCGGGTGTGTCGAGACCTCGATGACCACGGTCTTGCTGATCTCCATGCCCTGCTTGGCCTGGCTGTCCAGTTTGCTGGTCAGCACGATGTTGGGGTTCTCGATGGCGCCCTCCGGAATGCCGGGCGGAAGGGGGGTGGGCGTCGAGGAGTCGTTGAAATAGCCGAACGGCAGCGGCTTGTGATCGACGCGCGTCGGCGTGGAGCTGACCGGGGCGATCGTCGGGCCGCCGGCCACGGTTGCGAGGAAGGTGCTCTGGGCCAGCAAGGAGTCACCGTGCGGGATGGTCGACTGGCGCACGATGGTGCCGTGCGGGACGTCCGGGTCGCTGGTCGGCGGCACGTTCAGCCACAGACCGGGTTCCAGATGCAGCCCTTCGAACGTGACGGCGTCGCTGACCTGCTGGAGATAGTGCAGCCCATGCAGCATGATGTCGCCCTGCACCGAACCACGGTTGGGGATCGGGCCGCCGATCGGGGTGAAGGTCAGCGTCTCCACCGTCGCGTTCAGCTTCAGGCGGAACGTCTTGTTGTCGGCGCGGTCGGGCAGCGAGATCAGGTTGAAGCCGCCACCAACCCAGCTTCCCGGCAGGTCGGACAGCAGGCCGAGGTTTGAAGCGGCGACGAGAAGCGGCGCGCTGGCGCGGAGCGGCCGACGAGTCTTTTCCTTGACGCTCAGATCAGTCGTCATGTGCCGATTCCCCTTTTTGTATGTCATGGCTGTATTGAAGGCGTGACAGTTCGCTCGCTGAAAAACAGAATCTTTCACTCAGCGAAAATTGGGTTGTATTTCTCGGACTCCGGAAAGCGGCCCCGGATATTGGAAGAACGATCCGTTGATTGGATCGCGTGATGTTAGAGAAAAGCTAACAATGCAATATTGTGAATGCAACAAAGATCAATTTACTACCAATGTATGACTTTTGCTTGATGGAAGAGGTCATCATAAAACGACGGCGACCGCGAACCGCCTGAACCATCACTTGCGCCATGCCCGGCTCGCCTTCACCCCAGACTTCTGCAGTTGGAGGTGCAATTGCGCGATGTTCATCCGTCGGTGTGGCGCCGGGTTCGCGGATCGTTCGGGCCGCCAGGCGCGCTTCGGTATTGGGGATTGTCGAAGTGGCAGGAGTATTTCCACACGCAGCCGTCGCGTCACATCCGATCCACATTCGTTCACATTGCAGAAAATTGTTCGTCGAAGGGCAACGAGCACTGGCGCCTCTTCTAGAAAATATGCATTCAGGAGAATGCAAAATCCGCCGCGACCTCCAAGACATAATAAAACTTTCGTTTCTAATGATTTTCAAAAATCATCATGAATGAGTTAAAGTTCGCGCACATTCCGTAAAAAATACATATGTGATAGTAATAAGCACTTACACAATGTGACTAATAATAAATTTCTGCGAAAAATTATCATTTCAACATCATTGACATGATTACTCGGCTACGTTACCAATCAATCACGAAGTAAAATAACTGCGATTGATTTCGATAATTATCCACTCGTTGGTGGTTACGTCATATGTTTCATGGAGGTTGATGTGAAAGGAAAGCTTTTTGGCGTCAGGAGGCTGGTTTTTGCTTCTCTGGGCATTTTGACGATGCTTTCCGGAATCGGCGAGCCGCGTGCCGAGAGCGGCGCAACCGACTGCCGGGACGTGATCGTCGGGATTGAGAAGCGCTTCAACGGTTACGACAGTTGGCGCATCATGAACATGGAAATCACGGACAGCAACGGCGGCAAGAAGATGCGCCGCATCATGGCCGCGCACCAGAACATCGGGACCCAGCGCCGGCTGCGCAGCAAGGTCCTTGAGCCGGCGGAGCTGAAGGATTTCGAGGCGATGGCCTACGACTACTTCGGCGACAACGAAACCGACAAAATCTGGTCCTGGCTGCCGTCGCAGAAGAAGTTGGTCGATGTCAAATCGGAAGATCTCAGCGGCCGTCTCTATGGGTCCGACCTGTCCATCGGCGAGATGCTGATCCGCCGCGCCAAAGACTACGAATGCAAGTATCTGGGCGAAGACATCTACCAGGGGCTGCCGGTCTGGAAGATCTACGTGAACCCGCTGAAGGAGAGCGAGGTCATCCGCCTCGGCCTGCGCGACGGCGAAGTGTGGGTGGAGAAGGCCACCTTCCTACCGGTCTGGAGCACCTTCAACGCCGACGCTCCGAGCGAGCAGCGCGTCTTCACCACCGACAAGATACGCTGGGTGGACGGCGTGTATGTACCGGCCTATTTCAAGGTCTTCACGCGCAAGGAAGGCCGCGTGATTTCCACCTCGGTCTTCGAGGTCGAGGGCGAACGTTTCAACATCAATCTGCCGGGTGAATGGTTCGACATCAAGGACCTCGGCGGCACGACCAGCGGCTGGACCGAGTGGCGCTCAAGCACGCTCGCCAACTGACCCGCGCGTGAGGGGTGGGCCGGCGCGCCCGCCTCGACGCACTCCGGCACCCCACCGAAACCCACGAACACACGCCCGTCCGGTGCCCCCGGCGCGCGCAAGCGCCCAAGGTCGCCCTGGCGTCAACCTCCTTTCCCGCGGGGAACGGCATGTTGCGGATCATCGGCCAGTTCGCCCGAGCGGCGGATCGCCTTTTCCAGGCGACCGCGCGGGCCATCCTCCTCCATCCGGTCAAGAGCGCGGTCGCGGCCCTGATCGTCACCGGCGCGGGCCTGGCGGCCCTGCCGCAGTTGAAGTCGGACGGCCGGATCGAAGCCTTCATGCACAACAGCGATCCGGCGCTGGTCGCGTATTATGACATGCGCCGCTCCTTCGGTCAGGACAACCGCATCGTCGTGACCGTCGGTTCGCCGGATCTCTTCTCCAAGCCTTTCCTGCAAAAGTTCACCCAACTGCACCGCGACATCGAGCGGGGCGTTCCCTACATCGCGGAGATCTTCAGCCTCTACAACATTCCGTTCATCCAGTACCAGGACGGCGGGGTTTACCTGGAGGAACTGGTCCACAACATGATCGTCCGGGACCAGGACCCGCGGGTGATGCGCGACCGCATCCTGGCGACGCCGCTGTACCGGAACTTCATCATCTCCGAGGACGGCAGGACCGCCTCCATCGTGGTGGAACCCTACCGGTACGCGCCGCACGCCGAGGACTGCGTCGCCCGGCCTCAAGACGGGACCTCCTGCGGCGGTGACGAGCCGGACGGCGTCAAGCGTCAGCTCCTCGGCCCCCCGCACTACGCCGAGATGGCCAGGACCATCGGGGAGATCGCCGCCCGCTACCACGATCCGGCGGGATTCGACATCCATGTGTCCGGCGCGCCCATCGTCAGCACCGAGATCGTCCGGTTGATGTCCAAGGACATGCCGCGTTTCACGCTCCTTTGCTTCGCCGTGGCCGTCGCCGTCATCATGGTCATGTACCGCAGCATCCTGGTGTCGCTGGCCGCGCTGTTCGCCTTCATGTCCAGCATCGTCGTCACGTTCGGGATGATGGCCGTGCTGGGCGAGCCGGTGACGCCGCCGACGCAGCTTCTGATCCCGCTTCTTCTGGTCAGCAGCCTGTGCACCTTCATCCATTTCATCAGCGGCCTGTTCCGCGCCCACCGGGAGACGGGCGACAAGGCGGCCGCGGTGTCGGTGGCGATGACGCGCGGCCACGCGCCCATCCTGTTCTCCGCCCTGACCACCGCCGCCGGCCTGATCGGCTTCGTCACCTCCACGCTGGCGCCGATCACCGTTCTCGGCCTCTTCGGCGCGGTGGGAACGATGGTCGCCTACGCCATGGGCATGGTCTGCACCATCCTGGTGTTCCGCATGCTGCCGAAGCGGTTCTTCGAGCGGCGCTACGAGGATTATCCCGCCGTCATTTCGGTGATGACCGCCATGTCCCTGTTCGCCGTGCGCCGTCCGAAGTTCGTGCTGGCCGTGGCGGTGCTGGTGGGCGTGGGCGCGCTGGCCGGCATCCGGCACCTGGAATACTCCCACAATTCCCTGCTGTGGCTGCCCGCGGACAACGCCGTCCGGCAGAGCACCGCCCACATCGACGACACCTTCAACGGGACCGTCAACCTGGAGGTGGTGATCCGGCCGCAGGGCGGGCGCGATTTCCGCGACGAGGAGCTGATGCGCCGGGTGGACGAGGTCGCGGCCCGCGTTCATGACGCCTCCGACATTCCCATCGGCCGCCACACCAGCATCATCGACTTCCTGAAGGAAACCAACCAGGCGCTGAACGACGGCGATCCGGCCGCGCACGGGGTTCCCAACCAGCGGGCGATCTGGGACCAACTGCTGCTTCTGGAAGGCCAGGGCAACGACGACATGCTGCGCTACACCACGCTGTCCTACGACGCGGGACGGGTGTCGTTCCTGACTCCCTGGCTGGAGGCCAAGCGCTTCACCGCCTTCATCCACACCGTCCAGTCGATGTTCGAGGAGGCGCTCGGCCCGATGGCGGAGGTGCGCACCACGGGACTCATCGCCCTGCTCGCCATGACGTCCACGGCGGTGCTGGACAGCATGACCTCCAGCTACATCGTGGCGCTCGTCCAGATCATGGTGCTGATGTGCATCAGCCTGGGGCGGGTGCGGCTCGGCGTGCTCAGCATGCTGCCGAACATCGTGCCGTTCCTTCTGCTGCTGGGCTACATGGGGGCGGCAGGCATCCCGCTCGACACCTTCACGGTGCTGATCGGCGGCATCATCACCGGCCTGATCGTGGACGACACGACCCATTACTTCTTCCAGTACAAGCGCAATCTGGAGGAGATCGGCGACGTCGAGCGGGCCATCCGCGCGACCATCGAGGACATGGGCGTGCCGATCTTCACGACCACGATCGTCGTGATGTCCAGCTTTGCCGTCTTCACCATCTCCTCGCTCAACAATCTCCAGTCCTTCGGCCTGCTGATGACGCTGGGCGCGTTCCTGGCTCTGCTCGCCGACCTGCTCGTTTCACCGGCGCTGCTGGTCACGTTCAGCCATGCCCCGGCGAAGGCCGGCAACGCCTTCCGGGACGCCGGGGTGGACGGCGGGGTGGATGCCGTGGTGGAGGTGCGCCATGCGTCTTAAGATCTGCGGCATCACGCAAACCGGCGACATCGAGACGCTGCGCGGGCTGCCGGTCGATTTCATCGGCCTGTGGCACGGAGTCGAAGGCGGGCACGCGAACCTGCCGCTGGCGGAGTTGAGCCGCCTGGCCGGAGCGGCCCGCGCGGCCGGCGAAGCGGCGGGCCGACTGGAGCCGGTGCTCGTCACCTTCCTCAGCGACGCGGAGGCCCTGCGCCGGGCGGTCGGGGAGTCCGGCGTGCGCTGGGTGCAACTGCACGGCTTCCAGACGCCGGCACTGGTGTGTGCGCTGCGCGGCGCGCTGCCGGCCGGAACCCGCATCGTCAAGGTCCTGCACGTCCATGGCGACCGCTGCGCCGAGCGTCCGCTGATCCGGGCTTACGAGAATGCCGGGGTCGATCTTTTCCTGATGGACTCCGCCACCTCGGACGGTCGGATCGGCAGCACCGGCCTACCGCTGGACGCGGCGACCGCGCTGTCGTTGGCGGACGCTGTGAGCCGGCCCTTCTTCCTGGCGGGCGGCATCTCCGCCGACAACCAGGCGCTGCACGGAGCGGCGATCCGGCACCCCCGCTTCTTCGGCATCGACGTGGACAGCAAGGCACGCGATGCCGCCCGGCGGCTGTGCCCGGCCAGCGTCGCCGCGATCACCCGCAACTGGGCGCCGGGCCGCCGGACAGCAGCCGGTCATGAGTGAGGACGCGATGAGGAAGGCGATCATGGCAGGCGGTTTCGTCGATGCATTGCTCGCCGCGCCGATCCCCGTCATCGCGGAGATCAAGGCGCGTGCCTCCGACGGCACGGACCTGCTCCGGGGACGCCCCGTGGCGGAAATCGTGGCCGCCTACCGGGCGGGCGGCGCGCCGTGCCTTTCGGTGGTGACCGGGTCCTGGTTCGGCGGCAGCGACGCCATGCTGGAGGAAACGGTCCGCCACGCCGGCGTCCCCGTCCTGAAGAAGGATTTCATCACGCGGGAAGACCAGATCCGCCAGGCGGCCGGGGCGGGCGCAGCGGCTGTTCTGCTGACGGCGCGCCTGCTGCCCCGTTCGGCGCTGTGCCATCTGGCGGAGGCGGCGCGGCGTCATGGTGTGACGGCCTTCGTCGAGGCATCCTCCGAAAAGGAGCTGGACGGGCTGCGCCTCGATCCCGGCTGCGTCGTCGCCGTCAACAACAAGGACATCGCCCGCCGCGAGCGGGACGCCGGGGACATCGGGCGCAGCCTGTCGCTTCTGCCGCTGGTGCGGAGGACCGGCACGCGCTGCCCGGTCAGCGCCAGCGGCATCGGCACGGCGGAGGACGCCGCCCGGCTGATCGCGGCGGGGTACGGGGGGGTGCTGGTCGGCACCGGGCTGCTGAAGTCCGGCGACATCGCCGGCTGGTTCGCCGCCCTGGCGAAGCGGATGACGGACCGCGAGGCGACGGACCGCCGGGCGTCCGACTGCCGCGCGTCCGACTGCCGGGCTTCGGCGGGAGAAGCGGCATGATGGAGCATCCGGCCTGCTCGGTGCGCGCCGCCCTGGCGGATCTGCGGGAACGCGCCCCGACGCGCTGCCACGAATACGCCGGGACCATGGCGCGGACGGAAATCGCCGGGCATTTCGCGGAGCGCCATGCCGGGACCCCGGCGACCGGACGGGCGGGGGCGGAGGATGTGGCTCTCTACAGTGGTGTCGAGGGCGCGGCCCTGCCCGTTCTGCTGGGGCTGTACGGCGACGGCGCACGGGTGCGCGGCTGGCTGCCCGGCCTGCCCCGGCGGGTGCGCCCGGACGACGCGCGGCGGCGGCTGGCCGGAGGGCCGGACCCCGTGTGGACCGGCGCCGCACCCTGCCGGCAGGAGGTCTGGGCGGGGCCGGTCGATCTCTCCCGGCTTCCGGTCCTGACAGCCACCCCGCGCGACGCTGGACCCTATGTGACCATGGGCCTGATCCATGCCCGCGATCCTGAAGGCGGTCCGGAGGGCGGTGAGGACGCGCTGTCGGTGCACCGGATGCTGGTGACGGGGCGCGACCGTCTGACCGTCTGGATGCTGCCGGGACGCCGCCTGCGCGCGCTGTACGACGCCGCCACGGCGCGGGGAAACCGGTTGCCCGTCACCGTCGGCATCGGCGCGCCGCCCGCCGCGGTGGTCGCGTCGGCGCTGGGCACCGCCTTCCTGCCCGCCGGCACGGGCAAGCTGAAGGCGGCGGGCGCGCTCGCCGGACGGCCGATCGCCCTGGCGCCCGCGCTCACCCAACCCGCCGTCGCGCTGGCCGCGTCGGAAATCGTTCTGGAAGGCTATTTCGATGGAACCGTCGCCGACGAGGCCGTCCCTGGGCGCGACCGACCGTCCGGCGTCTCGCTGCCGGAATTCCTGGGCTACGACGGGCGGACCAAGCCGGACGTGCCGGTGATGACCGTCACCGCGGTCACGACGCGCCGCGACGCCCTCTATCAGGCGGTGATCGGGCCGGGGCGCGAGCAGTCGGTCGTCCTGGGCATCGCCGGGGCGCTGTCCGTCGGCCTGTCGCTGGCGGCGGAAGAGCCCGCGCTGGCTGCCCTGGTGTGCGACCTGCATTTCCCGGCGGCGGGGGGCGGCATGCTCCTGCTGGCGGTCGGGATCGCCAAGACCGGTCCGGAGGACGACGGCCGCCTCGAACCGCTGGCCCGGCACGTCTTCGCGCGGCACCCCTTCGTGAAACTGATCGTCTTCGCCGACGAGGAGATCGACATCGCCAACGAGGAGGATCTGCTATGGGCCGTGGTGACGCGGTCCAATCTGCGCACCGACTGCGCCAGCTTCGCCGACGCCCCGAATATGCCCATGGACCCTTCGCAAGGCGCGGCGTGGCTGGAAGCGCGCGGTGCCGGTGACGGGCGGGCGGGCCGCAGCTTCATCGACGCCACCACCCCTTTCCGGCTGAAGGCGGAAACCGTCCGCAGCTTTCCCTGGCCACCCTCGTCCCGTTGGAAGGACTGAGCGCATGAGCCACCCCTCTGAAACCGGCATCCGCATCATCGCGGCCACGGGCCGACGCTTCGCCTGCGACCGCCCGGAGCACCTTCTCAAGCACGGCGACCACACGCCCCTGTCGCGGGGGATTCACGACGCGGTGGAGCAACTGTTCGCCGAGGCCGGCGCGGTCATGCCGGAGGACGGCTCGACGATCGGCGTGGTCGGCACCTCCCGCTTCGGGGAGCTGAGCACGCTCGACGGCGTGACCCGCAAGCACAGGAACGGGGGACTCTACGGCATCGACCCCGTGGTCTTTTCCAAAGCCAACCAGTTCTACCCGCTCTTCGCCATCGGCAGGAGCTTCCGCTGCCTCGGCCCGGCCTCGTCCCTGTTCACGTCCGGGAGCGGCTCGGCGGAGGTGCTGTATTTCGCCGTCCAACTGCTGCGCCGCGGCGACGCCACCCATGTGCTGGCGCTCGACTACGACGAGGATGCGCCCACTGGAGCCGTGCCGGTCACGGGGCATGTGCGCGCCCTTCTGCTCGGCCACGGAAACGGACGGGCGGAAGGGCGGCCCGTCGGACCGGCGATCACCGCCTGCCGGCTCGGCCCGCACCTGACGGTGAACGGACCGCGCGCCGCCGCGCTCACCGCCTTTCTCGACCGGCAGGCCGTGCAGGGCGGGCATCAGGTGCTGCTGGCCGGCACCCGGGATGCCGACACGGCCAAGCGGATGGAGGCCGGCTTCGCCGTGGAACGTCTGGACGCCGGCAGGGACACGCTGGCGCAGGTGATCGACAGGCTGACCGGGTGGACGGACCGGATCGCGGGCGAGACGTGCCTCCACGTCGTGCCGCCGGGTCGGGGAAACATCCTGTCCGTGTGCTGCCGCTTCGACGAGCCGCAAAGGGAGGGGCGCGCATGACGGACCCCGTCGTCATCACCGGGGTCGCCTTCGACGCACCGTTCGGGCGGACCCTGGAGGACCTCGGTTCCCTGCTGGATGGGGGCATCCGCCGCCCGAAGCCGGTGGACCGCTTTCCGGTCCGGGACTGCAAGGTCGGGAGCGCGCACCTGCACTGGCCGGCGCAGGACATCGGCGTGCTGTTCGACGGCGCCGCCCGGACCGGGCGGGCGGCCCTGGATTCGGCGCGGCTGGCCGTGGAGGGCCGGGTTGGAGGGCGCGTCGGGCTCGCCCTCGGCAGCATCAGCGGCATGGATTTCGACGCCGCCGGAGATCGGGACGCGGACGACGGCGTCAACGCGCTGGGCCGGCACTGTTTCGACCGGCTGGGGCTGAGCGGGCCGCTTGTCCACGTCATGTCGGCCTGCACCAGCAGCGCCGCCGCCCTGCTCTGGGCGAAGTCGATCCTGGAGCACGACGACGCCGACGTGATGCTGGCCGGCGGCGCGGACCGCATCCGGGCCGTCGATTTCGCCGGATTCAACATCCTGCGCGCCATGGACCCCGAAGGCGCCCGCCCCTTCCATGCCCGGCGCCGGGGCATCACCATGGGCGAAGGCGCCTGCTTCCTGGTGCTGGAGCGGATGTCCCACGCGCTGAGGCGGAGGGCCGACATCCTCGCGGTCTTTTCCGGCGGCGGGTTGAGCAGCGACGGGCATCACGCGACGGCGCCGCGCCACGACGGATTGGTCGCGGCCAGCCGCCGGGCGCTGGCCTCCGCCGGCCTCGCCCCATCGGACATCCAGTACGTCAACTGCCACGGGACCGGAACCCAAGCCAACGACAGCGAGGAGCTGAAGGCCCTCCAGTCGGTGTTCGGTCCCCACCTGCGGGACGTCTGCGCCGGCTCCACCAAAGGCTTCACGGGCCACTGGCTGGGCAGCGCCGCGGCCATCGAGGCGGCGGTCCTGCTTCTGGTCCTGCGCCGGCAACGGGCGCCCGGCATGCCCTGGCTGACCGGAGCGGACAGCATCCTCGCCCCGCACACCGCCGGGGCGGAGGAGGCGCCGCGCGCCTTCCGGCACGTCATGTCCAACTCTCTCGGGTTCGGCGGGAACAACGCCAGCCTGATCCTCTCCCGCTACACCGGCAACGCATAGGAACAAGGGGGATATCCATGTTCGACCTTCACGAGATCCGCAAAGGCGTCGTCACGGCGCTGGCCCAGACCGTCGATGCGCCGGAAGCCGGCATCGACCTGTCCGGGGCGCTCGATTCCCTGGGCGTCGATTCCCTCGCCTTCCTGCGGCTGAAGCTGATCCTGGAAAAGACCTTCGGCATCGGCCTGCCCGACGCGTTCGGCGACCGTCTGGCGACCGGGGAGGACGTCGTCGCCGGCGTTGCGGACGCCCTGAAATCGCCGGCCCACTGAGGGAGACGCCGCCATGGCACCCACCCCTCTCCTGCGCGCCTTCCTGGACAGGGCGGCGCGGCAGCCGGAAGCGCCGGCCCTGCTTCTGCGGCATGAGCCGACCAGCTACGGCGCGCTCTACCGCCTCGCCTGGGCGGCGGCGGAACGGCTCCGCGCGCTCGGCCTTCCCGACGGCCTGCCCGGAGGGCGCCCGGTCGGCATCGTCGCCCGCAAATCGCCCCGGGCGGTGGCGCTGATCCTCGGTTGCCTGATGGTCCGGCAGCGCTTCGTGCTGCCCTCGGCGGACCTGGGCGAGGCTACGCTGAGCGCCCTGTTCGACCGCGCCGGCTGCGCCCGGGTCCTGGCGCCCGACGCCGACGCCGCGGGGCGCGTTCCGGGCCTGGAGGCGACTCCCGTGTTCGATGGCGGCGCGCTGCCCGTGCCGCCGGCTCCGCAGGACGTCCTCCTGCCCGCCCCGCCGCCGGACGAATGCGCCTTCATGCTGACCACCTCCGGCTCGACCGGCCTGCCGAAGGTCGTTCCGCTTCCGGCGGCGGCGGTGGACGCCTTCACGGACTGGGCCTGCACGCGCTTCGGCATCGGCCCCGGCCAAACGGTGCTGAACTACGCTCCGATGAACTTCGACCTGTGCTTTCTGGACATCTGGGCGACGTTGAAGGGCGGCGGCTGCGTGACGCTGGTGGAGGAGGATCAGGCGACCAACCCTGCCTACCTGCTGGACCTCCTGGGATCGGCCCCGGTCCAGGTCATCCAGGCCGTGCCGATGCTGTACCGCCTGCTGATCGACGCGACGCGCCAGGACGGCCGTGCGTTCGAGGCCGCGCGCCACGTCGTCTTCACCGGAGACAGCATGCCCGCGGCCAGTCTGGCGGCGCTGCCGCGCCTGTTTCCGAACGCGCGTTTCTGCAACATCTACGGCTGCACCGAAACCAACGACAGCTTCCTGCACGAGGTCGATCTGGCCGGCGGGCCGCCGCGCGGCCCCCTGCCCATCGGTGCGCCGCTTCCCGGCGTGCGCGCGCTGATCGTCGGCGAGGACGGCGCGGTGGTCGAGCGGGCCGGCATCGGCGAGCTGCTGGTGTCCACTCCGTTCCAGACCGGAAGCTATCTCGATCCCGCCGTGAACGAGGGCAAGTTCTCGCGCCGCAGCGACGGCGGCACCGAGGCGGTCTATTTCCACAGCGGCGATCTGGTCCGCCGCCACGACGACGGCAGCATCACCCTTCAGGGGCGCAAGGACTTCCACGTCAAGGTCCGCGGCGTGCGGGTCAACATGCAGGAGGTCGAGCGCGCCATCCTGGAACACGGCAACGTCCAGGAAGCGGCGGTCATCGCCGTCCCGGACGACACGGCCGGCCACCGGCTGCACGCCATCGTGCGGCGCAAGCCCGAAGCGGGGCTCAACAGCCTCGGCCTGCGCCGGCACTGCGCCGGGCGCCTGCCCCGCACCGCCATCCCGTCCGGCATCGAATTCGTCGAGGCGGCCCTGCCCAGGACGTCCACCGGGAAGGTGGACCGCCGCCAGCTTCTGCAAACCCACCTGAAAGGAGACCACGATGGCATACCGCGCTTCTATTAAGCAGTTCCTGGTCGAAGAGTTCATGCCCGACGTTCCGGCGGACCAGATCGAGGAGGAGTTCGACCTGATCGCCAACGGCGTGATCGACAGCCTGGGCCTGCTCAAGGTCATCGCATGGCTGGAGAGCCGCCACGAACTGGCCATCGACGTGATGGACATGGTGCCCGAGAATTTCAGTTCGGTCGGCGCGATCAACGCCTACCTGAACCGGGCGAAGCAGCCGGCGGCGGCCTGAGCGATGAGCGACCTCGTCGGCGCCCTGCTGCTCCGGGAACGGCCGGTTTCCGTCACGCCGTGGCGGGACCTGTGGGACCGGCTGCACGCCCGCGAAGTGACGGCGGCGGAGGCCGCCGCGGTGCTGGCCTCCCTTTCGACGCGGCTGCCGGACGCCGACACGCTGGCGGCCTTCCTCGCCTCGCTGTGGGAACGGCGGGGCGGGGAGACGCTTCGGGAAACGCCCGCCCGCGCGGTGAACATCGTCGGTACCGGTGGCGGCCCATCCACCTTCAACATCTCCACGGCGGCGGCCTTCGTCGCCGCCGCGCTGGGCGTGCGGGTCGTCAAGACCGGATCGCGCGCCTACTCCAGCCGGTGCGGCTCCATCGACCTGCTGAACCGGCTGGGGGTGCCGCTGACCACCTCGCCCGCCATGACGGCGGAGATGGTGGACCGGTTCGGCATCGCCTTCGCCGGCCCGTACGTCTATCCGCGGGAGCTGACGCTGCTGGCCAAGGCCGTCCTGCCGCTGGACATGAAACGGCTGGGACGTGCCCTCAACCTGCTGGGTCCGTTCCTCGCCGACGCGCCGGTGGCGGTCCAACTCACCGGCCTGTCCGATCCGGCGCTGCTTCCCACCTTCCGGGCGTTGGCGGCGGGCTTTCCGGAGCGCCGCTTCTGGTTCTGTGTGAACAGCCTCGGCGCGGACGAGCTGCTCGGCATCGCCCCCAACACCGTCACGCGGGACGGCGCGGACGGCACCGCCGGGACGGACACGATCGAGTTGTCGCCCGGCGCGCTCGGGCTGGCCGGGGGCACGCTGGAGGACCTGCGGCCCGCGGCGGACGGCACCGGCATCGTGCCGCATGCGCTGGCCGTCCTCGCCGGGGACGCTCCGGCGGCGGCCATCGACACCGTGTGCCTGAACGCCGCCGCGCTGGCGCTGGCGGGCGGCGTCACCGGCGATTGGGAGGACGGCCTCCGCCTCGCCCGCGCGGCGGTGGTGCGGGGCGACGCCCGGCGCCTCGTCGAGGCGATCCGCAAGAACGCTCATGGCCCCGGAGAAGCCACGCCCTTGAGGAGAACGGTTCATGGATGACGTGGTCTACATCGTCGGGGGCGGTATCGCCGGCCTGGGTGCCGCGCACTTCGCCCGGCTGCACGGCCTGACGCCCGTGGTGCTGGAGGAGTCCGACGGCCTGGGCGGGCGGGCCGGCGCGGTCTGCCGCGACGGGGAATGGTTCGAAACCGGCGGCAAGAACTTCGCGTCCGACTGGACGCTGTTCAACGGCATCCTGCGCGGCTTCCATTCGCAGCGCTTCGACCGCCAGCATCCCAATTTCCACATCGTCATCCGCGGCCGGCTGCACGGATTCGACAAGAAGGCCACGCTGACCAACGGCCTGAACATGATCCGCAGCATCGGCCTGCGCGGCGTCCTGCGCTTCAACGGCCTGCTGAAGCGGACGGCCCGGGAACGGGCCGATCTGACCTATTTCGGCGACGCCATCCGCCGTTACGAGGACCGTTACGACACCCGCCCGGTGACCGGGCACGTCCCGGCAGCCCTCGCCGAAGGTCCGTTGCGCATGTTCACCATCATCATGGGCGCGGCCGAACCGGATGAGTTCTCCTTCGCCACGCTGCTGCTGCTGCTGTCCTCCTTCGGCAAGGGCAGCCATCATTCGCTGCCGGAGACGACGGCGGCCCTGTTCGATCATCTGGCCCAGGGAACCGACGTCCGCACCGGGCACCGCGTGACCCGCATCGCCGTCCGCAATGGCCGCGTGGCCGCGGTGGAGGGGCGTTGCGGCGACACGCCCTTCCGCTTTCCCGCCGCTCGGGTGGTGGTCGCCACACCCCTGCACCGCGTGCCCTTCTTTTTGGAACTGGGCAGCGAGGCGGCGCACGCCGTGGCGTCCATTCCCTACCACCCGCTGGCGCTGATCAACGCAGACTATGACGAGGACGTCTTCACGCCGGACATGAACTCCATCATGTTCGATCCGGCGAGCCCGCTGGGCCATTGCTCGGCCAACCGGATGCACAAGCGCCATTCGGTCCGCTTCACCCTGTCCGGGCGGCGGGCGCGCCCGTTGCTGACGCTGGACGACGACCGGCTGCTGTCCATCGCCGAGGACGCCTTCCGCCGCGTCCATCCCATCCGCGGACGGCGGCGTCACGCGCATGTGCAGCGGCATCTCGGCGGGCTGTGCGCCTATGGCTTCCACTATTCGGATTCGCGGCGGCGCCTGCTGTCGGCGCTGGACGAGGTGCAGGGGCTGGCGCTAGCCGGGGACTATCTGTACGGCCACAACATGGAAGGCTGCCTCCAATCCGCCATGGCGGCGGTCCGGCGACTGACCGGAGAGGCCGGCAGCTATCACCGTCTCCACGACTATCCCGAACCCGCGGAGGACGGGCAAACGGGGACCGGGCGGGAAGCGGCGGTGCCGTCATGACCGGCTTCTTCACCGCCCGCCCGGTGGGGGGCATCGGACTCGTCCTCTTCCTGAACGCCGGCGATCCGCCGCTGGGGATTCTGGAGCCGATGCTGCGGGCGCTGGATGCGGCGCGGGTGGACTGTCTGGAGCTGGCCGTTCCCTTTCCGGACTCCGTCAGCGACGGGCCGCTGATCCGCCGCTCCGCCGACCGCGCGCTCGCCAACGGCACCGACCTGGACGGCGTGCTGTCCGTCGTGGCGCGGCTGCGTCCGCAATTGCGCCACCTGAAGATCGCGCTGCTTGCCGACTGGCGCCATACGGTCCGGCACCAGCCACTGCCGGACTTCCTCCGCCGGGTTTCCGGCACGGGCGCCGACGCCGTGCTGGTGCACGGGCTTCCGCCCCGGCTCGGCCCCGCCCTTTCCGAGGAGGCGGGGCGGATCGGCCTGCCGCTGGTCACCTCCTGCTACGCCTCCTCCACCTCCGCCGTGATGGACGAGGCGGCGCGGCGCGCCACCGCATACCTCTATCTGGTCGCGCACTACGGCCGGACGGGCACCACACCGCCGCAGGGATTCGCGGCCCTGGCCCCCGTCATCGGGCGGCTGCGCAATGCCGGACGCGCGCCCGTCGCGGTCGGGTTCGGCGTGAAGGAGCGGGCGCATCTGGACGCGCTGCGCTTGGCCGGAGCCGACGCCGCCATCGTGGGCAGCGCCTTCGTCGCCCTGATGGAAGCGGCGCAGGCCGGCGGGCGCGATGCGGTGGCCGAAGCGGTCGCCTGGGTCGAGGCTTTACGGCCATCCATCCCCGCCGTTCAACCGGAGCCGATGTCATGACCAGCCCGCTCGACGATGCCGTCCTTCCGGCCTACCGGCTGGAGTTTCCCGACGGCGTGGACGGTCTTCGCGCCGTTCCCGACCCCGGCCACCCCTTCTATTTCGACCACCCGCTCGGCCATCTGCCGGGGCTGCTTCTTCTGGACATCGCCACCGCCGCCGTGGAACGCGCGGCGGCTCCGCACGGCGCGGAGGGCTTGTGGTTCGACCGGTTCGAGGTGACGTTCCGCGCCCTGGCGGCGCTTCACACGCCGCTCGACATCCGGGTGACGGAAGAAGGGCCGGACGGCTCGCATCGCTGCATCCTGTCGCAACGGGGCAAGACCTGCGCCGAGTTCGCCGGCCATGGGACCGTCCGGCAGCCGGACACGGGCGGAGCCCCCGTCGCCGGGCCGCCCTTCACCCCGGTGCCGCTGGCCGCCGTGCGGAAGCTGCGCCCCGAGAACGTGTTCCTGGGCGAGCCGCGGGACGGGGAGCACCGCCCCCTGGCCGCCGCCGGACGGGGCGCTTCGGCCCTGGCGGCGGCGCATGGCGGGTTCTACAGGCCGGTCTATCTGGCGGAATGCTTCCTGCAACTCTGCCGCGCCAGCCGCCGGGAGGCCGGCCCCAAGCCCGGCGTGATCCCGGCGTCGCGCGAGGTGCTGGTCCGGCTCGGCGGGCATCTGCCCCGCCCGGTGCCGGACACCGCCGCGCTTTCCATCGCCTTCGACGAAAGCGATCCGGTCGGATTCTCTCCCGCCGATCCCCGCTCATTCAGAAGAACGGCATCGATACTGTCGAACAATGATCCCGTTTGTCACTTTTTCTGTGACGTCATTCAACTCTGATAACAAACAAAGGGGATTGTCATGATTGTGCGCCATCTTTCCGATGTGAAGACGGTCGAGTGGGGCGCCGGTCTCAGCCGCCGTTTTCTTCTGGAGTCCGACGGCATGGGCTATTCGCTGACCGACACGATCGTGCGCGCCGGCACCCGGTCGCTGCTGGAGTACAAGCGCCATCTCGAAGCCTGCTATTGCATCGAGGGCCGGGGTGCGGTCGAGACGATGGATGGAAAGGTGCACCCCATAGAGCCGGGCGTCATGTACGCCCTCGACAAGCACGACGCGCACTACCTCATCGGCGACCCGGAGGTGGATATGCGTCTGGTGTGCATGTTCACGCCGGCCCTGAAGGGCGACGAACGCCACAATCTGGGCGACGGCCAGTCCTCTCACTACTGATTGCCCATTGGCGATCGAAAGGCACCCCATGCCCCGGCCCGGCCACGCGGCGGGCCGGGGCATCATGCGGAGAACAGCCATGATCGAATGGAACGACGAGCAGCGCGGTTTCCAGGAAGCCTTCACGCGCTGGCACGCCGACCTCAGCGCCGACCACATCGATCTCGACCGGCGGGGCGGCTTCGCCTGGGAAAAATGGGACCTGATCCGGCAGTCCGGCATCCTGCGCCTGCCCTTCGACGAGGAATGGGGCGGCATGGGGCAGGATTTGCTGACCACCATGGGCGTGCTGGAGAATTTGGGCTATGGCTGCCGCAACGGCGGACTCAATTTCTCGGTGTCCACGCACATCGTCAGCGCGGGCATCCCCATCCAGCGCTTCGGCTCGCGCGCGCTGAAGGAACGGTTTCTGCCGCGCATCTGCGACGGCGCGGCCATCGGCGCGCACGCCATCACGGAGCCCGGAAGCGGTTCCGACGCCATGAGCATGCGCACCAAGGCCGTGGCGGATGGCGACCATTATGTGCTGAACGGCAGCAAGACCTTCGTCAGCAACGGCCCGGTGGCGGAACAGTTCGTCGTCTACGCGCGGACCAACCCCGCGCTCGGCGCCTGGGGCGTCACCGCCTTCGTGGTGGAACGCGGCACCCCCGGTCTGACCGTGGGCCAACCCATCGAGAAGATGGGGCTGCGGAATTCACCGCTGTGCGAGCTGTTCTTCGACGATTGCCGAATTCCGGCGGCCGATGTGATCGGCAAGCCCGGCCTGGGTTTCTCCATCCTCGATTACGTCATGAAGTGGGAAATCCTGTGTTCGTTCGTCATAAATGTGGGCGAGATGCAGCACCGGCTGGAGCGCTGCGTCGAATACGCCCGGTCGCGCCGCCAATTCAACCAGCCCATCGGGTCGTTCCAGTCGGTCGCCAACAAGATCGTGGACATGAAGATCGGCATGGAAACGGCCCGCAACTGGCTGTACGGAACGGCGCAACGCTTCCTGGCCAACGGAAACGTCACGGTGGACATCGCCGTAGCCAAGTTGCTGGCGAGCGAAAGCAACTTCGCCTCGGCGGCGAGCGCCGTGCAGATTTTCGGCGGCAACGGCTACATGACCGAGTACGGGCTGGAAAAGGACATGCGCAACGCCACGGCGGGGACGATATATTCCGGCACCTCGGAAATACAGCGGAGCCGCATTGCGAAAATGCTCGGCTTGTAACGGCGCCGAGTCTGTGACAGGAACGCACATACATGCGCACTTAAAATAATAAATCGTCACACAACAAAACACCATAATACACGCTTTGGTGATTTAATGGATGGCAGGGGAAATCCGAAACATTGAAGCCGGATCAGACTCATGCCACGCAAAGTTTCTCTTGAAAAGAGCAGGCCATACAGCACAGCGGTCGAGCAGAACAGCCGGTTCCTGAAAAGCGCCGGTCTGAAGGACGCCGGTCCGACCGAGACGCCGAATGCGGAAGAATGCGTTGCCGAGTTCTCGGGCGTGTCGAAGTCCTATACGACCGGACGCGTCCAATTCCAGGCCTTGCGCAACATCAGTTGCCGCATTCCGAAGGGCCAGACCAGCTACATCTTCGGTCCGTCGGGCAGCGGGAAGACGACCTTCCTCAATCTTCTGGGGGTGATCGACCGGCCCGACAGCGGGTCGGTCACGATCCTCGGGACGCGGGTCTGCGAACTGTCGGACTCCGCCGCCGCCGACTTCCGGCTGCGGCACATCGGCTACATTTTCCAGAACTTCAACCTGATCCCCGTGCTGAACGCGCTGGAGAACGTCGAGTACATCCTGCTGCGACGGGGGCTGTCGCCGCGCGAGCGCCGCGAACGCGCCGAGAATTACCTGCAGGCGGTCGGACTGGGCGACCTCATGAAACGCCGCCCCGGCGAACTGAGCGGCGGCCAGCGCCAGCGCGTGGCCATCGCCCGCGCGTTGGCCGGAGAACCCAGCATCATCGTCGCCGACGAGCCGACCGCCAATCTGGACAGCCGGACGACGGGCGAGATCGTGGAACTGATGCAGCGCATGCAGGACGATCTCAAGACGACCTTCGTCCTCTGCACGCACGACATCGACCTGATCAACGGCTCCGGCAGTCTCCTGCGCATCGTGGACGGGCAGATCGACCATACGGAGAGGCTGTCATGATCTGGCAAATCGCTACCCGCAACCTGTTCCGGAACAGCCGACGCTCCCTGATGACGGTGTTCGCCATCGGTGTCAGCGGTCTGGCCATCCTGCTGTTCGGCGGTTTCGTCACGTCGATCTGGTTCGGCCTGCAAACCTCCATCGTGCAGGAGCAGGGCCATATCCAGATCTTCAAGCGCGGCCATCAGGACTACGGCGCCGCCGATCCCGACGCCTACACCATCGACAGCTATCCGATGGTGATCGACACGATCATGGCCGCGCCCGAACTGCGCGGCAAGATCGCGGTCATCACGCCGCAAGTGTCGCTGGGCGGCATCGCCGGCAACCAGCGCGAGGACAACAGCAAGACCTTCATCGGCAAAGGCGTCGTTCCTTCCGATTACAACAGCATGCGCCGGTGGGATGGCTGGAGCCTGGGCATCCGCCAGGGCGACGCGCCGCTGCGCGACGACGATCCGGAAGGCGCGATCGTCGGCGTCGGCATGGCCCGGATGATCGGCCTGTGCGACGAACTGCGCATCGCCGAATGCAAGGACCCGCCGTCGCGCGTCCGTTCCGCCGCCGCGAAGGGCGCGGACTTCTCCGACCTGGTGGCCGCCGACCTTCCGGGCGTCCAGGACAAGGACGCGCGCCCGCGCCTCGATCTGCTGGCGGCCAGTTCGGGCGGAGCACCCAACATCGTCAGCGTCTTCGTAAACGCCGCCCAGACCCAGGCGTCCCGTGCGGTGGACAACGCTCTGGTCATGCTGCCCTTCGAACAGGCGCGCAAGCTGCTGTACGGCGACGCCCGGCGGGCCACCGTCGTTCTGGTGCAGTTGCACGATCCGGGCACGGTCCAGGCCACAAAGCCACTGATCGCCCGGGCGCTCGCCGCCAAGGGTCTGGATATGGAGGTCCTGGCCTTCAACGAGGTCGATCCCACCTTCAACCGCGTCTTCGCGATGTTCTCCTTCATCTTCGTCGTGGTGTCGCTGGTCCTGGCGGTGGTGATCGTCTTCACGATCGTCAACACGGTCACCATGAACGTGATG
Source organism: Roseomonas genomospecies 6 (assembly GCF_008365375.1). GTDB lineage: Bacteria > Pseudomonadota > Alphaproteobacteria > Azospirillales > Azospirillaceae > Azospirillum. Next base: position 34,835 of record NZ_QOKW01000008.1, on the reverse strand, counting down.
GAGCGCATCAACGAGGTCGGTACCGTGCGGGCGCTGGGCTTCCACCGCGCCGACGTGTTCCGCCAGTTCCTGGCCGAAAGCTTTCTTTTGGGCCTTTGCGGCGCGACGCTGGCCCTGGTTCTGGGCGTGGTGCTTGCCAAGCTGCTGAACGGTGCCGGCATCCAGTGGACCCCGCCCAGCAACGCCGCGCCCCTGACCATCAAGCTGATGGTGGCGGACAACCTGCTGCTGATCGGCGGCACCGCCGGGTTCCTGGCGCTGGTCACCGTGGCGGCGTCGATCCTGCCCGCCTCCAAGGCGGTCCGCATCCCGATCGTCCAAGCCCTTCATCACGCGTGAGGGAGGGTGCCCCATGAAGCCCATCAATCCAACGCGCGCCGGTCTGGTGCTGGCGCTCCTGGCGGCCGTGTCCAGCATTCTCGCCGCCCCCGATCTCAAGGCCGCGGACCTCAAAGCCGCAGACCTCAGGGCGGTGGAAATTCTCGCCAAGGCCGACGCCATCCGCAATCCGCAAATGTCCTTCGTCGTGGACGTCGCGCTGACCGCCTACGAGAACAGCCAACAGACCGACAGCACCCTGGTCACCACCCATTCCCGCAAGGAGACGGAAACCGGACAGTTCCTGTCGCTGGTGCACATCAACCAGCCGGTGCGCGACGACGGCAAGCTGCTGCTGCGCAATGGCAACATCCTGTGGTTCTACGACCCGGCTTCGAAGGCCAGCGTGCGCCTGTCCCCGCGCCAGCGGCTGGTCGGCAACGCATCCAACGGCGACGTGGTCACCGCCAACTTCGCGCTCGACTACGCGGTGGAACTGGCGGGAGAGGAGGAGGTGACGGACGGCGACCGCAAAAGCCGCCCCGCCTACCGCCTGAATCTGGTTTCGCAAAGCGACATCACGCCCTACCACGCGATCACCCTGTGGGTGGACCGCACCAACCACCGGCCCCTCAAGGGCCAGTTCTTCGCACAGAGCGGGCGCTTGCTGAAGGTGGCGTGGTACCGGGGCTGGGAACCGGTCCTGGGCGAAACCCGGCCGACCGAGGTGATCATCGCCGACGGCTTCGACCCAAAGAAGGTCACGGTGATGAAGATGTCCAACTACCGCCCCCAGGATCTGCCGCCATCCTGGTTCTCCAACAGTTGGTTGCCGCATTTCCGGAAACAGTGACATGCCGTGCCTCCACGACAGCCTGCGCCGTTTCGCGGCGGCGTCCGTTGCCTTGGTCCTGATCGGGTCCGTGCAGGGGGCGGGGGCGCAGACGGGCGTCCCCGACCTGCCGCCCGATCTTCCCCTTCCCGAACTGCCCCCCGGCTCAGCCGGAGCGGGAGAGCGGCCCGCGGCGGGGCTTCCGCCCGGACCGGAGGCGCCCGGCCGGTCGCTGCTGCCCTTCCAGCTCCAGGCCGGCACCATCCTGTCGCTGAACGGCCACCGCGACCCGGTTGTGCCAGCCGGTCAAAAGGGACCGGACTGGGCCCAGCGCTTCGACCTCCGGATGTTCGGGCATCATTCGGCGAGCGAACGCATCGGTCTTCTGGCCAACCTGCGCCTGCGCACGCAGGCGACGGGTGGCGAGGACTACCGCTTCGGCCCTGACAGCCACCTCGACGTGCAGGAACTGGCCGTGGACGTGAGGGCGGCCGACTGGCTGACGGTCGAAGCGGGGCGCATCAACGTGCGCAACGGCGTGGCGACCGGCTTCAACCCGACCGACTGGTTCAAGGCCGACAGCCTCGTCGTCGCCGACAGCTTCGACACGGTGGACCGGCGGGAGGACCGGCTGGGGACCGTCGTTCTGCAAGGGGTCTGGCACAACGAAAAGGCCGTCCTGGTGACCGGCTACCGTGTGCCGGTGGCGGGCGGCACGGACACGTGGCTGTCCGACCGCAGCTTCTTCGGGCAGGGGCTGGACCGCACGAACGGGCAAAGCGCCGTCTACGCCAAGCTGACGCCGCTGGGATCGCAGAACCTGTCGACCACGCTGAACGCCTTCTACGAGCCGGATCAGCCGGGGCTGGGCGCCGAGGCCAGCGGCGCCGTGTCGGAAACCCTCGTCCTCTTCGCCGAATGGTTCGCCCAGCGCCGCCGTTCCCTGGTGGACGAAAGCCGGCGGCTGGTCCCGCTGCCCCGCTCCGTCGCCGACCGGCTGGGAGCGAAGGACGGACGCCGGCTGCTGAATCAGGCGGCGGTGGGCGCCACCTGGTCGCTTCCCCTGGAGGCCGTCGGCAACAAGGACGTCAGCCTGACGGCGGAATACCATTACAACCAGGCCGGCCTGTCGAAGGGCGAGGTGGATGCGTGGTTCGACGCCGGCCTGTCGGGTGCCGCGCGGTCGGGGCCGCTGTGGGCGGTCCGCGGCACGGCGGTGCGGCTTCAGGAACCGCTGACCCGGCACGAGCTGTTCCTCCGCTTCTCCTACAAGGAAGTGGTCACAGACGTGGACGTCGGTGCGATCGCCTTCGTGTCGCCCCAGGACGGCAGCGCCCTGGTCCAGGCCGATGTGGACGTGAAGGTTCTGGTCAATGGACGTATGAGGTTCACCGTCTTCACGGCGGCGGGACCGGAGAAAAGCGTGTTCGGAAGCCTGCCAAGTGATTACGGTTGCAGGGTATCCCTTTCATATACATTCTAGTTTGCATTCTGTGAACATTGCTAACCTGTCGTTGCGCGCGATTCGCAAGTCCCGCATTCGCAGGCGGAAAGGGAGCCGAACATGAAAGTGCTGGTGATCGACGACGACAGCGAGCTGGCGCGCGCGATGCAGCCGGTGCTCAAGACCTACAGCATCGACATCGACGCGGCGCACACGCCCGAGGAAGGGCTCCAGCGGTTGCGGCAGGAAAGCTACGACCTGCTTCTGCTCGACGTGATGCTGCCCAACACCAACGGCTTCGAGTTGTGCCGGCAGATCCGGATGTCGTCGGATACCTTCAAGGGCATTCCGATCATCATGCTGACCGCGCGGACCGACCTGACCGACCTCGTCGTCGGGCTGGAGACGGGAGCGGACGACTACGTCACCAAGCCGTTCGAACCGCGCGAGCTGGTCGCCCGCGTCCACGCCGTTCGGCGGCGGTTCTGGGAACGCAGCCAGCCGGCTCCGGCGGAGGAACCCGAGAGCGAGGAGATGATGTGTTTCCAGCTCGACGACACGTATCTCGTCATCGACCCGTTGAAGGTGCGGGTTCATGTCGGCCGCCGGAACGTCGTGCTGACCTCCATGGAGTATGAGTTGCTGCTGTTCCTGTCCAGGGAGCCGGGACAGGTCTTCACCCGTGACGACCTGATCTATTCGCTCCAGGGCATCAGCCGCATCTGCACGCGCAGCATCGACGCCATCGTCTACCGGTTGCGGCACAAACTGCGCAACGTCAACCCCAAGGCCGACTTCATCCGGACCGTGCGCGGGCGCGGCTACAGCCTGATCGGCATGAGGATGGCCTCCCCCCCGCCCGACCAGACACCGCAGGCGGACTGACCCCGGAGCGCGACGTGTTTCGCAAGATGACCTCCTATTCCGTGTTCGCGCTTTTGCTGCTGAACACGTTGGTATCGACGATCGTCGTGGCGCTCGTCTCGGTCTCGTCCCTGCAGCGGGTCGCCGACGAGCATCCCCGGCGCTACCTGTCGAAGACCTTGTTCAGCTACGTCGTCAACAGCTTCCCTCCGGAGGAGCTGAGCCAGGTCAGGCTGGACGGGGCGCGGTTCGAGGTCTTTCCCCTGGACCGCCTGCCGGCCAGCGCCGGCCTGCCCTTCGACACGCTTCTGGATGGCATCCGCAAGGACCCCGACGGGGTGGCCATCACCGTCTTCCACGACCGCTACATGGCTGCGGCGATCCACGGGAACATGCTGGTGGTGCTGCCCCAGTTCGGCCGCGCGCTGTCCACCCAGGCGCTGGCGCTGGTCGGACTGGTCGTCGCCACCGTTGCGGCGGTCCTGATCCTCAACATCATCGCGATCCGCTACCTGACCGCGCCCTTCTCGGAGTTCAAGCGGGTGGTCAAGAACGTGGACGACGGCAACCTGTCCTTCCGGGTGCCGCTGGAGAAGACCTATGGCGAGTTCCGCGATCTCGCCAACAGCTTCAACGGCATGCTCCAGCGCCTCGACCATGTGAACGCGGCCCGCCGGCACATGCTGCTGGCCATCCCGCACGAGGTCCGCACACCGCTGGCCCGGCTGAAGGTGCGCAAGGAACTGGTCGCCGATCCCGATCTGCGCCGGGAAATTTCCCGCGACATCAACAGCCTTGAGGAAATCCTCGACACCATTCTCCAGACCGAGCGGTTGCAGTCCCGCGAAGGCAAGATCAAAAGGGAGGAAATCGACGTCGAAGCCTTCTTCTGCGACATCGTCGATGAATTCCGCGAATACTACGACAAGCTGACGCTGGTGCTGGACACCGCCAACGACACTTTCCATGCCGACGGCTTCAGCGTCGGGCTTCTGCTGAAGAATCTGATTTCCAACGCGATCCGCTATGGGCGGGACCGTCCGATCACGGTCACCGTGACCCAACCGGCGAACAGCCCGGACACGCTGGTCCTGTCGGTCGCCGACGAGGGCGTCGGCATACCGGAATCGCAGATCCCCTACATGACCGAGCCGTTCTGGCGGCTGGACGAATCACGCCAGCGCAAGTCGGGCGGATACGGGTTGGGGCTGTATCTGTGCGACACGATCAGCAAGGGCCACGACGGCAAACTTACCATTCGCAGCAAGGTGGACCAGGGGACGACCGTGACGGTCACCCTGCCGGGCGCCTTCGCGCCGCATCGCTGACAGGGAGAAGAGTATGGTGCTCGAAGATTCGCTCCGGCCGACCGGCTTTCTCGACTACGAGTCGCCTCCGGTGCGCCGTTTCGTGGAGCAGGCGCTGCCCCGGGACGGGCTTTCGGCGGTCGAAAAGGCAACCCGCCTCTACTACGCGGTGCGCGACACCATCCTGTACGAAATCTACGGCGCCGACCTGTCCCGCACCGGCCTGCAGGCCAGCGCCATCATCGCCGCGGGCAGCGGGTTGTGCATCCACAAGTCCATCGTCTACGCCGCCGCCGTCCGGTCGGTCGGCATCCCGAGCCGGCTCGTGCTGACGGACGTGCGCAATCACCTCACGTCCGACCGCCTGCGCCGGTTCGTCGGCGGCGACGTCTTCCACTATCACTGCCTCGTCTCGGTGTTCATCGAGGGGCGCTGGGTCAAGGCCACGCCGGTTTTCAACAAGAAGCTCTGCCAGCTCTACCGCATGAAGCCGTTGGACTTCGACGGGACGCAGGACAGCCTGCATCACCCCTACGACGACAATGGCCACAAGTTCATGGAGTTCATCCGCGTCCACGGCGATTTCGATGACTTTCCCTATGATTCCGTCATTGAAGGACTGCGCAAGGCGCATCCGAACCTGTTCGGAACACGCGACCGGTTCCGCACAGGCTCTCTGGTGGCTGAAGCCGTCGCCGCGGCGCGGGCGGAGGACTGCGCGTACCCGTAACCGGTCACCGCAACGCCAATGGCCCGGCGCATCCTTCGGAATGCGCCGGGCCTTGCCATTTGTCGAGCGGTGTTACGCCTTCGCGAAGGCCGGAAGCCTGGCAAGCGAGCGGTCCAGCCTCTCCTGATCGCACGCCTCGTCGTGCAGTTGCCCGGTGAGGTGGCGCGTGTAGGCCGGCAGGTCGAACAGGCCATGCCCCGACAGGCAGAACAGGATCGTTTCGGCGCGGCCCTCTTCGCGGCAGCGCAGAGCCTCGGCGATGGCGACCTGGATGGCGTGCGTCGATTCCGGCGCCGGCACGATGCCCTCCGACCGGGCGAACTGGACTCCGGCGGCAAAGCAGCTCGTCTGGGGGACCGCCACCGCCTCCATCAGGCCATGCGCCAGAGCGTGACTGACCAGTGGCGCGATGCCGTGGTACCGCAGCCCGCCGGCGTGCAGCGGTGGCGGCACGAAACTGTGACCGAGCGTGTGCATCATCAGGCACGGGGTCAGGCCGGCGGTATCGCCGTAATCATAGGCGCGGCGGCCCTGGGTCAGGGTCGGACAGGACGCGGGCTCCGCCGCGACGACGCGCACCTTGCGGCCCTTGCGCAGGGATTCGCCGATGAAGGGGAAGGACAGGCCGCCCAGATTGCTGCCGCCGCCCGCGCACCCGATCACGATGTCCGGCCAGTCCCCTGCCATGTCCATCTGCAACAGGGCTTCCTGCCCGATGACCGTCTGGTGCATGACGACGTGGTTCAGCACGCTGCCGCCGGCATAGTTGGTCCGGGGGTCTCCGATGGCCACCTCGACGGCCTCCGACGTCGCGATGCCGAGGCTGCCGCTGCACTCCGGGTCCTCGGCGAGTATGGCGCGTCCGGCGGCGGTTTCCCGGCTCGGGCTGGGCACGCAGACAGCCCCGTAGGTCTCCATCAGGGACTTGGGATAGGGCTTCTGATGGTAAGTGACCTTGACCATGTAGACCTTGACGTCCAGGCCGAACATCGCGCCCGCGAAGGCCAGCGACGATCCCCACTGCCCCGCCCCGGTTTCCGTGACCAGCCGCGCGATGCCGGCCTCCTTGTTGTAGAAGGCTTGGGCGATGGCGGTGTTCGGCTTGTGGCTGCCCGTCGGGCTTGCCCCTTCGTACTTGTAGTAGATCCGCGCCGGCGTCCGCAGCGCCCGCTCCAGTCCCCTGGCGCGGAACATCGGCGACGGGCGCCACCGGGCATAGGCTTGGCGTACGGGTTCGGGAATCTCGATCGCGCGCTCAGTGCTCAATTCCTGGGCGATGAGCGCCGGGGGCATGATCGGGGCCAGATCGTCCGGCGTGACCGGTCGCCCCGTTCCGGGGTGAAGCGCCGGGGGCATCGCAGGCAGGTCCGCAGCCGGATTGTACCAGCACTTGGGAATCTGCGTCTCATCGAGAAGATATTTTATCCGCTCACTCATGACCGGTTTCCATTCGGATGTGCAGGGCTTCGACAGGCCGCCCGTCCTGGGCCTCACCGAAAGGCGATGAAAAGCCCGGTTGCGACCATCAGGCACGCGGCGGTGCGGTTCAGGATCATCAGCGCCCGCGGGCTGCGGAACAGCGCCCGTGCCGTTGCCGACGCAACCGAATAGGTCGTCATGACCCCGAACAGGACACCGCCGACGACAAGCGCCACCAGCACCGTGTCCGGCAGCGTCAAATGGGACAGATCGACGAAGGCCGGCAGGAAGGCCATGTAGAAAAGGATGGTCTTCGGGTTCGACAGCGTGATGGCGAATCCACCGACGAACCCGCGTGCGTTCGACGGCGACGGCGACGGCGACGGCAGCGAGGCCGCGTTGGTTGCATGGCGCCAGCAGCCGACGCCCAGATGGATCAGGTATGCGGCGGCAAGATAGGTGAGGATCTGGAAAACATCGCCCAGGACCGTCGCGACCGCCGCCAAGCCGGACATTGCGAGGCCCAGCAGGACGAGGTCGCCCAGGACCATTCCACCGATGAAGCCCATGGTCCGCCGGGAGCCGATGGCCATCGACCGCGACACCACGGCGAAGACGCCCGGACCGGGACTGGCCATCGCGACGAAGCACGCGCTCGCCAGAAGCAGCACCTGATCGAAACCCATCATTGGGAACCTCTTCTCGGCTGGCGTCCCGCCGTCCTCAGCCAGGGGCCGAGACACGCGGTCACCCACGGCACGATGAACCAGACCATCAGGGGCACCATGACGACGGACAGCGTCAGGGTGCGCAGCGGCAAAGGCAATCCCTCGACCAGCGGCCACAAGAGCCACAGCAGCGCCGTGATGGTGGGATACACGCTGACCCACATTACGACCGCCATCTTCGCGCGTGGCGGCGGTTCTCCGCGGCGGAGGTGCGGCAGGACGAGCCCGGAGCCCTGACCGTGGTGTTCCTGGATGGCGGGAGCACCGGCCAGCGTGGACAGGTGGGCGGCCCAGCCCGTCCATTCGGCGCCATCGTGCCATCGCCGCCAGCACGCCGCTCCATCGAACTGGGCCACCAGGCAGACCGTTCCGGGCATTCCCGGCGGCGGCCCGAGCACCATCACGGCACGGCAGCCGGGCGCTCTGCGAAGCGCCGCGAGCGCCCGCGACAGTTCGGCGCGGAACTCGGCGGCCCGGTCCGGTGCCGGGCTGTAGCTCAGCATGACGCTGACCGAATCGTCGTGACCGTCCGTGGCCGGAGGCACCGCCACTTGGGAGCGGATCATGGCGCCTCCTTCATCTTCTCGGCATCCGGGCGGGCGAAGCAATGAACCGAAACGCGCACCCCTATCCGCGGATTGGTAACTACTGTTTTCAACAGCGTTGTTTCCACATCAATTATACATGCGGTCCGATAACTTCTGGAATTATTATGCATATGCCATTCATTTTTGGCGTCATTTTTTTTGACAGTGGATGATAAAAAGTAACCCGCCTTTCCTTCCCAACACCCTGTCGGGTTGGACACCGGATCTCTGCGAGATTTTACCCTCAACTCGACTTTGCTCAACCGCGCCGGAAGGCAAGCGGCCCGAAAGCACCAGCGCGATGCCAGCAACGACGGCGAGCGCGCGACAGGTCGTCCAGAGCCATCGGGAGCCATCCGATGGAGACGCCAGCGCCCATGGCGGTTCCGATTCGGTCACGCCGACACAATCGGGCTGCCCATGATCAAGTGTCCAATACGATGCGAACTTGCTTTCAACAGGTTCCGGCGGCGCTCAACGCCGATGCATATCTCCATCGGCGCCCTCAGCCATATTCCCTGGAGCGGATCGGCTGCAATCTGATAGGTTGAGCAGGGCTTTAACTGGCAAGTGGGTGTCTTGGATGCCGTTGACGGAAAGGACCGCCCAGGGCGACCAATATGTCCTTCCGGGTGCCGAGCGCCGGACCGAGCCCGGTCTCCCCTACGCCGTCGAACCCGACGGCCAGCTTGCCCTCCATTTCTACGAGCCCCCACGCGCCGACGAACGGGACCCCGGCAAACCGCCCCCTTTGCCGCGTGCGCTCCCTTGCCCCACGCCGATCAGCGAAGGTCCGCTTGCCGGACGCGTCGCCTTCTTCCCGCAGGTGATGATCGATGCGACCGAAGCGTTTTTGGCCTTTTCCGGCGTAGCGAGAGAACATCGGGACTGAACGGTCGGACGGAACGCCCGAATATCAGGCTACGTAGCATCCAGCGATGCCGACCGCCATCATTGCGCGTCCACACGAAGAGGCTGCACCACACCCTCTTTATAGAGGCTGACGGCTGCAACCTTCGCGTCCTGTGGAACTCTGCCGATCCATGCAACCATCCCTGCGCCGGCAACGGGAGCGGAGACGGTCATGACAGGAGCAGCGACGGGCGGGACCGCATCCGCCAGCCGGATGAAAGCCGCTCTGGCGGCGCTCCTGGCCGTGATCGCGGCGATCGGCGGCCTGTGGATGGCCGGTCCGCCCGGTGACGGCGCCCGTGCCGCCGAGACCGCCCAGACTGCCCAGAACGCCCCGCCGCCGGTGACCGTCAGCCCGCCGCTGCGCAAGGAGATCGTCGAATGGGACGAGTTCACCGGCCAGTTCCAGGCGGTGGACTTCGTGGAAATCCGGGCGCGGGTCAGCGGCTATCTCGACTCCATCGCATTCCAGGACGGCCAGCTCGTCAAGCAGGGCGATCCCCTGTTCGTCATCGACCCGCGTCCGTTCGAGGCGGCACTGGCTTCGGCGCGGGCGGAGCAGCAGCAGGCCGAAGCCAGGCTGGAACTGTCGAACCGGCAACTCGCCCGTGCGTCGGAACTGCGGCGCAGCGACAACGTCGCGGCCAGCGTCTTCGACGAGCGCCAGCAGCAGGTCCGCGTCGACGCCGCCGGGGTCGAGGTGGCGAAGGCCGCCGTCCGCACGGCGGAGCTGAACGTGGACTTCACCCGCATCACCGCCCCGATCGCCGGACGCATCAGCCGGCGCGAGGTCAGCGTCGGCAACCTCATCTCCGGCGGGGACAGCGGCACGGCGACGCTGCTGACCACCATCGTCTCGCTCGATCCGATCTATTTCACCTTCGATATGAGCGAATCCGACTACCTCGCCTACCAGCGGGCGGCGGCGCGCGGCGCGTTGAGGTCGCAACGCGACGGCGGCATCGAGGTCGAAGGCCGCCTGTTCGACGAACAGACCTGGACCCTGAAGGGCACGCTCAACTTCGTCGACAATCAGGTGAGCCCCGGCGCCGGCACCATCCGCGCCCGCGCCGTCTTCCCCAACCCGTCGCTTCTGCTGACGCCCGGCCAGTTCGGGCGCCTGCGCCTGCCGGGGTCCGAGCGCTACACCGCCACGCTGATCCCCGATCAGGCCGTGGTCAGCGACCAGGCCAACAAGATCGTCCTGACGGTTGCCGATGACGGAACGGTGGTGCCCAAGCCCGTGCGCCTCGGCCCGATCGAGGACGGGCTGCGCGTCGTGCGCTCCGGGCTGGACGAGGCGGACAAGGTCATCATCAACGGCCTCGTCCGGGCGCGGCCGGGCGCCAAGGTGACGCCGCAAGCCGGACGGATCGAGCCACCGAAGCCGCCCGCCGGTTGAGCGGAGCCGGGGCCATGACCATCTCGCACTTCTTCATCAACCGGCCGATCTTCGCGGCGGTGCTGTCCATCTTCATCACCCTGATCGGGGTCTTCGCCTATCTGACCCTGCCGGTCGCGCAATATCCGGAGATCGCACCGCCGACCATCGTGGTCAACGCGACCTATCCCGGCGCTTCGGCGCAGGTGGTCGCCGACACCGTGTCCGCTCCCATCGAGCAGGAGATCAACGGCGTCGAGAACATGCTCTACATGGCCGCGCAGGCCACCAGCGACGGGCGCCTCCAACTGACCATCACCTTCCGGCTGGGCACCGATCTGGACACCGCGCAGGTGCTGGTGCAGAACCGCCTTGCCGTGGCGGAGCCCCGCCTGCCGGAGGAGGTGCGGCGCATCGGCGTGACCGTGCGCAAGAACTCGCCCGACATGCTGATGGTGATCCATCTGAACTCGCCGGACGGATCGCGCGACCAGCTCTACATGTCGAACTACGCGCTGTTGCAGATCAAGGACGTGCTGGCGCGTCAGGACGGGGTGGGCGACGTCCAGGTGTTCGGCGCCCGCGACTATTCCATGCGCGTCTGGCTCGACCCCGACCGGGCGGCGGCGCGCGGCCTGACCGCCGGCGACGTGGTGCGGGCGATCCAGGCGCAGAACGTCCAGGTGTCGGGCGGCGTCATCAACCAGCCGCCCGTGCCGGCTCCCGGCGCCTTCCAGCTCAACGTCGAGACGCTGGGCCGCCTGACCGACGCGCGGGAGTTCGGCAACATCATCGTCAAGACCGACGGGGCCGCGGTCACCCGCCTGCGTGACGTGGCCCGCGTCGAGCTGGGGGCGCTGGACTACAACCTGAACGCCTATCTGGACCGTCAGCAGGCCGTGCCGCTGGTCATCTTCCAGAGGCCGGGCTCCAACGCGCTGGAGACCGCCGACCGCATCCTGGCGACCATGGCGGATCTCTCCAGGGGCTTCCCGAGCGGGATGCGCTACGACGTGGTCTACAACCCGACGGAGTTCATCGCGCAGTCGGTGGAGGAGGTCTACAAGACGATCTTCGAGGCCGTGGCGCTGGTCGTCGTCGTCGTCATCCTGTTCCTCCAGACGTGGCGCGCGTCCATCGTGCCGATCGCCGCGATTCCCGTCTCGCTGATCGGCACCTTCGCGGTCCTGGCGGCGCTGGGGTACTCGCTGAACACGCTGTCGCTGTTCGGGCTGGTGCTGGCGATCGGCATCGTCGTGGACGACGCCATCGTCGTGGTGGAGAATGTGGAGCGGTTCATCCGTCAGGGCATGAAGCCCAAGGACGCCGCGCACGAGACGATGAACGAGGTCGGCGGCGCCCTGATCGCCATCGCTTTGGTGCTCACCGCCGTGTTCATCCCGGCGGCCCTGGTCAGCGGCATCTCCGGCCAGTTCTTCCGCCAGTTCGCGGTGACCATCGCGACCGCCACGGTGATTTCCTGCCTGGTGTCGCTGACCCTCAGCCCGGCGCTGTGCGCGCTGCTGTTCAAGCCGCACGAGGAGCACCCGCCCAAGCCGTCGCCGCTGACGCGCCCGGTCCACGCCTTCTTCCGCGGCTTCAACCGGGGTTTCGACCGGCTTTCCGACGGCTATGCCGGACTGACCGGGCGGCTGGTGCGGCTGCCGGTGATCGTGCTGTCGGTGTATGGCGTGCTGCTCGCCCTGACGGCTTGGCAGTTCACCCGGGCGCCGACCGGGTTCATCCCGAATCAGGACCAGGGCTATCTCATCACGGTGGTGCAGTTGCCTCCCGGCTCGTCGCTGGCCCGCACGGACGAGGTGGTGCGCACCGCGGTGGACACGCTGCTGAAGACGCCGGGCGTGATCCACGCCGTGCCCTTCGCCGGGCTTGACGGAGCCACCTTCACCAACGCGCCGAACGCGGGAGCGATCTTCGTGACCCTCGCCCCGTTCGAGGAGCGCATTCCGAAGAGCCAGACCGCCGAGTCCGTGCTGGGCGATCTGAGGACCCGGCTGGGGACCATCGAAGACGCCTTCATCATCACCATCCCGCCGCCGCCCGTGCGTGGCATCGGCAACTCCGGCGGCTTCAAGATGATGGTCGAGGACAGGCGGGGCCGCGGCCTGCCCGCGCTGGAGGAGGCGGTGAACGAGCTGTCCGCCGCGGCGAACCAAATTCCGGGCCTCGTCGGCGTGTTCTCGCTGTTCAACACCAAGACGCCGAAGGTCTTCGCCGACATCGACCGCCAGCGCGCGGAAATGCTGGGCGTCACGGCGGATCAGGTGTTCGAGGCGCTGCAGATCTATGTCGGCTCCTCCTTCGTCAACGAGTTCAACCTGCTGGGCCGCACCTACCGGGTCACCGCGCAGGCCGATGGGCGGTTCCGCCAGACTCCGCGCGACATCGCCAACCTGAAGACCCGCAACGCGCAGGGTGACATGGTCCCGATCGGCGCGGTGGCGGAGTTCCGGGACATCACCGGCCCCTACCGCGTCGCCCGCTACAACCTGTATCCGGCGGCGGAACTCCAGGGGAACACCCTGCCCGGCTTCTCCACCGGATACGCGCTGGCGGCGATGGAGAAGGCCGCGGCGGAAACATTGCCGGACGGTTTCGGTTTCGAATGGACCGAACTGGCCTACCAGGAGAAGGCCGCGGGCAACACCGGCCTGTTGGTGTTCGGGCTGTCCGTCGTCTTCGTCTTTCTGGTGCTGGCCGCGCAGTATGAGAGCTGGGCGATGCCGCTGTCGGTCATCCTGATCGTGCCGATGTGCCTGCTGGCCTCGGTGACCGGCCTGCTGATGCGCGGGCTGGCGGTCGACATCCTGGCGCAGGTGGGGTTCGTCGTGCTGGTCGGGCTGGCCGCCAAGAACGCCATCCTCATCGTCGAGTTCGCGCGCCAGAACGAGCTGTTCGAGGGCAAGGACCGGTTCGAGGCCGCGGTCGCGGCGGCGCGCACCCGGCTTCGCCCGATCCTGATGACGTCCTTCGCCTTCATCCTGGGCGTCGTGCCGCTGATGATCGCGCAGGGGGCGGGGGCGGAAATGCGCCAATCGCTGGGCACTGCGGTGTTCACGGGAATGCTGGGGGTCACGGTCTTCGGCCTGATCTTCACCCCCGTGTTCTACACGGTGATCCGCCGCCTGTTCAGCGGACCCCTGGCCGTCAACCAGCATCCCGTCAGCCAGCAAACCGCCGAGGCGCCCATCCGAGCGCACGCCGGAGCGGACGCCGCGGCTTCCGGAGAGTACAATCCAGCAGCCCGTGAAATCCCGGGAACCTCCGCCCCCGACCGTTGATCGAGGGTGACCTTGCCCCGTTGTGTGATGGGCTCCCTGTCGATCCCATTCTCGTCTCCACCGCCGCCGCCGCCGTGTGTGCGTGTGTGCCTGCGCGGGAGATTATCGATCAGGCCAATCAGTTGCTACGTGGGGAGGCCACGCCGGATACGATGATGCATGCCAGGATTCGATGCCCATCCTGGAAATCACTGAGAGTCTGTCCTGAAAGATCATTTCCGAGTGAGGCGCCGAAGCATCACCCAGATCATGGCGATGCGGATGAAGGCGACCGAAGCCCTTGGCCTGATCGGAGCGCTTGACGATCTCCAACCGCCAGTCACCGGTGTCCCTCACCTTGGTGGCCGCGACGTTCCCTTGGTAGCCGCCGTCGGCGAAGATGACTTGGAGGAATGACGAGCACGCAGACAACGACCTCGTCTCGCAGCAACATGCAGCCTTTCCTTGCGCTCAACTACGTCATCTGCGAAGCGATTTACGTCGTCGGTTGACCAGGCACCGATTCCGGCCGCACATCCGCTGGCCCCGACTGCCCGGATTGGACCTCGTTTCCCGTCAGGGAGGGCGCTCCGTGCGGTGGAGGCCAACACCAACGGGTAAGCCCGGCAACACCAGCTTGCTACCGGGCCCGGTATCGGCCATGATTGGAGCCGCCATGATGATCGTCGCCCTCCAGAACCGTCCTCTCTTGCGCGCCGGTTGCGTGCATTCAGGCACGTCCGCCCCGGATCTGGGCCGCTAGGCAGCGCCCCGGTCCAGAACCGGGGCTCACATTCCCGACATCGCCGCAGAGCCGGGGGAGATCCGCGATTCATGCGGGCAGTCCCTCGGGCTCGTTCCTGTTGACCGCCGTCGAGGCCGCCATCGCGGCCTTGGACGTCGACTTTGTAGGTGACCCGATGATGACGGAGCGTGACGTGACGCCGCCGAACCGCCCTGCCGAAGCCGAGACCCGCACAACCCAGGTCGTGCCCCAGGTCGTGCCCTTCAAACGAAGGCCGCAGCGACCGCCCGCGTCCCAGCCTCGCCCGCAGGACGGCGGCGATGACACCCCGCCGCCCGCCGCGTGACACGGCCCTTGGCGGATGGGGTTGTCCCGCCGCCTCGCCATGGAGTTTCCGGACCCACGTATGAAAGGATAGAACCATGCCCTCTCCCGAACTGTTTCCGGCTGTCACGCTGTCATCCGACGACTACGTCTGCCTGCTCGGTCTCGTGGCCGCTTCCGCAGCGTCGGAACCCGACGTCTCCGACTATCTGGGCGCGGAACTCGAGCGAGCGACGGTGGTGCGGTCAGGCGAGGTCATGCCGACCGTGGTTGCGATGAACGCGCGTGTCACCTTTCGCAACGAGGCGACCGGACGGGTTCGGACCGTTACCCTCGTCTATCCATCGGAGGCCGACTTGGCCGCGGGAAAGGTGTCGGTCCTGACGCCGATCGGCGCCGCGCTCATTGGCGTCGCCGAAGGGCACGCGATCTGCTGGTACACGCGTTCGGGCGAGGCCAAGACGTTGACCGTGCTGGAGGTGGAACAATGAGGGCGCCGAACCGCGCCGGGCCTCCCTGAGGCCGGCTTCGTTGAATGACGTCTCCAACAGCGATAGAGTGCCAACCATCTTTCAGAGTGCTTTGGAGAACCCTGGTGGAGATTGAGTCGTCGACCGGCGTTGGCGGGCAGTCGCTGTCCGGCGAGCGGCGATTCGAACTGCTCGTCAACAGCGTTCGCGATTACGCCATCTACATGCTCGACGCACATGGGATCGTGACAAGCTGGAACCCGGGCGCGCAGCGGTTCAAGGGATACACGGCCGCAGAGATCATCGGACAACATTTTTCCCGCTTCTACACCGAGAACGATCAACAAGCCGGAGTGCCGCAGCGGGCGCTCACCATCGCCTTGACCGAAGGAAAATTCGAAGCGGAAGGTTGGCGCGTTCGCAAGGACGGCACGCGCTTCTGGGCCCATGTCCTCATCGATCCGATCCGGGACGACGACGGCAACCTGGTTGGATTTGCCAAGGTCACGCGCGACATCACCGAGCGCAAGCAGGCCCAGGAAGCCCTGCGGCAGAGCGAGACGCGCTTCCGCCTGCTGGTCCAGGGTGTGATCGACTACGCGATCTTCATGCTCGATACGACCGGGCATGTCACGAACTGGAACGCCGGCGCCCAGCGCATGAAGGGCTACACCGCCGAGGAGATCATCGGGGAGCACTTTTCGCGCTTCCACACCGACGAGGATCGGGCCGCCGGCATCCCCATGCAGGGGCTGCGCACCGCGGAGCAGACCGGGAAATTCGAAACCGAAGGCTGGCGGCTCCGCAAAGACGGCACCCGTTTCTGGGCCAGCGTCGTCATCGACGCGATCAGGGACACCAACGGAAACCTGATCGGTTTTGCCAAGATCACCCGGGATATCACGGAGCGCAAGAAGGCGCAGGAGGCTCTGGAGGAGACCCGTGCGGCACTCTTCCAGGCCCAGAAGATGGAGGCGGTGGGGCAGCTTACCGGCGGCATCGCACACGACTTCAACAATCTGCTCCAGGCCATCGGCGGCAGCCTGGAGATCATCGAGCGGCGGCTTGCGGCCGGGCGAGGCGACGTCGAACCCTATGTGACCGCCGCCCGGACCTCGATCGAACGGGCAACAGCCCTGACACGGAGGCTGCTGGCCTTCGCGCGCCGACAGCCCCTCAAACCCGAGCGCACCGATTTGAAGCCGCTCGCGGATGAACTTCGGGACCTGATCGAACGCTCGGTCGGCGAAGCGGTCCGGGTTGAAACGCGGCTGGCTCCCGAACTGTGGCCGATCTGGGCAGACGCCAATCAGGTCGAGGCCGCGCTGTTGAATCTGGCCATCAACGCCCGCGACGCGATGCCCGATGGCGGACGGCTCACCGTTCAGGGCGCCAACGTCCATCTGGACGAGGCCGCGGTGGCTTCGCAAGCCGGAATGCAGCCCGGCGATTATGTGCTGCTCGAGGTGGCCGACACCGGCACCGGCATGCCTCCGGAGGTTCTCAACCGCGCCTTCGAACCGTTCTTCACGACGAAGCCCGTTGGCCAGGGAACCGGCCTGGGACTCAGTCAGATCTACGGCTTTGTCCGGCAGTCGGGCGGATGCGTCCGCATCGACAGCGCGGTGGGACAGGGAACGTCGGTGAAGCTGTACCTGCCCCGTTATCAGGGTGCGGAGCAGGCGGAACCCACCCCCGGAAAGGCACCCGATCAGCCGCCGCCGATGCCGGGAACCGTGCTGGTGGTGGAGGACGAAGCCATTGTCCGCATGCTGCTCGTGGAGGCGCTCCGGGAACAGGGTTCGACCGTCCTGGAGGCCGAGGATGGACACGCAGCCTTGACCATCCTCGCCTCTCCGACGCGGATCGACCTGGTGGTGACGGATGTGGGCCTGCCCGGCATCAGCGGACAGCAGCTCGCGGAAACGGCCCGCTCAATGCGGCCGGAGCTGAAAGTGCTGTTTCTGACCGGCTATGTCGGCAACGCAGCCATGGACAAGGAACAGCTCGGGCCGCGCACGCGGCTTCTGGGCAAGCCCGTCGCCATCGACCAGTTCCTCGCCCAGGTGCGCGCGATGCTGGACAACGGCTGAGGCGATCCGTCCCATCTCACCAGCCGCTTTCGCGGATCAGCACGCCGACGGCGATCCGCCACAGGCGCCGGCCCCGGCTTTCCCGTTCGCCCTCGATCAGGACGGTGCCGCGGCTGGCGTGCGGCAGGGTCAGGCCGTCCACCGGCGCTAGGGTGGCGCGGTAGACGGCCTCCTCGGTGACGGTCTTGCCGTTGGGCAGGGTGCGGGCTGCGACTCCGCCACCCTGGGTGGAGGCCAACTCCGCGGAGTCCAACTCACGGGTGGCGAGCGCGTCGATGGAGCGCAGCCGCAGCGGGATGGGTCTCGACCCGTCCTCCGGGACAAACCGCGCGGGCGCACCGGCCGTCAGGCGCGACAGGTCGGCCTCCGCGACATAGGCCTCCGCCACCACGCTGTCGGGCGCGACCAGCAGCGCCAGGGGTTCCTTCGCCGCCACCCAGGCGCCGGGGCGCAGATGGTCGGCCAGTTCCAGCACGCGGCCCGTGAAGGGCGCCCGCACGGTCATCTCGTGGCGCTGGGCGGTCAGCGTCTCCAGGTCGGCGACCGCGCCCTCCATCTGCTGCCAGGTGACCGGCAACTGCGAGGCCTGTTCGGGATCGGCGGCCTGGGCGTTGGCCTGCACCTGATAGAGCCGGACCTGCCGCTCCGCCTGCGCGATCCGGTAGGACAGGTCCGGAGATTCCAGAACGAAGGCCGCGGCGTCGGCATCGAGCCCGGCGCCGATCCCCTCCGGCAGGGTCCTCACCTGACCGGCGTGCAGCGCATAGAGCACCGCCTGCCGCTCCGCGTGGAGAAGCGCGGGCGCCGTCACCTCGCTCCGCCAGGGGACGAGGAAGGCGGCGGCGAGCAGCCCGACGGCGGCCAGCGTCGTCACGCTGTTGCGGTTCCAGCGCATGGCGCGGCGTTGCGCCATCCAGGCTGCGAGTTCGGACACGATCGGGCGCACGATGAACCAGCCGATCTCCACGATCATCAGGAAGAGGCCAAGAAGCTTGAAGAACAGGTGATAGACGAGTAGCGCGATGCCCATGAACAGCAGGAAGCGGTAGACCCAGATGGCGAAGGCGTAGCCGATCATGAAGCGCCGCCGCCCCGGCGTCTGCACCTCCGGCGGCGGCGCGCCCAGGCCGAACAGCCGCTCCCGCAGCCACCAGCGGCCCATGGCGAAGCTGCGGTCCTGGAGGTTCGGGATGTCCAGCGCGTCGGCCAGCAGGAAATAGCCGTCGAAGCGCATCAGCGGGTTCAGGTTCACCGCCAGCGTCATGATCCAGGTCGTGCCGGCCAGCATGAAGACGCCCGAGCGCAGCGGCCCGTCCGGCAGGAAGCTCCAGGCCAGCGAGGCGAAGGCGGCCACGGTCAGTTCCGCCAGCATGCCGCCCGCGTCGATCAGCAGCCGCTTGCGGCGCGACGTCAGGCGCCACGCCTCCGTGGTGTCGGTCCACAGCACGGGCATCAGCACCAGGAAGGCCACGCCCATCGCCGGCACCCGGCAGCCGCTCAGCCGGGCCGCGTAGCCGTGCCCCATCTCGTGGATGATCTTGGCGAACAGCAGGGCGGCCCCGCCCAGCGCCGCCCCTTCCAGCGTGAACAGGTGCAGGAAGCTGTGGGTGAAGCTGTCCCACTGGCGCCCGATCAGGTGGAGGCCGAGCATCGCCACGACCAGCACCAGAAGCAGGAATCCCCGCGTGAAGAGAGGACGGACGAGCGGCAGCGTGGCGCGCAGAAAGCCATCGGGCCGCACCAGCGGCACGCGCAGGAACAGGTAGTTCTTCAGAAGCCATTTCAGCGGATGCTGCCGGCGCGCCGCGACCCGCTGCGCCATGCGCGCGGTGCCCTGCGGGCCGATGGGGTGCAGAAGCTCGCCGCGCTCCGCGAACTGGACGAAATGCAGCACCTCCTCCGCGGAGACGGCCAGCGGAGTCTCCCGCGCGATGGCCTGCGCGATGGCGTCGGCGCGGCCGAGCGGCCAGCGCTGAAGGATCTCGAACTCCAGCCAGCCGATGCGCAGGAAGCGGTTGGCCGCCGGGTCGTGCAGCGTCCAGGTCGGCGCCCCTTCGTGGGTCGGCGGGCCGGGCAGCAGGGCCAGATCGTCGCGCAGGGGCGGCAGCGGCGTTTCGGCAGGTGACGGGGCGGGCGACGGAGCGCGCCGGATGGGAGCGGCGCCGCCGGGCGGGGCGTCGGTTGCGGTCAGAAGGTCAGCCATTGCCGAGCCGTGGCGATGGGACGACGGAGAATCCACAGCGCCAGCGGCGCCGTTTCACCATAAACCTTCGCGGTGCCCTTGAAGCCGAGCCGCGGCGTGCCGCCCTGCCCTTCCCCGGCACCGTCGAAACCGGCCTTCAGCTTGTAGGCCACCACCCCGTCCGGCATGGTCTGCGCGCGGTAGCTGCCGGAATGGAGCGTCGCCCGCATCGGCGCGTCCGGCGCCACGTTCAGGAAGAAGGCGACCTCCGCGCGCTCGTCCAGCGGGATGGCGTCGCCGACCGGCAGGCGGATTTCCAGCTCCACGTCCGCCGGGTTGGCGACGATCATGATCCGCTCGCCCTGGGTGACCGGGCGCCCGATCCAGTCGTTGGGGTCGTCGAAGACGGCCACGCCCGCCGCCGGGGCGGTCAGGGTGGCGCGGTCGAGCATACCCTGCAGATAGGCGATCTCCGCCGCCTGCTGCTCCAGGTGCCCCTGGAGGATGGCCAGCTTCGCCTTGGCCTTCGGGTCGAACACGGCGAGCTGGGCGGCCTGCTGGTATTCGGTCTGGGTGACCTCGCGCGCCTTCTGCGCGACCTTCAGCTTGCTGCGCAGTTGCGCCGTGTCCAGCGTGGCCAGCGGCTGGCCGGCGCCGACGGGCTGGTTCGGCGTCACGGCGACGCTGTCCACCACCCCGTCGAAGGGCGCGCGCACCAGCGTCGGCGTGCGCGGCACCACCTCCGCCGGGGCCAGCACCGACTGCCGCACCGGCAAAGCCCCCGCCCCGACCACCAGCGTCACCAGCGCGGCCAAGGCGGCCTTGCGCCACAGGGCGCCTTTCCGCTTCAGGCGGACCCGGCGGGCGTGGGCCAGCAGCCAGGCGTGGGCGTAGGCGTCGGCGAGGTGGGCCAGCAGATGCCGGTCGGCCTCGGTCCAGGGTTCCGCGCGGGCGAACAGCAGGCCGCCGACCCGCTGGTCCCCCGGCGCCACCAGCGGGACCCACAGCGCGCAGGGCGCCAGATGCTCCGCCCAATCCCGGCTGACAGCGGCGGGCACGTCCTCCGCCGTCACCGCGCGCGGCTCCGTCCCGTCCGGCACTCCCGCCAATTCGGCGCACAGCCGCGACACCCACTGCCCGTAGGGCGCCGCAAGGTCGGCGACCGCCACCCCGGACAGCGCGTCGATGCGTCCGCGCGCGTCGCCGATCCACACCGCCGCCTGCTGGTAGGGCATGACTCCGGCGGTCTCGTTCGCCATCACGAAGGACAGCTCGTTCCGTGCGGCGTGGCGCGCGCGCCGTTCGATCTGGAGCAGAGCCGACAGCCGAAGCAACTGCCGGTTCAACTGGGCGCTCATGGAGTTTTGTCCGCCGGTTTCTTGTCCGAAGGCACCGCTTGTACCGGGTCGGCAACACCGCCGGTTGTGTTCTGGGAAGGCGAAATTTGGGTAGGCGTGTCTTGAGGTGGCGCAATCACGGCGCGCCCGCTCATGCCGGGCAGCAGGTCGCCGGTCGCGCCCGTGATCGACGCGTAGATCTTCACCGACTGGCTGACCGGATCGACACGGCCCGACAGGCGCGACACCTTGGCCTGATAGAGCTTGCCCGTCTCGTCCACCTCCACCTGGAATCCGGTGCCGACCCCCAGCCACGCCAGCCAGCGGGAGGGGATGATCGCTTCCAGTTCAAGCTGCTGGTCGTCGAGGATGTCCAGCATCGGCTGTCCCTCGCCGATGAACTGCCAGCGCTTGACCGACACGCCGGCCACCCGCCCGGCGAAGGGTGCGGTGACGGTGCAGCGGTCCACCATGGCCCTGGTGATGCTCACCTCGGCGGCGGCGGTGGCGACGTCGGCGGTGGAGACGTTCATTTCCTTGACGCTGACCGAACCCAGCTTGCGCAGGCGCTCGTTCACCGCCTGCAACTGGCGGTTCTTCTCCAGCAGCGCGACGGCGCGGGCGTGCTGCCCCTCCTGCACCGCGCAGTCGAAGCGGACCAGAACCTCGCCCTTCTTGAATCGGTCGCCGTCCTCGATGGACAGGTCGTGGATGCGCCCGGCCATCGGGCTGGACAGGGTCGTGGCGACGCGCGCCGTCACCTGGGCGCGGATCTCCCGCGGAACGATCGGCAGGATGTCCCCGCCGGTCTCCGCCGCCACCCCCGGCCCCACGCCGGACATGAGGAGGAGGAAGGCGGCGGCGAAACACGTCGCGAAGCGAAGCGTCATGATACCGGGGCGGTCTGGGGTTGCGTGGACGGTTCGGACGGGGGCGCCGAGGGGGCCTCGGCCTGCGGCGGTTCGGAAGGCTGGCCGGGGACCTGATCGGGGGCCGGCTCCAGATGCGGGATGTCCGGCAGGCGCCCGGCGTCGAGGTCGTCGAGCGACCGCTTCACCACGGCGGTCAGCGTTGTCAGGTCGTCGGTCTCCACCGCCGCGGGCACCGGATCGAAGCCGAGCGAGGTGTAGAGGTTGGCGAGCGAAGCCTGCAGATCGGTGAAGGCGCGGTCGCGGTCCAGTTCCGCGGCGACCGCCGACAGGCCGCGGCGGATGCGCTCGAACTCCGGTTCCGCCTCGGCGAGGCCGCCGTCCGACACGGCCTTGGCGATGCCCGCCTCGACCTGCGAGATCTCCTGCGCCGAATCCAGCGTCTCCACGGAGCGGAGATACTGCTGGTGGCTGACGTTCACCTGGGTCAGCACCGCGACGCTGAGGGCGAGGCGGCGGACCTTCGACACCTCGATCTGCTTGCGGGCGGCGTCCATGGCGATCGGCCCGCTGATCAGGTTGACGAGGTTGTAGGTGGCGCGCACCCCCGCCTCGGCCCACAGATTGTTCACGAGGTAGGAGTTGCTGTCGTAGTTCAGGCCGCCCAGCACCGAGAGGCCCGGCACCAGCCGGATCATCTCCTTGTAAAGGTTGTTGCGGTCCACCCGCTCCTGGTAGGCCTCCTCGCGAAGCTCCGGGCGCTGCGACAGGGCGATCAGCTCCAGCGAGGGCAGGTCGGCGGACAGGCCGCGCGGGAAGGACGGCGTCTCCGGCGGCAGCTCCACCGTGAATTCGGTGCGCGGCGGGATGTTGACCAGAGCGGCGAGCTGCGCCTTGGCGACCGACAGGTCCGACTTCAGGCGGCGAAGCTGCGTGATCACCTGCAACAGGTTCTTGCGGTATTCCAGCGTTTGGAGCACCGGCTCCAGCGAGTTCCGGCTGATCTCCGCGTTCGCCTTCAGCGCCTTTTCGGCATCGGCGAGCAGCGGGTCGATCTTCGGCAGCAGGCGCTGCGCCGTCGCCGTGCGCCAGTAGGCGCTGCGCACCTCCTTGGCGATGTTGTTGATGACGCGCCGCCGCCGCTCCACCGCGATCAGCGCCCGGTCGCCCTGCTGGCGCGCCTGGAAATAGCCGACACCGAAGTCCAGCAGGTTCCAGGAGAAGGTCAGGTCGGCGGTGCCGCGGTTCCGGTCCTGCGAGGTCGAGGGCTCGAGCGACTGGCGGCGGGTGAGAACCGACAGCGACGAGGAGGCGTTCTCGTTGTTGCGCACGTTGTAGCCGGCGCTGGCCGCCAGCCGCGGCAGCATGTTCATCACCGCGACGTCGAACTGGCTGGTCTGCAAGGCCGATTCGACGCTGGCGAGCTGCTGGTCGTAGTTGTACTTGAGCGCCCGCGCCACCGCCTCCGACGCGGTCAGGGGACCGGCGAGCGGCGCCTGATCCTTGTAGAGTTGCGCGTAGTCGGTCCTGGCGCGCGCCAGATGCTCCTCCGGCAGGATCGGGGCCGGGGCGACGGCACAGGCTCCGAGGAGGGCGACCGCGCCTAGCGGGCCGAGGGAGCGTAGCATGCGGTGGGGGCTCATGCGGGTCGTAGGCTCTGTGTGATGCCGCCGGGTCAGGCGGCGTTGCGGTCATCGGTGACGAGAAGCGCGTTCAGAAGGCTGCGGGCCTCCGCCAGCAGGCCGGGCCGCCCGGCGGCGTGAAGCTGAGCCGAGAAGGAGGCGCGGCCGGCCGGCGGCGTGGCACCGGAAGGAGCAAGGTCGGCGATGTTGCGGTCTGTGGCCGTCCAGGCGTCGGCCCCCTCCATGGAGTCCGGCGCTCCGGCATCGGCACGCTGGTCCCTTGGCACCTGGAGCGCCGGTTGGTCCTGCTCGCCGCCCTGGTTTCCGATCGGATTCCCGCCCTGCCCCTCGCCCGGGGGTTGCTGCCCCTGGGCCTGTGGGCGGCCCTCGCCGCCGCTCGGCTGCTCGCCGCGGCCGTTCCCGACGGGGGTCTGGGTGTTGAGGTCCTGGGTGACCAGCACGCGGAACTGCGCCGCCGCCTGATTGCCGCGGCTGTCCTTGGCGACGATGACGATGTCGAGCGCCCCGCGTGCCTCGGTCGGCGGCGCGCCGCGGAAGGACAGGTTCTGCGCGTCGAACTGCAGCCAGTTGGGCAGCGGGCTGCCGTCCGGGCGGGTCGCCTGATAAACGAGCCGCTCGTTCGGGTTGGTGTGCCGGAAGATGTTCTTCGGCACCTGGAAGCTCGTCTGTTGCTGCGGCAGCAGGGTCTGGTTGCCGACCGACCCGGCGAGGAACAGCTCCACGTTGGCCTGGCTGGACTGCCGGAAGATGGCCGAGGTGGACAGGTCGCCGTTGCCCTGGCGGTTCAGCAGGCTTGCGGTGTTCACCGCCCCGGCGCCGAAGCCGCCGTTGTCGCCCGCCTGCACCTGGGTGAAGGGGGTCGCGGTGAAGCCGGTGGTCAGCCCGTCGCCCGCCGGCGTGGTGCCGGTGACGAGGGGCGCGTTCGGGGTGGCGTTGCCCGTCCCGGTGATCAGCGAATCCCCGTTGGTGGGCGTCGTCGGGGGGGTGCCGGGTGTCGTCGGCGTCGTGGCGGTCGGGGTGCCTGGCGTCGGCGTGTCGGCGCGCGGCACCTCCGCCGTGATGCTGAACGTCACGCCCAGCGTCGCCGAGGCGCCCGCGGTGTCGGTGGCCCGCAGGATCAGCGCGAGCGTGCCGGCGGCATCCTGCGGCGGAGTCCCGCGGAAGGTCAGGGTCGCCGGGTCGAAGGACAGCCAGGAGGGCAGCGGGCGGCCATCGGCCAGGGTCGCCGTGAAGGTCAGGCTGTCGCCGCGGTCCACATCGGCGAAGCGCGAACGGTCGACGGTGAGCGCCATCTCCTGCCCGGCGTTGCCCGACACGGCAGGCGGATCGCCGGTGACGGTCGGGGCGTCGTTGGTGCCGGTGATGGCGATGACGACGTTGCGGGTGACCGTGCCGCCCTTCCCGTCCGACACGGTGATCGCGTAGGTCTCGGTCAGCGTTTCGCCCGCGCGCAGGAATTGAAGCGCGGCGTTGTCCGCCGTGTAGGTCCAGGTGACCTGCCCGCCGGCTCCCGTACCCGTCGTGTCCGCGGTCCGTACGGCGGTCAGCACGCCGAGCTGGCCCGTGCCGCTCGTCGACACGAAGACCGCCGTGACGCTGTGCGCGTCGGTCAGGTCCACGTCGGTGAAGGCGACGGTGCCGCTGTCGGTCAGGGTTGCGCCGCCACCCGCATCCTCGGTCACGGCACCGGTCAGCTTTGCCGGGCCGATCACCGGCGCGTCGTTGGTGCCGGTGATGGTGACCGTGACGTCGCGGGTCACCGTACCGCCCTTCCCGTCGGAGACGGTGAGCCTGTAGGTCTCCGTCACCGTCTGACCGGCGGCCAGGAACTGCACCGCGGCGTTGTCCACGCCGTAGGTCCAGGCGATGACGCCCCCCGTGCCGGTCCCGCTGCTGTCCGTCCGGACGATAGCGGTCAGCGTTCCCAGTTGCGCCGAGCCGGTGGTGGCGGTGAAGGCCACCGCGACGCCATGGGTGTCGGACAGATCCGTATCGCCGAGATCGATGATGCCCGTGTCGGTCAGGGTGGTGGAGTCCGCGTCCTCGGTCACGGCGCCGGTCAGCTTGTCCATGCCGACGACCGGCGTGTCGTTGGTGCCGGTGATCGTGATCGTGACGTCGCGGGTCACCGTCGCGCCGCTCGGGTCCTTCAGGGTCAGCGTGTAGACCTGGGTCACCACCTCGCCGGCAGCGAGCCCCTGCACGGCGGCATTGTCCACCGTGAAGGTCCAATTCACCTGCCCGGCGCCCGACAGATCGGTCGTGTTCTCCGCCACGCTGGCCGTGAGAACCCCGAACCCGCCAGCCGGGACGAAGCCGGAGGGGACTCCCGCCGAAGCGCTGACCGTCGCCGTGCCGACCGCGACCGTGTGCGTGTCGCTGAGGTCCAAATCGGTGAAGGCGATGGTGCCCGTATCGGTCAGCGTCGGCTTATCGGCGTCCTCGGTCACCGAACCGGCGGTCTTGCCGGTGCCGATCACCGGCATGTCATTGGTGCCGGTGATGGTGATCGTGACGTCCCGGGTCACCGTGGCGCCGCTCACGTCCTTCAAGGTCAGCGTGTAGACCTGGGTCACCACCTCCCCGGCTGCGAGCCCTTGCACGGCGGCGTTGTCCACCGTGAAGGTCCAGTCGATCCGGGCCGTGTTGCCGAGGTCGGTGACATCCTCGACGATGTTCGCCGTCAGAACTCCGAAGCCGCCCGCCGGGGCGAAGCCGGAAGGGACACCAGCCGAAGCGCTGACCGTCGGCGTTCCGACCGTGACCGTATGGGTGTTGCTGAGGTCCACGTCGGTGAAGACGATGGTGTCGCCGCTGGTCAGTGCCGGGCTGCTCGCGTCCTCCACGACGGCCCCGCTCGTGCCTTGCGTGCCGATCACCGGAACGTCGTTGGTACCGGTGATCGTGACCGTGACATCGCGGGTGACCGTCGCGCCACTCGGGTCCTTCAGGGTCAGCGTGTAGACCTGGGTCACCACTTCGCCGGCTGCGAGCCCCTGCACGGCGGCATTGTCCACCGTGAAGGTCCAGCTCACCTGCCCCACGCCCGACAGATCGGTCGTGTCCTCGACGATGCTTGCCGTCAACGTGCCGAACCCGCCCGCCGGGACGAAGCCGGAGGGAACGCCGGTCGAGGTGCTGACTGCCGCCGTTCCGACCGTGACGGTGTGAGTGTTGCTGAGGTCCACGTCGGTGAAGGCAATGGTGCCCGTGTCGGTCAGCGTCGGCTTGTCGGCGTCCTCGGTCACCGCACCGGCGGTCTTGCCGGTGCCAATGACCGGGGTGTCGTTGGTGCCGGTGATCGTGATCGTGACATCGCGGGTGACCGTCGCGCCGCTCACGTCCTTCAGCGTCAGCGTGTAGACCTGGGTGACGGTCTCACCAGCGGCCAAGCTCTGCACCGCGGCGTTGTCCACTGTGAAGGTCCAGTCGATACGGGCCGTGTTGCCAAGGTCGGTGACGTCCTCGACGATGCTCGCCGTCAGCGTGCCGAAGCCGCCGGACGGGACGAAGCCGGAGGGGACACCCGCCGAAGCGCTGACCGTAGCCGTTCCGACCGTGACCGTGTGGCTGTTGCTGAGGTCCAGGTCGGTGAAGGCGATGGTGCCCGTGTCGGTCAGCGTCGGCGTATCGGCGTCCTCGGTCACCGCACCGGCGGTCTTTCCGGCGCCGATCACCGGCGCGTCGTTGGTGCCGGTGATCGTGATCGTGACGTCGCGGGTCACCGTGGCGCCGCTCGGGTCCTTCAGGGTCAGCGTGTAGACCTGGGTCACCACCTCGCCGGCAGCGAGCCCCTGCACGGCGGCGTTGTCCACCGTGAAGGTCCAATTCACCTGCCCGGCGTTGGACGCATCGGTGGCGTCCTCCACCACACTGGCCGTCAGCGTGCCGAAGCCCCCCGCCGGCACGAAGCCGTTGGGAATGCCGGTCGAACCGCTGACCGTCGGCGTTCCGACCGTGACCGTATGGCTGTCGGTCAGGTCGAGATCGGTGAAGGCGATGGTGCCGCCGCTGGTCAGCGTCGGGCTGCTCGTGTCCTCCACGACGGCCCCGCTCGTGCCCTGCGTGCCGATCACCGGGGTGTCGTTGGTGCCGGTGATGGTGATGGTCAGGGTGGAACTGCTGGACACGCCCGCGGTGTCGGTGACCGTGTAGGCGAAGGTCTCCGTCAGCGTTTCCCCGGCCGCCAGGGCCTGCACGGCGGGCGAGCCGTTGTCGATGGCGTAGGACCAAGTGCCGTCCGCCTTCAGCGTCAGCGAGCCGTAGCCGCCGGCCAGCGCCGTGCCGACCGTGCCCGTGGCAGTGCCGAAGCCGACCGCCGTGACGGCGCCCGGATCGCCCGCGTCGATCTCCACGTCGTTGGTCAGCACGGAGCCGATGGCCGGGGTGGCCGCGTCCTCCTGGATCGCGCCGGTATCGGGCTTGGCGACCGGAGCGTCGTTCACACCGGTGATGGTGATCGACAGCGTACGGCTGACCGCGGCGCTGCCCACGTTGCTGCCGTCGGCGGCCAGCACGTCGTCCACCGTGTAGGTGAAGACCTCGTCGTTCAGCGTCTGCCCCTGGCGGAGCTGCTGGATGACGTCGAGGCTGCTGTCCAGCGTGTAGCTGTAGCTGCCGTCGCGCTTGATGGTCAGCGTGCCGTAGCTGCCGGCGACCGTGGCGCTGTTGTTGGCGCTGGTGTCGATGGGGCTCGCCGCACCCGTGCCCTGGATCGCGGTGACGTAGAGAGTTTGCGGCGCAATGGTGCCCAGCGAGTCGCGGTCGAAATCGTTGGCGAGCACGTTGCCGGTGGCCGGGGCCGCCGCGTCTTCCGCGATGCCGTTGGTGTCGTTCGCCGCCTCGATGGCGTCCTCCACCGCGGTGACGGCGGTGCCGAGCGTGACCGTCGTCGCGGACCACGGGCTGGTGCCGCCGATGGACAGGGTCTGGCCTGCGGCGGCGCCGCCGACCGTGGCGTCGGACAGGCGCACCGCCAAGCCGCCCGGCGTGCCGTTCCAGTCCGCGACCGGCACGAAGCGCAGGCTGGCGGTGGTCGGCAGGACCAGTGCGTTGGTGTCCGACAGGCCGGCGGGCAGAGCCGTCCACGCCGTGCCGTCGGTCGAGTAGAACCACTGCCCCTGGGCCGCCGTCGCGGCGTTGCCGACGATGGCGATTCCGGCCAGCGCTTGCGTGCTGGCGTCGGCACCGCCCGTTGTGCCCGTCCGGTCGTCCGCCGCGTCGCCGTAGAGCGGGCCGAACAGGCTCGCCACCGTGGCGCCGGGGATGGAGGCGGCGGGGGTGTCCTCCGCGATGGCCGGCAGGGTCGCCGTGCCGCTCGCGGTCGGGGCGTCGTTGACGTTGGCGACGGTGGGTTGCAGGTCGATGCTGGCCACCGACCAGCGGCCCGTCTGCCCGGTCCCGCCGTTCACCGACAGGTCCTTCAGGTCGGAGGCCGATCCGCTGGCCGTGACCGGGTTTGCGGAGCCGTCGGCCAGCCGCAGCGTCAGCGCGCCCGGCGTGCCGTGGAAGTCGGCGGCCGGCACAAAGCGCACCTGCGTGGCCGCGTCGAGCACCAGGGCCGACGCCGCGGACAGGCCCGTGGCGGGAATGTCCGTCCAGGTCGTGCCGTTGGCGAGATACTGCCAAGTGCCCTGCCCGGCCACGGAGGCGTTGCCGACGACGGCGACGAAGCTGAGCGCCGTGGCGTCCGCCGAACCGCCCTTGGTGGTCTGGTCGTCGGTGGCGTCGGTGTAACGACCGGTCAGCAGGCTGGCGAAGGTGGCGCCAGCCGGGGCGCTGTCCTCCGTCACCGCGATGGCGACGGGGCCGCTGCCGGTGACCACCGGGCGGTCGTTCACCGCCGTGACGCTGGTCGCCAGCGTCAATTGGTTGGCCGCGTCGGAGTAACGGCTCTCGCCGCCCGTCGCCGTGGCGCCGCCGAGATCGACGACCGTGCCGCCGACGAGCGCCGCGCCACCGTCCTCCACGAGGCGGAGTCCGAGCTGCGGCGCCGGGCCGTTGAAATCGCCCGCCGGCTGGAAGCGCAGCCGGTCACCGGACCCGAGCAGCAGCGCGGTGCCGAGCGTCCGGTCGCCGACGTCGATCCAGGCGCCGCTGCCGCCGATCCGGTACTGCCATTGGCCCTTGGCCGCGTCGGCGGTGCCCGCCACGATGGCGATTCCGGCGAAGCCGTTGGCGCTGCTGCCGCCGGTCACCGCGTCGGGCGCGTCGGACAGCCGGGCGGCGAACAGGTCGCCGACCGTGGAGCCGCTGTTGGCCGTGCCGTCGATGTCCTCCGCCACCGGCGCCAGGGTGACCGTGGCGGTCGAGGTCGCCGTGGGCGCGTCGTTCACCGCCTGCACCGTGAAGGTGACGGTATCCACGTCCTGCAAGGCGCCGCCGGAACCGTAGTTGCCGCGGTCGTTGGTGGTGATGGTGATGCTGTCGGTGCCGTTGAAGTGGGCGTTGCCCTTGTAGGTGACCGACGCCAGCAGCGCCTGCAGGGTGGCAAGCGTACCGGTCGCCGTCACCGTGGCGTCGGCAACGCCGTCGCCGCTGGTGAAGGCCACCCCGGCGCGGCTGGCCGCGTCGCCCAGCGTCAGCACGCCGTTCTGCGCGGTCAGGGTGACGGTCAGGGTCCGGTTGGCGACGTCCGGATTCTCGTTCACGTCGACATCGGTGATGGAGAAGGCGTTCGACCCGGAGAAGGTGAAGGCCGTGTCTTCCTTGATGCCGGTCAGGGTTGTCGGCACCGTGTTGACCGGCGCGTCGTTGACCGCGCCGACGCGGGCGGTCAGCACCACCGTGGTGCCGCTGAACTGGTCGTTGTCGCCCTTGTTGCGGTCGCCGTCGGTGGTGTTCGCGTCGTCGGCGGTGGTGTCGGTGCCATTGCTGGTGCGGTCCCACAGCTTCAGCGTCAGCCGCGCCCCGGCGTCGCCGTTGAACAGGGCGGTCGGCACGAAGCGCACGCGGTCGGTCGGGTTCAGCAGCAGCGCGGCGGTTGCGGAGGTGCCGGTCGGGATGTCGGTCCAGGTGGTGCCATCCGTGGAATACTGCCACCGCCCATCGGTGTTGAGCACGCCCGTGACGGCGAGGCCCAGCCCGTCGGTCGGCGTGCCGACGCCGCCCGCGCGGTTGTCCGCGTCGCGGGCGTCGGCGCCCAGCAGGGCGACCAGCGACGCGACCGTGTCGCCGCTGTTGGAATAGGTGCCGGTGCCGTTCCACTCCGTGATGGTGGTGCCGAGGATGGTGCTGCCGTCGGCGCGGCCGATCACCGGGGCGTCGTTCTCCGGCGTGACCAGGACGGTGTTGGTGAACAGGCCGGTCGCGGTCTGGGTGGTGGCCGCCCCAACGGCCCCGTTGCGCACGTCCATGGACACGGTGCGGATGGCCCCCGCCCCGCCGACCGGGTCGTCGCTGCCGTTGGCGAAGGCGATCTGGCGGATCAGCGCCA
The DNA here is from genome assembly GCF_008365375.1 of Roseomonas genomospecies 6. Taxonomy (GTDB): domain Bacteria; phylum Pseudomonadota; class Alphaproteobacteria; order Azospirillales; family Azospirillaceae; genus Azospirillum. Next base: position 3,934 of record NZ_QOKW01000008.1, on the reverse strand, counting down.
GCACCGCCGCCGGAACGGCGTTGCCGTTCAGCGCGATAGCCAGGGGGGTGTTCGCGTCGGTACCTCCCGACAGCGTGCCGATCACCACCGCCACCCCGGAGCCCGCCCCGTCGGCGTCCCACAGCACGTCGGACCCGGAAACGCTGATCCAGTTCGACGCGGCGTCGCCGCTGCCGACCACGACCAGCCGGTCCGACGCCTGCCCGCCGCCGGTGAAGCTTGCCGTGACGACGCCGCCGTTGAAGGTGGCGTTGTCGTTGTCGGTGATGGTCACCGCCGCGTCGTTGAACAGCCGTTGCGGCGCCGCGTTCTCGGCGTAGGCGACCTGGGTCAGGACCGGCGCGGCGCCGGTGCGGATCGGTTCGTTGACCGGGACGACGGTGACGGAGGTCGCGGAGGTCGCCGTCAGCGCGCCGCCGTCGCCCTGATCCACCTGGGCCGTCCCGTTGCGGTCGTCCACCGTCAGGTCGATGGACACCGGGCCGGCGGACACGCCGTCCACATTCTCGCTCAGGTTCGTGTAGGTGACGGCCTGGACGACCCGGCTGGCGACGTCCTGGGTCACCGCCGCCGCGCCGCCCAGCGTGATGCGCAGGCGCCCGGCGGTCGTCGTGTCGATGCTGCCGATGACCACGTCGTCCGACGGGTCCGCCGTGCCGTTGGCGAGCCGCAGCTCCGTCCCGACGGCGTAGATGGAATTGGCGGTGGCGGCGTTGCCGCCGAAGCCGAAGCGGTCGTCCGCGTTGGGCGTGCCGCCGCTGCGCTGGAAGGTCAGGGTCACGCCGCGGTAGTCGTTCGGCCCGCCGCTGGCATCGCCGATGTCGGCGTCCCGCAGAGTCGCGTCGGCGTCCAGCAGGACCGCCGCCCCGTCCTCGGTGAAGGTCGGGCCGCTGGAGCCGAAGTTGCCGATGACCGGCCGGTCGTTCTCCGGAACCACGGTCAGGGCCAGGGTCGTCGCGCCGGCAACCCCGCTGCCGCCGTCGTTCACGGTGATCGTCAGGGTGCGCGGACCCGGCGTCGGGCGGTCGCTGCCGTTCTGGTAGGTCAGGGCCTCGATCACGCGCTCGACGTTGGCGACGGTGCCATGGGTGGCCGCGTCGGCGCCGTCGATGGCGATGGTCAGGGTGGCGCCGTTGCCGCCCGACAGGGTGCCGATGCTGCGCCAGTCGCCCCCGGAATAGACCTGAACGCTGGTGCCGCCGCTCAGCCGCACGGCCCCCTCCACCGCCGTCACCGTCGCGGGCAACGACAGCAGGTCGTCCGCCGCGAGGCCGGAGACGGTGACCGACCCGCCCACGTAATTCGGGCTGTCGGCGTCGTTCAGCGTCACCGCCGCCGGATTCCCGATCAGCGCCACCGGCGCGCCGCCGGTCACGTTGACCGCGTTCTCCCGCACCGTCCGATCCTGGTAGCTGCCGGAGAAGCGCGGCTGGTCGTTGGCGGCGACGAAGGAGATGGTGGTGACCGGCAGGTTGCTCCCCCGCTCGTCGTCCGCCGCGATGGCGTCGTCCGTGCCGGCGTCGGTCACTTGGACCTTGACCGTGCGCGTGCCCGACGGGTTGTCGCTGGTGTTGCTGTAGGTGATGCCCTGCAACAGGCTGGCGAAGTCCGCCTTGGTGTCCACCGTGGCGGTCGAGCCGGCACCCAGCGCGCGGATGTCCACCTGCCGGTCGCCGCCGACCGTCGCGATGGTCACGCTGAAGCGGCCCAGCGCCCCGGCGTCCACCATCTGCGCGGTGACGTCCGTTCCGATGGCGAAGCGGGTGCCGCCAATGGTCAGGAACTCGCGCGCACCGTCGGCGACCGAGCCGACCGTCAGCACCATCCGCGCCAGGTTGGCGTTGTCGATGTCGGTCAGGGTGCCCGCGGAGGCGATGGCCAGTTCCGGCTCCGTCCCGTTGGCAACCTCGGCGTAGGTGATCGCGTTGTCGGACCCGGCGGCGGCGCCGTTCAGGTCGACCACCGGGGCCTCGTTGGTGGTGACCACCGTCACCGTGGCCGCCGCCGTGTTGCTGGCGAGGCCGGTCCCGGCGGGCGTGCCGTCGTCGTTGCTGCCGGCGTCCGTCACCTGCACCGCGAAGCCGCGGGTGCTGCCGGTGTTCGGCTTATCGGAGGTGTCGCGGTAGGTGATTCCGGCCAGCAGCGCCGCCGTGTCGGCCAGAGCCATGGCGCCGCCCCCGGCGGGCGTGATGGTGACGGTGGCGCCGGTGCCGCTCGCGGCCACGTTGACGTGGAAGTTCGTAGTTCCCGCCGTGACGGTGACCGGGGCGCCGGTGCTGGTGGCGAGCGCGAAGTCGGTGCCGCCGATGCGCAGGACTTCGGCGTTGCCGTCCAGGATGTTGCCGGCGGTGATGGTCAGGCTGGCGAGCTTGCCGCTGTCCGGGTCGGACAGGGTCGCCAAGGGCCAGAGCGCGCTGCCCGTGCCGCTGTCGGTGCCGTCCACCTCCGTGTAGGTCAGAGTCGTGCCGGTCCCGGCGACCGTGCCGTTCAGGTCCACCACCGGCGCGTCGTTCAGGCCGTTGATGGTGACGGTCAGCGTCGCCGTCTTCGCCGCGCCGAGCTTGCCGGTGTCGTTCACGGTGTAGGTGAAGACGTCGGTGCGCGTCTGCCCGTCGCGCAGGAACTGCACCGACGCGGTGTCGAGCTGGTACGTGTAGGAGCCATCCGCGTTCAGCGTCAGTCGGCCCCAGGACCCGGTGACCGCACTGCCGACGCCGGTGCCGTCGGTCAGCGCCGTGGCGGTGGCGCCGGCGGCGACACCCTGCACGCTCAGCGTCTGCTCCAGATCCACGTCGCTGTCGTTGGACAGCACGCCGGTGGCGGCGGTCTTGGAGACGCTGGCCGTGTCCTCGGTCAGGCTGTCGGTGTCGTTGGTCGGCACCGTGTCGTCGCTGACCGGGGCGACGTTCAGGATGATGGTGCCGGTGCGCGTCGCCGCCGTGGCTCCCTGGTCGGAACTGTAGGCGGTGACGGTCAGCGTCGACGCGGTCTTGCCCGGCTGCTGCGCGTTCCAGTCCTGCGGCGGGCGGATGGTCAGCGTCGCCAGCGTGCCGCCGGTCAGCACGCCCGTGTTGAAGGTGCCGTCGCCGTTGGCGACCAGCGTCAGCGGCGTGCCGTTGTCCTTCACCACCCAGCCCGCCGGAATGCCGTCCAGCTTGAAGCTGATCGTCTCGTCGACGCCCAGCGTGTCGGTCTCGCCGATCACGGTGGCGAGGGCGATGTCGCTGTCCTCGTTCCCCGTCACGGTAACGGCTACGGACGGATTGAGGGTGCCGTTGATGGTCAGGTTTGGCGTATCGGAGACCGGGTTGACGGTGATCGCCTTGGTCGCGGTGTGGCTCAGCGCGCCCGTGCCGCCGTTGCCGCCGTCGTTGACGGTCAGCGTCAGCGTGTCGGTCCCGCTGTAATCCCGCGCCGGGGCGTAGGTCAGCCGCTGCAAGGCCGCGTTGACGTCGGCCAGCGTCCCGCTCAGCGTCAGCGTCGCCGCGCCGTTGGAACCGGTCAGCGTGCCGGTGGCGCCGCCCAGCGTCAGCGTGCCGTGCGCCACGCCCACCGTCACGCTCACCGTCGCGTTCGCCACCCCGCCGAACGGCACGTCCAGACCGTCGCTCACCGACAGGCCCGTGCCCAGCGCCAGCGATCCGTCCTCGTCCACCGCATAGGTCCCGGTGATCGCCGCCGCCGGCGTGTCGTTGACCGGCGTCACCGTCACCACGAAGCTGCGCGTCGTCTTCAGCTTGGCGTCGGTCGAACCGGCCGAGGTGTCCACATAGGCGTAGTCGCCGTTGCCCGTGGCCGCGTCGTTGGCGTCGCCCTCCAGCGTTGCCGGGCGGCTGCCCAGGTTGCCGAGGTCCTCCACCACCACCGTCACGGTGATGGCCCCGTTCCAGTCCGACGCCGTCGCCCCGCCCACCGCCGGGTAGGCGACGGTCAA
>NZ_QOKW01000089.1 GCF_008365375.1 Roseomonas genomospecies 6 | reverse complement strand
ACAGCCCGTTTCGAAAGTCGCACTGACGGGGTGAGGGTCTGACGTAACGGCTGTTGGCAGGGAACACACACCCTGCCGGAGGCCGCTGATGTGGACGCCCGAGGACCGCCGGCTGGTTGGCGATTACGGCGCCGGCCAAGCCCTGAGCGATGATCAGTACCGCCTGATCGAGCCCCTGATTCCTTCAGCCAAGCCCGGTGGACGGCCCCGCAGCACGGACATGCGCCGGCTGCTGGACGCCCTGTTCTATGTGGTACGGACCGGCTGCCAATGGCGCCATCTTCCGCCCCCGCCGGCCTTCCCGCCCTGGCCCACGGTCTACCGCTACTTCCGGGCCTTCCTGGAAGCCGGCGTGTGGGAGGCCCTGCGCCACCATCTGGTGGTGATGCTGCGCGAGCAGGAGGGCCGCGATCCGACGCCCTCGGCCGCCATCCTCGACACCCAGAGCGTCAAAACGACGGAAAAAGGGGCGTGCGCGGCTTTGACGCGGCCAAGAAGATCAAGGGCCGCAAGCGTCACATCGCCGTCGACACCTCGGGCTTCCTGCTCGGCGTCCTCGTCCACGCCGCCAACATCCAGGACGCCGACAGCGCCGGAGCGCTGCTGACGCGGATCAAGCGGCTCTACTGCTGGCTGCGCGCCATCTTCGCCGACAGCATCTACAATCGGATGCCGGTGATCCTCGCCTGTTTCCTGCTCGGGCTGACGCTGATCATCGTCCGGCGCATCGCCGGGGGCGGCTTCATCCTCGTTCCCCGCCGCTGGGTGGTCGAACGATCCTTCGGGTGGCTCGGACGGTGGCGACGCTTGTCCAAGGATTACGAGGAACGCACCGACGTCGCCGAGGCCATGGTTACCCTCGCCGCCATCAGGATCATGCTGCACCGCCTCGTCCACCCAAACCGCAGGCGACTGCTTTCACCGGACTTCCGAAACGGGCTGT
>NZ_QOKW01000088.1 GCF_008365375.1 Roseomonas genomospecies 6 | reverse complement strand
GGCGAGCTGGCCGACCATGTGCTGGAGTATTCCGACGCCAACGTCGCCTTCCACCAGTCGATCATCCAGGCCTCGGGCTGCACGCTCATCGCCGACCTGACCGACCGCTTCTTCATCCACATGCGGGCCATCCGCCGCGTCACCATGCGCCGCGGCGGCCGCGCCGAGACGTCCATCGTCGAGCACCGCGACATCATCGACGCCCTGACCCGGCGCGACGCCGATCTGGCCGAGCGGCGGGTGCGCGAGCACACGCTGGGGCTGGCCCGCCATGTCGAACAGCACTGCGATTTTCTCGATTGACCGATCGTGAACCGAATAAGAGTCGGGGAGGAGTAACCCTTATGTCAGCCGTCACAGTCCTCAACAACCAAGCCACGGCCGCCACCGCTGCGGAACCGGCGCTGACGGATGGTTTCCAGCTCGTCATCGATGCCCTCAAGCTCAACGGCATCGAGAACCTCTACGTCGTGCCGGGCATCCCGATTTCCGACCTGCTGCGCATGGCCCAGGGCGAGGGGCTGCGGGTCATCTCCTTCCGCCACGAGCAGAACGCCGGCAACGCCGCCGCGATCGCCGGCTTCCTGACCAAGAAGCCGGGCGTGTGCATGACCGTCTCGGCGCCGGGCTTCCTCAACGGCCTGACCGCGCTGGCCAACGCCACCACCAACTGCTTCCCGATGATCCTGATCTCCGGCTCGTCGGAGCGCGAGATCGTCGATCTCCAGCAGGGCGACTACGAGGAGATGGACCAGCTCGCCATCGCCAAGCCTTTGTGCAAGGCGGCCTTCCGCGTGCTGCACGCCCAGGACATCGGCATCGCGGTGGCCCGGGCCATCCGCGCCGCGGTGTCGGGGCGTCCGGGCGGCGTCTACCTCGACCTGCCGGCCAAGCTGTTCTCGCAGGTGATCGACGCCGCCGAGGGCGCCCGCTCGCTGGTCCAGGTGGTCGATCCCGCCCCGGCGCAGCTCCCCTCGCCGGACTCGGT
>NZ_QOKW01000087.1 GCF_008365375.1 Roseomonas genomospecies 6 | reverse complement strand
TTGGCCGCGATCCTCGGCGACCGCAACCGCCCGCATAAGCATGTCCAGCGGGTGAACATCATCATGCTCTCGGCCGAGCGTCTGGCGGTGCAGGAGGTGGCGCGCCGGGCCGGTGTCAGCCGCCCGGCGGTCTGGCGTTGGCAGGTGCGCTACGCCGAACAGGGCGTGGATGCGCTGTTGCGCGACAAGACGCGCAAGCCCGGCCGGGCACCGCTTCCGGCCGCCACCGTGGCCAAGGTGCTGGCGCTGACCTGTTCGGAACCACCCGGCGCCGTGACACACTGGACAGGCCGAGCGGTGGCCAAGGCCGTCGGCATCAGCCTGCGCGCCGTGCAGCGCATCTGGGAAGCCAATCGGCTCCAACCGCATCGATTGCGCACCTTCAAGCGCTCCAACGATCCGGCTTTCGCCGCCAAGGTGGAGGATATCGTCGGCCTCTATATGGACCCGCCCTGCCACGCGGTGGTGCTGTCCATCGACGAGAAGAGCCAGATCCAGGCACTCGACCGCACCCAGCCGGGTTTGCCGCTGAAGCCCGGCAAGTGCGGGACGATGACGCACGATTACAAGCGCAACGGCACCACCACGCTGTTCGCCGCGCTGAACACCCTGGACGGCACTGTGGTCGGCCGCTGCCTGCCCAAGCACACCCACAAGGAGTTCATCAAATTCCTCGCCGCCGTGGAGCGCGCCGTCCCGGCGGGCAAGGTGATCCACGCCATCGTCGACAACTACGCCACCCATAAGCATCCCAAAGTGCTGGAATGGTTGGCCAATCATCCACGATGGGTCTTCCATTTCACGCCGACCTCGGCGTCCTGGATCAACGCCGTCGAGGGCTTCTTCTCCATCATCACCCGCCGAAGCATCCGGCGCGGCGTCTTCAAGTCCGTAGCCGATCTCCAGGACGCCATTGCCCGCTACATTCGCGAGCACAACAGGGCATCCAAGCCCTTCGTCTGGACCAAACCGGCCGAGAAAATCCTCGATAAACTCAGCCGTTTGCCTGCACCTTCTGA
>NZ_QOKW01000086.1 GCF_008365375.1 Roseomonas genomospecies 6 | reverse complement strand
GCCCGCACGATCTCGTACACCCCCGCCGGGCAGTAGCGCGTCTCCGGCGCGTCGTAGAGCGCCAGATTGACCGCGATCGGAACCGAGGCGTCCTTCAGCGTCAGGTGCGCCGGCTGGTCCTCCTCGTGGTTGGTGTTCGACAGATACACCGAGGACAGACGGTCGAAGGACACCACGCCGTCCGGCTTGGGATAGGCGATCTTCGGCATCTCCGACGCCTTCTTCAGCGTCTCGTGGTCGCCGTGCCGGTGGTGCAGCGTCCACGGCGACTTGCCCTTGGTCGCCGTCTCGTAGGCCGCGTTGGCCAGACCCGCCCACAGCCCCTTCTGGAAGCCGGGACGGATGTTGCGCACCGCGTGAAGCTCCGCCCACACCCAGGACGCCTTCAGCTTCTCCGGATAGGCCACCGCCTCACGCGCGGCGTTGTCAGCCGACAGAAGCTCGAACACCGCCTCCGCCGCCAGCATGCCCGACTTCATGGCGGTGTGGTTGCCCTTGATCTTGGGCACGTTGAGGAAGCCCGCCGCGTCGCCGACGATCACGCCGCCGGGGAAGGTCAGCTTGGGGATCGACTGGAAGCCACCCTCCGACAGGGCACGCGCGCCGTAGGCGATGCGCCGCCCGCCCTCGAAGGTCGGGCGGATCGCCGGGTGGGTCTTGTAGCGCTGGAACTCCTCGAACGGCGAGAGGTGCGGGTTCTCGTAGTCGAGCCCGACCACGAAGCCGACCGACACGAGGTTGCCCTCCATGTGGTAGAGCCAGGAGCCGCCGTAGGTCTTGGGGTCCATCGGCCAGCCGATGGTGTGGACGATCAGGCCGGGCTGCGACTGGGCCGGATCGACCTCCCACAGCTCCTTGATGCCGATGCCGTAGGTCTGGGGGTCGGCGTCGCGGCGCAGGTCGAAGCGCTTGAACAGCGTCTTGGTCAGCGAGCCGCGGCAGCCCTCGGCAAAGATGGTCTGCCGGGCGTGCAACTCCATGCCCGGCGTGTAGTTGGCGGTCTTCTCACCGTCCTTGCCGATGCCCATGTCGCCGGTGGCCACGCCCTTGACCGCGCCG
>NZ_QOKW01000085.1 GCF_008365375.1 Roseomonas genomospecies 6 | reverse complement strand
TCCTTCGGGGCTCGCCCTGTCGGCATCGTCAAACAGCGGCTCGACAGCGGACACGCTGACCAGCGTCACGAGCCCGGTGATCACCGGCAGCGTGGCCGAAGCGGGCACGGTGGTGCTGTACGAGGGCACCACCGCTGTGGGCACGGCGACGGCTTCCGCTCCTGGCGCATGGACCGTCACTGCGGCCTCGCTGGCCGATGGCGCGCACAGCCTAACCGCCAAGGTGACCGACACGGCCGGCAATACGTCCACAGCGTCGTCGGCGCTGACGGTGACCATCGACACGAGTGCTTCGGCCCCAACGGGGCTCGGCTTGGCGGTCTCGTCGAACAGCGGCTCCACGAGCGACACTCTGACCAGCGTTACGAGCCCGGTGATCACCGGCAGCGTGGCCGAGGCCGGCACCGTGATCCTTTATGAAGGTGCTACGGCGCTCGGCACGGCGACCGTGGCCGCAGCCGGAACCTGGACCATTGCCGCCGCTTCGCTGGCCGATGGTGCGCACACGTTGAGCGTCACGGTGACCGACACGGCGGGCAATACGTCCTCAGCGTCGTCCGCGCTGACGGTGACCATCGACACGAGTGCTTCAGCGCCGACGGGATTGTCCCTGACGACCTCGTCGAACAGCGGGTCCACGGCCGACACTCTGACCAGCGTTACGAGCCCGGTCATCACAGGCAGCGTGGCCGAAGCGGGCACGGTGGTGCTGTACGAGGGCGCCACCGCTGTGGGCACGGCGACGGCTTCCGCTCCTGGCACATGGACCGTCACCGCGGCCTCACTGACAGACGGCGCGCACACGTTGAGCGTCACGGTGACCGACACGGCCGGAAATACGTCCTCAGCATCGTCCGCGCTGACGGTGACCATTGACACGAGTGCTTCAGCGCCGACGGGATTGTCCCTGACGACCTCGTCGAACAGCGGCTCGACGGCCGACACTCTGACCAGCGTCGCAGCACCGGTCATCACAGGCAGCGTGGCCGAAGCGGGCACGGTGGTGCTGTACGAGGGCGCCACCGCTGTGGGCACGGCGACGGCTTCCGCTCCTGGCGCATGGACCGTCACTGCGGCCTCGCTGGCCGATGGCGCGCACAGCCTGA
>NZ_QOKW01000084.1 GCF_008365375.1 Roseomonas genomospecies 6 | reverse complement strand
CAGGGCTATCGCATGTAAGCAAAGAGTTCGAAGAAGAATTCTTGGCTGATCATGGCCCTGAACATTTTGAGGCTCATCGACCGGTCCAAGGGGTGCGCCCGCAAGATGTTCTGAGCCAAGCGCCGGATGACCGCAAGGTTCTCCGGCGCATGATCTTTGCGCGTTCGGGCGTCGTCTTCATGGAACAGGACGTCGAGGGTCCAATGGAGGTGGTTCTCGATGCTCCAATGGGCGCGCTTGATCTCCAGCATCTTGGCCGGCGTCAGCCGGCGCGAGAGCGCGACGTAATGCACCTCCTCGCCTGTCGTACCGCTGGCGCCGGTGCGCCGGCACACGACGCGGCCAACCGCCTTCAAGCCCGGCAAGGCGGCGGGGCGGGCCAGGGATGTGGCCGGGATCACGCTCGCTTGGCGCCATTCGCTGCGGCCATGCCCACGCTCCTCGCAGGTGTAGGACGCCACCACCGTGCCCGCCTGGGCGAAAGCCTGCTCGGCGGCGGCGTGCAGCGGTCCATGGTTGCCCTTCAGTTCCAGCGCGTAGTGGGCCTTGGCCCCCAGCACCGCCTCGGCCATCCTGGGATGGCAATGCAGGGCGTCCGCCGTCACCGTGCAGCCCTTGAGCACCAAGCCGCGCAGCAGCTCCAGCGTCGCCGCCACCTCGTTGCCGCCCGGCGCCCGCGCCTGCGCCAGGGTCAGGCGCGTCTGCGTGTCCCAGACGCTGACCATCAGCGGCGGCAGGTGCGCGCGCCCCGTGTCGTAGCCACGCCGCAGGCTCTTGCCGTCCACCGCCACAACCCCGGCCGGCGTCGCATGCCCGAGTTCCTGGCGCACGCGCGCCATGCAGGCGGCAAAGGCGCGCTCCAACTCCTTGGGATCGAGCAGGCGGAACACTCGGCTGAAAGTGTCGTGGCTCGGTACGCCGTGCGGAAGATCGATGATCTCCCGCAATGTGTCGGCGCGCGCTTCGGCAAACTCGGCAATCTGGACACACGATTTCGCCCCGCACAGCGTCGCCGCCAAGGCCAGAAACAGAAGTGCTCCGAGATCGTGCTGCGCATTCGGGTCGCGTGGGTCACGAACCTCTCGGAAAATTTCCATGAGAGAGAGCATCGCGCGTCTCCTGAAGAAAAAGGCCAAAGCGACCGCTTCCTTCAGGTCAACAGACGCAACCTGCTTTACTCAGATGCGATAGCCCTG
>NZ_QOKW01000082.1 GCF_008365375.1 Roseomonas genomospecies 6 | reverse complement strand
CCTTATTGGTTTGAGTTCTGCGCTTCCAATGTGCTCGCCGAGCTCGCTGCTGGTGGCGCCGTCTCCAGCATGACCAAGCGATAGCGGCGTCGGGCTGGTGCGGGGGGCGGGCGATGAGCGCGTACAGGAGGTGTCGGATCTCCGGAACGGTCAGAGGCAGGAGATCGGCGGCCAAGTCTGCCGGGTCCTCTCCCCCCGATGGCCGCCTTGCGCAGGACGGTGAGAAACGCGAAAGCCAGCATGGCCAAGGTGATGTGCCGGTGCCAGCCGGTCCAGGAGCGAACCTCGTAGTGGTCGAGCCCGACTTCTCCCTTGGCCATCTCGAAAGCGGACTCGATGGTCCAGCACGCGCCGGCCACCCGCACGAGATCGGCCAGAGCGGTCCCTTCCGGGGCGCAGGTCAGGTAGAAGGTCAAGTCCCCATCCCCCAGGCGTTGGCGGATGAGAAGGCTCTTGCTCCAGCCCTCCGGCGCGCCACGGAACGGCAGGCGGGCCCAATCGTACAAGCGCGGGCCTTTGGCGCCATCGCCGGCACTGAGCCGGTGCCAGCCATCGGCCGGGACCTCTTCGATCCAGTCGCTCACCGAGCCCGGCCACAGCCGCTGGCCGCTGGTGACGGTCAGCACGTAGCCAACCCGGCGGCGCTCCAACTCCCGTCGGATGGCGCTGTCGGTGCCGTAGACGCTGTCGCCCGCCACCCAGGCGCAGGGAACACCGGCGTCCAGCGCCCGCTCCAGCATCGTCAGTCCTTGCTTGGGCTTGGTCGCGAAAGCCACCGTCTCGGGCACCCAGGCGGCACGGCGGCGGTCTTCATCGGCGGCCCAGCCCTGCGGCAGATACAAGGCGCGGTCGATCAAGGCATAGCCGTGTCGACTGGCGTAGCCCAGGAAGACGCCGATCTGGCAGTTCTCGATGCGCCCAGCCGTGCCGGAGTATTGACGCTGCACGCCGACCGAACGCTCGCCCTTCTTCAGGAAACCGGTCTCGTCCAGCACCAGAACGGCGTCGGGATCGCCCAGATGCTCGACGACGTAAGCCCGCAAGTCGTCGCGAACGGCGTCGGCGTCCCAACGCATCCGGGCCAGGAAATCCTGGACACTGTCTGGACTGGCATCGCCGGCCGCTTCGGCCAGATGCCAGCCGTTCTTCCGTTCCAGCGGCGCCAGGAGTCCGGCCAGATACCGCCGGGCCCGCTCGCGCGCCTCGGGCCGGCAAAAGCGCGGACCGATCCGGACGGCTAAAGCCTCCAGATCGCCTGCCCAACACGCCGCTTCCGGTGACGTCGTCATCCCAACCTCCCTACGGTAGGATGAAGCCTTCAACAGCCGGCCCGACGGATAAT
>NZ_QOKW01000081.1 GCF_008365375.1 Roseomonas genomospecies 6 | reverse complement strand
CTAGATGCCGTAATGGGCCTTGCTCCAAGCTCTGGCTTGGGCGGGCGGCTGTCCCCACAGTGATGGTGTGAGACACGGGGTCCGAGCGGATCGGCCCCAAGCATCATGGAGGGACAGCCATGGATCACTATGCCGGGATCGACGTCTCGTTGGAACAGAGCAGCGTGTGCGTGGTGGACGCGACGGGCAAGATCGTGCGGGAGGCCAAGGTGGCAAGTGAGCCTGACGCCCTGGTGCGCTTCTTCGCTGATCTTGGCTTTCCGGTGGTCCGTATCGGGTTGGAGGCTGGCCCCTTGTCGCAGTGGCTGCATGCGGGGCTGAGCGAGGCGGGCTTGGCGACGGTGCTGCTGGAAACCCGCCATGTGAAGGCGGCGCTGTCGGCGATGGTGGTGAAGACCGACCGCAAGGACGCCCGCGGCATCGCACAGTTGCTGCGTATGGGCTGGTTCCGGTCGGTGCACCGCAAGTCGGCCGATGCCCAGGAGGTCCGTGCCCTGCTGGTCGGGCGCAAGCTGCTGCAAAGCAAGCTGCGCGATGTGGAGTTCAGCATCCGCGGCCTCCTGCGCGGCTTCGGCTTGAAGGTCGGCGAGGTGAGCAAGGGCCGCTTTGCGGCACGAGTTCAAGAATTGATCGAGGGGCATGCGATGCTGGAGGAGGTCGTCGGCGCCATGCTGACGGCACGCGCGGGCCTGCACAGCGAGTTCATGCGCCTGCACCGCAAGATGCTGGCGATCGTGCGCGCTGATGAGGTCTGTCGGCGGCTGATGACCGTGCCAGGCGTGGGCCCGCTGGTCGCCGTGACCTTCACGGCAACGGTCGATGATCCGGCTCGCTTCACCTCGTCCAAGGCGGTGGGCGCGCACTTCGGACTGACACCCAAGAAGTACCAGTCGGGCGAGACCGACGTAACCGGCGGGGTCAGCAAGGTGGGGGATGCGATGGTGCGCACTGCCCTCTACGAGGCCGCCAACGTGCTGCTGAGCCGGACGACGAAGTTCTCCACGCTCAAGCGCTGGGCGCTGGAAGTGGCCAAGCGGCGCGGCGTGAAGCGGGCCAAGGTCGCTCTGGCGCGGAAGCTGGCCACTGTCCTGCACCGCATGTGGGTGGATGGCAGCGAGTTCCGCTGGGGCAAGGAGGCGCCGGTGGCCGCGTAAAACGGCTGGGCAACGGTTTGGAGCAGGGCCGCAAGGCGGTGCTCCGGTGAGGTCCCGTCGCCGGGACGCGGAAACCAGTGAGGACGGGAGTAGTGCTGTGGAAGTCCCCGCAAGGGGGTAAACCACGTGCCTTAGATTGTCCCGCTGGCTTCCTTTCTCTGACGGCATGATGTGGCGGCCACCGTGCTGACCACGGACGGAAGCGTGAAGCCGGCGACGTGACAATCACTGCGAGGGACTTGACGTTCGACAGCCCATTACGGAAGTACTACAGCCGGG
>NZ_QOKW01000080.1 GCF_008365375.1 Roseomonas genomospecies 6 | reverse complement strand
GATCGTGTCCCGTGCCGTGGTGTAGGATTGGACAAGCCAATCATCATGGTTCCCCGCGATCTGGCCGGGGGTATCAGGCGGCCACGGCGGGCAAGCTGATGGCCGTATCATCGCCGAGCGCGGCGATGGTTTCCAGGGTCATGTAGCGGGCGCGCTGTACGGCCCATTCGTCGTTCTGCTCCAAGAGGATCGCCCCGATGAGGCGTGTGATCGCCTCTTCGTTCGGAAATATACCCACGACCTCGGTGCGGCGCTTGATCTCGCCATTGAGACGTTCGATGGGATTGGTCGAGTGGATTTTGGCCCGGTGTTCCTTAGGAAACGTCATGTAGGCCAGCACGTCCTCTTCCGCCTCGTCCATCAGGGCGGCCAGCTTGGGCAGCTTGGCGCGAACCTGATCGGCGACTTGGCGCCATTGTGCGTGAGCCGCGGCAGCATCGTCCTGGGCGAAGGCCGTGGCGATGAAGGCGGCGACCACGCGGCGCCCGCTCTTGCCGGCGTGGGCGAGTGCGGTCCGGGAATAATGGACCCGGCACCTTTGCCACGTCGCCTGGAAGACCCGCTGCACGGCTGCCTTGATGCCGCCGTGGGCGTCGGAAATGATCAGCTTGACGCCGCTCAGGCCGCGGCGCTTGAGCTTGCGCAGGAACTCGATCCAGAAGGTCTCCGCCTCCGACGGGCCGATGTCCATGCCCAGCACCTCGCGCCGGCCATCGGTGTTGACCGCCACCGCGATGGTGACGGCAACCGAGACGATGCGCCCGTTCTGGCGCACCTTCACGTAGGTGGCGTCGAGCCACAGGTAGGGCCAGTCGCCCTCGATGGGACGGCCCAGAAAGGTCTTCACCCGCTCGTCGATCTCCGCGCACAGCCGGCTGACCTGGCTCTTGGAGATGCCGCTCATCCCCATGGCCTGGACCAGGTCGTCCACCGATCGCGTCGAGATACCCTGGACGTAGGCCTCCTGGATCACTGCGGTCAGCGCCTTCTCAGCCATCCGCCGGGGCTCCAGGAAGCCGGGGAAATACGAGCCCTGGCGCAGCTTGGGGATGCGCAAGTCCACCGTGCCGGCGCGGGTCTCCCAGTCGCGCTCGCGGTAGCCGTTGCGCTGGGTCAGCCGCCCGGGCGCCCGCTCGCCGTGACCGGCGCCGGTCAGTGCCTGCACCTCCAGTTCCATCAGGCGCTCGGCGGCAAAGCCGATCATCTCGCGCAGGACGTCGGCATCCGTGCCCTTCTCAAGCATCGAACGAAGCGTCATCATCTCATCGGTCATCGGGGTCACCCTTCGTGTGGGTTGAGGTGTGGTGACCAGACTCTACCGAAGAACCTCGATGACCGTCCGCTGTGGATAACCGGCCCGCCTACGCCAGCTGTGAGGGGACGCTTCGGCGGGCCGGTTACCCACAGCTCCTACACCACGCGATGGGACACGACC
>NZ_QOKW01000007.1 GCF_008365375.1 Roseomonas genomospecies 6 | reverse complement strand
ATCGGCACGTACAGCGCCGGCGTGCTCGCCACGAAGAACGCCACGAGGCCGGTCACGCCCAGCCCAAGCATCATGAAGTTGTAGACCCGCAGCATGTGCTTGCGCAGGCCCTCGTCGAACGCCGCGCGGTCCAAGCCCGCGGCGCCGGTGCCCCAACGGCTCTGGTTGGGATACTGGTCGAACATTGGTAAAACTCCCTCGTTCAAGCCTCTGAGCGGCCTTCGGTCGGCCCGTTGTTCCGGCCCGTTGTTTCCGGCAAGTCTTATCCCAACCCGCCCGCGGCGCACAGGCGCGAATCGTCTCTCCGGCATGCATTCGTCCGGCAGACATTCGAGGCGGATCGGGCGTAGGAAAGCGGCTGCGGAAATGGAATGGCTGCGGAGTCCATCGAAAAACCCTCCAGATGCGGTCGCGCCCGTCGGCGCAAGAGCAGATGAAGAGATCCGACATCGCAACCGACGACTCGGCTGCCAGAGGGGCCCGGACCCTGGATGCCCTAATAATTGGCCGCGTGGCCGGCGCCTTTCAAGATGCCCGGCATCCCGGACATTCCCGCAAGAAGAGGGAGCTTGGAACCCGCTCGCCTGTTCCCATATGGCGGCATGGAGCGAACGGTCCGGAGGGCCGGGCCGCCGCTCGCCCTTTGAACAACCACCCCACCACCAACCACAGAGCCGGATCAACAGCATGGAGAGCGCCGCGTTGAGCGACCTGCACCACAGACGCCTCGAACGGCGGGTGGACCGCATCCAGGAGAAGCTTCCCAACTCCATGGCGCGGGCGTTGCGCTGGCTTCGTGAGCCGCGGGCGACATGGGTGCGCGTGCCCGCGGGGCTCTTGCTGATGCTCGGCGGCCTGTTCAGCTTCCTGCCGATTCTCGGCATCTGGATGCTGCCGCTCGGCCTTGTCCTGCTCGCCTACGACGTTCCCTTCCTTCGCCCGCCGATCAACCGCGTCCTGGTGCGGGGCGAGCGGCGCTGGAAGGAATGGAAGCGGCGCCGCCGCGCCGCCTCCTCATCCTCATGACGAACCCGTTCCGTCAGGAATAGGAGCCCGTGCGGGCCGGAGTCCGCTCCAGCGGCCCTTCCCCGGGGCTGTAGCGGACCGATCCCGGGCCGGACAGGCGCTCGTGACCGTCGTCCGTCATCATCGCCTTCACCGGGCAATGTCCGCTCATGCCGCGGGCGACCAGGGCGGCGCCGGCCAGCCCCATGATGGCGCCCCGCACGTCGGCCCCGCGGCGAACGCCGCCCGCGGCCATGACGAGGCCAAGGCCGGTGGACACCGCACGCTCCAGCGGCCCGAGATTCTGCGCGCCTCCGAAGAAGCGGTCGTAGGTGTGTCGGATGGCGTTTTCGGCGCTCATGCCTGTGCTCTCCCGGCTGTGCCCGGCGCGAGGGGGATGGCGAAAGGGCGCCGGGCGTTCCTACTGCAACGCCCGCCTTGCCTTTGCAGTTCCCGCCCACGCGACTCCGTTGCCCCCCGACGATGGCGACAATGCGGTGACACTTGCCGGAGGTTCGGCACAATGTCATCATTGTCCCCATGACAAATTGGGTTCCCGATCTGGCGGGCCGGCAAGGCCCGCGTTACCGCGCCATCGCCGACGCCTTGTCCGACGACATCGCCAGCGGGCGGCTTCCCCCCGGCACGCGGCTTCCCACCCACCGCGACCTCGCCTACCGCCTCGGCGTCACCGTCGGAACGATCACCCGCGCCTATACGGAGGCGGAAAAGCGCGGCCTAATCGGCGGCGAGGTCGGGCGCGGCACCTTCGTGCTGGGGCAGCGGCACATGCCCCCCTCCGATCCCTTCACCTGGACGCCCCGTCCCGAGCCTTCGCTCATCAACATGACGGTCGTCACGCCGGAACACCCGATGTCGGCGCAGATGATGGGCGTCACCCTCGCCGCCATCGGCGCGTCGGGGAACCTGGGCGCTTTGCTGGAATACGCACCGCACGCCGGCCTGCCCGCCCATCGCGCCGCCGGAGCGCAATGGCTGGCGCGGCAGCACCGGGTCGCGGCCTCCGCCGACACGATCCTTCTGACCACCGGCGCGCAGAACGCCATGGCGGTGGCTCTGGCCGCCGTGGCCCGCCCCGGTGACGTGGTGCTGACGGAGCGGTTGACCAACTACGGCATCAAGACGCTGAGCGCGGTCGAGGGCTACCACCTGGAAGGGATCGCCATCGACGAGCATGGGGTGGTGCCGGACAGCTTCGACAGCGCCTGCCGCCGGCTGGCGCCCAAGGCGCTGTATCTGGTGCCGACCCTGCACAACCCCACCGCCTCGGTCATGCCGCAGGCGCGGCGCATGGAGATCGCGGCCATCGCCCGCCGTCACGGCGTGGTGCTGGTGGAGGACGACGTGTTCGGCTTCCTCATCCAGGACGCGAAACCCATCCAGGCCATTGCCCCGGACGTGACGCTCTATGTGAGCAGCCTGTCCAAGAGCGTGTCCGCCGGGCTGCGGGTCGGCTATGTGGTCGCTCCGCCGCCCCTGGTGCCGCGGGTGGAGGCGGTCATCCGCGCCCTGCAGTACTCCTCCCCGCCCCTGCCGCCGGAGGTCGCGACGCGCTGGATCGCCGAAGGCGCCGCCGACCGTGTGGCCGATGCCCAACGGGGAGAGGCCATGGCGCGCCAGCAGATCGCCCGTTCGATCCTGCCCGCCAGCGCCGTCTGCGGGCACCCGTCGGCGCAGCATTTGTGGCTGGTCCTGCCTGAGCCCTGGCGGCGCGACGATTTCGTCGAGGAGGCGCTGCGGCGCGGCGTGAAGGTGACCGGGGGCGACGTCTTCGCCGTGGGCCGGGCCGCCGCTCCCCACGCCGTCCGGCTCGGCCTATGCCACCCGCACGGACGGGACGAGCTGGCGCGCGGCCTGCGCACCCTGGCGGAGCTTCTGGAGAACCCGCAGACGGCGATGCTGTCGATCGTGTGACGAAGGGGGAAAGGCCGCGCCCTTACGGGAACGGCCTCACCGTGTGCAGGTGGTTCAGCGGACCGTGGCCGTGGCCGAAGCCGGGGGCCGTGCGGATCGCCTGCTCGACATAGGCGCGGGCGCGGGCGACCGAATCGCGCACCGTCATGCCCTGGGCGATGCCGGCGGCGATGGCCGAAGCCATGGTGCAGCCGGTTCCATGGGTGTGCGGCGTGTGGACGCGCCGCCCCTCGAACACCTCCTCCCCATCCTCGGTGAGCAGCAGGTCGCACAACCGCTCGTCCTCCAGATGGCCGCCCTTGAGCAAAACGGCCTTCGGCCCGAAGGTGCGGATCATCTCCGCGGCGCGGCGCATGTCGTCCAGGTTGCGCACCGGGATGTCGGTCAGGGCCTCCGCCTCCGGAAGGTTGGGGGTGACCACCTCCGCGTGCGGCAGCAGCCGCTTGCGCAGAGTCTGAACGGCGTCCGGCTCCAGCAGGAAATGGCCGCTCTTGGACACCATCACCGGATCGACGACCAACGGGACGTTGATCGCCCGCTCCTCATACTCGCCGGCCACCGCCTCGATGACGGCGGCGTTGGCGAGCATGCCGATCTTGATGCTGTCGGCCCCGAGATCCTCCAGCACCACCTTCATCTGCAACGCGACGAACGCCGGGTCCACCGGCACGACCCCATAGACCCCCGTCGTGTTCTGCGCGGTCAGGGCCGCGATGGCCGTCATGGCGAAGGCGTTCAGCGCGCTGACCGCCTTGATGTCCGCCTGGATGCCGGCACCGCCGCCGGAATCGGAACCGGCGACGATGAGAACACGGCCGTTGATCGGGTTGGCCTGCATCGGGATCGCTTTCGTCTGGTTGGTCGTTGCGCCTAGGACGCGGTCTCCAGCCGGGCGGCGTCCGTGATGGCGCCGGCAATGTCCGCCACCACCTTGTGCACCAGCCCTTCGTCGTCGCCCTCGGCCATGACGCGGATCACCGGCTCGGTCCCCGACTTGCGGATCAGGATGCGTCCCGACCCGTTCAGCCGCGCCTCGCCGTCGCGGATCGCCTCCTGGACGGAAGCGATGTCCAGCGGCTTCGAACCGGCGGCGAAGCGGACGTTGGTCAGCTTCTGCGGCACCGGGGCGAAGACCTGGCAAACCTCGCTGGCCGCCCGGCCGCCGGACTGGATCAGCACCGCCAGAACCTGGAGTGCGGCGATCAGCCCGTCGCCGGTGGTGGAATAATCGGACAGCACGACGTGCCCCGACTGCTCCCCACCCACGTTGTAGCCGTGCTCGCGCATATGTTCCACCACATAGCGATCGCCGACCGGCGTGCGGACCAGCGCGATGCCCAGCCCCTGGAGATGCCGTTCCATGCCCAGGTTGGACATGACCGTGGCGACCACCCCGCCGCCCCTCAGCGTCTGCGCCTGCGCCCAGGAGGAGGCGATCAGCGCCATCACCTGATCGCCGTCCACGACGCGCCCGGCCTCGTCCACCATGATGAGGCGGTCGGCGTCGCCGTCCAGCGCGATGCCCAGATGGGCGCCATGGGCCACCACCTGCTCCTGCAGGGTCCGGGTGGCGGTGGCGCCGCAGTCCTTGTTGATGTTCAGGCCGTCCGGGCTGACCCCGACCGGGATCACGTCCGCGCCCAACTCGTACAGCACCTTCGGGGCGACGCGGTAGGCGGCGCCGTTGGCGCAATCCACGACGATCTTCAGCCCGTCCAGCCGCAGGCCGCGCGGGAAGGTGTTCTTCACATACTCGATGTAGCGGCCCGTCGAATCCTCCAGGCGGGAGGCGCGGCCGAGATCGGCGGAACCGGCAAGGTCCGGCGCGAAGGGCTGGCCCATGCGCGTCTCGATGGCGATTTCCACAGCATCCGACAGCTTGTAGCCGTCCGGCCCGAACAGCTTGATGCCGTTGTCCTGGTACGGGTTGTGGGAGGCGGAGATCATCACGCCCAGGTCGGCGCGCAGGCTGCGTGTCAGCATGGCGACGGCAGGGGTCGGCACCGGGCCGAGCAGCACCACGTCCATGCCCATCGAAATGAAGCCCGCGGTCAGCGCCGGTTCCAGCAGATAGCCGGACAGGCGGGTGTCCTTGCCGATCACCACGCGGTGCCGGTGGTCGCCCCGGCGGAACTGCAAAGCGGACGCCATCGCGACGCGCAGGGCGGTTTCTGCCGTCATCGGCTCGATGTTGGCGGTGCCGCGGATGCCGTCGGTGCCGAACAGGTGTCGCGTCATGAAAACCCTCGGGAATGGCCCAGTCACTGTACCGCAAGCGCGGATGTGTGAAAATGTCATCGCTTGCCACGGGGGGCGGGGTCAAGAACCCTTCCGCGCGCACGCCAAAGGGTTATACGCACACGGCGGTCACGGCACCCATGCGAGATGCAGCCCCTCCCAGACGGCGCGCGCCTGGACCGTTTGGGGGACGTCGTGCACACGCAGGATGTGGGCACCCTGGTTCAGCGTCTCCAACCCGGCGGCGAGCGATCCCGCCAGCCGCTCCTTGGGCGGTTCGTTCCGCGACAGCGCGCCGATGAAGCGCTTGCGCGACAGGCCGATCAGCAGGGCACAGCCCAGCCCGTGGTAGAGGGCCGTGTGACGCAGGATGTCCAGATTGTGCTCCACCGTCTTGCCGAAGCCGATGCCGGGGTCGACGGCGATGCGCTCCACCGGCACCCCGGCGGCGAGGCAGGCGTCCACCCGCTCCTCCAGCCAGTCGAACACGTCGAGCGCCGCATCCTCATAGACCGGGTTCTGCTGCATGGTGCCGGGATCGCCCCGCATGTGCATCACCACGACCGGAGCGGCCTTCTCCGCGACCAGCGGCAGGGCGCCCGGATCGCGCAGCCCGGCCACGTCGTTGATCAGGGCGGCCCCCGCGTCCAGCGCGGCGCGCATCACCCGCGCGTGCCGCGTGTCCACCGACACCACGGCGCCCTTGGCCGCGAAATGGCGGACCACCGGCAGGACGCGGGCCTCCTCTTCCTCCGGCGATACGGGGGCGGAACCGGGGCGGGTGGATTCGCCGCCGACGTCCAGCAGGTCGGCCCCCGCCTCCAGCATCGACTCGCCGTGGGCGATGGCCGTTGCGGCGTCGAAGAAGTCGCCGCCGTCGGAAAAGCTGTCCGGAGTCACATTGACGATGGCCATGATCCGAGGCCGTGCGAGATCCACCCCGCCGAAGGGCGCCCGCCCGCGGGTCAAAGCGCCCAGCCGGCGGTCGAGGCTCTGCGCGACGGCGGTCCCGCGCTCCCACCCCCAGGCCATGATCTCGGTCAGCGGCGCGAAGGCCCGCTCGATCCTGGCACCCTGCCGGACGATGAGTTCAGCGGTGGCGAAGGCGAAGCGGCCCCCGGCCAGCGGCACCGCCGCCCCGGCGCTCCAGGCCGCTATGGGCAGCAGCCCGACCGGCCTCAGATAGACGCGGACGCCGCTCTCCGCCGCCCAGGGCGCGAAGGAGGCGAGCGAGCCGGCGGCGGACTTGGGAGCGGGCTTGGAAATCGGGGGCATAGGCTTGGATCGCGCTGCGGAACGGGTGACCGCAGCCTGTCACGGCGGGAAGCCCCGGCGCAAGGGAGTGCGTCGGATCGCAGCGCCATCATGACGCACAGCATGTACGAAACGGCGAAAATGCCATACACTTGCACCCGTCAGACGGGACTTACCCCGGCTGACATTCAGGAGGGCAAAGCCATGCTGAGCAGGCTGCGCTTTAGCCTGAAGTTCAGGAAGACGGCGAGCGGATGGCAGTTCCGCTTCGCCGTCGAGTACCTGATCTGAAGGTGGGGGAGTCGGGGCTAGGCTCCGGCTTCCTCCCCTCCTAAACTACGCGCCCCGGGCGTTTCGCGCAAGGTTGCAGACAGAACCTCACGCACTCTTGGGCAGCGGGGCCAGTGCGGCCAGCATCTGCTTCTTGCGTTCCGCGTAGATGCCGCCCAGTTCCTCGGCGCGCGTGTCGTCCAGCGCCTTCTTGGCCTCCTCGAACAGCTCCTCCTCCTCTTCGTCGAGGTGGTGGCGGGTGACCTCGCCCAACACCTGAAGCTTGGCCTTCCAGGCGGTGCTGTCGGCGGGCATGGCGTTCAGCTCGTCGAGGAAACCGTTGATGATGTGGTGCTCGTTCAGGCCCTCGGTGGTTTCCTGCTTGGTGTTCTTGGCCTTGGACAGCGACTGGTAGAAGACGGCCTCCTCGATCTTGCCGTGCGCCCACAGCTCGCGTTGAAGATCCTCATAGGCGGCGCGCGGGTCGCCGTCCGCCTTTTCGGCCTCGTCGAGCAGGCGGCGGATGGTGTCGTGGTCCTGCTTGATCTGGTCGAAGATGCTGGTCATCGGTCCTGTCCCGTTGTTGCGGTGTATCCACTCCGAACAACCCCGCCCCCGGAGCGGTGTTCCCCATTCCAAACGGGGTCAGCCCTGCCGCACCATCCAGTGGAGACTGAACAGGCGCCCATCGTCGGTCCAGCTCCGCTCGGTCCGCCAGCCGGCACGCGCGGCAAGGCGGCGGAAACCGGAGACGGAGTATTTGTAGGAATTCTCCGTGTGGATCGTCTCCCCGCGGGCAAAGCGGATGGGATGGCCGGCGATGCGCACGGTCTGGTCGTCCAGGCTGCGCAGATGCATCTCGATCCGCCCGCGCGCGGTGTCGTAGCGGGCGGCATGGGCGAAGCGGTCCAGGTCGAAGGTGCCGTCCAGTTCCCGGTTGATGCGGGCCAGGAGGTTCAGGTTGAAGGCGGCGGTGACGCCGCGGGCGTCGTCGTAGGCGGCCTCCAGAACCGCCGGGTCCTTGCGCAGGTCCACCCCGATCAGCAGCCGCGCCCTGGCGCCGAGCCGCTGCCCGAGACCATGCAGGAACCCCATCGCCTCGGCGGGCCGGAAATTGCCGATGGTGCTTCCGGGAAAGAAGGCCATCGTCCGTTCCGGCGCCACCCCGCGCGGCAGGGCGAAGCCGCGCACATAGTCGGCAGCGACCGGCACCACCGTCACCGCCGGATAGTCGCCGGCCAGCCGCGCCGCCGCCGCGATCAGATGGTCCCGGCTGATGTCCACCGGCACATACATGGCCGGCGCGTCCAGCGCGTCGAGCAGGATGCGCACCTTGACGCTCGACCCGCTGCCCAACTCCACCAGCGTGGCGCCGCGCCCGGCGAGGCCGGCGATCTCGCCCGCATGGGCGTGCAGCAGCGCGGTTTCGGTCCGCGTCGGGTAATATTCGTCGAGCGTGCAGATTTCGTCGAACAGGGCCGAGCCTTCGGCGTCGTAGAAGTATTTGCAGGGCAGGCTCTTGTCCGGTCGGGACAGGCCCTCCAGGACGTCGTTCAGGAAAACGTCGTCCCGCGCCGGACGGGCACGGGCGGCGGAAACTGCGGTCATCAGACGTCCTCCGCAAGGCGCACGCCGCTGAACATCCAGCGTTGGTGCGGATAGAAGAAATTCCGGTAGGTGGCGCGGACATGGCCGTCCGGCGTGGCGCAGCACCCGCCGCGCAGCACGAACTGGTTCGCCATGAACTTGCCGTTGTATTCCCCGACCGCCCCCGCGGCGGGGCGGAAGCCGGGATAGCCGCTGTAGGCGCTGGCCGTCCATTCCCAGACATCACCGAACATCTGGGCAAGGCCCCCGACTCCCACGGCGCCCCCCGCCGCGGCCACCGGGCGCAGCAGGCCGCTGCCCAACGTGTTGCCGGTGGGGGCCAGCCCGGCGGCGGCGGTTTCCCATTCGGCCTCCGTCGGCAGGCGCTTGCCGGCCCAGCGGGCGAAGGCGTCGGCCTCGTAGAAGCCGATGTGGCAAACCGGCGCGTCCTCGTCCAGCGGGTGTTCGCCCAGCAGCGTGAACTCCGTCCAGCCGCCGTCCTCGCCGCGCCGCCAGTAGGCCGGCGCTTCCCAACCCTCCGCCTTGACCGTGGCCCAGCCGTCGGACAGCCAGAGCGCCGGGTTGCGGTAGCCGCCATCCTCGATGAAGGCGCGCCATTCCCCGTTGGTCACCGGGCGGGAGAACAGCCGGAAGGGGCGCAGCAGCACCTCGTGCCGCGGCCCCTCGTTGTCGAAGGCGAAGCCTTCTCCGCCGTGGCCCACCGCGACGATCCCGCCGTCCACCCCGATCCAGCGCCCTTCGTGGTGCGCTTCGTGGGCAGGGCCACGCGAGGCCGGGCGATAGGGTCGGTAGGCCGGCGCCACCGGGTTGCAGGAGAACAGGTGCAGCAGGTCCATCAGGATCAGCTCCTGGTGCTGCTCCTCATGGGCGAGGCCGAGCGTCACCAGCGGGGCCAGCCGCTCCGCCTCCGCGCGATCCAGCAGGGTCAGCATGGCGGCGTCCACATGCTCGCGGTAGGTCGCCACCTCCGCCACGCCGGGCCGCGTCACCAGACCGCGCCGCGGACGCGGATGCCGGGCGCCGACGGTCTCGTAATAGGAGTTGAACAGATAACCGAAGGCCGGGTCGAAGGGCCGGTAGCCCGGAAGATTCGGGATCAGCAGGAAGGTTTCGAAGAACCACGTCGTGTGGGCCAGATGCCATTTGACCGGGCTGGCGTCCGGCATAGACTGCACCACCTGATCCTCCGGCGACAGCCCGCGGGCAAGCTCCGCCGAGGTGGCGCGCACCCGGCGGAAGCGTTCGGCAAGTCCGCCGGTCTGGACGGCTGTTCTGAGCATGGGCGCTAGGTCCTCCCCCGCCTGACAGGTCACGGTAAAGCTGTGCCGCTCCGCTTGCCCGCCAACCCTCCTTTCGGAGTGGCCCGGACGGACGTCCAGCGGCAACGCTCCGCCGGAACCGCTGTTCACAGCGCATGCAGCGGGGAATCCGCAGCCCGAGGAACGGAGGAGCGACCCCCATGAAACCGCGGCTCAAACCCATCGACGAACAGGTGATCGTCATCACCGGCGCATCCAGCGGCATCGGCTTGGTCACGGCCCGCATGGCGGCCCGGCAGGGCGCGAAGGTCGTTCTGGCCGCCCGCGACCGCGAGGCCCTTGCCCAGGTGGCGGAGGACATCCGCGCCGAGGGCGGGGACGCCATCCACTGCGTTGCCGATGTGGCCGATCCCGACGCCCTGCGGCAGGTCGCCGACGCGGCGGTCCGCAGCTATGGCCGGATCGACAGTTGGGTGAACAACGCGGGCGTGGCGATCATCGGCAAGCTTCTGGACACCGCACCCGACGACCACCGCCGCCTGTTCGAGACGAACTACTGGGGCGTGGTCAACGGTTCGCTGGCGGCGATCCCCCATCTGCGCCGGAACGGCGGAGCGCTCATCAACATCGGCAGCGTGCTGTCCGACCGCGCCATCCCGCTCCAGGGGGCCTATGTCGCCACCAAGCACGCCGTGAAGGGCTTCACCGACGCGCTCCGCATGGAGTTGGAAGCCGAGGGCGCTCCCATCTCGGTCAGCCTCATCAAGCCGGCGGCGATCGACAGCCTGTACGAGGACCACGCCCTGAACCTGATGGATGTGGAGCCGAACAACCCGCCTCCGGTCTACGCACCGGAGATCGTGGCCAAGGCCATCCTGCACTGCGCCCGCCGTCCGACGCGCGACCTCTATGTCGGCGGCGGGGCCAAGCTGTTCTCTCTGGCGGAGACCTTCGCGCCTCGGCTCACCGATTACGTGATGGAGCGGACCCTGCCGCGCGTCATCCGCTCGGGCGGGCCGCTCCGCCGCCGCAACGACGCGCTGCACAGCCATGGCGACGACGGGCGGGAGCGCGCCGGGAGGCACCGCTTCGTGCGCGAGACCAGCCTCTACACCGAGGCCCAGATGCATCCCTGGATCACCGCCGCGGTGGTTGCTGGATTCGGCATTCTGGCCGGGGCGGCGGTGACGCGCGGCTGGGTCCGCGACGACGGCGCGCCGGGGGCGAACCGGCACCGCCCGTCGATGCGGCGGTACAGGGACGGGATGGAGCCGGAGCGGGGCGAGATCGGCCACAACGCCAAGCCCGCCTGGCAGGCCGCGGAGGAGGGACGGGTCACCTTTCCCCGGTGACCGCCCCTGACGCCCTGCCCTACCCCGCCGTCACGGGCTCCGTCGTCGGGATGTGACGGCTGCGGGCGGCGCGCAGGGCCAGGATCGGCTCCAGCTCCTCCGCCAGCACCGGGCGGCTGAACAGGTAGCCCTGGAAGCTCTCGCATTTCAGGCTGCGCAGAAGCTGGAGCTGGGCCTCCGTCTCCACCCCTTCCGCGACCACCGACAGGCCCAGGCTGCGGCCCAGCCCGACGATGGCGCGGGGAACGGAGTCGCCCGCCCCATCCTGCTCCAGATCGTGGATGAAGGAGCGGTCGATCTTCAGCTTGTCGATCGGGAAGCGGTGCAGGTAGCTGAGCGAGGAGTAGCCGGTGCCGAAATCGTCCAAAGCGATCAGGCAGCCGCGCTGCTTCAGCGCGCGCAGCGTCGCGATGGCCGATTGGATGTCGTCGATCAGGGTGCCTTCGGTCACCTCGATCTCCAACTCCCAGCCCTGGAGGGCGTTGCGGTCCAGCGCGGCGGCCACCTTGGCGGGAAGCTGCCCGTCGCGGAACTGCTGGGCGGAGACGTTGACGGCGACCGGGACGGTCAGGCCGATCTGGTCCCGCCAGCGGCGGATCTGGTCGCACACCTCGTCCAGCACCCAGTCGCCGATGGCCTGGATCAGGCCGGTCTCCTCGGCCACGGGCAGGAAGCGGTTGGGCATGATGAGTCCGGCTTCCGGATGGCGCCAGCGCACCAGCGCCTCCACCCCGACGACGAGGTCGTCGGAAATGCGGAGCTGCGGCTGGTAGACCAGGAACAGCTCCCGGTTCTGAAGGGCGCGGCGCAGCGCGGCCTCCAGGTCCAGCCGTTCGCGCGACCGCGCGCCCATTTCCCGCGTCACGAACCGGAAGGCGTTCCGTCCGGCGTCCTTGGCGTTGTACATGGCGATGTCGGCGCAGCGGATCAGCCCCTCCGCGTCCTCCGCGTCGTCGGGAAACAGGCTGATGCCGATGCTGGGCGACACGACGAAGTTCCGCCCGCCGATGGCGAAGGGGGCGGCGAGCTGGAGCAGCACCTTTTCCGCCACCGCGGCGGCCTCCGTCGGCTTCTGGATCTGCGGGATGACGATCAGGAACTCGTCGCCGCCCAGCCGTCCCACCGTGTCCGTCTGGCGCATGCCGCCGTGCAGCCGCCGCGCCACCGACCGAAGCACCTCGTCGCCGAAGGAATGGCCCAGGCTGTCGTTGATGACCTTGAATCGGTCGAGATCGATGAACAGGACCGCCACCTTGCACCCGTCGCGCCGCGCCTGCCGGGCCGCCTGCGCGATCCGGTCGAACAGAAGGACGCGGTTGGGCAGGCCGGTCAGCGGGTCGTAATGGGCCAGATAATGGATGTGCTGCTCCGCCCGGCGCTTGTCGCCGATGTCCTCGACGAAGGCCATGACGAAGGGCGGATCGCCGGGGGTCGAGACCGGCTGGAGATGGACCGAGAAATGGCTGTGCCTCCCGCCGGCGAGAAGCAGCCGGTCGACCTCCAGCCGCACGCTCTCCCCCGCGATGGCGGCGTCGATGGCGTCGGTCATCGCCGGGTCCTGGGCGCGCAGCTTGGTGTCGATGCCGATCAGCCCGTCGCGCGGCACCCCGGCCGCGCGGGCGAAGGCGGGGTTGCAGTCGATGATCTTCGCATCCTGCCCGATCAGGGCGATTCCCAGGGGCGCCTGGTTGAACAGCAGGTCCAGTTCCGTCTCGCGCCGGCGGAGCGAGGCGGTGATGCGCCCGGCGATCACCAGCGCCCGGTGGCGCGTCGCGGCCAGCGCCCACAGCAGCGTGTACAGCAGCACGCTGAGCGAGAGCCCCGCCGCCAGGACCAGCGCCGGCTTCCAGGTGTCCACCTCCGCCTCGAAGCTGGGCCGGCTTTCGTAATGGACGGACCAGACGCGGTTGCCGAAGGCGATGTCCCGGTCGGTGGTCAGCAGCGGCGGCTCCGAAGGCTCCGGGCGGCTGCGGTAGAGCGGGAACTCCGTCCGTCCTTCGAACACCGCCGCCGCCACGTCGCTCATCCCGCCGAACACCGACTCGGCCAGCGGGGCGACGCGCACCGGGGTCAGCACCAGCCCGGCGAAGGCGGCCCGCCGCTGCTCCGGCGTGGTTGGGGTCTGCCCGTCGCGGTAGACGGCCTGGAAGACCATGAAGGCCGGCAGGGGAAGCTCGTTGTCGTCGATCCGCAGGGAGACGGCGCGGGTGATCGCCGGTTCCCCGCTGTCGCGCGTCTGCTCGGCGGCGGCGCGGCGCACCGGTTCCGACAGAAGATCGTAGCCGAGCGTGCGCAGGTTGCGTTCGTTGACCGGCGCGGCGTAGAGGGTGACGAGCCGTTCCGGCCCGGCCACGTCCGGCCAGATGCGGAAGCTGCGCAGCCCGTCGATCCGCGCCTCCGTCACCAGATGCGGCCCCGTCCATTGATCGGCCAGCCGCGCGAAGGCGACACCGGTGATTCCGGGGAATCGCTCCGCAAGGTTCAGCCCGTCCACGAACCGGTTCCATTCCACGCGCTTCACGTCCGGATAGGCGGTGAAGAGGGCGGCGGCGGAGCGCGTCACCTGCACATAGGTCTGGATCTGGTTTTCGAAACGGCGGTGCAGTTCCTCCACCCGCAGGGCGAATCGGCTCTCGGCGTCCTCGGTCACGCGCTGCGTGGTGTCATGCCAGGCCAAGGCGGTCAGCAGCAGCGCGACCAGCAGCGCCAGCAGGGGAAGGTTCTTCGGAATGGCCGCCGAATCCGCGGCGGACTCGCCGCCCGGCGCGAGGTCGATCGGATCGGGGCTGGAGGACCTCTGCATGGTCGTACCGAAGCTGCCTGTCACGCCGCTGCGACGCCCCGCCGGGGGCGCCCGTGCCCGCTCGCCGGACCATCCGGAGGCCGTTGGCCGGCACGGCGCGCACCAGTAGACCTTAGCCAGAATAGGCGTACTCGGAAAGCGTATAAATCCTTGGACAGTCTCTCTTTACGTGTGGTGGTGCTCAGAACTCCTGCAACACCTTAGGGCTGTTTTCCAGAAGCGTCGCGATCATGCCGAGAATTTCCTCGATCTTGGTGCGGGTGGCGTCCAGCTCGTCGGCGGTCTTGTCGTCGATGCCGGCTTCCATCAGCATCATGTCGAAGGCGTTCAACGTTTCTGAAAACGCCTTCTGCTCCGCCTGAAGAACGTCGAAAGCACCGAGCGAGCTGGTCAGCGCCAGCGGCGGGTCGCTGACGAAGGCGTGGCTGATGTCGGTGAAATAGGCGATGGCGGTCAGCTTCTGCCGGATGACCCATTGCGGAAAGTTGGACGGCAGATCGTCGCCCGCCTCCTGCAAGCGCTCCTGGATGGAGAAGACCAGGCCCTGGATGTCCAGGTAGGCGTTCCGGATCTCCCGGAAATGCGGAAAGGTCTTGGGCTTGCCGGCGTTGCGGACACGGCCCAGCCGGGCGTTGTCGTCGGTCAGCTTCCGCGCCATCTGGACCACGATGCCCGCCACTTTCCCCATCGCCCTGCCCCATCCCTTCCTTCGCCGCAGCTCCGGATTTATAGCATGTGCGGCCCGACCGTGGGCAGGGCGATCATTCCGCCCCGCCCCGTTCCGCCTGCGGCAGGCGGTCGCCCATCCCCCGGAGCAACGCTTCGCGCGCCGAGTCGTCGGGGGCCGCGTCCAGCGCCCGATGCAGGTCCAGCAGGAAGGCGGCGTAGCGGTTGTGCCAGTCCCGCCCGGCGGCCACGGCCTCCGGCTCCAGCCGCGGCGGACCGTCCGGAGCCCGCGCCGGGGCGGCGGCGGTCAGGTCGGCCACCTCGTCCAAATCGGGCAGCCGGATCAGCGCCGGGTCCCAGCCGCGGCGCAGCAGCGCGTCGCGCAGTCCGGCGCGGGCCTCCTCCTCCCCGTGCACCAGGAACAGGCCGCGCCCCACCCCCTGCCGGGCCGCGACCCAGGCCAGCAGGCTGCTGCGGTCGGCGTGGCCGGAATAGACGTCCAGCGACCGGATGCGGGCGCGCACCGCAATCTCCTCGCCATGGATGCGCACATTGTCCGCCCCTTGCTGCAACAGGTGCCCAAGGGTGCCGGGCGCCTGATAGCCGACCAGCAGCACCGTGGCCTCCGGACGCCACAAATGGTTCTTCAGGTGATGGCGGATGCGCCCGGCGTCGCACATCCCGCTGGCTGCCATGATGATGGCGCCGCCCTTGATCGCATTCAGCTTCTGGCTTTCCGCGGCGGAACGCACGCGGTGCAGGTTGGACCGGGCGAAGGGGTCGCCCCCGGTGCCGAGATCGGCCAGATGGCGGCGGAACACCCCGGTCACCGCGTCGGCCAGCGGCGAATCGAGGAACACGTCCACCGCCGGGATCTCCCCCCGGTCGAACAGCCGGTGCAGGTCGTAGAGAAGCTCCTGCGTGCGCTCCACCGCGAAGGCGGGGATCAGCAGGGTGCCGCCCGTGGCCAGCGCCGCCCGCACCTCGTCGCGCAGCAGGGCCTGCCGCCCGGCCTCGCCCACCTCCACCCGCTCGCGGTTGCCGTAGGTGGTCTCCAGCACCATCCAGTCGGGCCGCGACGGGCCGTCGGCGTCGGCGTGGAAGGACTTGCCGCCCGGCCCCAGATCGCCGGAGAAGAGGATCGTCTCCGTCACCCCGCCGCGCGTCACCTCCAGTTCCACCGATGCGGAGCCGAGGATGTGCCCGGCCTGCCAGAAACGGGCGCGGATGCCGGGCAGGACCTTCACCCACTCCCCGTAATCGACCGCGTGCAGATGGCGGATGGCGGCTTGGGCGTCCGCCTGGGTGTAGATCGGCTCGACCGCCGGGCGCCCGCGCTGGCGGTTGCGGCGGTTCAGCCGCTCCACCTCCGTCTCCTGGATGTAGCCGCTGTCGGGCAGCATGTAGGCCAGCAGGTCGGCGGTGCCGGCGGTGGCGTGGATTCGCCCCTTGAAGCCTTGGCGGACCAGCTTCGGCAGCAGCCCGGAATGGTCGATGTGGGCGTGGGTCAGCAGCACCGCCTTCACGGCGGACGGCTTGAAGGGGAAGGGCCGGTAGTTCAGCTCCTTGACCGTCTTGGTGCCCTGGAACAGGCCGCAGTCGATCAGCAGATCGCCGTCGCCGGTCCGGATGCGGAAGCAGGAGCCGGTCACCGTGCCGGCGGCGCCGTGGAAGGTGAGGGACAGTGCCATGGCGAAGCTCCGCCTTTTTTGTGCCCTGTCCCCTATCCTGCCACCGAAGGGTTACCGTGTCGTCAACACGCCGCAACCAAAGCGTCGGCGATCAGCCGGGCGAGCGGCAGCGCGTTGCTGGGGTGCGGGACTCCGTCGCAGGACAGGGGCACCCCCAGCCCTTCCGCCTCGAAGCGGGCGCTCACCGCCGCGTCGAACAGGGCATGGACCCCGAACACCCGGACGGACGCCGCTCCCGCGGCCCGCGCGGCCCGCGCGCAGGAGAAGATGGTCTCGCCGGAGCTGATGACGTCGTCCACGATCACCACGGGCCGCCCGGCCAGCGGCGCGTCGGGGGGAAGGGTCACCGTCACGTCGCGGTCGCCGCGCCGCTCCTTCCGTCCGACCAGCGGGGTGAGGCCGAGCGGACCGGCGACCGCCTCCACCAGCGGGGCGGCCTCCTCGTCCGGCCCGACGATCACGGCATCCGGCCCCGTCCCGTCGGCGCGCAGCCGCTCGGCGATGGCCCCCGCGCCGCTGAGGCAGAGGGAGGGGCGCCCGACGAACACCTCGTCCAACGTGTGGGTGCGGTGCAGATGCGGCTCCACGCAGACGAAGCGGTCGAACAGCCGGCCCAGCCAGTCCCCCACCACCGTCTGGCTGACCGGTTCGCCCGGACGGAAGACGGCGTCCTGGCGCATGTAGGCCATGTAGGGGGCGACCAGGCACAGTTCCGCAGCACCCTGGCGGCGCAGGACGGAGGCGGCCAGCGTCAGTTCCACCAGCTTGTCGTTCGGGCGGTCGAGCGAACGGTAGACCACGGCCCGCTCCACGGGCTCGGGCAGGCGGACGAGGCTTTCGCCGTCCGGGAAGCGGTGCAGTTCGGCGATGTGGCAGGGAACCTTCAGGGCATCGGCCAGACGCCGCGCGCCGTCCTCCGACTCCGGAAATCCATAGACGCCCGTATAGCGGGCCATGCTGTCCCCTCTGCGTTGCGCGCCCGGATTCGGGCGCCCCGTTCAGGCCGTACTATGCCGCATGGGCCGCGCCGGGGCGACCACAACCTTAGGCGCAACGTTACCGAGAAGGCGATAGGACGTCCTGAGCGGCATGCCTGCAAAAGGGCCGGACCGCTCCGCCCCTCATTGACCGCAGACAAAGGAATGAGGCACCTTCCCGCCATGCGCGTGCTCATCGCCGACGACACCGTCCTGATGCGCGCCATGCTGTCGGAGCAGGTGGCGTCTTACGGGCACGAGGTGATCCTGGCCAGGGATGGGCAGGAAGCGCTCGACCGCGCCAGGGCGGAGCCCTTCGACATCGCCATCATCGATTGGGAGATGCCCCGGCTGTCGGGGCTGGAGGTGTGCTGGCACCTGAAGGCCGACCCGCGCACCGCCTACAGCTATCTGATCCTGATGACGTCGCACGATGCGCCCTTCTACGAGTTCAAGGCGCTGGACGCCGGGGCCGACGACTTCATCCACAAGCCGGTGAACAGCGCCCACCTGAAGGCACGGCTGAAGGCCGGCGGGCGCATCACCGAAATGCACCGGCTTCTCGTCGCGCAGGCCCGGACCGACCCGTTGACCGGCGCCGCCAACCGCCGCGCCTTTCTGGAAAGGGCGGACGAGGAGATCCGGCGGGCGCGCCGGTCCGGCCTTCCCCTGTCGCTGCTGATCGCCGACATCGACCATTTCAAGCGCATCAACGACAGCCGCGGCCACGCCGCCGGCGACGAGGCGTTGAAGCGCTTCGTCCGGGCGCTGGACGACGCCCTGCGTCCCGGTGACCTGATCGGGCGCTACGGCGGAGAGGAGTTCGTGGTGCTTCTGCCCAACACCGCCCAGACCGACGCCGCGGCCCTTGCGGAGCGCCTGCGCGGCCATGTCGCCGCGCAGGAGATGGGACCGGAGGGCGACGCGTTCCGCATGACGGCGAGCTTCGGCGTCGCCGCGGTCGGGCTCGGCGATGCCGACGGAATCGACGCGGCGCTCCGGGCCGCCGACGCCGCGCTGTACCGGGCCAAGGCGGACGGACGGAACCGCGTGGTGGCCGCCGCCGGCTGATCCTCCGCCGAATGTTCACGCCCCGCCCCTCCCGGGCGTCTCCGGCAGCGGAGCCAACGGGATGCGGGGAAGAGGCGATGCGCCATGTCCATGTGGCGTTTCTGGAGGGGTCGAAGGTTCTGATCGTCCGGCGGCGCGAGATCAGCACATGGTGGGGCCGCGGCCCCGCGGAGCCGCGGATCGTCGACGCCGCGGGCCAGTGGGCGGTGCCGGGCGGCGGTTTCGAGAGCGTCGGCAGCCCTCTCGCCGCGCTTCAGCGCCTGTTCTGCGAGCAGACCGGCGTCGCCTTCCCCGACGGCCGGACGGCGGAGCCCTGGCGGCCCACCTCGCGCAGCTTCATGCTGTATTTCGTCCCGGTGACGGGGCTGGAGTCGCTGGCCTCCTCGATCAACCTGCGCGTGGCGCCCTCCGCCGTCACGCCCGGACGCCCGGCGGGCGGCTCCATCGTGAATTGGGAGCTGTCCTCGGCCCATGTCGTGCCGCTGGCGAAGGTGGTGAACCATCTGGGGGTCCGGCAGCCGGTCTCGCATGAGAACCAACTCGCCATCACCCGGCAGGCGATGCGGTCGCCCTCCTCCCAGTCCATCGAACGCTACGCGACCATGGCCGCGATCATCGCCCTGCAATGAACGGCCTCAGCCCTTCCCTCCCTCCGGCGGCGCTTCGCCGGGCGGGGGGCGGACGGCGGTCGCGGCCAGATACTGGGCAGCCGTGCGCAGAAGGAATTCCGCCACCGCCATGTCGCCCCGGTCGCGGTCGGCGCCGCCCAGGCGGTGCCGGCGGTCGGCGTCGATCAGGCCGGTGGCGATCACCTGCGCCGTCAGCCACGCCCTCTGGTCCGTGTCCGGCACGCCGGCCATCCGCTCCAGCATCTCGTTGCAGGCGTGGTCGATCGCCCCGAGCCCGGGCCGGTCGGACGTCAGATAGCTGGTCTCGTTCGAAGGCGCCGGCTCCCCGACATAGGAGCGGGCGAGCAGCGCCGTCTCCAGGGTCAGCCGGAAGGCGGTGCGCCGCGGGCGGCCCTTCCGCCGCAGGCGCAGCGCCATCATGGTGAAGAGCTGCGCCACCGCCTCCGCCCGCTCCGCCGGAACCTCGTCCAGGATGTCGATGATCTCGGCGCTGACGGCGTTGCGCGGCGCCTTCTCGCCGGGCCGCACCACCGCGGTGGCGAAGAGGGCGATCAGGGTGCGCAGGGCGTCGGCCTGCTCCACGGGGGAAATGCGGCCGATCTGGGCGGGATCGAACATGGGCGCGCTCCGCTCTGGCTGAGAGAGGTGGGGCTGACGGCGTGGAGACTCCTCTCCGCAATGTTGGGACTCGCGGGCCGGTCAGAAATCCCCCTCCTTCGGGTCGATGGTCTCCGCCCGGCGGCTGACCTGCGCGCGGCCCGGCCCCCTTTCCGGGGATGCGTCCCACACGGCGTCCCCGTGGGGCGAATCTTGCGGGTCACCCCGGAAGGCGGTCGGGAACCCGAAGCCTTGCGGGTGTGTTTTCACCCAGGCAGCACAGGGGATTGTGCCTCCTCGACAGGCTCCGCCGCGCTCCCTGAAGCGGCGGAGCCTTTCTTTTCCCGCCCCTTGCCCCCATGACTTGCGGAGTGGAGCGCCCCTGTGCTTAAGCCTGCGGAGCCGGACCACGCTTCCACGGAGCCGCAACCCATGGCCGAATCCCCCACTCCCACCGCCGAGTCCCTGCATGCCCTGCTGGACCGCTATCTGCGCTGCCCGGCGGAGCCGCTGCGCGCCGAGCTGGAGCAGGCTCTCCGTGCCTGGCAGACCGGCTGGATACACGCCCGCGCCGGGGAGCACGCCCCGCCGCCCGGCCCGTCCGCCGCCGCGCCGGCCAGCCGCGCCCCGTCCAAGCCGAAATTCCCCATCGCCGCGGCCGATCTGGCGGTGCTGGAGAGGATGGCCGACGGCTGGGCTCCCACGGCCGCCGAGGTGCCCCGCTGGGTCTGGTTCGAGAACCGGGAGCTGGTCACGATGGAGCCCAACCCCGCCGGCAGCGGGCCGGAGGTGATGCGCCTCGCCCCCGCCGGCTGGGCCGCGCTGGGGCGCCGGCCGGGCTGAGAAGCGGCCATGAAAAAGGGGAGGCGCGAAGCCTCCCCTCGTTCCCGCGGCAACCGTTTCCGGCTTACTTCGGAACCTTGCCCTGCACGCCCTCGACGTACCAGTCCATCTTCAGGATCTGCTCGTCGGTGGCCTGCTTGCCCTCGGCGATCACGACCTTGCCGGACTGGTCCTTCACCGGGCCCTGGAAGGAGTGGCGCTTGCCCTCCATGATGTCGGTGCGGGTCTTCTCCGCCGCCTCGACCACGTCCGCCGGGAGCGCCGGGTTGTAGGGGGCCAGGAACAGCATGTGGTCCTTGAAGCCGCCCCAGGTGTCCTGCGACTTCCAGGAGCCGTCCAGCGCCGCCTTGACGCGGCCCACGTAATACTCGCGCCAGTCGTCCACGATGGCGGTCAGGTGCGCCTTCGGGCCGAAGCGGGTCATGTCGGAGGACTGGCCGAACACCCACAGACCGCGCTCCTGCGCGACCTGGATCGCCGCCGGGCTGTCGGTGTGCAGCGAGATCACGTCCGCACCCTGGTCGATCAGGGCCTTGGCCGCCTCGGCCTCCTTGCCGGGGTCGTACCAGCTATTCACCCAGACCACGCGCACCTCGGCCTTCGGGTTCACCTCGCGCATGGCGAGCGTGAAGGCGTTGATGCCGCTGATGACCTCGGGGATCGGGAAGGAGCCGATGTAGCCGATGATGTTCGACTTGGTCATCTTGCCGGCGATCTGGCCGATGACCGTGCGGGCCTCGTAGAAGCGCGCGGAGTAGGTGGCGACGTTGGCCGAGCGCTTGTAGCCGGTGGCGTGCTCGAACTTCACGTCGGGGTGGCGCTGCGCGACCTTCAGCGTCGGGTTCATGAAGCCGAAGGAGGTCGTGAAGATCAGCTTGTGGCCGGAGGAGGCGAGCTGTTCGATCACACGCTCGGCGTCCGCGCCCTCGGGCACGTTCTCGACGAAGGTGGTGGTGACCTTGTCGCCCAGCTCCTTCTCCACGGCCAGACGGCCCTGGTCGTGCTGGTAGCTGTAGCCGTGGTCGCTGATCGGACCGACATAGACGAAGCCGACCTTCATCTTCTCCTGCGCACCGGCCGCGCCGACGCCCAGCGCCAGGATGGCGGCGCCGGTGGCCAGACCCATCAGGGCCTTGCCCATGGTCCTTCTGTTCACGTGTTTGCTCCCTGATCCATTTGGTTGGGCACGAACGTAAGATTTGCACATATTCCGGCACCCGTCAGGCATCGGCCCGTCAGGCATCCGGATGGAAGACCTTCCCGAGGCTGGCCGGCGCGTTCAGCCGGATTCGGGCGACATCCCGTGAAATCACCACCAGGACGATGACGGTAGCCAGATACGGCAGCATCGACAAGAGTTGTGACGGAATGTCGATTCCCAGCCCCTGGACATGGAGCTGCGCGATGGTCACCCCGCCGAACAGCCACGCGCCGAGCAGCACCCGGCCCGGCTTCCAGGTGGCGAAGACCACCAGCGCCAGCGCGATCCAGCCGCGCCCGGAGGAAATGCCCTCCGACCACATCGGCGTGTAGTCAAGCGACAGATAGGCCCCGGCCATGCCGCTCATCGCGCCGCCGAACAGCACGGCGAGGAAGCGGATGCGGACGACCTTGTAGCCCAGCGCGTGGGCCGCCGCGTGGTTCTCGCCCACCGCGCGCAGGATCAGCCCCTTGCGCGTCGAGTAGAGGAACCAGTGCACCGCCGGCACCGCCGCCAGCGCCAGATAGACCAGCGCGTCCTGCCCGAACAGCGCCTTGCCGATCACCGGCAGGTCGGTCAGGCCGGGGATGTACAACTCCGGCACGTCGGCGATGGGAATGCCGACGAAGCCCTGCCCGATCAGAGCCGACAGGCCGACGCCGAACAGCGTCAGCGCGAGGCCGGTCGCCACCTGATTGGCCAGAAGGAGCAGGGTCAGCACGCCGAACAGCGCCGCCATGCCCGCCCCCGCCGCGGCACCCGCGACGAAGCCGAGCGTCGAGCTTCCGGTCTGCACCGCCACGGCGAAGCCGCAGACGGCGCCCACCAGCATCATGCCCTCGACGCCCAGGTTCAGGACGCCGGATTTCTCCACCACCAGTTCACCGAGTGCGGCAAACAGCAGCGGCGTGGCGGCGGCCAGCATCGCCGCCAGGATCGGGCCGAGAAGGGCCAGCTCCGCGCTCATGCCGCGGCCCTCCCCACAACGCTCTTCGCGCCGAAGCGCACGCGGTAGCGGATCAGCACGTCGGTCGCCAGCAGGAAGAACAGAAGCATGCCCTGGAACACGCCCGTGATGGCCTTCGGCAAGCCCAGCGCGATCTGCGCCGCCTCGCCCCCGATGAAGGACAGCGCCATCAGGAAGCCGGCCAGCAGGATTCCCACCGGGTGCAGACGCCCCAGGAAGGCGACGATGATGGCGGTGTAGCCGTAGCCGGGGGAGATGGTCGGGTTCATCTGCCCGATCGGCCCCGCCACCTCGCCCAGACCGGCCAGACCGGCCAGTGCGCCAGACAGCAGCAGCGTCATCCAGATGATCTTCTTTTGATTGAAACCGGCGTAGCCCGCCGCCGTCGGGGTCAGGCCGATGACCTTGATCTGGAAGCCGATGAAGGTCCGCGCCATCAGGAACCAGCCCGCCGCCACCGCCAGCAGGGCGAACAGCGACCCCAGATGCACGCGCGTCCCGGCGACCAGCAGCGGCAACACCGCGTCGGACTCGAACAGGCGGGATTCCGGGAAGGCGAAGCCGTCCGGGTCGCGGTAGGGGCCGTGCATCAGATAGTTCAGCAGATGCAGCGCGACGTAGTTCAGCATCAGGCTGGTCAGGATCTCGCTGGCGTTGAAGCGGACCCGCAGGAAGGCGGGGATCGCCGCCCACAAGGCGCCGCCGGCCATGCCCGCCACGACCATCAGGGGCAGCAGCCACCAGCCGCCCTCGCCGTAGAAGGCCAGCGCCAGCCCGCCGCCGGTGATGGCGCCCAGCGTGAGCTGCCCCTCCGCACCGATGTTCCAGACGTTGGCGCGGAAGCCGATGGCCAGCCCGATGGCGCAGAGGACCAGCGGCGTGGCCTTCACCGCCAGTTCGCCCAGGCCGCGCAGCGACAGCAGCGGCGCGATGAAGAAGGCGTGCAGCGCCTTCACCGGGTCGAAGCCCATGACCCAGAACAGCAGGAAGCCGCTGGCGAGCGTGAGCGCCACCGCCAGCAACGGCGTGGCGTAGACCATCGCGCGCGACGCCTCGCCGCGGGGTTCGAGACGGAGGAGGGTCATGAAAAGGCTCCGACGCACGTCGTCCCCTCTCCCGCCCCGGGAGAGGGTGGCCGCCGCAGGCGGCCGGGTGAGGGTGACGCAAGGATCAGGCGCTCTCTCCGCACCGAACCCTCACCCTTCCCGCGCGCGGCGCGGGTCCCTTCCCTCTCCCGGGGCGGGAGAGAGAGCGGTTCGCGTTCACACCGCACGGTCCACCTCATCCTCGTCGGGCGGGTGGTTGAACAGGCCGCCCATCAGCAGGCCGATCTCCTCCACGCTGGTGTGGTGGGTGGGGCGGCTTTCCGACAAATGGCCGTGGAACAGCACGGCGATGCGGTCGCTCAGCACGAACAGCTCGTCCAAGTCCTGGCTGATGACCAGAACGGCGGCCCCCGACCGCGCGAGGTCGATCAGCGCCCGGTGGATCGCCGCCGCGGCCCCCGCGTCCACGCCCCAGGTCGGCTGGCCGACCACCAGCAGGCGCGGCTTCTGAAGGATCTCGCGGCCGATGATGAATTTCTGAAGGTTGCCGCCCGACAGCGACCGCGCCTCCGCCCGATGGCCGTGGGTGACCACGTTGAAGGCGCCGATGATCCGCTCGGCGTAGGAGCGCGCGCGCCCGAAATGCACCAGCCCGCTGCGCACCAGCGGTTCGCGGGCGTAGCCGGACAGCAGCGCGTTCTCCGACAGGCTCAGCTCCGGCACGGCGCCGCGGCCCAGCCGCTCCTCCGGCACGAAGGCGAGGCCGAGCAGGCGCCGCTCCCGCGGGCCGAGATGCCCGGCGGGCCGTCCCTCGATGGCGACCGATGCCGGCTCCGGCACCAGGGCCTCGCCGCTCAGCGCGGCCATCAGTTCCGCCTGCCCGTTGCCGGCCACGCCCGCGATGCCCAGGATCTCGCCGGCCCGTACCTCGAAGGACACATCCTTCAGGTTGGTGGCGAAGGGGTTGTCGGAGGTGGTGGAGAGATGCCGCACCTGCAGCTTCGGCGCCCCGGCCTCGCCCTGCGGCAGGCGTTCGGGGGTGGACAGCTCCGTCCCGATCATCATCTCGGCGAGGCTGCGCGCCGTTTCCTTCCGCGGATCGCAACTGCCGACCACGCGCCCGCCGCGCAGCACCGTGGCGGTGTCGCAGAGCGCGCGGATCTCCTCCAGCTTGTGGCTGATGTAGAGGATCGTGCAGCCCTCCGCGGCCAAACGGCGCAGCGTCTCGAACAGGCGGGTCGCCTCCTGCGGCGTCAGGACCGAGGTCGGCTCGTCCATGATGAGCAGCTTCGGGTCCTGGAGCAGGCAGCGCACGATCTCCACCCGCTGACGCTCGCCGACCGACAGGTCGTGGACGTGGCGGCGCGGGTCCAACGACAGGCCGTAGCGCTCCGACACCTCCGCGATGCGCGCGGACAGCGCGTCCATCGGGCCGGGCCGGTCCAGCCCCAGCGAGATGTTTTCGGCGACCGTCAGCGTGTCGAACAGGGAAAAGTGTTGGAACACCATGCCGATGCCCAGACGGCGCGCGCCCGCCGGATCGGGGACGACGGTCTCCGCCCCCTGCCACAGAAGCTGGCCGGCGTCGGCGTGCAGCACGCCGTAGATGATCTTCACCAGCGTGGATTTGCCGGCGCCGTTCTCGCCCAGCAGCGCGTGGATCTCGCCCGGCCTCAGGACGAGATCGACGTTGTCGTTCGCCAGACAGCCCGGAAAGCGCTTGGTGATGCCGCGCAGTTCAAGCCGGTGCGGAGGGGATGACACGGATGGGGAATCCAAGGAGACGGACCGGATAGGGGTGAAGTCGGCAGGGCATTGCCAAAGCCATGCCACTTTCGGAGAGTCTTGCCCGTCAAGGCTGTTCGCCGTCAACAGGGGAAGCGGTTGCCCAGCCTGCGGTCATTCGCCCCGTTTCAGTTGCCCCGCTCCAGGCACCTGGGCAGCCCAACAAAGCGGCAGATGACCCAACAAATCAGCAGTTGCTTCGCACACGGACAGATGCCACGCCGCCGCACGGTTGACAAGAGGGCGCAGGCATCATCAGTTATGGAAAGGGCCGCCATTTCCGGCGGCCTTTGCTTATGGAGCTGATGATATGAACCGCAAGTCGATGCTGGGCGACCCGCCGCCGATCCGAATCACTCCTCAGGATCTTGGGCGTCTCGACGTCCTTCTCGCCCATCTCAGCCGCCCCGCCGGAGTCATCGACTTCCTCCAGCGCGAGGTGGACCGCGCCGATGTCGCGGACACTTCCGACGGCGCCGGCATCCCCTTCGTCCGGCTCGGCAGCCGGGTCACCTTCATGGACGACCGGGGGACGCGGCACACCGCCACACTCATCACGCCGGACGAGGCGACCCAGCGCCAGGACGGCATCTCGATCCTGACCCCGGTCGGCGCCGCCCTGCTCGGCCTGTCCGAGGGTCAGTCGATCGCCTACGGCACGCTCGACGGCCGCACCAAGTCGGTGCAGGTCCTGCGGATCGACCTCCCGGCCGCCTGACGGCTGCCCGACCACGGCTTGCTCCAAGGCGCGTCCGCGGAAAAGGCGGACGCGCCATGCAGTCGCTCCACCCTCGCCATACTTGCCTCCTCCGCACCCTTCGCCCAACTATCGGGGGCATGAACGGGACAGTCGGAGCAAGGGCATGACGGCGGA
The DNA here is from genome assembly GCF_008365375.1 of Roseomonas genomospecies 6. Classification (GTDB taxonomy): domain Bacteria; phylum Pseudomonadota; class Alphaproteobacteria; order Azospirillales; family Azospirillaceae; genus Azospirillum. The sequence goes on along the minus strand of NZ_QOKW01000007.1, from coordinate 229,146 downwards.
ACGGGCGGGCTACGCGGTTCTGGAGGACCGGGGCGTGATCGCGGTCGCGGGCGAGGACCGCGCGGCTTTCCTGCAAGGGCTGGTGTCCAACGACGTGCGGCGCGTCGGCCCGGACCGCGCCGTCTACGCGCTGTTCCTGACGCCACAGGGCAAGTTCCTGCACGACTTCCGCATCGCCGAATCGGACGGCGCCCTTCTGCTGGACCCCGAAACGGACCGGCGGGAGGAATTGCTGCGCCGCCTGAAGATGTACAGGCTGCGCTCCAGGATCACGCTGGAGGACCGGGCCGGGACCCTGGCCGCCGTCGCCCTGTTCGGCGGGGACGCCCTCGCCCGGCTGGGTTTGCCTGGGCTGGGTTTGCCTGGGCTGGGTTTGCCGGAGGAGGCCGGCGCGGCGGTGCCCTTCGCGGGCGGCGTCGCCTTCACCGATCCGCGCCTGCCGGCGCTGGGCGCCCGCGCCTTCCTGCCGCACGACGGCGCCGCGGCGGCGCTGGAGGCGGCGGGCTTCGCGCCGCGGAGCGCCGACGACTACGACCGGCAGCGCCTTTCCCTGGGGGTGCCGGAGGGCAGCCGCGACCTCGTTCCCGACAAATCCCTTCCGTTGGAAAACGATCTGGACGACCTGAACGCCATCTCCTGGGACAAGGGCTGCTACATGGGGCAGGAACTGACCGCCCGCACCAAGTACCGCGCCCTCATCAAGAAGAAGCTGTTCCCGGTGACCGTCGACGGCCCCCTGCCCGCTCCCGGCACACCGGTGACCCTGAACGGCAAGGAGGCCGGTGAGATCCGCAGCGGCCGGGGGACTTGCGCCCTCGCCTTGCTGCGCCTGGAAGATATCACCCGAGCGAGGCAAGACGGATTGCTCTTGACAGCCGGAGAGGCGACAGTCACGCCGGCAAAGCCAGTCTGGGCAAGCTTCTGAGTTCTTGCCGGTTTTTATTCCCGAAACTTCGCCGGACTAGCCGAAAGATTTCTTCGACCTGACGCGCAACCAATCGCCTTGGCGCCCTGTTGTCGTTCTGCCTTACCGAGGCAAACAAGGCACGCAACAGACACGCCGATAAACTGAAAGGAGTGAGTTATGCGGAGGGAAATCATCGCGGCTGCGTCCGTCCTGGCGCTGATGACCGGCACGGCGATGGCACAGAGCTCGTCGCCGGCGACCGGCAGCCCCGCCACCGGCGCCCCGACCGCGACCGAAATGAACAAAAGCGGCACCACCGCTCCGGGCGGCAGCGCCGCGACCGGCAGCGCGTCCGGCCTGACCGGCGGCCAGCTCGCCAGCGCCGAGAACATGATGGGCAAGAACGTCTACGGCTCCGACAACGAGAAGGTCGGCGAGGTCGAGGACGTGATCCTGGACAGCAACGGCCAGGCCCGTCAGCTCGTGATCTCCTCGGGCGGTTTCCTCGGCATCGGCGAGAAGCAGATCGCCATCGACATCAATCAGGCCAACTGGGACGCCCAGCAGGAGCGCGTCCAGCTTTCCGGCATGACCCGCGATCAGGTGAAGGATATGGCGGAGTTCGAATACTCCGACACCACCACCTCGCTGAACCGCAACAAGGATCGCGCTGGCGACACGGTGAACGGCGCGGCCAGCCGCTCCTCCACCGGCACCACCGGCACCATGACCGCGCCGAGCGGCGCCACCGGCGCTCCGCCGGCCGCCCCGTCGGGCACCGGCCAGTAAAGGCAGGCCAGTAAAGGCAGGCCTGTAACCGCCGGCCAGCAACCGCTGGTCCAGACATGGAAAGCCCCCGCGGCCACGCGCTGCGGGGGCTTCTTCCTTTTCCCGAATTCTACGGGCGCGCGACGTGCCAGACGTTGTTCACCCCGTCGCCGGTGGCGTCGCCCGGCTTGCCGTCCTTGGCCCAGCCGTAGAGCGGCTTGCCCTTGTAGGCCCACTGCATGGAGCCGTCGTCCCGCGTGATGACGGTGTAATCGCCCATCGGCTTGGCGCCCGCCGGAGCCATCAACGGCGGCCAGTTGGTGGCGCATTGCCCGTTGCAGGCGGACTTGCCACCCGAATCGCGGTCGAAGACGTAGAGCGTCATGCCCTTGCTGTCGGTCAGCACGGGGCCGCCGGCCGTCTGGCCGGTCTTGGCCGGCATGGCATCCTGCGCGAAGGCGGACGGCGCCAGAATCCCCAGGGCGAGCGCGGCGGCGGCGGTGAAGCGGGCGAAGCGAAACATGGACGGTGCCTCCCTGTCGTGACGGGGCGGGCGATCTGCCCGGCCCCCACTCCCAGGACGCCTTCGGGAGCGCTTTATTCCGTCCAACGATTCACTTGTCCGCAAAGCGCAGATAGGGAAAGTCCGCGAAATCGTGCCAGACGACGGATGGCGGCTCTCCCGCCCGACGCATCCCGTCATACACGCAATAGGGGGCGGCCTGATCCAGCATCCAGTAAACCCGCCCGGCGTCGAAATGCCAGCCGATGTAGGCGGCCACCCGCTCCAGGAAGGCTCGTCCTGCCGGAGTCGCGTTGAAGGCCATGAAGCCCGCCAGGAAATCCCGCATCGGCCCGCGCCCGCGCCGGTCCCGCATGACCGCGATGTCCCAGCCCGGCGGCCACTGCCGCATGGCGGCTCCCACATCCTCCAGCATCACGGCGTCCACATCGACCTGAACCACCGGAGCGGTCCCCTGCCGCAGCAGCCTCCGGGCCACGGCAAAGCGGGCGCAGGCGAAGTAGGTCACCCGCACCGGCTCGGGCATGGCGTCGAGATCGATGGCTTCCGCGGAGCAGGACAAGCCGCCGCCCACCTCGTCCGCCAGCCGCCGCAGGGCATCGACCGTCTCGTCCGACGGGTTGACGAGATGGACGTGCAAGGCGCAGGAGCTGGCCTTCTCCCGCCAGGAGTCCAGGAACGGCACTCCGAAACGCCGCCAGTAGCCGTCGTCGCAGCCGATCAGCAGGACCGGGCGTCCATCCCCCGCCGCCGGCACCACATCCCGATGCACCGCCCGTTGGAACAGACGGGGCTCATACCCCTCCAAACGGGTGAGGAAGGCGCGCGATGCGTCGACGATGGACCACACCAGCAATTCGAACGCGCCGCCGATCTCCTCCGGCGCGAAATGGCGGGCGTGTTTGCGGAAGAAACGGTGGGCGACCTCCAGCCGGTCGCGCCGGTACAGGTTGTAGCAGACCACCGCCAGCGCCGCCGCGTCCCGCCGGTCAACCCTCAGCCGTTCGCGCGCCGCCACCGCAACCCCATGCAGGGTTTGGTCGTCCAGAACCCCGTTCTGCAAGGCCAGGATGGCCGTACCGAACAGGTTCCTGCGGGCCTCGGCAAGCCCGGCCCGCGCCGCGCCGCCGAACAGGGACAGCGCCGTCTTCAGCCGGTCGCGATCGACGGTGCGTGCGGCCTCGGCGAGCTTGGCGGTCAGAAGCCCGCTGGTCCCGAGCGTCGCAAGCCCCAGGCGATGACGCAGGTCGGGCCGCTCCGGCTGGGCCTCCAGCAGCGCCGCGTAGAGGGGTTCCGCCTCCCCGGACCGCCCCATCCCGTGCAGGCAATCGGCCAGCCGCAGCCGCAGGCTGTCCTGAACCGGCTCCAGCCGAAGCGCCCGCCGGTAGGCCGTTGCCGCTGCCTCGGGATGCTGCGCGTCCAGCAGGGCGTTGCCCAGATTGCCCAGCGGCTTCACCCAATCCGGTGACAGCGCCATGGCGCGGCGGTGGCAGTCCGCCGCCCCGCCGGGATTTCCCGCGCCGCGCCGGGCGGAGCCGAGATTGTCGTGATAGGCGGCGCAGGCCGGATCGCGGGCGATGGCCGCGCCGATGAACTCCTCGGCCTTGCGGTGCTGGCCCACCTGATGGTGCAGCACGCCCAGCAGGTGCCAGGCATCCGCGGCGGACGGATCGGCCTGGAGGATGCGGACATAGAGATCCGCGGCCTCCTGAAGCCGGTTCCTTTGATGCAAGTCGACCGCGGTCCGCAGGGCTTCGGAAACGGTGGTCATGGTCGGGGGTCTTACGCCCTCAGCAGATCCACGAAGCGGCGGCAGGCGGCGATGTCCACCCGCAGGGCGGCGCGGCGCTTGGTCGCCTCCGGGTCCTCTCCCCAGGCTTCGATCTGGAAGGTCTCGTCGAGCTGCGACACCGCGAACGCCTCCTCGGCGTCGATGCGCCCTTCGACCAGGGCCAGCGCCACGATCAGCGAGCCGCAGGCCCCGGTGGCGGTCTGGAGCGCCGACAGGGTCCAATCGTCGTAGGCCTCCACCGCGTTGCGCAGCGCGCGCAACGCCTCGGGCGGCTGCGGCTTGGGCATCAGCCCGGCGTTGACGTGCAGCGGCGCGTCGTAGCGCAGCGTCGCCCAGTCCAGAAGCGGCTGCCAGGACTGCGCCTGCCGCTCCACCAGCGTCCTGGGATGCTCCGCGCGGTAGCAGAGCAGGTCCGTCTCCGCATAGGCGGCCACGCCGTCCACGATGGCGGCGCGGCCCTTGCCGATCAGATCGACCGCCGTGCTGGCGAGTTGCATCAGCGGCATGCTGTCGGGGGTGATGTCCTCCGGCTGCGCCTCCCACTCGGCGGCGACGGCCTGGGCCAGCGGCCAGCTCGCGAAGACCAGCGGCGCCTTGGCCGGGCTGCGGATCGGGCGGTTGTCCAGGCGCACCTCGAAGCCGCCGCCGGCGGCCTCCGCGACGGAGGTGGTCTTGTAGAAGCGCTTCATTGGAGTCCTTCGGCTTTTCTCTTATCGGTCCAGCAGGGCCAGCACGGCGCCGGCCACCTCGCGTCCGCGGTGGACGATGCGGTCGGCCCCGGCGCCCTCCAGTTCGGCCACCGCGTGATAGCCCCAGGAGACGCCGACCGACGCGACCCGCGCGTTGCGGGCCATCTGAATGTCGTAGGTGGTGTCGCCGATCACAACCGTTCCCGCCGCTTCCACACCCGCTTCGGCCAGGGCGCGGTACACCATGTCGGGGTGCGGCTTTCCGGGGCCGATATCGCTGGTCTGCAAGGTGACGAAACGATGGGTCAGCCGGTGGTGCGCCAGCACGGCGTCCAGCCCGCGCCGCGACTTGCCGGTCGCCACCCCCAGCAGAACGCCCGTGGCTTCCAGAGCGTCCAGCGTGTCGAGGATGCCGGGGAACAGCGGCTCGTGCAGGTCGCCGCGGCGGCGCAGAGCGGCGAAAGCGTCCTTGTAACTTTCCGTGACGGCGACGTGGCGATCGGTGTCCTGGTCCGGAAGCAGCAGGGCCACCGCCTGCATCAGCGGCAGCCCGACCATGCGGCGGACTTCCAGCGGGTCCGGCTCGCCCAGACCGTGGGTGGTCCAGGCGGTGGTCATGGCGTCGATGATGGCGAACTGGCTGTCCACCAGCGTGCCGTCGCAATCGAACAGGGCCAGCCGCAGCGGACGGGCATTCACTGAACTGCTCACGGGCATCGCCTCCGGGACGCGGGTCGTACCGGACTTATGCGGTCCGCGCCGGGAAAGCGCAACTCACTTCGCAGGTTGCAGGGCCACCGGGCGCCAATGGAGCAGGTGAACCGCCCCGCCCAGCAGCAGCCCCCAGAAGGCCGACCCCACCCCCGCGAAGGACAGCCCCGACGCGGTGACCAGAAGCGTGACCAGCGCGGCGGTCCGGTTCTCCTCCGCCTGCACGGCGCCCATCAGGGCGGAGCCGAAGGCCCCAACCAGCGCCAGCCCGGCCACCGCCTCGATCAGCACCGGCGGGGAGCGGGTGACCATGACCGCCGTCACCCCGGCCAGCCCGGCGAAGAGGATGTAGCCGACGCCGCCGACGAAGGCGGCCTGCCAGCGCCGCGCCGGGTTCGGGTCGGCGTCCGGGCTGGCGCAGAGCGCGGCGGTGATGGCGGCGAGGTTGACGGTGGGCGCTCCACCCAGCGCGGTCAGGGCGGACGCGGCGCCCGTCGCCAGGAAGATCGGGCGGGTCGGCGGCGCGTAGTTGTAGGCCGCCAGCACGGCGAGGCCGGGGATGTTCTGCGACGCCATGGTGACGACGAAGAGCGGCAGCGCGATGCCGACCAGCGCCTCCCAGGTGAAGACCGGCTGGACGAACGTCACGCCCGGCCACACCGCGCCGGACAGCGCCGCCCCGCCGGAACTGTCCAGCGCCATGGCTCCCAGCGCCACCGCCACCGCGGCGGGAACGGCGTAGAGCCGCGCCACCCGCCCGACCACCGCCCAGGTCGCGAGCACCAGGAGAGCCACGCCCGGCGCCTGCGACACCGCCAGGAAGGGGGCAAGGCACAGCTTCAGCAGGATGCCGGCCAGCATGCCGTTCGCCAGCGGCTTCGGAATCGCGGCGATCCAGCGGCCAAGCGGCGACCACAGCCCGGCGACCACGATCAGCACCCCGGTCACCACGAAGGCCCCGACCGCCGCGGCGAATCCGCCCTCCACGGCCCCGGTGGCGGCCATAAGCGCCATGCCCGGCGTGGTCCAGGCGATGCTGATCGGTTTGCGCCGATGCAGGCTGAGGCCCATGGCCGTCACGCCCATGGCGAAGCCCACGAGCACGAGGCCGGACACCACCTGCTCCGTGCTCGCCCCGACAGCGGTCAGCCCGTGGATCACCACCGCCACCGAGCTGGCGTAGCCGACCAGGGCCGCCAGAAGGCCGGCGCCCATCGCGCGCAGGGACAAGCCCGTGGCCGGGGCGGAATCGGATGAGGCCATGGCGGGAACCCTCCGTCAGGGGTGCAGGCGGCGGAGCAGCTTGCGGCGTTTCTGGGGCGCGCGCGAGGCGGGGTGAAGAAGTGCCTTCGATGGGGGCGATTCACCACAAAGACACAAAGGCACAAAGAATTTCACGAAGACGTTCCCACAGGGAATTGTTCGGCCAGCATCCCGAACGCCTTTGTGAATCTTCGTGCCTTCGTGTCTTTGTGGTAAAAAATCCCCAGCCTTTACTCCACCCCCTCGAACGGATCGCCCTTCAGGCTGGCGCTGAAGCCCAGATACTTCCACGTCGTCAGCATGTGGTCCGGCAGCGGCGCCGTCACGTCGATCATCCGGCTGCCGCCGCGCGGGTGCGGCAGGATCAGGCGGCGGGCGTGCAGGTGAAGCTTCTTCTGCACCTCGGCGCCCGGCAGGTAAGCCCCCTGCCCGGCGTACTTCCCGTCGCCCAGGATCGGCGTGCCGATGGCGTTCATGTGGACGCGGAGCTGGTGGGTGCGGCCCGTGCGCGGCCACATGGCGACGAAAGCCGCCTGCTTGCCCAGATTCTCAAGCACCGAGTAATAGGTGACGGCGCGCTTGCCGTCGTCCTCGTCGCCGGCCACCCGCTCACCCTGCGGACCGCCTTCCTTGGCCAGCGCCAGATCGATCTTGCCCTGATAGGGCTTCGGCACGCCGACCGTGGCGGCCCAGTAGATCTTGCGCACGTCGCGGCCCCGGAACTGCTCCGTCAGCTTGGACGCCGCGAAGGTGTTGCGCGCTAGCAGCAGAACGCCCGAGGTGTCCTTGTCCAGCCGGTGCACCAGCTTGGGCCGCTCCTTCGCGTCGAAACGCAGGGCGTCCAGCATCGCGTCGAGATGCTTGGTGGTGTTGGTGCCGCCCTGCACGGCCAGCCCCGCCGGCTTGTTCAGCGCGATGACGTCGCCGTCCTTGAAGAGAACCAGCGCCTGGAGCGCCGCGATGTCCTTGTCCGACATGGCCGGCTTCTTCGGCGCGGGGGCCGGGGCGGCGGCGTCCGGCTTGGCCCAGTCGGCCAGCGGCGGGATGCGGATGGACTGGCCGGCGGCGAGCCGGGTCGAGGTTTCCGCCCGCTTGCCGTCCACGCGGATCTGGCCGGTGCGCAGCAGCTTCTGCAGATAGCCGTGCCCCACATCGGGGAAATGGCGCTTGAACCAGCGGTCGAGGCGGACATCGGCCTCGTCGGACGTAACGGTCCGGGTTTCCACGCTGGCGGCTTTGTTCTCACTCATCAAACGGGCACCGAAACAAGAGAACGCACGACCGCAAGGCCGGCAAAGAAGCCCGCGATGGTCAGCACCATCGAGGCCAGGATGTAACCCGCCGCCGCCGGCAGGGCGTTCCGCGCCACCAGCACGCCGACGTCGAGCGTGAAGGAGGAGAAGGTGGTGAAGCCCCCCAGCACGCCCACCATCACCAGCGCCCGCAGTTCCGGCGAGGGCGACCACACCAGCGCGGCCAGCTCCGCCAGCACCCCCATGGTGAAGCAGCCGACGGCGTTCACCACCAACGTACCATAGGGGAACTGCGTGCCGAACCAGTGGCCGACCACCGTCATCAACAGATAGCGCGCCGCGGAACCGACGGCACCGCCAAGGGCGACCGCGACGAGCGTGGACGGTGATGCGAGCACGGGACCTCCGGACGAACGGGGCGATTGGGTTCCCGTGCCGCATAGAGCCAGAAATGCGGCGGCTTGTCACGCATCGGGCGGCGTGCTCCCGGCGGGCCGGTCGCCCACGCCGAAGATCCATCCCTCCTGCCGCCGCGCCTGGGCGTCCATCGCCGGCGGAGTCCACACCTCGGCCCGCCCGGCCAGCCAGCGCAACCCCGCCGCGGAAACCAGCGCGTCCGCATCATGGTCGGTCACCGCCCCGGTCAGCCCGGCGGGCGGGGAGCCGAGATGGGCCAGCGCCTCGTCCACCGCCTCGCCCTCGCGGACCTTGCGCAGGCCGAAGCCCGCGCGCATCAGGAACAGGCGCGGGTAGATCTCGCAGAAGACGGTCGATCCCGGCCGCGGCGGGTCGAAGGGCCAGACGGCCACCCGGTCCGGCGCCGCCAGCCTCAGCGCGCGCAGCATCCGCATCCCGGCCAACCCGCCCTTCCCGACCTGCTTCGCCCCGATCAGCTTGTAGGGACTCTGCGGGCTGCCATAGCCATCGGCGCGGCACACCCGCTCGGTCAGCCGGTGCGGGTCGCGGTACCAGTCCGGCTGCGTCCCGGCGCGCCAGAAATCCGTCCCGTAGTCCGGATGCGCCGCGAAGCCGCCCCCGGCGAAGTCCGGTTCCGCCCCGGCCACCGCCTCCACCCGGTCCCACAGGTCGAACACCGTCGCCGCGCCGGGGTCGGGGAAGTAGCGCCCGGCCACCGCGAAGGGCAGCGAGAAGGCGCAGTCGATCCCGACCAGCGCCGGCCCGCGCTCCAGAGACTCGAGCAGCCACGCGAACACGGCGGAGCGCGACCATTGGCGCTCTGTCGGCGCGACGATCCGGGGCGGTCCCTCCGCGCCGCATTCCGCCACGGCGATCCCGGCGTAGCGCTTTCCCGCGGCGCCGGACCAGTCGATGGCGATGAAGCGCGGAAAGGCCGGAACCGCATCGCCCGTCGTCATGCCTGTCTGTCGCTCCGCTGTTTCACGAAATGCCAACCTCAAACGTCGGGTGGATGAGATGGTCTCATCATGGAAGGACGTTCGAATGCCGATCCGCGCCATCGCCGGCCCGCTCGCCGCGGTTCTCCTCCTGCTCCTGGCCGCCGCCCCGGCGCGGAGCGAGCCGTGCACGGCGATGCCCAGCGTCCAGCGCTCGGCCCGGCTCGACCGCAACGCGGCGGACGGCGGGCGACTCGGCCGGCAGATCCATGCCATGACACCGCCGCAAGGCGTGCAGGCGGCGGGAACCCCGATGTTCGCCGGCCCGGCGTCCTGGGACGCCGCCTGGAGCGCCATGACCGGCTTCCCCGGGCAGGTCCTGTGCCCCGCCGGGTCTCCGCCCGGCACGCAGCACGGCAAGACCCTGGCCGTCCGGGTTCCGGCGATGCTGTGCAACGCCGCAGACGGAAGCGGGCGCTGCGTCCAGGCGATGCCCTTCACCAGCGCGACGGTCACCTACGTGTTCGAGGTCGTCGGCCCGCCGGAGGCCCCATTCTGGATACTTGCGACCGCCTACCCGAAGCCGTGACGGGCGCCTACTCCTCCCCCTCCGCCGCCTTGCGCTCGCGCAGGCGCGCCCAATAGTCCTGGCGCTTCCTGATCTCCCGTTCGAAACCGCGCTCCACCGGCTGGTAGAACGGACGCCGCGCCATCCCCTCCGGAAAATAGTTCTGGCCGGAGAAGCCGTCCGCCGTGTCGTGGTCGTACTCGTAGCCCTTGCCGTAGCCGATCTGCTTCATCAGCTTGGTCGGCGCGTTCAGGATGTGCTTGGGCGGCATCAGGCTGCCGGTTTCCTTGGCGGCGCGCACCGCGCTCTTGTAGGCGGTGTAGCCGGCGTTCGACTTGGGCGCCGTGCCCAGATAGATGACCAGTTGCGCGATGGCCAGTTCGCCCTCGGGGCTGCCCAGCCGCTCGTAGGCCTCCCAGGCGGCGGTGGCCTGCGCCAGGGCGTTCGGGTCGGCCATGCCGATGTCCTCGACCGCGAATCGCGTCAGGCGCCGGGCGATGTAGCGCGGGTCCTCCCCGCCCTCCAGCATCCGCGCGTACCAGTAGAGCGCCGCGTCGGTGTCCGACCCGCGCAGCGACTTGTGCAGCGCGCTGATGAGGTTGTAGTGCCCCTCCTGCGCCTTGTCGTAGAGCGGCGCGCGGCGCTGGATGGCGGTGGCGAGCGCGTTGTTGTCGAGAAGCGCCCCGTTCTCCGGGACCGGCAGGGCGAACAGCTCCTCGCACAGGTTCAGGCAGAAGCGCCCATCCCCGTCGGCCATCGCCTTCAGCGCGGACCGCGCGTCCGGCGTCAGCGGCAGGGGGCGGCCCATCTCCGCCTCCGCCCGCGTCAGCAGCTTCTCCAACGCCGCGTCGTCCAACCGGTTCAGAACGAAGACCTGGGCGCGGGACAACAGCGCGGCGTTCAACTCGAAGGACGGGTTCTCGGTGGTGGCGCCGACCAGGGTGACGGTGCCGTCCTCCACATAAGGCAGAAATCCGTCCTGCTGGGACCGGTTGAAGCGGTGGATCTCGTCGATGAACAGCAGAGTGCCCTGCCCCGCCGCGCGCCGGGCCTTGGCCGAGTCGAACACCTTGCGCAGATCGGCGACACCGGAGAAGACCGCCGACAGCGGTTCGAAATGCAGGTCGGTGGACTGGGCCAGCAGCCGCGCGATGGTCGTCTTGCCGCAGCCGGGCGGCCCCCACAGGATCATGGAGGCCAGCCGGCGGGCGGCGACCATGCGGCCCAGCGGCCCGTCGGGCTTCAGCAGATGCTCCTGCCCGACGACCTCGCCCAGGCCACGCGGGCGCAGCCGGTCGGCCAGCGGGCGGGGGGCGCCCGCCTCGAACAGGCCGCCGGTCGCTCCGGAATCGCCGCGCTTGCTCATCGCCGATCCACCGGCCTCACCGGAACGGTCACTGGTTCGTGGCCGCGCCGCAGCGCTGGTAGCACATGCGCAGCGAATGCTCGCAATTGTCGGTCGGCGAGAAGATGCCGCCGCGGTCCGGACGGTCCAGCCCGCTTTGCGTCCGGGCGGCCACCGAGTCCATGCAGGAGTTGTTGCTGCGCTCGCACTGGACGCGGCAGGAATCGCCGCTGCCCGCGGCGCCGTCCAGGCGGAGCGACGGGTCCTCGACTCCGCGGGACGGCGCCGGAGTCGCGCGGGGCGCGGCCGGCGCCCCCGTGGAGACCGCACCGGAAGCCGCCGGAGCACCGCCCGCGGCGGCGCCGGACGAACGACCCGGCGCGTCCGCGCAGGCGGCCAGCGCAACCAGGGCGAGGGCCAGCACCGGCCCCAGAATGAGTTTTGGACGGAACATCTCGGCTTTGACTCCCATTGTTCTTGCGTGACCCCGGACGTTGGCGGAAGGTCCCCCGCATGGACCATGCCGCGGGCTCGGCGCCCACTATGCCGGGAACGCTAGCGATAAGGGAATGCCTCAAATGAGTCCCAACGATCCCGGCCCGTCTCCGCGCCGGAGCACGTCCGTCACCATCTTCGTGGCGCTTCTCGTCGCCGGTCTGCTGCTGCTCATCGTCCGCATGGCCTTCATGCCGACGGTCAGCGGCTGGGACGTCGTCCTGCCCCTTCTGGCCGGCGTGGGCATGGCTCTGGCCATCGGCGTGATGGTCATGCGCGACCGGCGCGAGCGCAACGCCCTGCCCCCGTCGGAGCGCGACCGGCAGGACCGCGGCATGCCGGACTGAGCGCGGGTGAAGGCGGGTGACGCGCGGGGGTGATCCCCGCGCCGCTCATACGAACTTGAAGCTGAGCAACCCGCCGATGATGATGACCAGAAGGACGGTCGTCACCAGCATCAGCCGTTTCTCGATGATGTCGCGCACCTGCGGCCCGTAGAAATGCAGCAGGATCGCGATCATGTAGAATCGCGAGAACCGCGCGACGATCGAGCACAGGATGAACACCGTCAGGTCGAGGTGCGCGAATCCCGCGGTGATCGTCAGCAATTTGTAGGGGATGGGCGTTATGCCCTTCAGGATCAGGAACCAGGGACCGAATTCGGCGAACATGTCCTGGAAGCGCTGGAACGATTCCTGCGCGTTGTAGAGGTCGATGATCAACCGCCCGATGCTCTCGAACAGATAGAACCCGACCGCGTAGCCGAACAGCCCGCCGATCAGCGAGGCCAGAGCGCAGATGTTGGTGTAGCGCCAGAGCTTCTTGGGCTCCGCCAGACACATCGGCACCAGCATGATGTCGGGCGGCAGCGGGAAGAAGGAGCTTTCCGCGAAGGAGACGGCGGACATCCACCAGACGGCGTCCTTGCGGGCGGAAAGCTGCAGAATACGGTTGTAGAGAGGTCTCAGCATACCGCGCGCGCGGCGCCCTCCCGATGTGGCGGAACCCGGAAAGATATGGCGGAACCCAGAAACCGGAAACCCTCCCTCCGGGGATGAACCCGAAGGGAGGGCCGGTCGGTCACCTATATCGTCGTCCGGAACCCGATGGGCAACGGGGACGATAAGATTTCACAAAAGCTCAACCGTGGGCTCAGCCCTCGGCCTCGGCCTCTTCCTTGATCTCCACCGGGCCGGAATCCTGGCCCTTGGCGGCGACGTCACGGTCGACCAGCTCGATCACGCCCATGGCGGCGGCATCGCCGTAGCGGAAGCCGGCCTTCAGGACGCGGCTGTAGCCGCCCTGGCGGTCCTTGTAGCGGTCGGCCAGCACGGTGAACAGCTTGGTCACCATCGCGTCGTCGCGGAGCTGCGCGAAGGCCAGACGGCGGTTGGCGAGGCCACCCTTCTTGCCGAGCGTGATCAGACGCTCGACGATCGGGCGCAGATCCTTCGCCTTCGGCAGGGTGGTCTTGATCTGCTCGTGCTTGATGAGCGCGTTCGCCATGTTCGAGAACATGGCCTTGCGGTGGCTGGTGGTCTTGCTGAACTTACGTCCGGAAACGCCGTGACGCATGACGGTCCTCCTTCATGGCGTGGCCCCCCTCGGGGAGCCGATGGTGAACCCGACCGCCCAAGCCTGGGGCTGGTACGGCGCGGGGCGGGCCGGTCAGTGGCCCTGGGAACACTGGCCCCCTCCCCGGCTCTCCCCCGCTTCGCGGGAGAGGGTTAGGGAGGGGGCAATAAAACACGCGAGACTTAGTACGGCTCTTCCAGACGCTTGGCCAGCTCTTCGATGTTCTCGGGCGGCCAGTTCGGGATTTCCATACCCAGGTGCAGACCCATCTGGGCCAGCACTTCCTTGATCTCGTTCAGCGACTTGCGGCCGAAGTTCGGCGTGCGGAGCATCTCCGCCTCCGTCTTCTGCACCAGATCGCCGATGTAGACGATGTTGTCGTTCTTGAGGCAGTTGGCCGAACGGACCGACAGTTCCAGCTCGTCCACCTTGCGGAGCAGGTTCTTGTTGAACGGAACCTCCTCGTGCTTCTCCTCGGCGACCGCGTGGGTCGGCTCCTCGAAGTTGATGAAGAGCTGAAGCTGGTCCTGAAGGATGCGGGCGGCAAGCGCCACCGCGTCGTCCGGCTTCACGGCGCCGTTGGTCTCGACGACCATCGACAGGCGGTCATAGTCGGTGACCTGCCCGACGCGGGCGTTGTCGACCTTGTAGGACACCTTGCGGACCGGCGAGAACAGCGCATCGACCGGGATCAGGCCGATCGGGGCGTCTTCCGGACGGTTCTGGCTGGCCGGGACGTAGCCCTTACCGGTCTCGACCGTCAGTTCCATGTTCAGGCGGGCGCCGGAGTCCAGCGTGCAGATGACCAGATCCGGGTCCATCACCTGGATGTCCGCACCGGTCTCGATCATGCCGGCCTTCACCTCGCCGGGGCCTTCGGCGCGCAGGCGCATGCGCTTCGGGCCGTCACCGCCCATGCGCAGGCCCATCGACTTGATGTTGAGGACGATGTCGGTCACGTCCTCGCGCACGCCGGGGATGGAGGAGAACTCGTGCAGCACGCCGTCGATGTGGATCGACGTGACGGCGGCACCCTGGAGCGAGGAGAGCAGGACGCGGCGCAGCGCGTTGCCCAGAGTCAGGCCGAAGCCACGCTCCAGCGGCTCGGCCACGACGGTCGCCGTGCGGTCGGCGTCGTCACCGGGCTGGATGTCCAGCTTGTTCGGCTTGATCAGTTCCTGCCAGTTCTTCTGAAGAGCCACGGTATTACCTCATGCCATCGGGATGGACACACGTACGCGGGGACCAACCGTTCCCATCCGATGGCGCCGCGATGGCTGCGGCGCCTGTCCCGGAACGGCGGGTCCCCGCGGGTGCGGAGTAGCGATGCTTCTTAGACGCGACGCTTCTTCGGCGGACGGACGCCGTTGTGCGGAATCGGCGTGACGTCGCGGATCGAGGTGATCTGGAAGCCGATCGACTGGAGGGCGCGCAGCGCCGACTCACGGCCCGAACCCGGCCCCTTCACCTCGACCTCGAGGGTCTTCATGCCGTGCTCCTGGGCCTTGCGGCCCGCGTCCTCGGCGGCGACCTGGGCGGCGTAGGGGGTCGACTTGCGCGAACCCTTGAAGCCCATCGTGCCCGACGACGACCAGGCGATGGTGTTGCCCTGCGCGTCGGTGATGGTGATCATCGTGTTGTTGAAGGAGGCGTTCACATGGGCGACGCCGGCGGTGATGTTCTTGCGCTCGCGGCGGCGAAGACGCTGCGAAGCGGCGGAGGGCTTGGCCATGGTCCGTGCGTCCTCTTACTTCTTCTTGCCGGCGATCGGCTTGGCCGGACCCTTGCGGGTGCGGGCGTTCGTGTGGGTGCGCTGGCCGCGGACCGGCAGGCCCTTGCGGTGACGCAGGCCGCGGTAGCAGGCCATGTCCATCAGACGCTTGATGTTCATCGCGACCGAACGGCGCAGGTCGCCCTCGACGCGGTAGTCGGCGTCGATGGTCTCGCGGATCTTGAGAATCTCATCGTCCGTGAGCTGGTTCACACGACGCTCCGCCGGGATGGCCAGCTTCGCGCAGATTTCCTTGGCCTTGAACTGGCCGATGCCATGAATGTAGGTCAACGCAATCTCCACGCGCTTCTGCGCGGGGATGTTGACGCCAGCGATACGCGCCACGCCTGCTCTCCTCGATATCTCAACGGCAGCCCTCATGGGCCGCCTACACACCGATTGATCCCCGATCCGGACGGAACGCCGAAGGCGAAGCCCGGATGCGGGACGCACAATGTCTCCCGAAGGCCCTGTGGGCCGCGGGAGGGTGCGACTATAGAAAAAGCCGAAATTCTGTCAAGGCCGTTCTGCGCGGTACCGTGCTTTTCCCGGCGCCCGGCCATTGTGGGGAGGTTCGCCGCGGTTGACAAGCCGGACGGCAGATTTTGAGATGACCGGACCCGCCCGAAAGCGTTCACCCCGATTGGCCACCTCAGAAGGCAGACCCATGATCCGCAAAGGCATCCCCTTCCGCCGCTTCCGCCTGACCAAGATCGTCGCCACGCTGGGGCCGGCCACCTCCACGCCGGAGCAGATCCGCGCGCTGTTCGAGGCGGGCGTGGACGTCTTCCGGCTGAACTTCAGCCACGGCACCCACGAAGACCATGGGCAACGCCTCGCCACGCTGCGCGCCCTGGAAGCGGAGATCGACCACCCCATCGCCGTGATGGCCGACCTCCAGGGGCCGAAGCTGCGGTTGGGCACCTTCGCGAAGGGTCCGATCGACATCGAGGCGGGACACCGCATCCGGCTGGACCTCTCCACCGAACCGGGCGACGCGGCCCGCGTCGGCCTTCCCCATCCGGAAATCTTCGCGGCGCTGGAGCCGCAGGCGGAGCTGCTGGTGGACGACGGCAAGGTCCGCCTGCGGGTCGTCGATTGCGGGCCGGACCACGCCGATTGCGTCGTCCTGTCCGGCAGCCGCCTGTCCGACCGCAAGGGCGTGAACGTACCGGGGGTCGTCCTGCCGCTGTCCCCGCTGACCGAGAAGGATCTGGAGGATCTGGCCTTCGCCCTGGACCAGGGGGTGGACTGGGTGGCGCTGTCCTTCGTGCAGCGGCCCGAGGACGTGGCCGAGGCGCGCAAGCTGGTTGCGGGCCGGGCGGCGCTGCTGTCCAAGATGGAGAAGCCGCAGGCCATCCAGCATCTGGAGCGCATCGTCGAACTGTCGGACGGCGTGATGGTCGCCCGCGGCGACCTGGGCGTGGAGATGCCGGCGGAGGATGTGCCGAGCATCCAGAAGCGGATCATCCGCGAATCGCGCAAGGCCGGAAAGCCGGTGATCGTCGCCACCCAGATGCTGGAATCGATGATCGGCTCTCCCGCCCCGACCCGCGCCGAGGCGTCGGACGTGGCGACCGCCGTCTATGACGGGGCCGACGCGGTGATGCTTTCGGCGGAGACGGCCACCGGCACCTACCCCATCGAGGCGGTGTCGATGATGGACCGCATCGCCCGCCGGGTGGAGAGCGACCCGCTCTACCGCACCATCACGGACGCCCAGCACCCGGACCCGCAGCGGACCTCCACCGACGCCGTCACCGCGGCGGCGCGGCAGGTGGCCCACACGATCCAGGCCGCGGCCATCGTCACCTACACCACCAGCGGCTCCACCACCCTGCGCGCCGCGCGCGAGCGTCCGGAGGTGCCGATCATGTGCCTGACCGCCAACCTGGAAACGGCGCGGCGGCTCCAACTCGCCTACGGGGTGCACAGCGTGCATTCCGACGATGTGGCCGACTTCAACGAGATGGTCCAGAAGGCCGCCCGCTGCGCCTTCGAGGATGGGCTGGCGGTGGAGGGCCAGCGGCTGGTCATCACCGCCGGCGTCCCCTTCGGCACCCCGGGCAACACCAACATCCTGCGCATCGCCTGGGTCGAGGCCCAGTAAGGCGCAACAAGGCGCTGCGATGCATCGCGGGGCATCGCAGCGCGGTCAGGCCGGCGGCGCGTCCGCCGGCACGACGCGCGGAAAGCGCAGGGTGAAGGCCGTGCCGCGGCCCGGCCCGCTGTCCAGCGCGATGCGGCCCTTCAGCTTGCGTGTGGCGATGTTGTAGACGATGTTCAGCCCCAGCCCGCTGCCGCCGGTCCCCCGGCTGGTGGTGAAGAAGGGCTCGAACACCTTGCCGTGCAGCTCGCGCGGGATGCCCCGCCCGTCGTCGGCATAGACCAGTTCCACCTCGTCGTCCCCCACCGCGCGCACGGCGACGCGCAGCGCTCCCCGCTGCCCCGGCGCGTAGCCGTGGGCGATGGAGTTCATGACGAAGTTGGTCAGCACCTGGCTCAGCGCGCCCGGATAACCGTCGACGACCAGATCGGCCGGACAGTCCACCACCACCGTGTGGGCCGCCCGCTTGATTCGGACCCCCAGGCTGCGCAGGACCTCGTCGATGTAGCCGCCCAGCTCGAAGACGCGGCGCTCCTCGCTCGCCTGATCGACGGCGATCTGCTTGAAGCTCTGGATGAGCTGGGCGGCGCGGTCGATGTTCAGGAGCATCAGGTGCGCCGCCTCCCCCGCCGTGTCGAGAAAGTCGGCGAAGTCGGGCTTGCGGAGCGTTCCCCCCTCGAAATCGCGCCGGATGCCGCGGGTCCGCTCCGCCATCAGCGAGGCGCCGGTCAGGGCGATGCCGATGGGCGTGTTGATCTCGTGCGCCACCCCCGCCACCAGGGACCCCAACGCCGCCATCTTCTCCGACTGGATCAGGTGGGCCTGCGCCTCCTTCAGGTCGCGGAGCGCGCCTTCCGCCTCCTTCCGCGCGGCGTGGGCGCGCTCCTCCGCGCAGGCCCGCTCGGTCACGTCGGTGTAGGTGACGACGAAGCCGCCGTCCGGCAGCGGCCGGGTCAGGCACTCCACCACCTGCCCGTCGGAGCGGGTGCATTCCCACGACCGCTCCGACAGTGCCGGGCGGGACGGGAGAGGCTCCGTCGCGGGACACCCGCTTCCCGGCCCGAAGGCCAGCCCCTCTCCGACGCGCAAGGCGATGGCGGCGTAGGGCGTGTGGTAGCGCAGGAATTCCGGCTCCAGCCCCAGAAGCTCCGCCGCCCGCACGTTCCAGGCGACGAGGCGCAGCCCCCGGTCGAAGGCCATCACGCCCTGGCCCAGCCCGTTCAGAACGGCCCTGGTCTGGTCCCATTGGACCTCCAGCGCCTGTTCGGTGCGCTTGCGGGCGGAGATGTCGCTGATGCAGGCCAGCATGGCGTCCGCGCCCTGGAAGCGGAACAGCCGGGCGGACACCATCGCCCACAGGTCGCTGCCGTCGGGCCGGCGCAGCCGGGTCTCGAATCCGTCCACGCAACCCGCCCCGTCGCGCAGGGCGGCGAGCAGCCGGTCCCGCTCCGCCGGATCGGCGTAATAGGACTTGGCGAAGCTGCACCCCACGACGCCATCGAGCGGCACCTCGAACAGCAGGCCGGCGGGCTGGTTGACCGCCATCACCAGACCGTCGGCCAGCCGCGTCACCACCAGGGGAACGGCGATGGCCTGCATGATCTGCCGCTCCGCCTCCCCAGCCCGGTCGCCCAGCAGATCCTCCAGCCCGACGAACGAGGTCTCCGGCGCAGGCGCCGAAACGGCGCCATTGGCGGCGCCATCGGGGGCGCCATCGGGGGCAAGAGTCAGCACAAGTTCGCCGTCCTCGCCCTCCGCGGGGATCAGCACCGCACGCCCTCCGCCCGGCGGAGCCGCGAGCGTCATGGACTGCCCGGCGCGCAGGCGGTCCGCCGCCCCGGCGATGGCGCCGCTCGGCAGGGCCGCCGCCAGAAGGGAGCCGAGGCTGTCCCCCGCACGCACGCCCAGGCGCTCCCGAAAAGCGGCGTTCGCCCAAAGCAGGCGCCCACCGGCATCGAAGCGGGCAAGCCCGGCAGCGGCCATCCGCGAGCACTCCCTTCCGTCACCCCCGGCGGCGCCCTTGGCGAGGGGCCGGTCCGAGCGTCCTCCATCGACACGACCTGAATCTACACCAGTTCGCTGCGGCTGCACATGGCGCCTCCCGCATTCCGTTCCCCGCCCCCATGTTCTAGCCTTCGCTCACCCCCGGAAAGGACCGACCGCCGCATGTCCGAGTTTGCCGCTTACGGCGGGCTGTTCCTGACCGCGTTCCTGGCCGCGACCATCTTCCCGGCCCAATCGGAAATCCTGCTGGCCGGCATGCACGCCACCGGCAACTACGATCATGTGGCGCTGCTGCTGTTCGCGACGGCGGGCAACGTGCTGGGATCGGTGGTCAACTGGGCGCTCGGGCGTTACCTGATGCATTTCCAGGACCGCCGCTGGTTCCCCGTCCCGCGCGCCATGGTGGCGCGGGCCACGCGCTGGTACCAGCGTTTCGGAGTCTGGTCGCTGCTGCTGGCCTGGATGCCCTTCATCGGCGACCCGCTGACCCTGGTGGCGGGCATCCTGCGGGTGGACATCCGCCTGTTCCTGCTGCTCGTCACGGCGGGCAAGGCCGCCCGCTACGCGGTGCTGGTCCTGGCCATCTGAGAGGCCTACATTCACCCCATGGACGACCAGACCGCCAATCCGGAAGGCTCGACCGCCGGCACCTCCCCTCTGCGGCGCCGGCTGTGGCTGGCGCTGGGCTACGCCGCGCTCGGGCTGGGGATCGCCGGTACGGTGCTGCCTCTTCTGCCGACCACCCCCTTCCTTCTCCTGGCCGCCGGGGCCTTCGCGAAGAGCAGCCCGGCGCTGCGCGACCGTCTGTACCGGGACCCGCGCTTCGGGCCGCTGCTGCGCGACTGGCAGGCGCAGGGGGCGATCCCGCGCAAGGCCAAGGCGGCGGCGCTGATCGGCATGAGCGTGAGTTGGGCCATCGTGGTGCTGACCGCCAGCGGGCCGCTGGTTCCCATCCTGGCCGGGGCCTGCATGGCCGCGGTGGCCGCCTACATCGTCACCCGCCCGTCCCCGTCCGGCCCGGCTTCCGAGGAAGAGGAGCCCGACGTCGTGGCCGCGGAGGACGGGGGAAACGTTTCCGCATTGCGAAACGAGGCTTGAGCCGGCCGGCCAAGAGACGTATTACAGCGCCACAATCCGGCCGGTCACCGGCGCAACGGAAAATCCTTTTTGTCTCTGGGGATTTTCCGAATCCGCACACTTCTTGATCACGATCAAGGGGCGCTCGGGTCCCGTCCGCTATGGTCCGGTCTTGCGTCCCTATCCGGAGCCCAAGGCAGACGATATGCCCGACGGAAGCGCTGTCACGCCTGAGAAGATCCAGTTCTTCGAAAGCCAGAAGAAAATCCACCCGAAGGCCGTCTCCGGGCGCTACCGGCGCTGGAAGACCATCCTGACCTGGGTGCTTCTGGCGGTCTTCTTCATCGCCCCCTGGATTCGCTGGGAACGCGGCCCCGACGCGCCGGCCCAGGCGGTTCTGCTCGACCTGACGACGCCGCGCTTCTTCGTCTTCTGGATCGAGATCTGGCCGCAGGAGATCTACTACCTCACCGGCGTTCTGATCGTCTCGGCGCTGGGGCTGTTCCTGGCGACGGCGCTGGCCGGGCGCGTGTGGTGCGGCTTCACCTGCCCCCAGACGGTCTGGACCGACCTGTTCGTCTGGATCGAGCGCGCCTTCGAAGGCGACCGGGCGGAGCGCATCCGCATGGACAAGGCCCCCTGGACCGCGAAGAAGGTTCTGCGCAAGACCGGGAAGCACGCCGGCTGGCTGGCCCTGTCGGTCGTCACCGGCTTCGGCTTCGTCGCCTACTTCACCGACGCGCCGCGGCTGGCCGCCGATCTCCTGACCTTCGACGCGACCTACGAGGCGGCGGGCTTCTTCGCCCTGTTCGCTGGCATGACCTACGTCATGGCCGGCTGGACGCGCGAGCAGATGTGCTACTACATGTGCCCGTGGCCGCGCATCCAGACCGCGATGCTGGACGAGCACAGCCTCGTCGTCACCTACGACACGCTGCGCGGCGACACCCGCGGCCCGAAGCGCAAGTCGCAGAACTGGGACGAGCGCCGGGCCAAGGGCTTCGGCGACTGCATCGACTGCGGCCAGTGCGTGCAGGTCTGCCCCGTCGGCGTCGACATCCGCACGGGCGAGCAGGCTGACTGCATCAACTGCGGCCTGTGCGCCGACGCCTGCGACAGCATCATGGTCTCGCAGAACCTGCCGAAGGGCCTGATCCGCTTCGACAGCCTGGCCGCCCAGGAGACCCGCGCCCAGGGCAAGACCTACCAGTGGCGGCTGATCCGCCCGCGCACCATCGTCTACGGCCTGCTGATGCTGGTCATCACCGGCGCCATGGCCTGGAGCTACGCGCTGCGCCCCCGGCTGGACATCGCCGTGCAGCGCGACCGCGCGCCGCTCTTCGTCACGCTTCAGGACGGCACCATCCGCAACGCCTACACCTTCAAGGTCTCCAACAAGACCCGGCAGGACCGCTCCTACGCGCTGGTCGCCAACGGCATCGCCGGGGCCGAGGTGAAGGTGGTGGGCGAGAGCGAGCAGGACAGCGGCAGCGCGAGCAGCCACATCTCCGCCTCTCCGGACAGCGTGGCGACATACCGCGTCTACGTCACGGTTCCGCGCGACTCCGTGCCGGAAACCTCCACCCCGGTCACCTTCGAGCTGACCGACACGAACAACGGCGACCGGGACAGCTACAGGAGCGTGTTCCTGGGGCCGGGCAACTAGACACCGCCAGCGCCCCCCTGAGCATCGCCGAGGACCGCCGCCCATGACCTCTCCGAACCCCGCCCGCATCGGCATCGTCACCGTGTCCGACCGGGCCAGCCGGGGCATCTACGAGGACAAGGGCGGTCCGGCCATCCGGGAAGAGCTGGAGCGCATCGTCGCCTCCCCATGGGAACCGGTGGTCCGCGTCATCCCCGACGACCTCGACGGCATCGCCGCCACGCTGATCGAGCTGGCCGACCGGGAGGGCTGCGGTCTGATCGTCACCACCGGCGGCACCGGCCCCGCCCCGCGGGACGTGACGCCGGAGGCGACGGAGCGGGTTTGCGAAAAGATGATGCCCGGCTTCGGGGAGCTGATGCGGTCGGTCAGCCTGACCGTGGTGCCGACCGCCATCCTGTCGCGCCAGACCGCGGGAATCCGGGGCTCCAGCCTGATCGTGAACCTTCCGGGCAAGCCTTCGGCCATTCACGACTGCCTGATGGCGGTCTTCCCGGCAATTCCGTATTGCCTCGATCTGATCGGCGCGGCGCGCATCGACACCGACCCATTGGTCTGCAAGGCGTTCCGCCCGAAGTCCTGAGCTTTTGCCTATACCCTTTTTGCGCGTGCGGAGAGGAATACCATACGCATGGCCATGTTGCCTTGCGGGAACCCGTGCTCACCTTTTTCGTTCGAGGGGAGCGGGGTCCCCGATCAAGGTGAGCCAGCCATGCTGTTCGATTTCGAGCCTTCGGGCATCAACGACACCTATCTGCGCCTGACCCGGCGCGGCGTTTCCTGCATCGTCGCACCGGCGGGGGCGTGGAACGGACTGCTTCGGGTCAACTACATCGTCGCCGGATCGCCCGGCGGCGCCGATCCGCACATGATCTACCGCTGCCTGGACATCGGGTGGGACGACGGGCGCTTCTGCTGGAAGGGCCGCGCCGCGCCGGTGATGACCACGTCGGCCATGGTGGACATCCTGCTGGAGCGCGGGCTCGTCACCAACGGCGAGGCGGAACGGCTGCTGTTCGGCATCAACAGCCCGGCGTCGGGCGGTTCGTCGGACGAAACGCTGATTGCCCGCGCCATGCTGCTGGGCTGCACCTTCTCGCCCATCTACGACGACACGCCGCTGTCCAGCGGGCCGCCACGCGTGACGGGCTTCGCCCTGCGCACGCTGGCCGATCCCGGCGCCTTCGTCCTCGCGGCCCGCGACGGGCTGCCCATCCTGGACGGTCCGGCCCGCGACGCGCTGAAGCGTTTGATGGCCGAGAACGGCATCACGGTCTGACGGCGCTTTTCTCCGGCATTTTCTCCGGCGCGGCGGGTTCTGTTTGACGGCGGTCAAAGAAGGGGGACCGCCCCCGGCGCAGTGTGACGGCATGACCGATGCCTCCAACGCGCGGGAAACGCCATGACCAGTTCCGTTGCCGACCGACCGGACCGTCCTCCGGTCCCCCTGATCTTCGCCTACGGGTTCCGGCCCTTCTTTCTGCTGTCCGGCCTCGCCGCGCCCGTTCTGCTGGCCGCCTGGATCGCCGTGCTGGCGACGGGGTCCTGGCCGGACGGCGCCGTCCCGGCGGCGTCCTGGCACGCGCACGAGATGCTGTTCGCCTTCGTCATCGCCGCCGTGGCCGGCTTCCTGCTGACCGCGGTGCCGAGCTGGACGGGAACGAAGGCCCTGTCCGGCCTGCCGCTCGCCGGGCTGACCGGGCTGTGGCTGGCCGGGCGGCTGGCCCTGCTGCCCTTCCTGGGTGTGCCTCTGCCCGTTGCGGCCATCCTCGACCTCGCCTTCCTGCCGGCGCTCGGCGTCGCGCTGGCCGGGCCGCTGGTGGCGGCGGGCAAGATCCGCAACACCGCCTTTCTCGTCCTGCTTGGCCTGCTGACCGCCGCCAACCTGCTGTTCCACCTGGACTGGCTGGGTGTGCTGTCCGGCGGCACCGCTCTGGGCGAGACGCTGGCCATCGGCGTGGTCCTGATGATGGTTGCGGTGATCGGCGGGCGCATCGTCCCGGCCTTCACCCGCAACGCGCTGCGCCTGCGCGGGCTGGACGGCACCGTCGTCTCCCGCCCCTGGGTTGAGAAGGTGACCCTCGTCTCCACGCTGCTGATGATCCCCGCCGACCTTGCCCTGCCGGGCAGCGTCGCCGCCGGCCTGCTGGCGCTCGTCGCGGCTCTGGCCCATGCAGTGCGGCTGGCGGGATGGCAGCCGGCGAAGACACTGGACCAGCCGATCCTCTGGGTGCTGCATCTCGGCTACGCCTGGGTGCCGGCGGCGCTGGCGTTGAAGGCCGCGCATCTGCTGGGCGCGGGCATCGATGCCTCCGCCTGGGTCCATGCCCTGACGGCGGGCGCCTTCGCCACCATGATCGTGGCGGTGATGACCCGCGCCTCGCTCGGCCACACCGGGCGGATGCTGGTGGTGACCCGCCCGACCGTGGCCGCCTATGTCCTGCTGACCGCCGCGGCGCTGCTGCGGGTGCTGGCGCCCGAACTGCCGG
The DNA here is from genome assembly GCF_008365375.1 of Roseomonas genomospecies 6. Lineage (GTDB taxonomy): Bacteria > Pseudomonadota > Alphaproteobacteria > Azospirillales > Azospirillaceae > Azospirillum. The sequence continues at coordinate 204,788 of NZ_QOKW01000007.1, read as the reverse complement.
GCGGCCTCTACTGGATGGCCCTGGAAGGCGCCGGTGCGGCCTGGATCGCGGCCTTCGCCTGCTACCTGTACGTCTATGCCCCCATCCTGCTGGCTCCGCGGGCCGACGGCCGCCCCGGCTGAGACCCACCAGACTGAGAAAGGCCCATCGCACGTGGACTGCGTTTCCCGATGAGGCTGGAGGCGAAGCGGCGCTGGAGGTCTTCCGGATCACGGAAGATCTCCGCGCAGCCGGCCCGGCGCAGGTCCTGCTCCGCGAAGCCGCCGCACAGCACGCCCACCACCGTCAGCCCGGCCCGCCCGGCGGCCTTCGCGTCCCAGGGGCTGTCGCCCACCACCACCGCCGCCTCCGCCGGCAGTCCCAGCTTTTCCAGCGCCGCCTCGAAGATGTCCGGATGGGGCTTCGACCGCTCCGCGTCGTCGGACGAGGTCTCCACATCCACCAGATCGCCGATCTCCGCCGCGCGCTTGTAGTGCTCCAACTCGTCCCCCTTGGCCGAGGAGGCGAGCGCGATGCGCAGCCCCTCGGCGTGCAGATGCTGGAACAGGCCGCGCACCCGGCGGAAGCCGCGGACCTTCGGCATGTATTTGCGGGCGAACAGCTCGTGCCGGAAATGGTCCAGATCGTCCTCGACGCGGGCCAGATCCTTTTCGGGCACGAAGACGGGCATCAACTGGTCGCCGCCCTTGCCGATCTGCGAGCGCACCGCGTCGAATTCCGCGTGGTAGCCGAAATGCCGGATCGCCTCCACCCAGGCGTGGGCGTGCAGATCCACCGAGTCGACCAGCGTGCCGTCCACATCGAAGATGACGGCCCTCAGAACGCCGCTCATCGCAGCCTCCTCACCATGGTTTGCGGGTGCCATTGGGGGTATTCCCCTTCGAACAGACGGCGCGGAGCGGCGTTCCGGAGGAAGGATTCAGGCGCGATGGAATCTGTCACATGAACCCGGCATAGCTGTTGTCCGTTCAAGTTCCAAACAGACCGGGACGAACGGATATGCCGACCACGTTGAAGAACTACGCCGCCCTCATCGGCCGCGCCCGCGACGCCGTCCAGCGCTTCAGCCGCCGCCGCGCCCGCCGCACCCCGATGGAGCACCTCGACCTCGGGCTGTTCCAGAGCGACATCCGGTTGTGAAGCGGTGAGGGACCAGCGCTCGGCCCACGTTGAGCGCTCGGGCGCCCGGTGGTAGAAATGCCGTTTACCGGCGCCGGGGAGGGACCCGCACATGGGACTGACCATCAAGGACGAGGAAGCGCAACGGCTGGCGGAACAACTCGCCGCCCTGACCGGCGAGAGCATGTCCACCGTCGTCACCCAGGCGCTTCGCGAACGCCTCGACCGGCTGCGCAGCGAGCAGAGCACTGGCTTGGCCGATCGTTTGCTGGACATCGGACGTGAATGCGCGCCCCGCCTGAAGGAACCCTACCGCTCTGCCGACCACGGTGATCTTCTGTACGACGACAAGGGGCTGCCACGATGATCGTGGACACGTCAGCCCTGGTTGCGATCCTACGCAGCGAACCGGATGCGGCGGATTATGCGTTCGCCATTGAGAAGGCCCCGATACACCGTATCTCGGCAGCCAATTTTCTGGAAACGGCCATCGTCATCGACGGAAGCCGCAATGACGTTGCGAGCAGCAGTTTCGACAAGCTGGTCAGCGTTGCCGGGCTCATCATCGAACCGGTGACCGAGGAGCAGGCGCGGACGGCGCGGGACGCCTATCGCCGTTTCGGGCGTGGCAGCGGACACCCGGCCAAGCTCAATTACGGTGATTGCTTCGCCTACGCCCTATCGAAAGCCACCAATGAACCGTTGTTGTTCAAAGGGAAGGATTTTCCCCACACCGACATCGTGCCGGCGCTGCCTTCTCCCTAAGAGGCGCCACCTTCGCGCCACCGATCCCGCTCCGCCATAGGACTCCCCCTCCGTCCTAGGCGGCCAAGCTGAATGTTTCCGCCGGAACCGGCGCGCTATCGTCGCGCGGTCCATCCAGCGGAGCGCCAGCGTCAATGACCGCCAGTTTCGAGGAACGGTACTTCTCCGGAGCCGCCGTCTACGGCGACGATTTCGACGCGGACCGGATCGCCGACTGGTACGGCGTCGACACCCGGGACCCGGCGCGGGGCTTCGCCCGCAGCGCGCCCGACCGGCCCGGCTACCGTTACGAATACCACGCGCTGAACCACCGGCACGCCTTCCGCTTTCTGGCCGGGCGGCGCTTCCGGCAGGCGCTGGCCTTCGGCTGCGCGGCGGGCGACGACGTGGCGCCCATTGCCGGGCAGGTGGAGCGCTTCCTGGCCGTGGAACCCATCGAGCGCTTCTGGCGGACCGACATCGCCGGCACTCCCGCCGAGTACCGCCGCCCCACGCTGGGCGGGCGGATCGACTGCGCGGACGGGGCCAACGACCTGACGGTCTGTCTTCACACGCTGCACCACATCCCGAACGCGGGCGCGCTGCTGGCGGAGTTCGCGCGCGTCACCGCCCCCGGCGGGCTGTTCATCCTGCGCGAGCCGATCAGCACCATGGGCGACTGGCGCCGTCCCCGCCGCGGCCTGACCGCGAACGAGCGCGGTTTTCCCGTCCAATGGCTGGAGGAGCGCTTCGCCCGGCTGGGCTTCACGGTGCGGCAGCGCCGCTTCTGCTCCTTCCCGCTGACGGAGCGGCTGGGGCCGCTGCTGGGCGTCCGCCTGCCCTACGGCAATCCGCTGCTGGTGCGGCTGGACGAGGCGGCCTGCGCGCTGACGCGGTGGAACATCGCCTACCACCGCGATTCGCTCCGCCGGAAGTTCGCCCCCGGCGCCGTCTATTACGTGCTGGAGCGCGACGCCGTCACGAACCCGCCGCCAGCGCATCCGTGAAGGTCGCAGGATCGACGTTGCCGCCGCTCAGCACCACCACGACCGTGCGCCCCGCCGCGGGAAGCTTGCCCGTCAGCAGGGCGGCCAGCCCCACCGCCCCGCCCGGCTCCACCACCAGCTTCAGAACGGTGAAGGCGTAGGCCATGGCGGCCTTCACCTCGGCGTCGGTGACGGCGAGGCTTCCGGACAGAAGCTCCTTCATCACCGGAAAGGTCAGCGCGCCCGGCGTCGGGGTCAGCAGCGCGTCGCAGATGGAGCTTTGCCCGGCGGCGTTCTCCACCCGCTCCCCCGCGGCCAGCGAGCGCGCCACGTCGTCGAAGCCCGCCGGCTCCGCCGCCCAGAGCCGGGTGTCGGGAAAGGCGTGGCGGACCGCGGTGGCGACTCCGGACATCAGGCCGCCGCCGCTGCACGGAGCGATCACGTCGTCCGGCACCGCGCCGATGGCCTGCGCCTGGGCCGCAATCTCCAGCCCGACCGTGCCCTGCCCGGCCATGATCTGCGGGTGGTCGTAGGGCGGCACGATGGCGGCCCCCCGCTCCTCCGCGATGACCTTGGCGATGGCCTCGCGGCTTTCGGTCCAGCGGTCGTAGAGCACCACCTCGGCGCCGTAGCCGCGGGTGTTGGCGATCTTCAGGGCCGGGGCATCGCTGGGCATGACGATGACGGCGGGCATGCCGAGAAGCGCCGCCGCCGCGGCCACCCCTTGGGCGTGGTTGCCCGACGACCAGGCGACCACGCCGCCCCGGCGCTCCTCCGGCGTCAGTTGCGACAGGCGGTTGAAGGCGCCGCGGAACTTGAAGGAGCCGCTGCGCTGAAGCACTTCCGGCTTGAGCAGCACGCGCCCGCCGGCCCGCTCGTTCAGCAGGGCGTTCTCCAGCAGCGGCGTGCGGACGGCGAAGCCCTCAAGCCGCCCGGCGGCCTCGACGATGTCCTGATGGCCGATGGCGAAGCGGTTCGACGCGGGCATGGCTCAGCGGCCTCCGGATACGTTGAGAAGGGCGCCGGTCACGTAGGACGCGGCGTCGGACAGCAGCCACAGCACGGTCTCGGCCACCTCGTCCGCCGTCCCCGCACGACCGGCGGGCGGGATCAAAGCGGGGTTGTCCAGCCGGTTGCCGACGCCGGGGATCACCTGGATGTCGGTGTCGATCAGGCCGGGCCGCACGCAGTTCACGCGGATGCCGTCCTTCGCCACCTCGCGGGCGAGGCCGACGGTCAGGCTGTCCACCGCGCCCTTGCTGGCGGCGTAGCCCACATACTCGTTGGGCGAACCCAGAACGGCGGCGATGGAGCCAACGTTGACGATGCCGCCGCCCTTCCCCCCATGGCGGGTGGACATGCGGCGCACCGCCTCCCGCGCGCAGAGGACGGCGCCGGTCACGTTGATGTCCAGCATGCGGCGCAGTTCGTCCGGCGCGGCCTCGTCGAGCCGCCCGTAGGGGCCGATGATGCCGGCGTTGTTGACCAGCCCGGCGGTGGGGCCGAAGCGGTCCTCCGCCGCGTCGAACAGGGCGCGGATGTCGTCTTCCCGCGCGGCGTCGCCCTTCACGGCCTGGGCCTGCCCGCCGGCCTCGCGGATCGCCGCCAGCGTGGCCTCCGCCGCCCCGGCGTTGCCGATGTAGGAGAAGGTGACGGCATAGCCGCGCTGCGCCGCCATCCGGGCGACGGCCGCCCCGATGCCCCGGCCGCCGCCGGTGACGATCAGGGACTTCAAGGCCAGGGACTTCAAGGCCAGGGACTTCAATGCAGATGACATGATGCTTCAGCCCTCCTGGGGGTTGCCGGCCAGCCTGTCGAAAACCCGGACAAGCGCGCCGTCGCTCTCCCGTCCCATTCCCGCCGCGGCGGCCATCATGAAGAGTTGCAGGGCGGAGGCGGCCAGCGGGGTCGGGACGGTCATGCGCCGGGCCGCGTCCATGACGTTGCCCAGATCCGTCCCGACGATCCCCAACGGCCTTTGGGAGGGGATGTGGAAGGGACCGGCGGCGAGGATTTCGGACAGCCGTTGCGGATCGACTCCGGCGCGGACGCCGAAGGCCGTGGCCTCCGCCACCGCGGCGGCGTGAATTCCGGTCAGCATCTGCTCCACGGCCTTCACGGCGGAGCCCTGGCCATGCTCCGTGCCCACGCGGTGCAGCGTGCCCGACGCGGCGGCGATCAGGTCCTCCGCCCGCGCGAAGGCGTCCTCCGGCCCGGAGGCCATGACCACCATGCGCCCCTCCGCGGCCCGCACCGGCCCGCCGCCGACCGGCGCGTCGAGCATCGGCAGGTCCCGCTCGGCCAGACGGCGCCCGATCGCGGCGGCCATGTCCGGCGGGATGCTGGTGGATTGAACGACCACACCGCCCTTGGGCAGGGTGCCGGCCACGCCCTCCGCGCCGAACAGCACCTCCTCCACCTGCTCCGCCGTGGCGACCAGGACGATCACGCGGTTCACCCGGCGCCCGACGTCGGCGGGCGAACCCGCCGCCTCTCCGCCATGGGTGACGAGGCTCATGCATCGGGCGGCGTCCAGGTCGCAGCCGACGACACGGAAGCCGGCGCGGAGCAGCGACAGCGCCACCCCCATCCCCATGGAGCCGAGCCCGATGACACCCGCGCTGCGGGCCGGTTCCGCGCCGTCGCTCATGATCCCCCCTTGCGGACATGGCCCTTCGAGTTGGCCGTTTCGTCGAGTGTCGAAGCTGCGGCGGGAACCGTCAAGCCGTGGTTGCAGCCCCGCATGGCGGAAGGGTTCAGGCCCGTATCCGCTTCGGCACGCGCAGAAGCACCCACAGCACCAGCAAATGCGCCGCTGCCCAGGCCAGCGCCGCGGCAGGCATCAGCCAGTCCGGCGCCGTGCTGGCGGCGGCGACCCGCAGCGCGGCGGACAATCCGACCAGGGCAATGGCGGCGGTGGCGGGCCGGGAGAAGTCCGGGGGCAGCGCCTCCCGCTGCAAGGTCGCGCGCACCATCATGGAGGCGGCGAGCGTGCCCAGCGCGCCCGCCCCGATCACATGCCAGCCGGCACCGCCGGTCAGCGGGGCCAGCCGCTCGACACCCAGAAACAGCCAGCCGAGGCCGAGCCAGCCATAGCCCAGATGCAGGCTCCACAGGTCCGGGCGCTTCAGCACCGCGTCCGTCCGCCAGCGCGCCAGCCGCGCCCAGGCGGTCACCCCGGCCAGCGCCGCGCCCGCCGCCCCGATCCAGGCCAGCGGCCCAAAAGAGTCCCCGGCGGCCATGGTCAGGGCGGCAAGAACCGCCCCGCCGACGCCCGCCCATTCCAGGCGGGGCTGCACGCGCTCCACCAGAGTTCCGCCCTGCCGGCGCAGTTCGCCCGCCGTGGCGGACGGAATGATTCGCCCGCCCATCACCAGCATCAGAATGCCGACGAGATGAAGCGCGAACAGCGCGCCCGTCCGTCCGCCGTCACCGCCCCACCAGACCAGGGACTCGGCCAGGGCGAAGGCTCCGATCACCGGACCGAAGAGGATGTTGTGGCCGCTCTTGGCCGCGCGCAGGAAGGGCACCCCGGCCACCACGAACAGCACCACCGGATAGACCAGCGCCACCGGCGCCGCGACCTCCGGCGGAAGGCCGCCCAGCACCGCCAGGCGTCCCGCCAGCCACGCGGCGAAGGCGATGGACAGCGCCGCCCCGGACGGGCGCGTCAGCAGGAAGCCGCCGACCACCGCCAGCGCGTAGCCCATCAGCATCTCGTGCGCGTGCAGCGCCGGGGTCCAGCCGATGCCGAGCCAGCCGAAATAGCCGGCCACCCACAGCGGCACGCTCAACGCCCCGTAGAGCGCGGCGGCGGGAAAGAACAGGCGGTGCCCCCAGGGACGCTGGGGAGCGGGCGGTGCGAAGGCTTTCATGACGGGTCCGGTCGCGGTGATCCGCGAGCATAACCGGACCGGCGCCCCATATCTCCCATCGAGGGAGAAGGGCTTTCAAGCGATTGCCCTATGGGATGGGCGAGAGGGGGTTGGGACGGCGGGTGAGCCATGTTATGGGAAGGCGGCTTTTCCCACCGCCCTGTTTCCACCACCCTGCCCCGCCCCGTTCACGTCGAGGATTTCGCCATGCGCCCGGTCAAGATCGCCCCGTCCATCCTCTCCGCCGATTTCGCCCGGCTGGGCGAGGAAGTGCGCGCCGTCGACACGGCGGGCGCCGACTACATCCACATCGACGTGATGGACGGCCATTTCGTGCCCAACATCACCATCGGCCCGGCGGTGGTGAAGGCGCTGCGCCCGCACACGGCGAAGCCCTTCGACGTGCATCTGATGATCTCCCCGGTGGACACCTACATCGCCGCCTTCGCGGATGCCGGCGCCGACATCATCACCGTCCACCCGGAAGCCGGCCCGCACGTCCACCGCACGATCCAGCTCATCAAGTCGCTGGGCAAGAAGGCCGGCCTGTCGCTGAACCCGGCCACCCCGCTGGAGGCCGTGGACTATCTTCTGGAAGACCTGGACCTCGTTCTGGTCATGACCGTCAACCCCGGCTTCGGCGGGCAGAGCTTCATCGCCAGCCAGCTTCCCAAGATCCACGAGCTGCGCCGCCGCATCGACGCGCTGGGCAAGCCCATCGACCTCCAGGTGGACGGCGGCATCAACGGCGACACCGCCCGCATCGCCATCGAGGCGGGGGCCGACGTTCTGGTCGCCGGGACGGCCACATTCACGGGCGGGCCGGACCGCTACGCGGCCAACATCCGCTCCCTGCGGGGCTGAGGATCGCCCCTCTCCCTCCCTCCCGGCCGGGCTCCAGGTGGGTTTATCCACAATGGGCTCCTCCTTCGGGCAGAACCAAACGCCGTTTTGGGCGTTAAGGCTGCGTGGGATCGAGGACACCGATACTGGAGGGAGAGAGGTTATGGGTATTCTCTGGACGATCATCATCGGCTTTCTCGCCGGAGTCGTCGCGAAGTTCCTGATGCCGGGCCGCGATCCGGGCGGCTTCATCATCACCACGCTGCTCGGCATCGCGGGTGCCTTCGTCGCCACCTATCTGGGCGAGGCCGTCGGTTGGTACCGGGCGGGCGAAGGGGCCGGCTTCATCGGGGCTATCGTGGGCGCCATCGTCATCCTGGCCATCTACCGCATGATCGCCGGGCGCCGGACCACCGTCTGACGAGACGGTACAAGGCAGCATAAAGAAAGGGGCGGCTCCATTGGGGCCGCCCCTTTACTTTTGTACCGTTACGTCGGATTCCGTCAGGCCAGCGCCACTGGGCTGGGCATGAAGACCGCGCGGGAGATCGCGGCCTGGATCGCCTCGTTGGTGAAGGGCTTGCGGACGATCTGGCCCAGATGGCGGGCATCCGCCTCCTCCAGGTCGCCGTCGAAGGCGGTGACGAAGATGGTCCGCATGGCGCGCTTCTGGCGCAACCGGCGGGCGACCTCCACCCCGCTGCCGCCATCGGCCAGCCGGACGTCCAGCAGGGCCAGGGTCGGCTTCTCGGCCTCCAGCAGTTCCAGGGCCTCCTGCTCGTTGTTGGCGGTGCCGCAGACGACGTGGCCCATGTCGGTGACCAGCGAGCCGATCTCCATCGCCAGGATCGGGTTGTCCTCCACCACCAGCACCCGCTGGGTCAGGGCGTTGCGCACCTTGTCGCGCGCCGTGGTCAGCCGGTCCTGGGCTTCCGGAGCGGAAATCTGGAGCACCTGGGCCGCTTCGGGAACGGTCAGCCCTTCCAGCGTGATGAGCAGATACATGCGCCGTTCCCCCTCCGGCAGGGAGGCCAGCGCCCGTTCGATGGGGTGCGGCGACGGTGCGGGGCGCCCATCCCCGTCGTCGTCGAACAGCAGGTTCAGCAGGGCGTAGAGTGGCACGCGCGCGTCCGATTCCAACCCGAAGCGCGACGGGGCCATCACGGCGACCTCGACGCAGCGCGTCACCAGATCGTCACCGCGTTCGGTCGCTCCGGTCAGCGCGCGCGCGTAGCGGCGCAGGTAAGGGAGATGATCGTAGAGCTGTCGTGCGTAGACTCGCATGACCCGTTCTTCCGCGCCGGTGGGTGGGCCCGCCCGGTTCCGACGCCAGAAGCGCCCACCAGCGGGATCGATTCATGTTTTGTTAACACACTGAAACACTATCACGCCCCCCAAGGAGGGCGAACCGAAAAAAAGCCGAACCCCCCTTCTACCGTTGGCAGACCCCGCATGGGCGAAATCTGCCGATGGACCTAACGCCGGGCCTACCGCGACTGCTCACGCTGCTGACGGGAGCGCCACTGCCAGGGCTTCTCCACCTTGCCCGCCCACAGCCCCAGCCGCCGGCTCTGCGCAAAGGCCTCGCTGGAGGCGTAGGCCGGCGACAGGCTGCGGTAGGCGAAGGCCCAGCCACGGGACACCATGGCCGAACCCAGATCGACGCCGCGCACCCGGCATTCGCCCATCTGTTGCCCGTTGCGGTCCCTTTCGGCGATGGTGCAGGTCACCTCCTGGTCCTTGATCAGGCTCGCCAGCACCGCGGTGGCGATGCGGAAACAGTCAAGCTCGTGCCCATAACGGTTCCGGCATTTCTGCCCCACATCGGGCGCGTCGATCCCCATGAGACGAACCGGCGCGCCCTTGACGGTCAGCAGATCGCCCTCCACGGCGACACCCTGCCCTTTTACCGTTTCATTGGGGGTGTTGGCGACCTTGCCTTTGGTCGTCCCGCCCTGGGCATACGCCACCCCGGTCGAACCAATGATGAGCAGCGCCACCAAGAGGCTGCGCCCGTCAAAACAGGGTCGGCGCATCGTCGGTCGGCGAATCGTCGGTCGACGAATCGTCGGTCGGCGCGTCGTCGAAGGGAGCCGCGCATACCGCGTCGTCGTTGCGCACGTTGTTCACCCGCGGCCCCACCGGATACGCCTCCAGCAGCGCGTCGGGCGCCGGCTTCAGAAGCCCCTCCAGGACGGGAAGCGGAGCGGCGGAGTCCAGCCACAGGTCCCAATTCGTCTCGTCCAGGATCACCGGCATGCGGTCGTGCAACGGCTTCAGCACCGCGTTGGCCGTGGTGGTGACGATGGTCAGGCTTTCCAGGGGTTCGACCAGGGCGGGGCCTCCCTTCGGGCCGTTCCAGCGCTCCCACAAGCCGGCGAAGGCGAAGGGCGCGCGGTCGCGGCGGCGGATGGCGTAGCCCTGCTTGCGCTTGCCCTCCGCCTTCCATTCATAGAACCCGTCCACGGGGACGAGGCAGCGCCGCTTGCGGAACGCCTCCCGGAAGGACGGCTTTTCAGCCAGCGTCTCCGCCCGCGCGTTGATCAACCGCGCGCCGATGGACGGGTCGTCCGCCCAGAAGGGCACGAGGCCCCAGCGCAGGGTCACCAGATGGCGCCCGTCCTCCTCCCGCCGCACGGCGGGCACCGGCTGGGTGGGGGCCACGTTCCAGCGGGGCTTGAGGTTCGGAAGCTCGGGGAAACCGAACAGCCGCTGAACCTCCGCGACCGGCGTGGCGAGTATCATGCGTCCGCACATGCTCTTAGAATAGGTGGCGCGGCGCCTCCACGCCACCGCCGGCGTACGACCAACCGAGGCTTTTCGCCGGCCAAGGCTCCGCCTATCTTTTCCCCGTGTCTCCGCGCCACAGGCCCGCATCACAGGAAAGGCCCCCGCCCCATGATGAAGTTCGGCATCGGCCAGCCGGTCCCCCGCACCGAAGACGCGCGCCTGCTGACGGGCGGCGGGCGCTACACCGACGACGTGTCGCTTCCCGGCCAGAGCCACGCGGTGTTCGTGCGCTCCCCCCACGCCCACGCCGACATCCGCGGCATCGACATCGCGGAGGCGGCGGCGCAGCCGGGCGTCCTGGGGGTCTTCACCGTCGCCGACCTGGAGGCCGAGGGCATCAGGCCGATCCCCTGCGCCGCGGCGCTGACTCAGCGCGACGGCTCCCCTTACGTCGCCCCGCCCCGCCCGGCGCTGGCGAAGGGGCGCGTGCGCCATGTCGGCGACCCGGTCGCCGTGGTGGTGGCAGAGACTCCGGAGGCCGCGCGCGACGCGGCGGAGCTGGTGATGGTCGATTACGACGACCGCCCCGCCGTCACCGGCACGGCGGACGCGCTGGAGCCGGACCGCCCGCAGGTGTGGGACGAGGCGCCGGGCAACCTCTGCTTCGACTGGGACCAGGGCGACGAGCCGGCGGTCGAGGCGGCGCTCGCCGGGGCCGCCCGCGTCGTGGAACTGGAGATCGTCAACAACCGCGTCGTCGCCAACCCGATGGAGGGCCGCGCCTGCCTCGCCGCGGTGGAGCCGGAGACCGGGCGGCTGGTCATCTACGTCACCAGCCAGGGCGTGCATGGCCTGCGCAAGCAGTTCGCCCAGCTCTTCGGTTTGCCGGAGGAGAGGTTCCGCGTCGTCACCACGGACGTCGGCGGCGGCTTCGGCATGAAGCTGTTCAACTACCCGGAATACATGGTCTGCCTGTTCGCCGCGCGCCGCCTGAACCGGCCCGTGAAATGGACGGCGGAGCGGACGGAGGGCTTCCTCAGCGACGACCACGGGCGCGACCATGTCAGCCGCGCCCGGCTGGCGCTGGACGGCGACGGGCGCTTCCTGGGGCTGCGGGTGGACACGGTGGCCAATCTGGGGGCCTACCTGTCGAATTACGGCCCCTTCATCCCGACCGACGCCGGGTCGGCGATGCTCGTCGGCTCCTACACCACGCCGGCGGTTTATGTGCGGGTGAAGGGCGTCTTCACCAACACCCAGCCGGTGGACGCCTACCGCGGCGCCGGGCGTCCGGAAGCGGCCTATCTGCTGGAACGGCTGATCGACCATGCCGGGCGCGTCACCGGCCTCGGCCCGGCGGAGATCCGGCGGCGCAACTTCATCCCCCCCGACGCCATGCCCTACGCCACACCGATGGGCCAGACCTACGACACCGGCGAGTTCGAGCGGAACCTGCGCGACGGGCTGGAACTGGCCGATTACACCGGCCTGCCCGCCCGCAAGGCGGCGGCGAAGGCCCGCGGGAAGCTGCGCGGGGCGGGCATCGCCACCTACATCGAAGCCTGCGCGGGCGGCGGCGCGGAGCAGGCGACCGTCCAGGTCAACGGCGACGGGCGCATCGTCCTGATGATCGGCACCCAGACCAACGGCCAGGGGCACGAGACCGCCTACAAGCAGATCATCGCCGACCGGCTGGGCGTCCCGCCGGAGGATGTGGAGGTCGTGCAGGGCGACACCGACCGGGTGTCCTGGGGGGCGGGCACCGGCGGCTCCCGCTCCGTCCCGGTGGGCGGGGCGGCTCTGGCGGAAGGTGCGGCGCGGGTGGTGACCAAGGCGACCGACGTCGCCGCCGACCTGCTGGAGACCGCCGCTGTGGACGTGGAGTTCCGCGAGGGCCGCTTCGCCGTCGTCGGCACCGACCGCAGCGTCTCCTTCAAGGAGGTTGCCGCCAAGGCCGCGGCAGAGGGTCCTGTCGCCTTCACGGAGGTGGCCCGCTGGACCCCGCCGGCCAACACCTTCCCCAACGGCTGCCATGTGGCGGAGGTGGAGGTCGATCCCGAGACCGGCGTGGTCGAGGTGGTCGGCTACACCGTCGTGGACGATTTCGGGACGGTGGTGAACCCCCTGCTGGTCATGGGACAGGTCCATGGCGGGGTCGCCCAGGGCATCGGGCAGGCGCTTCAGGAACGGGTGGTCTTCGACCCGGACAGCGGGCAGCTTCTCAGCGGGTCCTTCATGGACTACCAGATGCCGCGCGCCGTGGACGTGCCGGACATCCGCATCAAGCTGAACTGCGTGCCCAGCACCACCAACGCGCTGGGCATGAAGGGCGCCGGCGAGGCCGGGGCCATCGGCGCGCCGCCCGCGGTCATCAACGCGCTGGTGGACGCGCTGTCCGACTACGGCATCGACCATGTCGACATGCCGGCAACCCCACTGTCCGTCTGGTCTTTGATCCAGTCCCATAATAGACTTGCGGCGGAGTGACGGGACCTTTGGAAAGAATGGTCATAGGCCCCTCGCCAAGGCGATGTCACACCTTGCGTTGCAAACATTTGAGACAATATCAGCATTATTGAGAGTCTGAAATAGAAGCGCTTTCAGAATCCCCCCAGAGACACCGCAATGAAAGAAACGGGCATGACGGCGGAGCGGAACAGGATCGGCGGGTGCGGCGGACAGTGCGCCAATGGTTTGGGCTTCGACTTCACCATGGCCTTCCAGCCCATCGTCGATGTCGGCACGGGGCGGCCCTGGGCGCATGAGGCGCTGGTGCGCGGCACGGCGGGCCAGGGCGCCGGCTGGGTGCTGCAACAGGTGACGGAAGACAACCGCTACGCCTTCGACCAGGCCTGCCGCATCAAGGCCATCGAACTGGCCGCCGGGCTCGGGCTCGGGCAGACCGGCGCCCGGCTGTCGATCAACTTCCTTCCCAACGCCGTCTACCAGCCCGAAGCCTGCATCCGCGCCACGCTCGCCGCCGCCTCCCGCACCGGCTTCCCGCCGGAGCGCATCATCTTCGAGGTGACCGAGAACGAGCGGGTGGTGGACGGCGCTCATCTGAAGGCGATCTTCACGGAGTACAAGCGCCAGGGCTTCCACACCGCCATCGACGATTTCGGGTCCGGCTATTCGGGCCTCAACCTGCTGGCCGAATTCCAGCCGGACATCATCAAGCTGGACATGGAGCTGACCCGCGCCATCGACGGCGACCGCGCCCGGCGCAGCATCGTCGGCGCCATTCTGACCGTGTGCCGCGACCTGGGCATCACCCCGGTGGCGGAGGGCATCGAGACGGCGGGCGAGGCGCAGGCGCTGCGCGATCTGGGCATCACGCTGATGCAGGGCTACCTGTTCGCCCGTCCGGCTCTGGAAGCGCTGGTGGCGGAGCCCGCGATGGAGTTCGGGCTGGTGGGGGCGTGAGTTACAGCATCCGCTGAGGTCGGACCGCCCGCGTCTTGGGGGCGTAGCGGCCTTTCTGTTGGGTGGCCAGGGTCAGCGCCTCGTGAGCGATCAAGCGGCGGTAGTCGCGGTCCACCCGCGAGAACATGGCGAAGGCGAACTTCACCGCGTCCGGCGTGGGGGTCGCGGCGGCCTCGCGCAGGGCATTGCGGAGCATGCGCAACTCCAGCACGCCTTTCACGCAGATGCGCTCGACCGCCTGCGCCAGAATGTCGATCGAGCACAAGGACGCTTCGTCCTCCAGTCGGTACTGCACCGCTCACCCGCATGAAGAAACTGACACGGACCGGCGGGGTTCTAGCTGGGGTTTGCGGCGAATGCCAGTTTTTCGGCGGGGTGGTCGTGGGGAATGGTGGGTGGAGTGGTTGAGTTGGGCCCCCACCCAAACCCTCCCCCACCTTCGGCGAGGGAGGGCTTAAATTCCTCCCCCCGCCGAAGGTGGGGGGAGGTTGGGAGGGGGGCCCGGTTCGACCACCTACCCTCACCGCCCCGGCGGACGGATGCGCCAGATCGCCGCCGGGTTCTGTTGCGGGTCCAGCCAGACATGCTGGAACTTGCCGATCCAGGTGAAGCGCTGGCCGGTGAACAGATCCTCCACCTGCACATGGGCGCCGTCGTCCAGCCCCAGTTCCCACAGCGGAACCTCGATGGTGCCGCCATGGCCATTGTGCGGGTCCAGATTCACGGCGATCAGGATGACGTTGTCCTTGCTCTCCGTCATCTTGCCGTAAAGCAGGATGTTGTCGTCGTAGGCGTTGCAGAACTTCAGATTCGTGAACTGATGAAGCGCCGGGTTCTCCGCCCGTATCCTGTTCAGCCGCGTGACGTAGTCCACGATGTTGCCGGGCCGGTTCCAGTCCCAGTGCCGGATCTCGTACTTCTCCGAGTGATTGTACTCCTCCTTCCCCGGATAGGGATCGGCCTCGCAGACGAAATAGGGGGTGTAGAGGCCGTAGACGCCCGACAGGGTCCCGGCCAGAACGGCGCGCATCATGTGGGCTGGCCGCCCGCCATGGACCAGGATGGGCGGCAGGATGTCCGGCGTGTTGGCGAAGAAATTGGGCTGCATGTAGTCCTTGGACTCGCCCTGGGTCAGCTCCGTCAGATACTCGGTCAGCTCCGCCTTGGTGTTGCGCCAGGTGAAGTAGCTGTAGGACTGGGTGAAGCCGATCTTCGCCAGCCGCCGCATCAGCTTGGGCCGGGTGAAGGCTTCGGCCAGGAAGAGCGCGTCGGGGAAGCGGTCCTGCACCTCGCGGATCATCCATTCCCAGAAGGGAAAGGGCTTGGTGTGCGGGTTGTCCACGCGGAAGATGCGCACCCCCTCGTCGCACCAGAACAGCACCACGTCGCGCAGCGCGTACCACAGGTCCGGATAGGCCTCGCGGTAGAAGCTGACGTTGACGATGTCCTGGTACTTCTTCGGCGGGTTCTCGGCGTAACGGATGGTGCCGTCCGGGCGCCAGTAGAACCACTGCGGGTGCGACTTGATCCAGGGATGGTCGGGGGAACATTGGACCGCGAAGTCCAGAGCGATCTCGATCCCGTGCCGCCTCGCCTCCTTCACCAGCCGGCGGAAGCCCTCGAAGTCGCCGATCATCGGGTCGATGTCGGCGTGCCCACCCTCCGTCGCACCGATGGCGTAGGGCACGCCGGGATCGTTCGGGCCGGGGTTCAGCGTGTTGTTGCGCCCCTTGCGGAAGCTGCGCCCGATCGGGTGGATGGGCGGGAAATACAGCACGTCGAAGCCCATGCCCCGGATGAAGGGCAGCATGTTCGACACGTCGTCGAAGGTGCCGGGCCGCGACGGGTCCGGGGAGGCGGAGCGCGGAAAGATTTCGAACCACGCGGAATAGCGGGCCGCGGTGCGGTCCACATAGACCTCCAGATCGCAGCCGTAGCGGGACAGATATTGCCGCTCGCCATACTTCGCCATGGCCCGGCGCGGCTCGTCCGACAGGGCGTAGGCGATCAGTTCCGGCCCGTGGAGGCTGTTCATCCGCTCCACAACCCGCTCCAGCGCGGCGCGGCCCTCGCCCCCGTCCCCGTCACGGTTCAGTCCGACCGCATGCTCGACGAAGCGGCGGCCCTCGATCAGCTCCAGGGTGACGTCCATCCCGACGTCGTGCTTCTTCTTGAAGTCGGCGCGCCAGCTTTCCCACACGTCGCGCCACGCCAGGATGCTGTACTGGTAGCGCGTGTTGCGGGTCAGCGGCAGCTTGCCCACCCAGCGGTCGTTGTCGAAGAAGGTCATGGGCACCTCGCGCCACTCCTCCTCGTCGACCGGGCGGTAGGTGACGGCGGCGCCCAGGACGAAGGTGCCGTCGGTGTAGATGTCCGCCCACACCTCCATCACGTCGCCGACCACCCGCTTCACCGGGAAACGACCGCCGTCCAGTTCGGGATAGACGTTCTCGATGGTGACCCGGCGCGCGGCCAGTTCGTCCATCCAGGCGCGGCTGCCGGCGTCGTGCTCCGGCCCGCGCTCTCCCAGATGGCTCAGTTCGATGGGGCGGCTCTGCGCCGGGCGGGCGCGGAAGACGCGCATCTCCAGCGGGCGCAGGCGCAGCTCGTGACCCGGCTCGAAGGGCAGCGGTTCGGCCTCCGGGGTCACGTCCTCGAAATCGGCGAAGCCGCCGCCGGTGCTCGCCAGGATCGGGCCGGGGTCGATGGGGTGCGGCTGACTCTCGTCAGGGTTGATGAGCAGGACGGAACACCCCTCGCCGCCCCCGTTGGCCCAGCCGCCAGTGCTGCGGATCAGCCCGATGACCGGGTTGTGCGGCGACGTCACGCGCCGCTGCGGCCCCTCGACGTTCAGCGCCGGGCTGTCCGCCTTCATGGCGTTGACCGCCCCGATGAAGCCGGTCAGGTCCAGCTTCGGGTCCTCCCAGTCCTCCGGCGTCGTGTTCACCACGTCCAGCTTGCGGGTGAAGCCGTATTCATACCCCACCGGCATCATCACGCCCGTGGAGAAGGAGGCGGCGAACAGGTAATGCATCTTCAGATGCGCGGCCAGCCGCTGGGTGTCCTGGCTTCCGACCTCCGCCGCCAGACGGTCGGTGTCGTGGCTTTCCGGAAAGGCGATGGACGGCGCGATCCAGCGGAACTCGTCATACTGGTCGAGCAGCCAGTCGGACTTGAAGTCCCACCATTTGGCGCTGTTGAACAGGAAGTCGAAGCCCGCGCCGCACAGATCGCGCACCTGCTCCACCGTGCAGCCCAGCGTCTCGGCGAAGAACTTCACCTCGGGATCGAGGTCGCGCGACCGGTCGATCAGCGTCTTCCAGACGTCCGCCGGGATTTGGTAGGCGGCATCGCAGCGGAAGCCCTTCACACCCAGTCCGATGAAATGGCGCAGATAGCGGGTCCAGTATTCGGTCAGCCCTGCCCGAACCTCCGCCCGGTCATAGTCGAGCATGGCGAGGTCGCCCCAGATGGTGACCCGCGACGGATCAACGGGGTCCACGGCCCGTGGACTGTAGAGGCCGCCGTCGGCGTCGCGCCGGTACCAGTCCGGATGCTCGCCCACCAGGAGCGCGTCCTTGGCGGTGTGGTTGATGACGAGGTCGAGCATCACCGACTGCCCGTGCCGTCCCGCCTCGGCGATGAAACCGCGCAGCAGTTCGTCCGGATGCTCCGTCGCATCGCCCTGGATGCGGTCGTGGAGCCGGTAATAGTCCTTCACGGCGTAGAGGCTGCCGGAAAAGCCCGGGTAATGGATGGGGTTCAGGAACAGCCAGTCGAACCCCATGCCTTGGATGCGGGGCAGGTGCCCGGCCCAATCGCGCATCGGGCCGACGAGCGTGGGAAACAGGTTGTAGATGCGCGGTCCGGCGGTGGCCATCGGGGAAATCCTCCTGGTCGGCAGCGGCACGCCAGCCGGTCGCCGCTGGTTGACAAGCGCGACACCCTCCGTCGATGGTCGCAAAGGACCGCCGCAAGGAAGGACCGTCGCAAGGTTGCAACGCGCGCCCCGCGGGGCGCACGCGCTCAACCCCCGCGAAGCGCGAAGGTTCCGAGACCGGATACTCGGGCCAGACATTTCGAAAGGAGCGTTCATGGGCAATGGAAACGGCAAGATCCGGCTCGACAAGCTCGATATGACGGCCTCGGGCATCGGCAGCAAGGACGACTACGAGCGCCGCCTCGCCAAACTCCAGAAGGACCTGCTGCACATCCAGCAGACCTACTGGCACGAGAAGCGCCGCGCCATCCTGGTGTTCGAAGGCTGGGACGCCGCCGGCAAGGGCGGCTGCATCCGCCGCCTGACCGAACCGCTCGACCCCCGCGGCTTCCACGTCTGGCCGATCGGCGCCCCGGCGGCGGACGAGCAGGGCAAGCACTATCTCTACCGCTTCTGGACCAAGCTCCCGGCTCCCGGCACCTTCGCCATCTTCGACCGCTCCTGGTACGGCCGCGTGCTGGTGGAGCGGGTGGAGGGCTTCGCCGACAAGGACCAGTGGAAGCGCGCTTACGACGAGATCAACCGGTTCGAGACGATGCTGACCGACGACGGGGCGCGCATCATCAAGATCTTCATGCACATCACGCCGGAGGAGCAGCTCGACCGCTTCCGCGAACGGCTGAGCAACCCCTACAAGCGCTGGAAGCTGACCGAGGAGGACCTGCGCAACCGCTCGCGCTGGGACGACTACACCAAGGCCATCGAGGCGATGTTCGACAAGACCTCGACCGAGACGGCGCCCTGGCAGGTCGTCCCCGCCAACTCCAAATGGCACGCCCGCCTGAAGGTGATGGAGATCGTGACGGAAGCGTTGAGTCGGGGCGTCAACATCGCGCCGCCGCCCATCGACCTGACCGTCGCCAAGATCGCCGCGGAGGTTCTGGGGGTGCACCTGACCTTCGACGGACCCGGGAAGGACTGAGCGCGGCGGACGGAGCCGGCCGCCCCGGTCACTTCGTCGCGGGGCTTCCACGGGCGGTTGCCTGACGCGCCGGCTTCTCCTAGCGTTGGTTTGCGGGGAAAACAATAAGTGGGATGTGGTGCGATGGACGAGGTCAAGACGGGTGCCGGAATCGAATCCGAGGACAAGCCGAGAAAGAAGCGCAAGGCGCTGAAGCTGAAGGACCTCGGGCTCGGCGTGCCGGCTACCGGCGGCGAAGTGCTGCGCGACGCCAAGGAGGCCGCGGCCATCGAAGCCCACTGGCGCGACCTGAGCGGCGGCAAGCCGTCGAAGGGCGGCAAGAAACTCAAGTACATCGACGAACTGGCCCGGCTGCAGTTCGAACTGATCAAGCTGCAGGAATGGGTGCGGGTCAACGGCCTGAAGGTCTGTGTGCTGTTCGAGGGACGCGATGCCGCCGGCAAGGGCGGCGTCATCAAGCGCATCACCGAAAGTCTCAACCCCCGCGTCTGCCGGATCGTGGCGCTCGGAACGCCGACCGAGAAGGAGCGCGGGCAGTGGTATTTCCAGCGCTACGTGGCGCAGCTTCCGGCCAAGGGCGAGATCGTGCTGTTCGACCGAAGCTGGTACAACCGCGCCGGCGTCGAGCATGTCATGGGCTTCTGCACCGACGATGAGTATCAGGAGTTTCTGCGCGCCTGCCCGCTGTTCGAGGAAATGCTCGTCCGCTCCGGCATCATCCTCGTCAAATACTGGTTCTCGGTCAGCGACGAGGAGCAGGAGAAGCGCTTCACCGAGCGCATGCGCAACCCGATCAAGCGCTGGAAGCTCAGCCCGATGGACCTCGAATCCCGCAAGCACTGGGTCGAGTACTCCAAGGCCAAGGACGCCATGCTGGAGCACACCGACCGGAAGCTGACGCCCTGGTACATCGTCGATGCCGACGACAAGAAGAAGGCGCGGCTGAACTGCATCCATCACCTGCTTCAGCAGATCCCCTACCAGGACATCGCCCCGGTGGAACTTGACCTGCCGCCGCGGCAAAGCGACGACGGCTACAAGCGCCCGAAGAAGTCGAAGCAGAACTGGGTGCCGGAGGTCTACTGACCCCCGGCGCGGACCACGCTCAGTCCCGCCCGTAGAGGCTGCGCTCGCCCAGCTCCTCGCCACGCTGCCGCTCCAACTCCTGGCTGTAGCGGCGCAGGGCATAGGCTTCGGTGACGTAGCCGACGATCCGCCGGTCGGTGGGCGAGGCGAGGACCGGCAGGGACTCCACCTCCGCGCTGCAAAAGCGCCGCAGCACGCTGCGCACGTCGTCGCCGGGCCGCAGGAAGGCGTCGGCGTGCCGGGCCAGTTCGCTGACCGGCTTCCGCGCCTCCTCCTCGGCCAGCGACGGATCGTGCACGGCGCCCATGTCGATGATGCCGGCGTAGGACCCGTCCGGCTCCACCGCGAAGACCGTCTTGGCGGCGCCCAGCGGGTGCAGCCGGCGCAGCGATTCCAGCGTCTGGGTGGTCAGGATCGTCTTCACGTCAGCCCGCATCAGCCGCATCGCCGTCAGCTCCGACACCCAGCCGACGTCGTAGGCGCCGCGGATCGGCACGCCGCGCAGGTGGAAGCGCCACGTCGCGAAGGAATAGCCGAAGGACTGCCGGACCACGGTGGTGGACACCACGACCCCGATCAGCACGCCGGAGGCCGCCCAGAAATCCTGCGTCGATTCCAGGACCAGGAGCACCATCGTGACCGGCGCGCCGATGATGCCGGCGGCGACCGCCCCCATGCCAGCGAGCACCAGCAGCATCCGGTCGAGCCCCAGCCCCGGCACCAGCATCTCCACCACCCCGTAGGCGAGACCGCCGAACAGCCCGCCCAGCAGAAGCGAGGCGCTGAACAGGCCGCCGCGGAAGCCGGAGCCGAGCGACAGGGCCGACGCGACGATCTTCGCGGCCAGAAGCACCGCCATCGCCTGCAGCCCCTGCGCCAGTTGCGACGGATCGGCTCCGGGTCCCGCTCCCAGCACCTGCGGCACCGCCAGGGCCAGCCCCCCGAGCGCGAGGCCGCCCAGTGCCGGGCGCCCCCAGACGGGAATGGGCAGCCAGCGGAAGGTCCGCTCCGCCACCGTCACCGCCTGCATGGCGAAGATGCTCAGCCAGCCGGCCAGGAAGCCGAGAAGGCCGCAGGCCACATAGTCCCAGCCCTCCACCGCCACCGGACGCCCGACGATGAAGACCGGCGACGGGTCGCTCAGCCAGTGGGCCACGGCGACCGCGGCGACCGAGGCCGCCCCCACAGGGGCCAGCGTGGCGATGGTGTACCCGCCCATGACCAGTTCGAAGGCGTAGAAGGCACCGGCCAGCGGCGTGCCGTAGGCGGCGGCGATGGCCGCGGCGGCCCCGCAGCCGACGAGCGTGCGCAGATCGGCCCGCCGCAGACGGAGCTTCTGTCCCAGCGTGGAGGCGATGCCCGCCCCGGCCTGGGTGTAGGCCGCCTCCATCCCCACCGACGCGCCGGACCCGTTGGACAGCAGCGTCGCCAGCGTCAGGCGCAGGCTGTCGATCAGCGACATCTTGCCGCCGTAGAGAGCGTTCGCCTCGATGGGATCGACGATGTCGTTGGGCCGCCAGCGCCGCACCAGCTTCACCATCAGGCCGAGCAGCAGCCCGCCGACGGCGGGCACCAGAAGCGTCCGCCAGGGATCGGCCAGCGCCGCCTCGCCCAGATCCTGCCCGTGGGAGACCGAAAAGGCGACCGCCTGCGCCCAGACCACCACCTCGTGCAGCAGCGCCACGGCCAGCCCGATCGCGGCGCCGATGGCCCCGGCGAGCACCAGGACGCCCAACACGCTGTCGCGCAGGTTCGGCCGCGTCAGCACCGTCAGGAACCGCCGGCCGGGGTTTGGTCCTTTGTTCAGGGCACCGGCGGCATCGCCCGCGGCACCCCGGATTCCCGTCATGTCATCCGGCATGACGGACAATCTGTAAGCCGCCGCCGCGCCGTCAACCTTGCGGCGCGGCCCTACCTCCTTAGGGCTTGCCCGTCTGGGCCTGCGCCGGGGACTGGGTCTGCTGGGCCGACGGCGGGTTCACGGCCAGGCGGCGCAACACCTCCGCCAGATTGTCCCGCACCTTGTCGGCCAGACCGATGTCGGCTTCCTGCGCCTCGTGGAACAGGATCGTGAACAGGCGGCCCGGCGACAGGAAGAAGGTCAGGGAGACGTGCATCTTCCCTTCCTTCAGCGTGCAATCCACCGAGCCGGTGCGCAGCGTCAGGCCGGGAAGCTCCTCGATGGGGTTCAGCGTCGCGGTGGGCGTGCCGCCCTCGCAGCGCTTCTTCATCGCGTCCACGTAACCGCCGCTGAGATCGTCCAGCTTGGCCGTCTCCTCCACCACCCGCTCGCGGATGCCGCCGACGATGGGGCCGATCCGCCAGGCCATGTCGGCGGGGCGCTCGCCCTTCGGCACGTTGTCCAGCGACACGCGCTTGACGTCGCGCACACCGGCGGCCTTCAGCAGGTCGGCCAGCCCTTCCGGCAGTTCGTCCGCGCGGACCATGTTCTTCTTCGTGCGGGTGTCGATGGGGGGGACGGCGCCCGCCTTCTCGACGCAGGTCTTCAGGTCGGTGAGCACCTTCTTGGTGCCCTTCAGCGCGAAGGCCATGCGGTCGGCGTCGGAGGAGAAGACCACCTCCTTGCCGTTCATCAGCGCGGTGTAGAGTTCCTCGTCCTTGCCGTTGGGGATCACCAGCATGTCGGGCTTGGGCGCCAGCGCGCGGCGTTCGCGCGTCAGCTTGCCGTCCACCGTGACCTTGACCTTCCACTGCTCCCCACCCGGCATTTCGGCGCCCGGAATGCCCATGCCGAGATTGACCTCGCCCTTGCCGTTGCGCGCGATCATCAGGACGTGACCGGTGTCGAAACGGCCCTCGATGGCGCAATATGCGAATTTGCCCTCGCGGTCGCGCGACGGGCCGCCCTCCCAGCCGTCCTCGAGTTCCGCCGGTCCGGTCTTCTCCAGGGGGTCGGCGGCCGCCTGCGGCTGCGGCTGCGGGGCCGCGCGGGACGGTCCCGGCCCGGAGGACGGGGCGGGGTAATACATGACCGGCGGATCGACGGGGACCAGTTCCGCCACCTGCGCCCCGTCCGCCTTGACGCCGGTGGCGCCCAGCAGAAGAAGCGAGGAAAGAGCAGCGGCGACGGTCTTGTCCAACATGGCGGCCAACATGGCGGGAGTAATCCTTACGGGCAGGGCGACGCCGGAAGCTATCCCCGCCATTACGGATCGGCAAGCGCAAGACGAAAAGGTCACCACAAAGATCCCGCCCTGTTGCCGCATTGCCGAAATGCGTCAACCGCACCCCTCCACAACCGGCCATCCCGCCCACTCAGCCGCCCACTCAGCCGCCCAGGAAGGCGTCCCTCAGCGCATCGGCGGGCAGCGCCTCCACCGGCCCGTCATGGACCGTCCGGCCAAGCCGCAGCAGGACGACGCGTCCGGTGGCGGACAGGGCGCGGGCGGCGCTCTGTTCGGCGACCAGAACCGCCGTTCCCGCCGCGGCGATGGCGCGGACGGCGGCGAAGACCTCCCCCGCCAGCTTCGGGGACAGGCCGAGCGACGGCTCGTCGAGCAGCAGGACCCGTGGGCGGCCCATCAGCGCGCGGCCGACCGCCAGCATCTGCTGCTGCCCACCGGACAGGCGCCACGCCCGCTCCTCCGCCTTGCCTTCCAGCGCCGGGAAGAGGGCGAAGACGCGCTCCAGGTCATGGGTGCGGTCGGCCCGGCCCAGACGGCTCGCCACCTCCAGATTGTCGCGCACGCTCATGCCGGGGAAGACCCGCCGCCCCTCCGGCACATAGCCCAGGCCACGGCGGACCCGCCGTTCCGGGGCCAGCGCGCCGATCTCCTCCCCCTCCAGCCAGACCCTCCCGCCGGTGGCGGGGACGAGGCCCAGGATGGCCTTCAGCAGCGTGGACTTGCCCGCCCCGTTGGCGCCCAGCAGGGCCACCGCCTCCCCCGCCGCGACGGACAGCGACAGGCGGTCCACCGCCACCGCCCCGCCATAGCCGGCGCTCAATTCTTCGATGCGCAAAAGATATTCGCCCATCATGCGCCCTCCCCCAGATAGGCGGCGACCACGGCGGGGTCGTTCCGCACCCCCTCCGGCGGACCGGCGTAGAGCGTGCGCCCCTGGTCCAGGCACAGCACATGCCCGGCGAGCGGCAGCAGGAAGCCCATGTCGTGCTCCACCACCAGAAGCGCCGTGCCCGTGGCGGCGATGGCGCGCAGATGACCCGCCAAATCCGCCTTCTCCCCGTCGGTCAGTCCCGCCGCGGGTTCGTCCAGCAGCAGGATGGCGGGCTGGCGGGCCAGCGCGCGGGCCAGTTCCACCCGGCGCCGCAGCGCCGCAGGCAGAGCGGCGCAGGGCCTTGGGGCAAGATCAGCCGCGCCCAGCCGTTCCAACGCCCACAGCGCGTGGGCCTCGGCACGGGCGATGGAGCTGTCGCGCTCCAGCCGCGCAGCGGCGACCGCCGCCAGGACGCTGGCCCCCTCCGGCAGGCTGACCGCCTGGAAGGTGCGGGCGATCCCGGCGCGCGCGATGCGGTCCGGACGCTGCCCGGCCAGATCCCTGCCGCCCATCAGAACCCTCCCGCCGTCCGGCCTCTCCAGACCGGAGATCAGGTTGACCAGAGTCGTCTTGCCGGAGCCGTTGGGGCCGATCAGGCCGGTGATGGTGCCCGCATCCAGCGTCAGCGACACGCCGTCCACCGCCCGCACCCCGCCGAAGCTCTTGCCCAGCCCCTCCACCCGCAGCAGCGGGCCGGTGGGGATGACCGTCTCCGGCGGAGCGGCGGGCTTCGGCAGCGGCTCCGTGCGGGGCCCGAACAACCGCTTGAACAGCCGGTCCAGCAGCCCGGTCAGCCCATGCGGCGCCAGCACGATGGTCGCGAGCAGGGCCACGCCGTAGACGATCAGGTAGCTGCGCTCCAGGAAGCGGAACCACTCCGGCAGATGGATCAGCAGCACCGCCCCCAGCACGGCCCCGGCCACCCGGCCCCGCCCGCCGACCACGGCGATGGTCAGGACGGAGACCATGACGGGGAACTCCAGCACCTCCGGCGAGACGACGCGCTGGGTGTGAACGGCCAGCGCCCCCGCCGCCCCGGCATAGACGGCGCTCAGCGCGAAGGCGGCCAGACGCAGCCCACCGACATCCAGCCCCAGCGTGCCCGCCGCCAGCGGGTCGTCGCGCACCAGCGTCAGCGCCCGCCCCCAGCGCCCGCGCGCCAGCCTCCAGGCCAGCAGTCCGCCGAGCGCTACGAAGCTCCAGACCACCGCCGCCAGCGGCAGCCCGCGCGGCACCGCCCAGCCGAACAGGACGATGCCCGGCACGCCCGGCAAACCGTTGGCCCCACCCGTCAAGGCGGGGCTGTTGACCGCCAGCAGATGCACCACCTGCGCGATGCCCAGCGTCGCCAGCGCGAAGTAATGGGACTCCAGCCGAAGCACCGGCAACCCGACCAGCAGGGCCAGCAGCAGCGGCACCAGAAGCGACACCGGAAAGGTCGCCGCGAAACCGAGGCCCCACTGGCTGCCGAGGATGCCCGTGGCGTAGGCCCCCAGCCCGAAGAAGGCGCCATGGGCCAGCGACAGCGCGCCTCCCAGCCCGAAGACGATCTGGAACCCGATGGCGGCCAGAGCGTACACCCCCGCCACCGTCAGCACCCGCAGCCCGTACGGCGACGCGTACAGCAAAGCATACGCCACCAGGACCGCAACTCCGATCCCCTCCCCCGCCCAGCGGGGGAGGGTCAGGGAGGGGGCAAGCGCCCGCAGTTCGTGCACGCCCCTACGCACGACGCCGCGCCGCCTCCCCGAACAGCCCTTGCGGGCGGGCCACCAGGATGACCAGCAGCGTCGCGTAGAGAAGCCCCAGCGCCACCGGGTAGGACAGCACCGACGACACCCCCACTTCGAACAGCGCGATCAGCAGCGCCCCGGCGACCGCTCCGGGCACCGAGCCCCAGCCGCCGATGGTCACGGCGATGTAGGCTTTCAGGATCAGGTCGCCGCCCGCCGTGGGGGCGACGAAATAGCGGTTGGCGAGCAGCAGCCCCGCCGCTCCGGCGAAGGCCGTGCCCAGCGAGAAGGTGGTCAGGATCATCGCCGTGACCGGGATGCCGCAGGCCCGCGCCATCTCCGGGTCCTGCGCCGTGGCGCGCAGGCGCCGGCCGAGCTGGGTCCGCCCGAACAGCCATTGCTGACCGGCGATCAGCAGGGCCGCCACGGCGATGATGGCCAGCGACTGTTCCGCCACCACCAGCCCGCCGAGGTCCAGCGTGCCCCCGGTCAGCAGCGGCGGTGCCGC
The DNA here is from genome assembly GCF_008365375.1 of Roseomonas genomospecies 6. Lineage (GTDB taxonomy): Bacteria > Pseudomonadota > Alphaproteobacteria > Azospirillales > Azospirillaceae > Azospirillum. The sequence goes on along the minus strand of NZ_QOKW01000007.1, from coordinate 178,802 downwards.
CCGCGGCTCCGGCCCGAACAGGACGGAGGCGCCGTTCTGAAGGATGATGCCCGCCGCGATGGTGCTGATGAAGACCGCCACCGGCGGGCGTCGCCGCAGCGGCAGGTAGGCCGCCCCCGCCAGCAGAAGCCCCAGCCCCGCCATCAGCACCAGCACCACCGGCAGCAGGATCATTCCGGGCAGCGGAAGCCACGCCGGGACGTACGGCGCCAGGGCCACGCCGAGCAGCCCGCCGGCCATCACGAGGTCGCCCTGCGCGAAATTCACCGCCGAGGTGGCGTTCAGCACCAGCACGAAGCCCAGCGCCACCAGCGCGTAGGCGGCGCCCAGGGCCACGCCGTTGACGAGGAGTTGCAGGGCGGTCATGGGCGGAGGCTCAACCCGACCACGCCCTTCACTTCACCACGCCCGTCACATTCTCGTACCGCTTGGCGACCGCCGGCACGCGCGAGGCTCCGTCGTAGCAGACGATCACGGCGGAGTGCGCCATGTTGCCCTTGCCGTCCGATTTGTAGGTCATGGCGAGGCCCGCGTGCGTTCCGGCGGACAGCGCCTTGCGCACCTCCTCCGCGCTGCCCGCCCCGCCCTTCACCGCTTCCAGGACCATGCGGATGCCGTCATACTGGCCGAGCGCGAAGGCGTCGGGCTCCGCCTTGAAGGCCGTGCGGTAGGCGGCGGTGAAAGCCTCCAATTCCGGGCTGCCGCCCGAGATGGGAGAGGCCGCGGTTTCGGCGCAGACGCCCTTCAACTCGGCGGGCTCCAGGAGGGCCGCGGTGCTCGGCTGGTGCATGGCGGAGCCGGCGACGATGGGCACCTCCACCCCGTTGGCCGCCGCCTGCCGGATGAACAGCGCGGTCGGGCCGGAATGCAGGTGCAGGACCAGCACGTCGGGCTTGGCGGCCAGCGCCTTGGTCAGAACGGGCAGCAGGTCCTTGGCGGCGGGGTCCACCCCCTCCTCGAACACCGGCTCGACACCCAGCTTTTTGAACGCCTGCTCCAGATGGGCCTTGCCGCTCTGGCCGTAGGCCGTGGTCTGGTAGATCACCGCCGGGCGCTTCTTACCCAACTCCTCCGCCACATAGCGGGCGTGGGCCTCCTTGGTCACGGCGTCGCCGGGGAAGAAGCGGAAGACCCAGGGGTTGCCCTGCTCGGTGATGCTGGCCGTGCCGGACACGGTGACCAGCGGAATGCCGTAGTCCTGCGCCAGCGGCAGCATCGCCAGCATCTGCGTCCCCAGCATGCTGGCCGCCACCGCCGTGACCTTGCCGCCCGCCGCGCGCTCCAGCGCGGTGACGGCGGCCTCCGGCGAGGTGCCGGTGTCGATGACCTCCGACCGCACCGCCACACCCGCGGGCGCGTCCTTCAACGCCAGCACCGCCCCGTTGCGCTGGCTCGTGCCCTCCAGCGACAGGAAGCCGGTCAGCGGCACCAGCACCGGAACCGAGGCGTCGCCGGCAAGGGACGCCCCCGAAAGGACGGACGCCGAGAAGACCGTTGCCGAAAGGATGGAAAGAAAGCGCCGCATGGTTGTGTCTCCTCCTGCCCGGCGGGGAACCGCGCGAGCACGAGGAGGCCAGGGGAATGGGGGCGGCACAGCCTCGAACGCTCGGCTCCCTTCGCTGGCATGACCCAGATCAGGTTCGATGGGTGTTGTCTCAGCCCGCCTTGCGGCAGGCACCCCAGCCGTTCGTGTGCACAGTGTGTGTCCGGCGCCCCGCTGTCAAGCGGCGGGCTGGCGCGGAATCACAATTCCGCGACGCGGAAATCACCGGGCCGTCAGCCACCGCGGCGCAGCGTTTCCCGGTAGAGGATATAGAGCCCGCTGGCGATGATGATGCCCGCCCCGCTCAGGACCGCGGGCGTCGGCACGTCGCCGAACACCAGGAAGCCCAACAGCGTCGCCCAGATCATCCCGGTGTACTCGAAGGGCGCCACGACCGCCGCCCGTCCGAGGCGGAACGCCTGGGTCATCAACACCTGGGCCGCCCCGCCCAGCGTGCCGACCAGAAGCATCAGCCCCAGGTCGAACCATCCCGGCTGCACCCAGTGCGGCACCGCCGCCACGCCGCTCACCACCGTGGTGGTCAGCAAGAGATAGACGACGATGGCCGTGTTGCTCTCCGTCCGCGCCAGACCGCGCACCGCAATCATCGCCAGCGCGTAGAAGAAGGCCGCCGCCACGCCGATCAGAATCGGCAGAAGCGGTGCGTCGGCCTCCGGGCGGGCCATCACCACCACGCCGCCGAATCCCACAAGAACCGCCGCCCAGCGCCGCCAGCCCACCGGCTCTCCCAGCAGCGGCATGGACAACGCCGTGATGAACAGCGGCCCGGCGAAGCTGAGCACATAGACCTCCGCCAGCGGCAGATGCTTGAAGGCGTAGAAGAAGCAGCCCATCGACAGCAGCCCGGCCAGCGAGCGGAAGACGTGGGCGAAGGGACGCCGCGTCCGCATCCCGCTCCACCCGCCGCGCGCCACCGAGATTCCGCCGACCAGAACGAGCGCCACCACCGACCGCGCGAACATGAGCTGGGCCACCGGATAGCCGCCGCTCAGATACTTGATGAGCGTGTCCATCCCCGCGAACAGCAGGATGGCCAGCAGGAAACAGCCGATGGCACGGCGGGTGTCGTCTTCGGAAGCGAGGGGCAGAGCGGCGGCTTGGGTCATGGTTGCACACTATCTGAGCAACCGCGATCCTGCCCAATGCCGCAACCGCAGGTCTGGCCCGCGCACCGCCCGCTCCCGATTCCCCTTACAGCCGGATGCGGTCGGCGATCAGCGGCCCAACCGGCAGGGCGGTGTCGGCCACCGTGAAGGCGTGGCGGAGCATCGCCGCCGCTTCCTCCGCCTTCGCCTCGCTGCGGGCGTGGACGACGGCAAGGGGGCGCCCCGCCGGGCCGACCGTGGCGCCCAGCCCGGCGACGTCGGCCAGTCCGACCGCGAAGTCGATGGGGTCGGTCGTCTTCGTGCGCCCGCCGCCCAGGGCCACCACCGCGATGCCGACCGCCCGCACGTCGATGGCCGCCACCACGCCCTCGCGCTCCGCGAAGACCGGGCGGACGACGGGGGCGGCGTCCAGATAACGGTCCGGCGCGTCCAGCAGGTCCGCCGGGCCGCCCAGCGCGTGGACCATGCGGGCGAAGCGCTCGGCGGCCTGCCCGCTCGCCATCGCATGGTCGAACCGGGCACGCCCCGCGGCGGTGTCCGGCGCCAGCCCGGCCAGCACCAGCAGTTCGGCGGCCTGGGCCGCGGTGACCTCGTAGAGCCGCTGTTCGGCCTTGCCGCCGCGCAGGATGTCGATGCATTCCCGCATCTCCAGCGCGTTGCCGGCGGTCAGGCCCAGCACCTCGTTCATGTCGGTCAGCAGCGCGACGGTGGGCAGCCCGGCGCCCTCCGCCACGGTGACGAGGCTGTCCGCCAGTTCCCGCGCCTTGCCGATGTCGGGTAGGAAGGCGCCGGAGCCGAACTTCACGTCCATCACCAGAGCGTCCAGCCCCGCCGCCAGCTTCTTCGACAGGATGGAGGAGGTCAGCAGGTCGATGGTCTCCACCGTCGCCGTCACGTCGCGGATGGCGTAGAGCCGCCGGTCGGCGGGGGCGATGTCGTCGGTGGCGCCGATGACCGCGCAGCCCGCCTCCTTCACCACCCGCTCCAGCGTCGCCCGGTCGGGCTTGGCCCGGTAGCCGGGAATGCTCTCGAACTTGTCGAGCGTGCCCCCGGTGTGGCCCAGCCCGCGCCCCGACACCATCGGCACGAAGCCCCCGCAGGCGGCCAACGCGGGGGCCAGGATCAGGCTGACCTTGTCGCCGACGCCGCCGGTCGAATGCTTGTCCACCACCGGGCCGGGCAGGTCCAGATGGTCCCAGCGCATCACCGTCCCGGAATCCCGCATGGCCAGAGTCAGGGCCACCCGCTCCTCCAGAGTCATGCCGCGGAAGAAGACGGCCATGGCGAAGGCCGCCGCCTGCCCCTCCGTGACCGAGCCGTCGGTGATGCCGCGCACGAAGGCGCCGATCTCCGCCGCGTCCAGGAGGGCGCCGTCGCGTTTCTTGCGAATCAATTCCTGGGGGAGCATCCGTGCGTCCGTCCTCTGGTCAAGCTGTCGCCCGGATCAGTAACCGGCGGCGGCCGGCTGGGCAACCGCCCCACCGCCCTTGCCGCCATGCCCGGCAGCGGCGAGGAGCGCGTCCAGAAGCCCCGACGCGCCGAAGCGGAAGGTCTCCGGCTTGGCCCAGCCCTTCCCCTGGATCGCGGTGGCGAGCGCCAGATAGGCCGCTGCCCCGTCGGCGTCGCGGATGCCGCCCGCCGCCTTGAAGCCGACCGGCTTGCCCGATTCGTGGATGACGTGCAGCAGCAGCGCCGCCGCCTCCAGCGTCGCCGCGGGCTGGACCTTGCCGGTGGAGGTCTTCAGGAAGTCCGCCCCGGCGGCGATGGAATCGCGGGCGGCCCAGGCTAGCAGATCCACATCGGGAAAACAGCCGGACTCCAGGATCACCTTCATGGTCACCTCGGTCCCGCAGGCCTCGCGGCAGGCGCGGACCACGTTCATCGGCTGGGTGCGGGCGCCGTCGATGAAGGACCGGTAGGGAAGCACCACGTCGATCTCGTGCGCGCCGTCCTTGATGGCGGCCTTGGTGTCCGCCGCGACCGTCGCCGCGTCGGCCTCCCCCGTCGGGAAATTGACGACGGTGGCGATCCTCACGCCGCTTCCCTTCAGCGCCTTGCGCGCCGTCTTGACGAAGCGCGGCCAGACGCAGACCGCCGCGACCTTTCCGGCGGGGGTCACGGCGCGCTTGCACAGCGCCTCCACCGTCGCCTCGGTGTCGTCGTCGTTCAGGCTGGTCAGGTCCAGCAGGCCGATGGCCCGGCCCGCCCCCTTGGCGTCGGCCTTGGCGGCGGCGGCGGTGTCGAGCGCCAGTTGCAAGTCGGCGGGAAGTTTCATGACCGGCGTCCTTCGTCTTCGTTCAGCCCGTCCAGAAAGCCGGTCAGCAGCCGCTCCAGGTCGGAGGCGGCGGCCGAGGCGGCGCGCAGGGTCTGGTCGTGGTCCACCGGCCCGTCGCCGAGGCCCACCCCCAGGTTGGTGATGACCGCGCATCCCACGACCCGAAGGCCGCAATGCCGCGCGACGATGCATTCGGGCACCGTGGACATGCCGACCGCGTCCGCCCCCAGGACCTTCAACATCCGGACCTCGGCCGGCGTTTCGAAGGAGGGGCCGGGATAGGCGGCGTACACGCCCTCGACCAGATCGATGTTCAGGTCCAGCGCCCGGCGGCGCATCAGCGCGCGCAGCGCCGGGTCCCAGGCGTCGGTCATGCTGGGGAAGCGCGGGCCGAAGCTGTCCTCGTTGGGGCCGGTCAGCGGGTTGGCGCCCAGCATGTTGATGTGGTCGGAAATCGCCATCAGCCGCCCCGGCCCGACCTCCACCCGCAGGGAGCCGGCGGCGCAGGTCAGCACCAGCGTGTCGCAACCGGCCAGCTTCAGCGCGCGGATCGCGGTCTTCAGCGCGTCGAACCCGTTCCCCTCATAGGCGTGGACGCGGCCCTGCATGCAGGCGACGGGCTGCCCGCCCAGATGGCCCAGCACCAGCCGGCCCATGTGCCCCTCCACGCTGGGGAGAGGGAAGCCGGGCAGGTCGCCGTAGGGCATGGCGGTCGCCCCCTCGATCCGGTCGGCGACCCCGCCCAGGCCGGAGCCGAGCACGATCCCCACCCGCGGGCGGAAGCCGGGGACCCGGTGGAGGATTTCCGCGGCGGCGCGTGCGGCGGTCATGGCGGTCGGTTTCCTTCAGAAGTCCAGATTGTCGGGGCCGAAGGAGTGCGGCAGCAGCTCCTCCAACGTAAACGTGCGGCGAAGCCCTTCCGGTCCACAGACGTGAATCGGTGTGTCGGCTTTGGCGAATTCGCGCAGGCGTTGGCGGCAGCCGCCGCAAGGCGTGCAGAGCCGCCCGTCGCCGGGTTGGCCGCCCATCACCGCGATCGCCTCGATGCTCCGGTCACCGGCCAGGATCATCGCCCCGATGGCCGAGGCCTCGGCGCACTGGCCCTGCGGATAGGCCGCGTTCTCGACGTTCGCCCCGGCGTGGATGCGTCCGGACTCGCCCAGAATCGCCGCCCCCACGGAGAAATGCGAATAGGGCGCGTAGGCCCGCGCCCTGGCGGCGCGGGCGGCGGCGATCAGGGAATCTTGCGGATCGCTCATCACCGCTCCTTCACATAGGGGATGCCGCCGGCCTTCGGCGCCACCGCCCGCCCGACGAAACCGGCGAGCAGAAGCACGGTCAGCACATAGGGCAGCATCTGGATGAACTGCACCGGGATCACCCCCACGACCGGCAGCGGCACCCCCTGCAGGCGCACCTGAACCGCGTCGGTGAAGGCGAACAGCAGGCAGGCGAACAGCGTCGGCCAGGGCCGCCATTTCCCGAAGATCAGCGCGGCCAGCGCCAGATAGCCCTTGCCCGCCGTCATGTCGCGCACGAATCCGGCGCCGTGCGCGGTGGACAGATAGGCGCCCGCGATGCCGGTCAGCACCCCGGTGATGATCACCGCCTGATAGCGCAGCCGCGTGACAGACAGCCCAGCCGTGTCGACCGCCGACGGGTTCTCCCCCACCGCCCGCAGCCGCAGCCCGAAGCGGGAGCGGGTGAACACCCAGTGGGTCCCCACGACGAGAAGGACGGTCAGCCAGATCAGCACGTTGGCATCGTCGATCAGTTCCCGGTAGACGGGGCCGAGCACGGGGCCGAGCACGGGGATGCCGGACAGCGCCTCCACCCCCGGCAGATGGACTTGCGGCAGGCGCGCATCCCCCGGCAGCAGCGGGGTCTGGCCGCCCTGGCGGAACCAGGCGTAGGCCAGCGTCGGCGCCAGACCGGCGACCAGGATGTTGATCGCCATGCCCGACACCACCTGATTGCCCTTGTGGGTGATGCAGGCGAAGCCATGGACCAGGGCCAGCGCCACCGAGGCCGCAACCGCGGCACCCAAGCCCAGCCAAGGGTTGCCGGTGGAGGACGCCACCGCGGCGGCGAAGAAGGCGCCGGCCAGCATCTTGCCCTCCAGCCCGATGTCCACCACCCCCGCCCGCTCGCTGTAGAGCGCGGCGAAGGCGGCGAGCACCAGCGGAGTCGCCACGCGGATGGTGGCATCGGTAAGGAGCAGGGCGACGAGCAGGGCGTCATCCATTCCCTGCCCTCCCGTCGCGGCGGCGGAACAGAGCCTCCACCTGCGGCCGGAACAGATTTTCCAGCGCCCCGGCGAAGAGGATGACGAGACCCTGGATGACCATCACCAGTTCCCGGTTCACGGTGGGATACTCGAAGGACACCTGCCCGCCCCCCTGCGCCAGAACGCCGAACAGCAGCGCCGCCAGGATGATCCCCACCGGGTGGTTGCGCCCCATCAGCGCAACGGCGATGCCGACGAAGCCAACCCCACCCGTGAAGTTCAGCAGGATTCGGTGCTGCACCCCCATGATCTCGTTCACACCGACGAAGCCGGCCAGAGCGCCGGAGATCGCCATGGCGAGAATGATATTGCGGGCCGGTGAAATGCCGGCATAGACCGCCGCCCGCTCGTTCCGCCCGACCGTGCGGATCTCGTAACCCCAGCGGGTGCGCCACAGGAACAGGTAGAACAGCGCGCAGCAGGCCAGTGCCCACAGGAAGGACAGGTTCAGCGGCGAGGCCGGGATCGCGATGCCGAACCAGCCCAGCGCCCGGTCCATGGTGGGCAGCCAGACGCCCGGATCGAACTCCCGCGTTTCCGGCGACTGCGATCCGGGGCGGATCAGCACGTCCACCAGCAGATAGGTCATGATCGCGGCGGCGATGAAGTTGAACATGATCGTCGTGATGACGATGTGGCTGCCGCGCCTGGCCTGAAGCCAGCCGGGAATCGCCGCCCACGCCGCCCCGAACAGCGCCGACAGGACCACCGCCCCCAGCGCCGCCACCGGCCAGGGCCAGCCGGTCAGCGCAAGCCCGACCAGCCCGGCCCCCAGCCCGCCGAGATAGGCCTGCCCTTCCCCGCCGATGTTGAACAGCCCGCAATGGAAGGCGATGGCGACCGCCAGACCGGTGAAGATGTAGCTGGTCGTGTAGTAGAGGGTGTAGCCGATGGCCTCCGGATAGCCGACCGCCTCCGTCACCAGGAGCGTCAGCACGTCCAGCGGGTTCTCCCCGATCACCAGGACGACCAGCCCCGACAGGACAAGGGCGGCCAGCAGGTTCAGCAGCGGCAGAAGCGCGAGGCCGACCCAGCCGGGAACCTCCCCCGGCCGGCCGAAGCCCCGGCCCGTCACGCCCTGCGCCGCCTCCTGCGCCATCCCGGCTCCATCCATGGTCACGCCCGTTCACGAACCGGACGGCGTTCATGCAATCGAAGGTGCCCCGCCGAACGGTCCAGCGCAAGCCTGAGCGTTCGGGGTCGGCGTTACGCGGCCTCCGCCACCCCCGCCATCATCAGGCCGAGGCGCCGCTCGTCCGCCTCGTCCGGCGCGACCTCGCCCACCACATGGCCGTCGAACATGACCAGGATGCGGTCGGACAGGGCGCGGATCTCGTCCAGTTCCACCGACACCAGCAGGATCGCCTTGCCCTGGTCGCGCAACGCCACCAGACGGCGGTGGATGAACTCGATGGCGCCGATGTCCACGCCGCGGGTGGGCTGGCCGACCAGCAGCAGGTCGGGGTTCCGCTCGATCTCGCGGGCCAGCACGATCTTCTGCTGGTTGCCGCCGGAGAAGTTGACGGCGGGCAGGCGCGGGTCGCGCGGGCGCACGTCGTAGGCGTCCATCTCCGCGGCGCAGCGGTCGTGCAGGGCGCGCCGGTTCATCAGAAGCCGCCCGTTGAAGGCCGGATCGCCCTGGTGGCCGAGAATCGCGCATTCCTGCGCCTCGAAACTCGGAACGAGGCCGACCCTCTGCCGGTCCTCCGGCACATGGCCGACGCCGAGCGCGCGCAGCCCCCGCGCGTTGAAGCGGGCGGGCCGGTCCGCCAGTTCCTCCCCCCGCAGCCGGACGGAACCGCCAACGAGAGGACGCATGCCGGCCAGCGCCTCCAGCAGTTCCGACTGGCCGTTGCCGGACACGCCCGCGATTCCGACGATCTCCCCGGCGCGCACGGTCAGGCCGACGCCCTTCACCCGCTCCACCCCCGCACCGTCCCGAACGCGCAGGCCCGCCACCTCCAGCACCGGCGGACCGGGCTTTGCCGGGGCCTTCTCCACCCGCAGCAGCACCTTGCGCCCGACCATCAGTTCGGCGAGTTGCTCCCGACTGGTGCCGGATGTAGGGACGTTCGCCACCACCTGCCCGCGCCGCATGACCGTCACGTTGTCGGTCAGCTCCATGATCTCGCGCAGCTTGTGGGTGATGATGACGACCGTCTTCCCCTGCTCCCGCAGGGCGCGGAGGATGCGGAAGAGGTGGTCGGTCTCCTGCGGGGTCAGGACTCCGGTCGGCTCGTCCAGGATCAGGATGTCGGCGCCGCGGTAGAGCGCCTTCAGGATCTCCACCCGCTGCTGCGCCCCCACGGGCAGGTCGCCGACCGGGCGGTCGAGGTCCACCTCCAGCCCGTAATCGCGGGCGAGCCGCGTCAGCTCCGCCCGCGCCCGCGCCATTCCGGCGGCCAGCGTGACGCCGCCCTCCGCGCCCAGAAGCACGTTCTCCAGCACCGTGAAGGGATCGACGAGCATGAAATGCTGGTGGACCATGCCGATCCCGGCGGCCAGAGCGTCGCGCGGGCTGCGCACCGCGACCGGACGCCCGTGCACCAGGATCGTGCCGCCGTCGGCGGGCAGATAGCCGTAGACGATGCTCATGATCGTCGATTTGCCGGCGCCGTTTTCCCCGATCACGCCATGGATGGTGCCCTTCGGCACGGCCAGCGACACGTCGCGGTTGGCCTGATTGGCGCCGAACCATTTGTTGACGTCGCGGGTTTCGAGGGCGGGCGGAGGCGATTGGGGCATGGGGTTACCCTATGGCGAGGTTCTTGCCCCCACCCTTCCCACTTCGTGGGCCCCTTCCCTCCCCCGCCTTCGGCAAGGGAGGGAGGCTTTTCCCCTCCCCCGCCTTCGGCAAGGGAGGGAGGCTTTTCCCCTCCCCCGCGAAAGCGGGGGAGGGTCAGGGAGGGGGCAATGGCTGGCGACGCAGAAACTCACCTCACGGCTGATACGGCTTCACCACCAGCTCGCCCGCGATGATCTTGCGCTTGGCGTCCTCGACGGCCTTTTCCATCTCCACCGTGACCAGCTTCCGGTTGTTCTCGTCGAGCGCGTAGCCGACGCCCTCCTCCTTCAGGCCGACGACGCGGTGGCCGGGCGCCCAAGTGCCGTCCCTGGCCGTCTTCATGCAGTCGTAGACGGTCACGTCCACCCGCTTGACCATCGAGGTCAGGACCTTGCCCGGGTGAATCCAGTTCTGGTTGCTGTCCACCCCGACGCCCAGCTTCCCGGCGTCGGCCGCGGCCTGGAGCACGCCGAGACCGGTCGCCCCGGCCGCCGCGAAGACCACGTCGGCGCCGCGCCCGAACTGGCTCTTGGCAAGCTCCGCCCCGCGGGTGGGGTCGTTCCAGGCGGCGGGGGTGGTGCCGGTCATGTTCGTGAAGACCTCCCCGCCCGCCTTGACGTGCTTCACGCCCTGCTCGTAGCCGGTCAGGAAGTTGCGGATCAGCGGGATGTCCATGCCCCCGATGAAGCCGACCTTCCCCGTCTGCGACGCCAGCGCCGCCAGCATGCCGACCAGGAAGGAGCCCTCATGCTCCTTGAAGGTCACGGATTGGACGTTTGGAAGGTCCAGCCTGTCGTCGATCAGGCAGAATTTCGTGTCGGGGTACTCCCGCGACACCTTGTCCACGGCGGCGGACTGGGAGAAGCCGACCGCCGTGATGACGGTCGCGCCGCGCCGCGCCATGTTGCGCAGCGCCTGTTCGCGCTGGCCCTCGCTGGTGACCTCGAACTCGCGGTAGGCGATGCCGGTCTCCTTCCTGAAGCGCTCCGCCCCGTTGTAGGCCGCCTCGTTGAAGGACTTGTCGAACTTGCCGCCCTGGTCGAACACGACCGCCGGCAAGAACTCGTCCGCCGCCAGGGCTGTGCCCGCGGCGGGAACGGTCGCCGCCAACGGCAGGGACAGGGCCAGGATGGTCAGAATGCGCGTCATCGTCATCGCTCCGCTTCCCCGTTCCGCGTCGCCCCCTTGCCGGGGCGTGGCGACAGGATAACCGCTCCTCCCGACACGCGACAGGGGGAACGCCGGTTGACGGAAGGGCGGTGGACGGCTATCACGCCCGCCATCCGTCCGGTCGGGCGGATCACACATCGGATGAGGTGATCGGCGTGCATGGTCTGGTGGTGTTGCTGCAAGGCATCGTCCTTGGAATCGCCATCGCCGCACCCGTCGGCCCTATCGGCCTGCTGTGCATCCGCCGCACGCTCCAGCACGGGCCGCTGATGGGCTTCTTCACCGGCTTCGGCGCCGCCGTGGCCGACACCATCTACGGCGCCATCGCCGCCTTCGGCGTGTCCGCCGCGCTGGACTTCCTTCAGGGGCACGAGACCGCCTTCCAGCTCGTCGGCGGCATCTTCCTGATCGTGGTCGCCGTCCGCACCTTCCGCCAGAAGCCGGAGGACGAGGAGCGCGAGGCCGCCAGCGCGCCCGACACGCCGTCCTTTCTGGGCGGTTTCATGACCGGCCTGTCGCTGACCTTGACCAACCCGGCGACCATCATGGCCTTCATCGCCATCTTCGCCGGCTTCGGGCTGGGCGGAAATCTGGGGCGGGTGGATGCGTCCACTCTGGTGGCCGGCGTCTTCATCGGCGCGTCGCTGTGGTGGCTTGCCCTGTCCATGGGCGTGGCCGCCGTCCGCCACCGCATTTCCGACCGGGGCCTCACCCGCCTGAACCACTGCACGGGGGTGGCTCTGGCGTGTTTCGGGATCTGGGCGCTCGGCATGGCCTTCACCGGCATGGCCGGCTGGGCGATGGGCTGAGGTGACGGACCTCAGAGGCTGAGCGGCGCGCCCGCCACGGGCGGATCGTCTCCCCTTCCGCCGCCGGAACCGCCGGACAATTTCTGGGCGCGGCGGATGCCGTGGAAGTGGCTGACCAGCCGGTACAGGTACAGACCGACCAGAACCACCAGCAGCCCCACCGTGAAGAAGCCCACCAGACTGTGGGCGAAGGGCCAGCGGGACAGCATGTAGCCGGTCCAGGCGAGCAGCAGCGTCCACAGGATCGATCCCGCCCCGGAATAGAGGCAGTAGAGCGGGATCGACATCCGGCATGCACCGGCGGGGATGGAGATCAGCGTCCGCACCCCAGGCACCGGCTGCGTCAGGAACACGGCGATGCCGCCGCGCTTGCCGAACCATTCGGTGCTGCGCCGGACCTTCTTCGGGTGGATCGTCAACCAGTGGCCGTAGCGTTTCAGGAAGGCCTCCAACCGGTCGCGTCCCAGCAGGCGGCTCGGCAGGAACCAGACGAGTTGCCCGGTCAGCGATCCCAATCCGCCCGCCAGCGCGACGGCAAAGAGGTTGTACTCACCCTGGGCGGCCGCGATGCCGGCCAATGGAATGACCGATTCCGCCGGAACCGGCGGAAAAACCCGCGCCAGGACCAGGAGCAGGAAGATGCCCGCGTAATCCATGGTGTGCAAAACATCAACCAGCCAGTTGGTCAGATCGCCTGCCATTTCAATCCACCCGCGTTTTCTGCGCTTCTGGAACAGGGTTCGGCAGGCGGCGGTTCCTGACTCGTTCGTGCGGCGAGTGACCGGATTACTCCTTTCGCTTGGTGATTTGATCAATGTCAACGCCCGATACGGGAAAGTTTATAAAAATTCCCGTTCGTCCCGGCGCCCCTTGCCGGTCCCTGCCCGCGCATTCATCCGGGCTTTCAGGGTGGGCTTTCCCATGAAGCTTGGTAATCTGAAGATCTCCACCAAAATCCTATCCATCATCGTTCTGCTGGCTGCCATCTGCGCGGGCATCACCGCCACGTCGATCGCGGGTCTGGGAGCGCTGAGCCGCGCCTCCGACGAACTCCATCTGGCCGGCGAGGAGATGAAACTCGGCGCGCGCATCAACCGCATGGTGGTCGAGCTGAACCGAGACGAGTATCGGCTGGCCGCCAATCCCGGCGAGCTGGATCAGGTCCTTCCGTCCATCGGCAAGACCCGCGAGGCCATGAACGGGCTGCTGTCCAAGGTGAAGGAAACCAGCGACGCGGAGCAGAGCCGGCTGCTGACGTCCTTCGAGAGCGCGCTCGTGCTCTACAACAGGGAACTCGAAGACACGATCGCCGTCGCCCGCCGGATCAAGGGAGGCAGCGCCCTGACGCAGGGCCAGCGCGACATCCTGGCTTCCGTGGACACGAGCGCCGCCGTCGCGCGGACGCTCCAGGACCTGACCGTCGCCTACACCACCTACACCGACGGGAAGGCGTCCCGGCTGTCGGAGGAGGCATCCGCCCTGGCGGAAACCCGCTCGACCCAGCTCACCGTCGCCGCCGCCGTCGGCATCGTCACCGGCCTGCTGCTCGGCTGGATGGTGTCCCAGTTCGGCATCGTCCGCCCCGTGAAGACCATCGTCGCCTGTCTGCGCGGCTTGGCCGACGGCAAGCTGGAAACCGTCGTCTACGGCACGGACCGAAAGGACGAGGTCGGGGAGATCGCCGAGACCGCGGAGGTGTTCAAGCGCAACCTGATCCGCAACCACGAGATGGAACGCGAAGCCAAGGAGGCCGCGGCCCGCTCCCAGGCGGAGAAGCGCGCGGCGATGCTCGACCTCGCGGGCCGGTTCGAATCGCGGGTGGGCGTCATCGTGAACGACGTCGGCGGCGCCGCGACGGAGTTGCAGGCCACCGCCTCCCAGCTCGCCGCCGCCGTCGAGGAGGTCAGCGCCCAGTGCGGCGCCGTGGCCGGCGCGTCGGAGGAAGCCAGCGCCAACGTGCAGACCGTCGCCGCGGCGTCGGAGGAGATGTCCGCCTCCATCCACGAGCTGGCGGAGCGCGTGTCCCGCGCCGCCTCCCGCTCCAAGGCCGCCGCCGAGGGGGCCAATCTGGCCCAGACCCAGCTCGACTCGCTGTCCGACGCCATCGAGCAGGTGGGCCAGATCGTCGCCGCCATCAACTCCGTCGCCTCGCAGACCAATCTGCTGGCGCTCAACGCGACCATCGAGGCCGCCCGCGCGGGCGAGGCCGGCAAGGGCTTCGCCGTCGTGGCGAGCGAGGTCAAGAACCTGGCCAACCAGACCCACGCGATGACGGAGCAGATCGGCAATCAGATCGCCGCGGTGAAGAGCGCATCCAGCAGGACGGTGGATGCCATGCGCGCCATCATCACCCAGGTCGAGGACATCGACCGCTCCACCGCGGAAATGGCCGCGTCCGTGGAACAGCAGAGCGCGGCGACCGGCGAGATCAGCCGCAACGCCCAGCAGGCCGCCAACGGCACGGCGGAGGTGTCCAGCAACGTCGTCGGCATCCAGCAGGCGGAAGCGGAGACCAGCGCCGCCACCCACAGCGTGAAGGGCGCCGCCGACCAGTTGGCCGAACGGGCCTCCAGCCTGAAGCGCGAGGTGGACCAGTTCCTGGCCGAGGTGCGCACGGCCTGAACCGCCGCGCGCTCCGGTCGCCCCCCGCGCCCCGACCGGCCCCGGACGTCAGCCCCGGGTGCCGTCGGGCGGCGGGGGCGGCGGGGCGCTTTCCGCGACGGTGGCGCGCCCCGGATCGCGCTTCTGGCATTCCAGCAGGATGTCGCGCGCGATCGGCGCCGCCGCGGTGGAACCGCCGCCGCCATGCTCCACGAACACCGCGCAGGCGTAGCGCGGGGAGCTGACCGGCGCGTAGGAGATGAACAGGGCGTGGTCGCGCTCCCGCCAGGGCAGGTCCTCGTTCTTCCGCACGCCGGTGCTGCGCTCCGCCATGGTGATGCGGCGGACCTGGGCGGAACCGGTCTTGCCGGCCATCTCGAAGCCGGGCTCCGTGATGCGCGATTTGTAGGCGGTGCCGTTCGGGGCGTTGGTCACCTCGTAGAGGCCGCGCAGGACGAGGTCCAGATTCTCCTTCTTCACCCCGATCGGCGGCCATGTGGTCTGTTCCCCCGACAGCGCCTTGATCTGCTTGGTCAGGTGGGGCTTCACCGCGAAGCCGCCGTTGGCAAGCCGCGCCGTCATGGCGACGAGCTGCATCGGGGTGGACAGCACATAGCCCTGGCCGATGGCCGCGATCAGCGTCTCGCCCTGCGCCCAGGGCTTCCCCAACGCGCCCTTCTTCCACTCGATGGAGGGGATCAGGCCGGGCCGCTCGTGCGGCAGGTCCAGCCCGGTCAGTTGCCCCATGTCGAAGCGGTGGGCCATCTCGGCGATGCGGTCGATGCCGATGCGCCGCGACACGTCGTAGAACCAGACGTCGCAGGAATGGCGCAGCGCGCCGACCACGTCCATCGTGCCGTGACCGCCCTTCTTCCAGCAGTGGAAGCGGTGGTCGCCCAGATCCATGTGGCCCGGGCAGAAGACCGTGTGGTTGCGGCTGATGAGCCCCGACTCCAGCGCCGCCAGCGCCACCACCGGCTTGAAGGTCGATCCCGGCGGGTACTGCCCGGCCACCGCCTTGTTGTTCAGCGGGGTGGCCTGGTTGGACAACAGCTCCTCCCACAGCTCGGCGCTGATGCCCATGGTGAACTGGTTGGGATCGTAGCTGGGGTGGGAGCACAGGGCGTAGATTCCGCCGGTGTGCACGTCCATCACCACGCAGGAGGCGCTGACCTCCTGCGCCAGCCGCTGCTGCACGAATTTCTGAAGGCCGATGTCGATGGTGAGCTGGACCTCGCGGCCCGGCTGCCCCTCGTCGCGCGACAGCTCGCGGATGACGCGCCCGACCGCGTTGACCTCAAGCTGGCTGGTGCCCGCCGTGCCGCGCAACGCCTTCTCGTGATACTTCTCCATCCCGGCCTTGCCGATGCGGAAGCCGGGCAGCGACAGAACGGGATCGCCGTTGAGTTCCGCCTCCGACACGGCGCCGACATAGCCCAGGATGTGGGCGGTCGCCTCCGCCTCCGGGTAGTGACGGATCTCGCCCACCTCGATGGCGACGCCCGGAAGGTCCGGCGTGTTCATCTCGATGGTCGCGACCTGCTCCCAGGTCAGGTTCTCGCGCACGGTGACCGGGACGAAGCGGCGCTTGCGGTGCAATTCGCGCATCACGCGGCGCCGGTCGCCGTCAGTCAACGGAACGATCTTTGAGATCTTGTCCAGCGTGTCCTGGATGTTGCGCGTGCGCTCCGACACCACGACGACGCGGTAGTTCTGCTGGTTCACGGCCAGCGGCGCGCCGAACCGGTCCACGATCGTGCCGCGCGACGGGGCGACCAGCCGCAGGCTGATGCGGTTTTCCTCCGCCAGCATGGTGTAGCGCGCGGATTCCACCACCTGCAGGTAATAGAGCCGCCCGACCAACGCCGACAGACCGGCGAGCTTCAGCCCGCCCAGCACGGCGGCGCGGCGGGTCAGCAGGCGGTAGCGGTCGGTGTCGCGGTCCATCGCAATCAAAGGCCCATCATCCCTGCTAGATCATCCCGGCCGCTTCAGCCTTGCCTTTCCAGCCCGGCCATTTCATCCCTGCCAAGTCATCCTTGCCAAGTCATCCTTGGAGGAACGCGCGGTGGACGCGGATCAGCATCCAGGCGACCGCCGGAAAGAACGCCATGGTCAGCAGCGCCTGGAACAGCGCCGGCTTGAACGGCAGCACCGCAGCCTGAAGCACCGTGAAGGCCAGCCACTGGATGCAGGCCACGCCCACCATGACCAGCGCGAAGCCGAACCACATCAGGGCGAAGGTGCTGGACACCAGAACGCGCCGCTGGCTGGACACCGCCCAATGGACCAGCACCAGCACCAGCGCGTTCACCCCCAGCGGTCCGCCGGTCAGCAGATCCTGAAGCAGCCCGATCAGGAAGGCGGTGCCCGGCCCCATCAGGTCGGGCCGGTGGATCGCCCAATAATAGACGGCGATGGCGGTCAGGAAAGGCGCCACCGACGCATAGCCGGGAAGCGGAACGGGTACCATCCCGGCCAGCGCCAGCATCACCGTCACCGCGAAAGGCGCCAGATTGCGCCCGGTCTTGTCCAGCCGCTGCCAGAGGGTCAGCGTCATTTCGACTCGAGCGACGGTTCCGTCTCGCTTCCCGGCAGGCTGAACTCGACCAGTTGCAGGTGTTCCACCCGCGACAGATCGACGTTCGGCTGCACCCGGACGCCGCGCTCACCCGCCGAGGACACCACGCCCACCGGCAGGCCCGGCGGGAACTGCCCGCCGTGACCGGAGGTCACCACCCGCTCCCCCACCTGGACCGGCGCTTCGGGCGGCAGGTAGAGCAGCCGTGTCTGGTCGGAATTGTCGCCGGCCATCACCGCCCGCTGGCGCGAGCGTTCCAGAACCACGGGAATGCGCGTGTTGATGTCGGTCAGCAGGAGGATGCGGGCGGACCATTCCCCGACCTCGATCACCCGGCCCACCAGACCGCTGCCGGCAATCGCCGCCTGCCCCTTGCGCACCCCGTCGCGACGCCCGGCGGTGACCACCAGAGTGCGCAGGAAGGAACTTCCCGGAGCGGCGATGACCCGTGCCGTGATGAAGGAGGAGGACGGTTCCGGCGTCGCCTTCAGAAGGGAGCGGAGGCTGATGTTCTCCGCCTCCAGCCGCAGCGCCGCCTGCTTCCATTGCAGCAGCCGCGCGTTCTCCGCCTTCAGCCGCTGGTTCTCCTCGAAGGCGTTCTGCACCTCCACCACCGACTCCACCACATGGGCGGCGGTGGCGGCGGGGCGCGAGATCGCGTCCAGGATGGGGGCGAAGGCGTCGGTCACACGGGCGCGGGCGCTGTCCACCGACAGCGCGTCGATCTTGCCCACCATCATCAGCGCGATGGAGGCGAGCACCAGCAGCAGGAACGAGAATCGCTGGGCAAGCGCCCGCAGTGGGGCGGCAAGGCGCACGACGGAGCCGGAATTGCGAGGCTTCACAGGATCATCCCGTCCAGGTACGCGATCCGCCCCCGGCTATGCCGGCGAACGGACAAACCGCCGGGGGAACCCAACCGAGCAATACACCAATCAGTAAGCGCTGACCAAGACGTTTCGCAGCGTCTTCATCTCCTCCAGCGCCCGACCGGTGCCCAGCGCGACGCAGGACAGCGGGTCGTCCGCGATCGACACCGGCAGGCCGGTGGCGTGGCGCAGCACGAAGTCCAGGTTGCCCAGAAGCGCGCCGCCGCCGGTCAGCACGATGCCCTTGTCCACGATGTCCGCGGCCAGCTCCGGCGCCGTGTGTTCCAGCGCGACCTTCACCGCCTCGACGATGGCCGACACCGGCTCCGCCAGGGACTCGGCGATCTGCCGCTCGGAGATGATGAGTTCCTTGGGCACGCCGTTCATCAGATCGCGGCCCTTGATCTCCAGGATGCGGCCCTCGCCGTCTTCCGGCGGACAGGCCGAACCGATTTCCTTCTTGATCCGCTCCGCCGAGCCTTCGCCGACCAGCAGATTGTGGGTGCGGCGGATGTAGCCGATGATGGCCTCGTCCATCTTGTCGCCGCCGACGCGGACGGAGCGGGAATAGACGATGCCGCCCAGCGACAGGACGGCCACCTCGGTGGTGCCGCCGCCGATGTCCACGACCATCGAGCCGGTCGGCTCCGTCACCGGAAGCCCGGCGCCGATCGCGGCGGCCATGGGCTCCTCGATCAGGAAGACGCGGCGCGCGCCGGCGGCCTCCGCCGATTCCTGGATCGCGCGGCGCTCGACGGCGGTGGAGCCCGACGGCACGCAGATGATGACCTGCGGGCTGGCGAAGCTGCGCCGGTTGTGCACCTTGCGGATGAAGTGCTTGATCATCTCCTCGGCGACTTCAAAGTCGGCGATGACGCCGTCGCGGAGGGGACGGATGGCCTGGATGTTGCCGGGCGTGCGGCCCAGCATCATCTTCGCCTCGTCGCCGACGGCCAGCACCTGCTTCTTGCCGCGGACGTTGGCGATGGCCACCACGGAGGGCTCGTTCAGAACGATGCCACGGCCCTTGACATAGACCAGGGTGTTGGCCGTCCCCAAATCGATCGCCATGTCGGCGGAAAGCACGCCGAGGAGTTTGGAAAGCATGGACCCGACTAACTCTTCAATGCGGTTGAGACGGCCTTGCCGGCGATGTGTCCGCTCCGATGCGGAGGGCCACGCCCGCCAACGGTTCCATAGACGAATGCCCCTTCGCGCTCAAGCGGAGAGTGCAACCGGCACGCCTTGCCGGACCCTGTTCCGGGCACCCGCGGGGCGGGCGCCAACGCCGGTCCGGCGGGATGTTCCGTGGGAGGCGGTCCTTGGTGAAAGGCCGGTCCCGGTTGATTTTCCAGACCCCGAAGTCCTGGCGGAACGCCGTCCTCCGGTGACCGCCACACTGCCGCGTCAGGGTTAATTTTCCGTCAACGGGAGGCGGAAACCTCCGGCGTCCGGCCAACCGCCCCGCTCGCGCCGGGGCTATCCTTAGGCTGATTCCCGACCCGCCGCAACGGCTTTGTGGCCGCCTTCGGACCGGTCCGGCGCCCCGTTCCCGACCCCGGCGCAGGCGTCAATGATGATCGGTTTTCGCGGCGGCCGCGGCCTTCATCTTCGCCCCATGATGATCGCCTTCCAGCCGGTCCATCAGGGCCAGCAGGACGCCCGACAGCACGAAGGTCATGTGGACGATGACCATCCACATCAGGTTTTCCTTGCCGGTGTTGTCGATGTTCATGAAGCCTTTCAGCAGATGGATGCCGGAGATCGCCACAATGGAGGCGATCAGCTTCAGCTTCAACCCGCCGAAATCGACCTTGCCCATCCAGTCCGGGCGATCCTTGTGGTTGGCCACGTCGATCTTGGACACGAAGTTCTCGTACCCCGAAAAGATCACCATCAGCAGCAGGTTGCCCGCCAGCGACAGGTCGATCAGCGTCAGGACGGCCAGGAGCACGTCCTTCTCCTCCATCTCCAGCACATGCGGGACGATGTGGAAGATCTCCTGCGTGAACTTCGCCAGCAGGAGCACCAGCGACACGACGAGCCCCAGATAGAAGGGCGCGAGCAGCCAGCGGCTGGCGAAGATGATCTGTTCGAAGCGGCGTTCGATCATGACGGGCGGCATCCGTGCTGGTCTTAAGTGGTAGGGAGCGCCGGATACTTGCCATTTCGCAGATGCGAAATCAACCGTTCCCATGACGCCTCCGCCGCATCGGTCCGCGGGAAGAGCACTGGCCTGCGGGGCCACGAAACTGTAACGTTTCCGGCCGTCCGCCGCATCGACAAGGCCCGCCCCCATGAAGCGCCCCGCCCCGCACATCGTCACCGCGTTCGAAGACGCCATGAAGCGGCTGAAGGCCAGCATCGTGCAGATGGCGGGGGCCGCCGAAACCCAGTTGGACGGCGCGCTGAGCTGCCTGACCCAGCGCAACCCGGAGCAGGCCCGCGCCATCGTGGAGTCGGATGCCCGGCTCGACAGCTACGAGCACGAGATCGAGGCGAACTGCATGCGGATGCTGGTGCTGCGTCAGCCGGTGGCCGACGACCTGCGCGAGGTGATCGCCGCCCTGAAGATCGCCGGCAACCTTGAGCGCGTGGGCGACCACGCCGCCAACACCGCCCGCCGGGCCGCCGCCGTGGCGGAGTTCCCCGAGTCCCCGGCGATGAGCACCCTGCCCAACCTGGGCCGCCTGGTGCGCCAGCGCCTGACCACGGCGGTGGACGCCTATGTGGACGGGGACGTCGAGCTGGCGCTGCGCGTCTGGCGCACCGACGACGAGGTGGATGAGCTGTACACAAGCCTGTGCGAGAGCATCAACCAGTCGGCGGCCCGCCTGCCGGAGATGTTCACCGCCCACATGCATCTTCTGTTCATCGCCAAGAGCCTGGAGCGCATCGGCGACCACGCCACCAACATCGCGGAGGTGGTGCATTTCGTGTCCACCGGGCGGCCGCTTCTCGACGAGCGTCCGAGGGCGGACCGGTCGCGGGGGGATGTGTGACGAGAAGCTTTCGGCTGCCCCCTCCCCGGCCCTCCCCCGCGTTGCGGTGGAGGGGGTAAATCCCCTCCCTCGCCGAAGGCGGGGGAGGGTTAGGGAGGGGGCCAAGGTTTCCCAACCCTGCACCCTCAAAACGAAAAAGCGCGCCTCGCGGCGCGCTTTCCCGTTTCTCGATCCAGGAACCGATCAGTTCTTGGACTTGTCCACCAGACGGCGCTCGGCGATCCAGGGCATCATGGCGCGCAGCTTCTCGCCGACCTGCTCGATCGAATGCTCGGCGTTGCGGCGGCGGGTCGCCTTGAAGGACGGCTGGCCGGCCTTGCACTCCAGCATCCAGTCGCGGACGAAACGGCCGGTCTGGATGTCCTCCAGGACGCGCTTCATCTCGGCCTTGGTCTCCGGGGTGATGATGCGCGGGCCGGTCTTGTAGTCGCCGTATTCGGCGGTGTTGGAGATCGAGTAGCGCATGTTGGCCATGCCGCCCTCATACATGAGGTCGACGATCAGCTTCACCTCGTGCAGGCACTCGAAATAGGCCATCTCCGGGGCGTAGCCGGCCTCGGTCAGCGTCTCGTAGCCGGCCTTGATCAGCTCGGTCAGGCCGCCGCAGAGCACGGCCTGCTCGCCGAACAGGTCGGTCTCGCACTCTTCCTTGAAGGTGGTCTCGATGATGCCGGCGCGGCCGCCGCCGATGGCCGAGGCGTAGGACAGGGCGATGTCCAGAGCGTTGCCCGAGGCGTTCTGGTGAACGGCCACGAGGCAGGGCACGCCGCCGCCGCGCTGGTATTCGCCGCGCACGGTGTGGCCGGGGCCCTTCGGCGCGATCATGAACACGTCGAGGTCGGCGCGCGGCTCGATCAGGTTGAAGTGCACGTTCAGGCCGTGCGCGAAGGCCAGGGCGGCGCCTTCCTTCAGGTTCTTGGCGAGGTCGTCGCGGTAAAGGTCGGCCTGCAGTTCGTCCGGGGTGAGGATCATCACCACGTCGGCCCAGGCGGCGGCCTCGCCCGGAGCCATGACCGTGAAGCCGGCGCCTTCGGCCTTCTTGATGGTGGCCGAACCCGGGCGGAGGGCGATGCGCACGTCCTTCACGCCGCTGTCACGCAGGTTGTTGGCGTGGGCGTGGCCCTGGCTGCCGTAGCCGACGATGACGACCTTCTTCCCCTTGATCAGGTTCACGTCGGCATCACGATCATAATAGACGCGCATGGTGATCTTCCTTGGATTTTTCGATCTGGTGGTGCGAGTTTTGCGCAGCGGAATTACTCCACCGGCGGAAGGGCCGCGTCAAGCACAAGACTGTTCGGCAGACCTGCAAAAGGACGGCGGGCTGGGTCGTTCCCTCAACATGGCCCGCCGTCACGCATACCGGTCCTCAGAACCCGGCGGCTCCCTTGGACATGGCGACGACGCCGGTGCGGCTGGCCTCGACGAGGCCGAGCTGGGCCATCAGCCCGACGAAATCGTCCACCTCCGCCGTCGTGCCGGTCAGTTCGAACACGAAGGAGGTCAGGGTGGCGTCCACGACCTTCGCCTTGAAGATGTCGGCCAGACGCAGCGCCTCGATGCGGCGCTCGCCGGTGCCGGCCACCTTCACCAGCGCCAATTCGCGCTCCACCGACGGACCTTCGTCCGTCAGATCGTGCACCTTGTGCACCGGGACGAGGCGGTCGAGCTGGGCCTTGATCTGCTCCACCACCATGCGGGTGCCGGAGGTGACCAGCGTGATGCGCGACAGGTGGTCGGCGTTGTTCACCTCCGCCACCGTCAGGCTTTCGATGTTGTAGCCGCGGCCCGAGAACAGGCCGATGACGCGGGCCAGCACGCCCGGCTCATTGTCCACCAGCACGGCGATGGTGTGCTTCTCGATCTTCTCTTCCACGATCCGTACTCCGCCAGAGGGCCTTCAACCGTTCGTCTTGGTCGCCGCGATCAGACCAGCACCATGCCGTCTTCCGGCGTGGCGTCGGACGGGCTGTCCTCCGGACCGAACAGGATTTCGTTGTGGGCCTTGCCGCCGGGGATCATCGGGAAGCAGTTCTCCTTCGGGTCCACGGCAATGTCCACGATGCAGGGGCGGTCGGTGACGGCCAGCATCTTCTCGATGACCTCGTCCACCTCGGCCACGGTGGTGGCGCGCAGGCCGACGCAGCCCCAGGATTCCGCCAGCTTCACGAAGTCGGGCAGCGCTTCCGAGTAGCTGTTGGAGTAGCGGGAGCCGTGCAGCAGCTCCTGCCACTGGCGCACCATGCCCATGTACTTGTTGTTCAGGATGAAGATCTTGACCGGGGCGCGGTACTGCACCGCCGTGCCGATCTCCTGCATGTTCATCAGGAAGGACGCCTCGCCCGACACGTCCACCACGATGGCGTCGGGATGGGCGAGCTGCGCGCCGATGGCCGCCGGCAGGCCATAGCCCATGGTGCCCAGGCCGCCGGAGGTCATCCAGCGGTTCGGCTCGTCGAAGGGCAGGAACTGGGCGGCCCACATCTGGTGCTGGCCGACCTCGGTCGTCACGTAATGGTTCTTGCCGCGCAGCGCCTCGCGCAGGCGCTCCAGCGCGTACTGCGGCTTGATGACCGATTCGGTGCGGTTGTAGTTCAGGCAGTTGCGGGCGCGCCAGCCCTCGACCTGCCCCCACCACTCCTTCAGCGCGGTCTGGTCGGCGCGCTTCTGGCGGGCCTTCCAGATGCGGATCATGTCTTCCAGAACGGCGCCGGCGTCGCCGACGATGGGGATGCCCACCGCGACGTTCTTGTTGATCGAGCTGGGGTCGATGTCGACGTGGATCTTCTTCGAGCCCGGCGCGAACTCCGACAGCTTGCCGGTCACGCGGTCGTCGAAGCGGGCGCCGATGTTGATCATGACGTCGCAGTTGTACATGGCGAGGTTCGCCTCGTACGTGCCGTGCATGCCCAGCATGCCCAGCCACTGCGGGTCCGACGCCGGGAAGGCGCCCAGCCCCATCAGGGTCGAGGTGATCGGGAAGCCGGTCATCTTCACGAACTGGGTCAGCAGCTTCGCCGCGATCGGGCCGGCGTTCACCACGCCGCCGCCGGTGTAGAAGATCGGGCGCTTGGCGTTGGCGATCAGTTCGATGGCCTCCTCCACGCGGGCGATCTCGGGCTTCACCTGCGGACGGTAGGTCTTGTGCTTCACCTCGGTCGGCGGGATGTAGGTGCCGTCGGCGAACTGCACGTCCTTCGGGATGTCGACCAGCACCGGGCCGGGGCGGCCGCTGCGCGCCACATAGAAGGCCTCGTGCATGGTGCGGGCGAGCTGGTTGACGTCCTTCACCAGGTAATTGTGCTTGGTGCAGGGGCGCGTGATGCCGGTGGTGTCGGCCTCCTGGAAGGCGTCGTTGCCGATCAGGTGGGTCGGCACCTGCCCGGACAGGCAGACCAGCGGAATGCTGTCACACAGCGCGTCCAGCAGGCCCGTCACGGCGTTGGTGGCGCCGGGGCCGGAGGTCACCAGCACGCAACCCACCTTGCCGGTGGAGCGGGCATAGCCTTCCGCGGCGTGCACGGCGGCCTGCTCATGCCGGACGAGGATGTGCTTGATGTCGTTCTGCTGGAAGATGGCGTCGTAGATCGGAAGTACCGCGCCGCCCGGATAACCGAAGATGATGTCGACGCCCTGGTCCTTCAGGGCCTTGATGACGATCTGCGCGCCGGTCAGCTTCTGTTCGGGCATAGCTCACGACCTTCCAATGTGGGCCCCTCATTTCACGGGCGGCCCTGTTCCTTCTCAAACCCCGGCCATGGCCCGCTGGGAAAACAAGGGGTTATCCCCAAAGGCGAGGGCCGGGACCGGCAAACTAGACAATCCGCCGGTCGCCGGTCAACCCATTTTGCGAATGATCGAAAAGATTTTTTGCCGCAGTTTTTCCGAATATTTCGCAAGCTGGAAAGGTCGTCCTTCCCGATAAGCCGGCCCCAAAAGCGAACGGCCTGCCCCGCGGGTGCGGAGGCAGGCCGTTGCGGAAGAACCGGGTCGCTTACGCCGCGACCGTCTGAAGCAGACCGCAGAGGCGGCGGATGCCTTCGCGGATGCGCTCCGGGTTGTTGTTGGAAAAGCTGAGGCGCAACGTGTTCTTGCCCGAGCGGTCGGCGTGGAAGGCGGAACCGGGGACGAAGGCGACGTTGGCGTCCTTGATGGCGCGGGCCAGCAGGTCCACCCCGTCGGTGCCCTCCGGAAGTTCGATCCAGACGAACATGCCGCCTTCCGGCTTGGTCCAGGTCACCCCGGCCGGGGCGAACTCGGCCAACGCGGTCAGCATGGCGTCGCGGCGCTCCTTGTAGCCGGCGCGCAGGCGGCGGATGTGGCTGTCGAAGCTCTGCGACACCACGTCGTGCAGCACGATCTGGTTGATGGTGCTGGTGTGCAGGTCGCCGGCCTGCTTCATCAGCACCAGCCGGTTGATCACCTCCGCCGGGCCGTTGATCCAGCCCACGCGGAAGGCCGGCACCATCGTCTTGGAGAAGGAGCCGCAGAAGAGCACGTTGGTGATCTTGCCGCCGTTGCGGGCGGCGTCCAGCGCCACCATGGGCGGGATCGCCGCACCCTCATAGCGCAGTTCGGTGTAGGCGGCGTCCTCGACGATCGGCACGCCGTGCTTGGCGCAGAGGTCCAGCAGGGCCTCGCGGCGGGCCAGCGAGATCGTGGTGCCGTTGGGATTCTGGAAGTCGGGGACGAGATAGAAGAATTTGGGCTTCTGCTCCAGGGCCGCTTCCACCGCGG
This sequence comes from Roseomonas genomospecies 6, assembly GCF_008365375.1. Taxonomy (GTDB): domain Bacteria; phylum Pseudomonadota; class Alphaproteobacteria; order Azospirillales; family Azospirillaceae; genus Azospirillum. The sequence goes on along the minus strand of NZ_QOKW01000007.1, from coordinate 153,016 downwards.
CCAGTTCCGGCCCCTCCTCGTCGCCGGGGACGGAGAGGTATTGCGGCTCGTAGGGCGAGAAGGCCTGGAGCGCGCCCAGATAGGTCGGGCGGGTCACCAGGATCTTCTCGCCCGGCCCGATCAGAAGCTTGCCGACGAACTCCAGCGCCTGCTGCGATCCGCTGGTCACCAGCACCTCGTCCAGCCCGGCCTGGATGCCGTGGCGGCCCATGTAGGCGCAGATCCATTCGCGCAGCGGCGTGTAGCCCTCGCTGATGGTGTATTGAAGCGCACCGCCGGCCCCGGCATTGGACTGGAAGATCTTCTCATAGGCGCGGGCGATGGCCGCGGTCGGGAAGAAGTCGGGGTCCGGGATGCCCCCGGCGAAGGAGATGATTTCCGGCCGTTCGAGCAGCTTCAGCAGCTCCCGGATTTCCGAAGCTCCCATACCGGCGACGCGACCGGCAAACACGTTTCCCCAATCGACCGTCACTTTCAATCCTCCCGAGGCTCAACGACGCAACGTCGTTTCAAGATAGGTCAGTATTGCTTCACTAAGCGGTCTTTCATAGAGCGAATTGATCGTATGGCAGCCATGCAGCGCGGAGGCCGGGGGCCGGGCCGCGAGCTGGTGGCGGAACCAGGTGACCTGCCGCTTCGCGTAACGGCGCGTCGATTGCTGAGCCAGCGCAATCGCTTCGTCGAGCGTCAGCGCGCCGCGCAGGTGGTCGCGCAGTTCCGGCACGCCCAGAGCCTTCATCGCCGGCAGGTCGGCATCGAGGCCGAGTGCGTCCAGACGCCGCACCTCCTCCAGCGCCCCCTGCCCCATCATCACACGGAAACGCCGGTCGCAATTGGCGTAAAGCGCGTCCCGCGGCGGGTCGAGCACCAGCACGGAAAAGGCAAGCCCCTCCGGCGCGCCCTCGGCCCGTTGGGTCTGCCAGTGGGACAGCGGGTGGCCGGTGGCCTCCAGCACTTCCCAGGCTCGGGTCAGGCGGGTGGTGTCGCCGGGGTTCAGCTTGGCCGAGGCCGGGTCGCGGCGCACCAGCTCCTCACGGAATGCCTCGCCGCCAAGCGCCCGCAGGCGGGCGTGGGCGGCCTTCCGCACCTCGTCCGGAACGGTGGGAACGGCGCTCAGCCCTTCCATCAGGGTGCGCAGATAGAGGCCGGTGCCCCCGACGACGATGGGCAGGCGCCCGGCGGCGTGGGCCTCGGCGATCTCGGCCAGGGCCATATCCCGCCAGCGCGCCGCGGACCCGCGCTCCGCCGCCGGCAGCACGCCGTAGAGCCGGTGCGGCACACGCGCCAGATCCTCCGCCCCCGGCCGGGCGGTCAGCACATCCAGTTCGGCGTAGAGCTGCATGCTGTCGGCGTTGATGACGGTGCCGTCCAGCGCCTCCGCGATGTCGAGCGCCATGCCCGACTTGCCCGACGCCGTGGGGCCGCCGATCACCACCACATGCCGGTGCCGCACATCCCGGTTCTGCGGGCTGTCCTGAACCATGTCGCCTTGCCTGACGTTCCTCCGAAAACAGCGTATGGCAGGGGAAGGCCCATCAATGCAAGGCGGCTCGCTTGCGGTCGTCCATCAGGGCTTCACCACAGAGACACAGAGGCACGGAGATCGATGGTGCCGGGGCAGCGCCGGTTGGGTTCTCTGTGTCTCCGTGTCTCTGTGGTTCACTGTCGCCGCATACGCCACTGCGAATGAGCCCGGGCGATTCACCGGCCTGCGAAGCACGACGGTTGGCGCAATCCCCCGGCTGTGGTAGGGAGCGCGCGCGCCCTCCCCCACGGTTTCTCCAGGATCGCCCACCATGAGCGCTGTCGTTACGCTGATCGCCGCCGCCTCCGCCGTTCTCGACGAACAGGCCGTGCAGGCCGCCCGCGCGTCCCTGACCGCGCTGGGGGCCGATACCGGCAAGCCGGACTGGCTGGCGCCGGACCGCGCCTGCGACATCGCCGAGGAAGGTCTGGTGCCAGAACAGGCGGAGGCCGCGGTGCGCCGCGCGCTGGCGGGTCTTGCGCCGGACGGGCTCGCCGTGGACGTCATCGCCCAGAAGCCGGGCAACCGGAAGAAGCGCCTGCTGGTCGCCGACATGGAATCGACCATCATCGAGCAGGAGATGCTGGACGAGCTGGGTGACTATGTCGGGCTGAAGGATCACATCGCGGCCATCACCGCGCGCGCCATGAACGGGGAAATCGACTTCAAGGCCGCGGTGCGCGAGCGCGTCGCCCTGCTGAAGGGGCTGAACGACAGCGTCATCGACGAGGTGTGGCAGCGCGCCACCCTGATGCCGGGCGCCAAGACTTTGGTTTCCACCATGCGCGCCAACGGGGCGACCTGCGTGCTGGTCTCCGGCGGCTTCCGCTGCTTCACCGAGCGGGTGCGCGACTGGGTCGGTTTCGACGACGACCGCGGCAACGTGCTGGAGGTGGTGGACGGCATCATGACCGGCGCCGTGGTGGAGCCGATCCTGGACAAGGACAGCAAGCTGGAAGCCCTGCTCGCCTACGCCGGGGAGCGCCACGTCCCCACCGCCGAGACCATGGCCGTGGGCGACGGCGCGAACGACCTGCCGATGCTGCTCGCCGCCGGGCTGGGTGTGGCCTTCCACGCCAAGCCGACCGTGGCCGCCCAGGCCCGCGCCCGCGTGGACCACGGCGACCTGACCGCCCTGCTGTTCGCCCAGGGCTACCGGATCGGGGATTTCGTGGAGGGCTGACCCCCTCTTCCAGCACCGTTGCTTCACAAAGAAAAAAAGGCACCGGCGATGTCCCGCCGGTGCCTTTTTCGTTGAAGCGTTGCGCCGATCAGCCCTGGCTGAGCGGGATGGCGACGAAGCGCAGGTCGCCATGGCGATCCACCAGAAGCAGGATGGACTTCTTGCCCTGCTCCTTGGCCTTCTGGATCTTGGAGGTCACGTCCTCCGGCTTGCGGACTTCCTCCTGGCCGACCTCAATGATCACGTCGCCGGCGCGGATGCCCTTTTCCGACGCGGTGGAGTTGCCGGCCACCTCGGTCACCACCACGCCCTTCAACTCGGGCTTGATCTCGAACTGCTGGCGCAGTTCCGGCGTGATGTTGGTCAGCTTCAGGCCCAGCGTCTCGGTCGGCTTCTGGGCCGGGGACTGCTGCGGCTGGCGGCGCTGCTCCTCCGGGTTGGCGGCGAGAAGTCCCGATTCCTCGGCGGCCTCAAGCTCGCCCACCTTCACCTGAAGCTGCTGCGACTTGCCCTTGCGCCACACCTCGATCGGAACGGCCTTGTCGATCGGCGTTTCGGCGACGACGCGCGGCAGGCGTCGCATCTCGTTGATTTCCTTGCCGTCGAACTTGGTCACCACGTCGCCCGCCTGGATGCCGGCCTTGGCGGCCGGGCCGTTCGGGGTGACGGAGGCGACCAGCGCGCCCTTGTGGCCCTGGAGGCCCAGGCTCTCGGCGATCTCCGGGGTCACGCCCTGGATGCGCACGCCCAGCCAGCCGCGGCGGGTCTTGCCGTACTCGCGGAGCTGCGCGACCACCTGCTTGGCGAGGTTCGACGGGATGGCGAAGCCGATGCCGACCGAGCCTCCCGACGGCGAGAAGATCGCGGTGTTGATGCCGATGACCTCGCCGTTCAGGTTGAACATCGGGCCGCCGGAGTTGCCGCGGTTGATCGAGGCGTCGGTCTGCAGGAAATCGTCGTAGGGGCCGGCGTTGATGTCGCGCTGGCGGGCCGAGATGATGCCGGCGGTGACCGAGCCGCCCAGGCCGAACGGGTTGCCGATGGCCAGCACCCAGTCGCCCACGCGCATCGCGTCGGAATCGCCGAAGGGAACGGCGACCAGCGGATGGTTGGTGGTGATCTTCAGCAGCGCGACGTCGGTCTTCGGGTCCTTGCCGATCAGCTCGGCCTTGATGTTGGTGTCGTCCTGCAGGATGACGGTGATCTCGTCGGCGTCCTGGATGACGTGGTTGTTGGTGACCACGTAACCGTTCTTGGCGTCGATGATGAAGCCGGAACCGAGCGAGGTGGACTTGCGCGGCTGCTGCGGCTGGTCCTGCTGCTGACGGTCGAAGAAGTCGCGGAAGAACTCCTCGAACGGCGAGCCCGGCGGGAACTGCGGCAGTTCGGGGCGGGCGCCCTGCTGGCGCTGCGGCACCGCCTGGCTGGTGGAGATGTTGACCACGGCGGGCAGCAGCTTCTCCGACAGGTCGGCGAAGCTGGTCGGCGCCGGGCGCGACTGGGCCATGGCGGGGGTGCCGACGGCGGCGGACAGCCCCAACAGGAGAGCGGCGATCAGCGGCACGACGCGCAGCCGGAGGCCGGAGTCGGCGCGGTGGATGGGGTGGTTCGGGTTCAACTCAGCTCTCCCTGCCGGACATCCGGCACCTTCTTGTTCCAATCGGCCATCTGTTCCAATCGGCTCACGGTTTCAAATGAGTCGCGTTCCGATGGGGCGCTTCACCGATCCGTTTGCCGGATGTAAGCCGCGCGCGGCACCGCTTCAAGCGAGCGTGCACGGGGGCCCATCCGTCACGGAGGACGCGCGAGTATAGGGAATGGAGTATGGCCGGAAAATGGCGGCGCGGTCCAGCGACGCGCGCGTGGCAAAGAGCGTCAGGCGCCCCGCAAAAGCCAGACGAATCCGACCCCGGCCATCGCCGCCACCAGCCCGGCCGCGCGCAGGCGGCTTTCCGGCATGGTCAACGCTTCGACGATCAGCCGCCGCATCGCGGACGGGAACAGCGCGTACAGCACGCCCTCGATCACCAGGACCAGGGCAAGCGCGGTGAGGAGGTCCGTCATCGGTCGGGTGGCGCTTCGAAGGGGAGACAAGGTTCGGGTGGGGAAACACGCCCCCCACCCAACCCCTTCCCCGTGGAAGGGGAAAGGGGGAAGGAGGAAAGGAGCGCGACGTCCTACTGCTGCTGGGCGGTCGCCGGGGCCGGGGCCCGCTGCGGCGCCGGAGCCGTGCCGGCGGCTGGAGCCGGCTGGCCGTTGGCGCCGCCGGTGATGTCGCCGAAGTAGCGGAAGAACTCGCCGGTCGGGGACAGCACCATGGTGGTGTCGTCCTTGTTCAGCGACTTCCGGTAGGCTTCGAGCGTCCGGTAGAAGCTGTAGAACTGCGGGTCCTGCGACGTCGCCTCGGCGATCATCTTCAGCGCCTGGTTGTCGCCTTCACCGCGCAGGATCTGCGAATCGCGCTGCGCTTCGGCCAGGATGACGGTGCGTTCGCGGTCCGCGCGGGAGCGGATCTGCTGCGACTGTTCCTGACCCTGGGCGCGGGCCTCGGCGGCTTCGCGCTCACGCTCCGACCGCATGCGGGCGAAGATCGACTGGCTGGTCTCCTCCGGCAGGTCGGCGCGGCGGATGCGGACGTCGACGATCTCGATGCCGAATCGCTTCGCCTCGTCGTTCACCTGACCGCGGATGTCGTTCATCACGCGCGGACGTTCGTCCGACAGGATGGCGAGCAGGGTCACGCTGCCGAGAACGCGGCGGAGCGCCGAGTTCACGATGGCGTTCATGCGCGTCTCGGCCACCGCCTCGTTGCCGGCGGTCTGGTAGAAGCGCAGCGGGTCCAGGATGCGGTAGCGCGCGAAGGCGTCCACGTCCAGGCGCTTCTGGTCGGCCAGGATGACCTGCTCCACCGGTGGGTCGAGGTCGAGCACGCGGCGGTCGAGGATGCGGACTTCCTGGATGAAGGGGATCTTGGCCTTCAGTCCGGGATCGCGGATGACCCGCATCGGCTCGCCGAACTGGAGGACGAGCGCCTGCTGCGCCTCGTTCACCGTGAACAGCGAGGCCGAGGCGAGAACGCCCGCCGCGAGGATGCCGATGCCGGCGACCAACAATGTGCGGTTCATGGCATCCCTCCTCAGCGGGCCGGTTGCTGGCCGGCGGGCCGCGCCGCCGTGCCGGAAGACGGCTGAAGCTGATTGAGCGGCAGGTAAGGAACAACACCCTGGGCACCCTGGGCGTTGCCGTCGATGATGACCTTGTTGGCGCCGCGCAGGATCTCTTCCATGGTTTCCAGGTACATGCGCTTGGCGGTCACGTCCTTGGCGGTCGAGTAGGCGTCGTAGACCTTGCGGAAGCGGTCGGCGTCGCCCTGGGCCAGGTTCACGACCTGCTCGCGATAGGCGGAGGCTTCCTGGATCAGCCGTTCCGCGTCGCCTCGGGCGCGCGGGATCACGTCGTTCCGGTAGGCCTCGGCCTCGTTGCGGGCGCGTTCGCGGTCGGCGCGGGCGCGCTGCACGTCGTTGAAGGCGTCGATGACCGGAGCCGGCGGATCGGCCTTCTGCAATTGCACCTGCGTCACCTCGATGCCCGCCTCGTAGTCGTCAAGCATGGCCTGGAGGAGCTGGCGGGTGGAGGTTTCGATCTGCTGACGGGCCTCGGTCAGGGCCGGCTGCAGGTCGGTGCGGCCGATCACCTCGCGCATCGCGCTTTCCGCCGCCTTCTTCACGGTGGCCTCGGGATCGCGGATCTTGAACAGATACTCGCCCGCGTCCTTGATGACCCAGAAGACGGTGAAGTCGATGTCGATGATGTTCTCGTCGCCGGTCAGCATCAGCGATTCGTCGGGAACGTCGCGGTCGCCGCGCCGCCCGTCGCCGGCCGAGCGGTAGCCCACCTCGATCCGGTTGACGCGCGTCACCTTGGGCATCAGCACCGTTTCGATGGGCGCCGGCAGGTGGTAGCGCAGACCCGGCTGCTCGGTGCGCACCCACTGGCCGAAGCGCAGCACGACGCCCTGCTCGTCCGCCTCGACGCGGTAGATGCCGCTGGCCAGCCAGACCACGGCCAGCAGGCCGATGACCAGGGCCACGCCGCGCCCGCTGCCAACGCCGCCGGGCATCACCTTCTTCAGGCGGTCCTGGCTGCGGCGCAGCAGATCCTCAAGGTCCGGAGGCTGCGGCCCTCCGCCGCCACCGCCGCCACCGCCGCCCGGCGGACGGCCCCACGGATTCTGACCGCCGCCTCCGGGCGGAGGACCCCAGGGGCCGCCACCGCCACCCCCTCCCTGATTGCTCCACGGCATTCCGTTCGTTCCCCTTCGCGCTCTCTCAATTCTTGGGACGGAATTTCCGGAAAACAAATCGTTTCCGTACCGTCCGATCCCTTTACCATTATTGTCCGCCGGCCCTATAGTGCCCATCCCATTCGGGGAAGGATTTCACCGACGGATATCCGCCAATATCGGGAAGGAAGCGGAGTTTTCAACCATGGCGCAGGTCAGCGAAGCTCAAGTCCTTGAAGCTCTGAGGACGGTTGTCGATCCGGAACGGGGCAAGGACGTCGTCAGCCTCGGCATGCTGTCCGGACTTGTCGTGCGCGACGGGAACGTCGCCTTTTCGATCGAGGTGGACCCCAAACGCGGTGCCCAGGCCGAACCGGTGCGCCACGCCGCCGAGAAGGCGGTGGAGGCGTTGCCGGGCGTCCTGTCGGTCACCGCGGTCCTGACGGCGCACCGCCCCGCCGGCCAGGCTGCTGCCCCGCAGCAGGGCCACGGGCATGCCCATGGGCACTCCCATGGCGGCCAAGGCCACGCCCACGGCCATTCCCACGGGCAGGCGGCGGAGCAGAAGCCTCTGGTGCCGGGCGTCAAGGCGATCGTCGCCGTCGCGTCGGGCAAGGGCGGCGTGGGCAAGTCCACCACCGCCAGCAATCTGGCGCTCGCCATGGCGGCGAACGGGCTGAAGGTCGGGCTTCTGGACGCCGACATCTACGGTCCGTCCATGCCGCGCATGCTGGGCATCTCCGGCCGGCCGACCAGCCACGACGGCCGCATCCTGGAGCCGATGGAGAATTACGGCATCAAGGTGATGTCCATGGGCTTCCTGGTCGCCGAGGACACGCCGATGATCTGGCGCGGCCCGATGGTGATGAGCGCCCTGCAGCAGATGCTGCGCGACGTGAACTGGGGCACGCTGGACGTGCTGGTGGTGGACATGCCGCCGGGCACCGGCGACGCGCAGCTCACCATGGCGCAGCAGGTGCCGCTGGCCGGCGCGATCATCGTCTCCACCCCGCAGGACATCGCCCTGCTGGACGCCCGCAAGGGGCTGAACATGTTCCGCCGCGTGGACGTGCCTGTCCTCGGCATCATCGAGAACATGAGCTATTTCTGCTGCCCCAATTGCGGCCACCGCACGGACATCTTCAGCCACGGCGGCGCCCGCAAGGAGGCTTCCGACCTGGGCATGGAGTTCCTGGGCGAGATCCCGCTGCACATCGAGATCCGCGAGACGTCCGACCAGGGCCAGCCCATCGTCGTGTCGCAGCCCGACTCGGAGCACGCGAAGGCATACCGCGGAATAGCCAAGCGCGTCTGGGAGAAGATCGCCGGCGACCAGGGACCGGCGCGCGCGGCGCCGCGGATCGTGGTGTCGTAAGGGGACGCGTTTGCCCCACCCTTCCCGCTTCGCAGGAGAGGGAGCTTAATCCCCTCCCCTGCGAAGCGGGGGAGGGTCAGGGAGGGGGCAGAGCCTTCAGCGGACGGAGCCGATGCCGGATTTCGTGACGTTGGTGGTGCTGCTGGCCGCCGTGGTTCTGGCGGTCCCGGTGGCCAAGCGGTTCGGCTTCGGCGGGCCGCTCGGCTACCTCGCGGCGGGGCTGGCCATCGGGCCGGGCGGACTCGGGCTGGTGACCGATGTCGAGGCGATCCGGCACATCTCCGAACTCGGCGTCATCATGCTGCTGTTCCTGATCGGGCTGGAGCTGCGCCCCGCCCGCCTGTGGGTGATGCGCCGGTCGGTGCTGGGGCTGGGCGGCGCGCAGGTCGCGGTGACCGCCGGACTGATCGGAGCCGCCGCCTTCCTCCTGCTCGGCTTCTCCCCCACCGCCGCCGCGGTGGCCGGCTTCGGCCTGTCGCTGTCCTCCACCGCCATGGTGCTGCCCATGCTGGCGGAGCGGGAACTGCTGACCACCAACGCCGGGCGCAGCGCTTTTTCCATTCTGCTGTTCCAGGACCTCGCCATCATTCCGGCGGTGGCTCTGCTGCCCCTGCTCGGCCATGGCGCCGGTGAGGTGCCGGACGCCGGGACCGCGTGGCTGGCGGTGCTGAAGGCCGCCGGCGCGGTCGCCGCGATCCTGGCCGGCGGGCGCTATCTGCTGCGCCCCGTGCTGCGCGCCGTGGACGGCGCCCGGACCCCGGAAATCTTCACCGCCACCGCTCTGCTGATCGTGCTGGGCACCGCCCTGTTCGCCGCCTGGGCGGGGCTGTCCATGTCGCTCGGCGCCTTCATGGCCGGGGTGCTGCTGTCCGATTCGGAATACCGGCACGAGGTGCAGGCCGACATCGCGCCGTTCGAGGGCCTGCTGCTCGGCCTCTTCTTCGTGTCGGTCGGCATGGGGGCCGACGTGGCGGCGCTGCTGGCGGAGCCGGTGCGTTATCTGTCGCTGGCGCTGGGGCTGATGATCCTGAAGGCGGCGGCGCTGTTCGGGCTGGCCCGCCTGTCCGGCCTGCGCCGGGGCGGGTCGGCGCGGCTGTCCACGGTGCTGAGCCAGGGGGGCGAGTTCGGATTCGTCCTGTTCGGGCTGGCCGTCGGCGTCGGGGCGATGACGGGGGAGCACGCGGCGACGGCCATGCTGGTGGTCACGCTGTCGATGATCGCCACGCCCTTCGTCTTCGCGGCGGAGGAACGCTGGCTGGCGCCGCGCCTGATCGTGAAGCCCGCCCGCCCCTACGACACCATCGTGACGGACGGGGAACCGCCGGTGCTGATCTGCGGCTTCGGGCGGGTCGGGCAGATCGTCGGGCGCGTCCTGCGGCTGCGCGGCATCCCCTTCACGGCGCTGGAGCAGAGCGCCGAGCAGGTCGACGTCGTGCGGCGCTTCGGCAACAAGGTCTATTACGGCGACCCGTCGCGGCTCGACCTGCTGCGCGCCGCCGGGGCGGACAAGGCCCGCGTGCTGGTGGTGGCGCTGGAGGACATGGAGCAGTCGCTGCGCGTGGTGGAGTTGGCGAAGCGTCACTTCCCCCACCTCGTCATCCACGCCCGCGCCCGCAACCGCCGCCACGCCCATTTCCTGATGGACCGCGGGGTCACGCATTTCGTGCGCGAGACCTACGACTCCAGCCTGCGCCTGACCGGCGGCGTCCTGGAATCGCTGGGCCTGCCGCCGGACGAGACCCGGCACACGCTGGACACCTTCCGGGACCATGACGAGCGCACGCTGATCCGGCAGCACGCCGTGCATCACGACGAGAACCGCCTGATCCAGACCTCCCGCCAGGCCGCCGCCGAGCTTCAGGCCCTCTTCGAGGCCGACCGCGAGGACCCGGAGGAGGAGCGGGACCGCAAGACGGTCTGACGCCCCTCCCCTCGGCGTCAGCCGATCAGCAGGCTGTCGTCGGTGATGTCCTCGCCGCCGCGCTGCTTGGCGAACAGCGCCAGCAGGTGCGGCACGTCGAGCCCGGCGCGCTGCTCCCCCGACACGTCCAGCACGATCCGTCCCTCGTGCAGCATCACCGTGCGGTCGCCGTAGTCCAGCGCCTGCCGCATGGAGTGGGTGACCATCAGCGTGGTCAGCCGGTTCTCCTCGACGATGCGGCGGGTCAGATCCAGCACGAACTCCGCCGTTCCGGGGTCGAGCGCCGCCGTGTGTTCGTCCAGCAGCAGGATCTTCGACCCGGCGAGGGTCGCCATCAGCAGGCTGACCGCCTGCCGCTGCCCGCCGGACAGCAGGCCCATGCGGTCGTGCAGCCGGTTCTCCAGCCCCAGCCCAAGCTCCGCGATGCGGTCGCGGAAATGCCGGCGACGGTCGCCGCGCAGCGCAAGGCCCAGGCCGCGGCGGCGCCCCCGCGCGGCGGCCAGCGCCATGTTCTCCTCGATGGTGAGCGCGGTGCAGCTTCCGACCATCGGGTCCTGGAAGACGCGGGCGACCAGCGAGGCGCGCTTCGGAGTCGCCCAGCGGGTGACGTCCACCCCGTCGATGGCGATGCTGCCCGTCTCCGCGATCACGTCGCCGGCCAGCGCACCCAGGAAGGTGGACTTGCCGGCGCCGTTGGAGCCGATGACGGTGACGAACTGCCCCTCCGGAATCGTCAGGTCCACGCCGCGCAGGGCGTGCTTCTCCAACGGGGTGCCGCGCCCGAAGGTGACGTGGATGCCGTTGACCGTGATCATCGGACGGCCTCCCCCTTCTTCGACGCGGCCTTCAGCCGCATGCGCGGCAGGATCAGCGCCACCGCGACCAGGACGGCGGTGACGAGGTTGAGGTCGGACGCCTGGAGCCCGACGGCGTCCGCCGACAAGGCAAGCTGAACCGCCAGACGGTAGAGGATGGAGCCGACGACGCAGCCGACCAGCGCCCACAGCATCGCGCGGGCCGGCAGCACCGTCTCGCCCACGATCACCGCCGCCAGACCGACCACGATGGTGCCGATGCCGGTGGTCACGTCGGCGAAGCCGTTGGTCTGCGCGAACAGCGCGCCGGCCAGGGCGCACAGCCCGTTCGACAGGGCCATGCCGGCGTAGATGTGGAAATCCGTCTGAACGCCCTGCGCGCGGGCCATCCGCGCGTTGACCCCGGTCGCCCGCATGGCGAGGCCGAACTCGCTGTTCAGGAAGCGGGCCAGCAGCAGGACGACCGCGACGACCACGACCAGGACGACCAGCGGGCGCACCACATGGTCCGGCAGGCCCAGCCCGTAGAAGGGCGTCAGCACCGTGTCCTGCATCAGCAGAGCCACGTTCGGGCGGCCCATCACGCGCAGGTTCACCGAGAACAGCGCGATCATGGTCAGGATGCTGGCGAGCAGGTGCAGGATCTTGAAGCGGACGTTCAGCGTCGCCGTGACCAGCCCGGCCATCGACCCGGCCAGCGCCGCGACGAGGCTGGCGATCCACGGGTTGACCCCGGTGACCAGCAGCGTGGCGCAGACCGCGGCCCCCAACGGGAAGCTGCCGTCCACCGTAAGGTCCGGAAAATCGAGCACCCGGAAGGACAGGTACACGCCGAGGGCGACCAGCGCGTACACCAGCCCGATCTCGACGGCCCCGAAGAAGGCTATTTCACTCATGATGTGTTTCCGGCTTCGCCGGTTCCGCCCCCTCCCCGACCCTCCCCCGCTGCGCGGGAGAGGGAGAATCAGTCCCCTCCCTCGCCGGTGGCGGGGGAGGGTTAGGGAGGGGGCTCGCCGCGGTGCGCAGTCCTTACAAAATTTGCTGTTAAGCGATTACTGCCCGACCACCTTGGTCGCGCGCTTGGTCACGGCTTCGGGGATGGTCACGCCCATCGCCGCGGCGGATTTGGGGTTCACGAACAGGTCGGAGCCCTTGGCGAAGGTCACCGGAACGTCGCCCGCCTTCTCGCCCTTCAGGATACGGGCGACCACTTCGCCGGTCTGGCGGCCCACCTGACGGTAGTCGAAGCCGATGGAGGCGACCGCGCCGCGCGCCACGCTGTCGGTGTCGGCGGAAAAGACCGGCAGCTTGGCCTGCTGGCCCACCGCCACGACGCTCTCCAGCGCCGAGACGACCGTGTTGTCCAGCGGCACATAGACCGCGTCGGCCTTGCCGACGAGGCTGCGGGCGGCAGGCTGGGCGTCGGCGGACTTGGTGACGGTCGCCTCGACCACGGCCAGACCGGCCTTCTGAGCCTCGTCCTTCAGCGCCTTCACCAGCGAGACGGAGTTCGGCTCACCGGGGTTGTAGAGGACGCCCAGACGCTTCACCGACGGCACGATCTCGCGGATCAGCGCCACATGCTCGGCAACCGGGGCCATGTCGGAGACGCCGGTGACGTTGGCGCCCGGCTTGTCCAGGTTGCGGACGAGCTGCGCGCCGACCGGGTCGGTCACGGCGGTGAAGACCACCGGAATGTCGCGGGTGGAGGCGACGACCGCTTGGGCGGAGGGGGTGGAGATCGGAACGATCACGTCCGGACGGGCGCCCGCGAACTGGCGCGCGATCTGCGCGGCGGTGGCGGGGTTGCCCTGGGCGCTCTGATACTCGACCTTCAGAGTCTCACCCGGCGTGAAACCCGCGGCCTTCAGCGCCTCCACTACGCCGTCGCGCGTGGCGTCCAGCGCCGGATGCTCGACGATGGCGGTGATGGCGACGGTCTTGGTCTGGGCGGCGGCGGCGGTGCCGCTCAGCGCGGCCGCGGCAAAGGCCGTGGCGGCGGTTGCGGCGAGAAACAGGCGGGTGATCGTCATGGCTCCAGGCTCCCGGAGGGGGTTTGTGCATCCCGTAGACGCCCGGGGGCCGGTCCGTCAACAGCCGGAGCAGAAATCCGATGAGCGAAGACGCGCGCGACGCCCGAATCCGCACCCTCGAAGCCGCCATCGCCGACATCGCGGCGGAGGCCCGCGCCGCCGCGCACGCCCTGTGCGCCCACGAGCTTCAGATGCGGCTGGAGAACATCGCCCGCCGCATCGAGGCCCTGCGCGCGGCGCAACCCGGAAGTGCGGAAGACGGAACGGCGTGACGATCGGTCGCTCCCTTCCCATATGACGCCCTTCGAGGAGCGGAACGCAGGGGAGCGGTCATGGCGGTCGAGGATGGGACGGAAGACGGCAATCGGTCGAAGACGACGGCGGCCCTGCGCGGGCTGATGGGCAGTTGCCCGGCCTGCGGGCGCGGGCGCCTGCTGAGGAACTACCTGAAGCCGGTGGACCACTGCGCCCATTGCGGCGAGGCGTTCGGCCATTTCCGCGCCGACGACGCGCCGCCCTGGATGACGATCCTGATCGTCGGCCACATCGTCATCCCGGCGCTGCTGTCGGTCGAGCAGAGCTACGAGCCGGCGACCTGGGTGCATCTGACCGTCTGGCCGGCGCTGACCCTGCTGCTGACCTGGCTGCTCCTGCCGCGCTGCAAGGGCATGGTGCTGGGGCTGCTGTGGAGCACCGGCGCGCCCGGGTCGGAACGCGCCTGAGTCCTCGGTCGAAACTCCCTAGTCGAAATTGAGGGAGAAGCTCGCCCGCCCCTGCCCGGCCTGGAAGCGCTGCCACATGACGCCGAAGGCCGCTTCCAATGCGCGGGTGAAACGCGCCCCGTTCAGCGCCGGGGACGCCGCCAGCCGGTCCCGCAGACCGCCGCGCAGGGCCGCCAGCCCCGCCGGGTCGGCCACCAGCGCCGCCGCCTTGGCGACATAGGCGTCCGCCCCCTCGGCCACCAGATCGGACAGCCCGGCCGAGGCGAGATGCGTGACCGAATGGCGGGCGCAGAAGCGGTCGCCGCCCAGGGTCACCACCGGCACGCCCATCCACAGCGCCTCCAGCGTCGTCAGCCCGCCGGAATAGGGGAAGGGGTCCAGCGCCACGTCCACCTCGCCGTAGCCGGCGAGGAACTCCCGGTGCGGCGCCCCGCCCCGCAGTTGCACCTGCGCCGGGTCCAGCCCGGCCCGCTCGAACAGCGCCAGGGCTCGGGCGGCGGTGCCGGCATCGTCGAAGCCTAGCGTGCGAAGCAGCAGGCGGGAGCCGGGAACGGCCTCCAGCACGCGCGCCCACAGAGCCGCGACCTCCGCGTTCAGCTTGGGCAGGGCGTTGAAGGAGCCGAAGGTGGCACAGCCGCGCTCCACCAGCGGAAGCGGCGCCACCGGCGGCGCGTCCTCGGGCGGCGCCCAGGGGACATAGGCGTCGGGCATGCGCACGATGCCTTCGATGCACCAGCCGTCCGACCCCGGCGGGCTCTGCCGCGCGTCGGAAATCAGATAATCCATGGCCGGCAGGCCGGTGGTGCCGACGTAACCCGCCCAGGACGCCTGGACCGGCGCCGCCCGCCGCGCGAAGACCGGCAGGCGGTTGCCGAAGGTGTGGCCCGCCAGATCGACCAGGATATGGATGCCGTCCGCCTGGATGCGCTGGGCCAAAGCCTCGTCATCCATCCCCGCCGTCCAGACCCAGTGGTCGGCGTGGGCCATCAGCCGTTCCGTCTTCCAATCCGGGTTGGCGGTGTTGGCGTAGCAGACGATCTCGAAGGCGGCGCGGTCGTGGTTCGCCAGCACCGGCTCCAGGAAGAAGCCCACGGGATGCGCGCGGAAATCCGGCGAGACGTAGCCGACGCGGATCTTCGGCGCCGGAGCGGCCACGGCGGGCGCCGGACGGTCCGGGTAACGCGCGCCCCAGTCCGCATGGGCCTGGGCGATGGCCGGCATGGTCAGCCCCGGCGCGAACTGCATCAGGTAGAGGCGCGAGGCGTTCAGCGAATCGACGCCCGGATGCTGCGCCACCACGCCTTCGATCTCCGCCAGCGCCTCCTCCGCCCGCCCTTGCATGGCGAGCACGCGGGTGGCGCGGTTCGCCCGCACCTCCGCCCGGCCCGGCGCGAGGATGAGCGCACTCCGGTAAGCGTCGTCGGCCTCGCCCAGCCGGTTCATCTCGGCCAGCGCGTTGCCGAGGTTGTAGGGGTGCGCCCAGTTGGCCGGGTCGAGCCGTCCGGCGCGCCCGTAGAGCACCACCGCCTCATCCCGCCGGGCTTGCGCGCGCAGCAGAACGCCCAGATTGGCGACGGCGGCCAGCGTCTTCGGGTTCAGAGCGATGGCGCGGCGGAAGAAGGCCTCCGCGCGGGCGGAATCGCCGGCCCGGCGCACCGCCTCCGTCATGGCCAGCAGCCCGTCCATCGCCATGTCCAGCGAGGGATCGAGGTTCAGCGCCCCGGCATAGGCGTTGGCCGCCCCGGCGACGTCGCCCAGGCTTTCCATCACCAGCCCGTAGTTCGCCCACCAGACGGGAACCGTGGGATAGGCGGCGATGGCCCGCCCGATCAGGTCCAGCGCCTCGTCGAAGCGCCCGGCCTGCGCGGCGACGAGGCCCCGGCGATGAAGGCCGTCGGCCTCGTGTGGCGTCATCTGGGACGGCGTCACCGGGGGCGGCGTCATGGCGGTGCTCCTGCGCGTGAGAGGGGGCGGCACTCTACGTCCGCGCGTAAATCCCGTCATCTGGAAAGCCGGGCCGGAGGCCGCCGGACAGATTCCTCGGGCAACCCCTTTCCATCTTCGGGCGAAGGGCCTATATTGGAACCGTCGGCAGCCGCCGACTATGGCGATAAACGCCTTGCGGAATAAGCGTTGTGGACCCGGGGGCGGTACCCGGCGCCTCCACCAAACAAACCACCGGTCTCTCGGGCGTTGCCGTTGGGAGCGGGTTCGTTGGGGGCGAAATAGGATCGACACGCGTGGTAAAGGCATGGTCTTCGCTCGGCATGGTTCCGCCGTTATCGGGCCATTGCAATAGTTGCCAACGACAACGTTGCTCCGGTCGCCGTTGCCGCCTAACAGCGGTAACTGACCGAAATCAATCCCTGATGGGTAGCACCTGAGGGTGGGGCCGTGGGCCGCCTAGCAACAGAAGGCCCACACTTACCCGTCTGGCGTTAAGGACCCGCCCAAGAATGCCGAGAGAGCAGTTGCGTTATGACCGCATGGTCGAGGCCGCCTTGCGTGGCGTCGTCCGTGACGCGCTCCGCCAGGTGACGGACCGCGGGCTCCCCGGCGATCATCATTTCTACCTGACTTTCCGGACGGGTTATCCTGGCGTCGACATCCCGGAATATCTGGCGTCGCAGTATCCCAACGAGATGACCATCGTCATCCAGTACCAGTTCTATGGGCTGGAGGCGCTGGACGATCATTTCGAGGTGACGCTGAGCTTCAACAACGTGCATGAGCGGCTGGTCATCCCCTACGCCGCCATCACCACCTTCGCCGATCCGTCGGAGAATTTCGCCCTCCAGTTCCAGCCGGTCGAGCCCGCCGAATCGGCGGAGGTCTCCGCCATTCCCACGCGCGAGTCGCCGGGGAAGAAGGCCGCGGACGGCAAGGACGGGGCGAAGCCGGCCATCGCGAAGCTCGCCAAGTCCGACTCGGCGAAGTCCGATCCGGCCAAGCCCGACGCGGACCGCTCCGGCGAGGAGCCGAAACGCGGCGAGGTCGTGGCGCTCGACGCCTTCCGCAAAAAGTAGAACCCTTCGCCGTGGCCACGGTCAGCGAACTCGTCCGTTTCCTGTGCGAGTCGCTGACGCCCCTGGGCGCCATCACCGCCCGCCGCATGTTCGGTGGCTACGCGGTCTATTGCGACGGAGTCGTCTTCGCGCTGGTGGCCCACAACGTCCTCTATTTCAAGGCGGACGACGGCAACCGTTCCGATTACGAAATGCTGGGCCTTCGCCCCTTCAAGCCGTTCGACGACAAGCCGACGGTCATGCCCTACTTCCCCCCGCCCGAATCGGCGCTTGATGACCCGGATGAGCTTATGCTCTGGGCGCGCCCAGCCCTGGCGGCGGCGATCCGCACCGCCGCCGTGAGAAAGGGCGCCGTGAAGAAGCCGGCGCGCAAAAGAACAAAAGCCTGATCCGTTCAGATGTTCTCCGCCATGTGGGTGGAGGCGCTGTCCACCGGGACGCTGCCGGCAGTGCGCTGGCGGATCTGGCGGGCGAAGCGCGCGGGGCTGGGCAGGTGGCTGAGCAGGCGCCCGGCGCGGCCCATGGCGGACATCGCCTTGCCCATGTTCATGACGTCGTGCAGGCGGCGGTCCACGAAGGCCCAGGTCTCGACATGGCCCTCCGACCGGTCGTCCAGCCAGTAGAAGGTCGCGGAGCTGAGTACCGCGGCAAGCGTGGCGCGCTTGGTGTAATGGTTGAAGTCGGTGGCGGTGTCGCCCGCCGCGAACCACATGGCGTCCACCGTGCGGTACAGCATGCTCAGCCCCAGCCCCAGGTTCTGCGGCATCGCGAGGTAGGCGAGCAGCCGGCGCTTGGCCTCCATGTGGGGCTCCAGCACCTCGAAATGGGTTCGGACGGCCAGCGCGATCTTGTCGCGCACCTTCATCTCGTCCAGCGGATGCTTGTCCAGTTCGGCCAGCATGCGGCGGTCGGTCCAGGCACCGAAATGCTCCACCAACTCCGGCACGCCGCCGGGGAAGGCGCGGTGCATGGTCGCGGCGTCGTAACCGGCCATCTGCGCGCCGTCGCGCAGCGCCTGAAGGCTCCAGCCGTCGAACACGATGTTGGGAAGCGTGGACAGCAGGATGTCGTCCCGCACCACGTCCATGTCCAGGACAGCATCCATGTCAGTCTCTCCCCTCCTGCTGGTCCAGCGCCTCGGCCACATGATGCGCCTCGTCCTTGAACGCCAGATAGCGCAGATCGGTCATCCGGTCGATGTAAAGAACGCCGTCCAGGTGATCGCATTCGTGTTGAATGACGCGGGCGTGGAAGCCCTCCGCCTCCCGCTCGATGGGTTCGCCGTCCAGCCCGACGCCGCGGTAGCGGATTCGCACGAATCGCGGAACGATGCCGCGCAGCTCGGGAATCGACAGGCAGCCTTCCAGGCCGGTCACCAGCGCGTCCCCCAGCGGCTCGACCACCGGGTTGATGAGAACGGTCGGCCCCACCGATTCGCCGCCCGACCGCTCGCCCGGCACGCGGAACACGATCATCCGCAGCGATTCGTGCACCTGCGGGGCCGCCAACCCGACTCCGGGCGCGTCCAGCATGGTGTCGATCATGTCGGACGCCAGCCGACGGATCTCCGGAGCGGTCGGGTCGGGCACGGGGGCCGCGACCTTGCGCAGCACCGGATGCCCCATGCGGGCGATCTTCAACAGGGCCATGCCCTATTATCTGGGCGGTGCGGCCCGGCAGACAATCGCTTTGGCCACGCTTTATCCCCACGGGAATTCCAAGCTTCGAAGACTCCGCTTCACAGGCGGCCCCGTCCGTGCTACACAAAGGTCCACACAAGGGGTGCGCCCGAAAGCGCATGCCTGTCGCATGCCTGTTTGTTGCTTCATGGCAACTCGGCTCACTTGAAAGGGTGACGGTTAACGTGCAAGTTCTGGTCCGAGACAACAACGTCGATCAGGCCCTCCGCGCGCTGAAGAAGAAGATGCAGCGCGAGGGCATTTTCCGGGAAATGAAGCTGCGCCGGAACTACGAGAAGCCCTCGGAGAAGCGCGCGCGTGAGAAGGCTGAGGCGGTGCGTCGCACCCGCAAGCTGCTCCGCAAGCGCATGGAGCGCGAGGGCTATTAATTTCCGGGCGCGTTTCGCGCCGGATTGACAGGCGCACTCCGGTGCGCCGGGCTTCCATGCGCGTTCGCGCGCTTGCCCCTCTTGTGTCTCGCACCTGCCGCCCCGCGATTGCGCGTGGGCGGTTTTGGTGCATCTGCGGTCCGCTTCGCCGCACCAGGGAAAATCTGCCAAGAAAAGAATGGGGAGGGTCGCCAATGAGCGCATCCAAGGACACTCCGCGCGTCTCCGTTCCGGCGCTGCGCGCGCGCAAGGGCGGCGAGCCGATCGTCTGCCTGACCGCCTACACCACCCCGGTCGCCCGGCTTCTGGACCCGCATGTGGACCTGCTGCTGGTCGGCGATTCGCTGGGCATGGTGGTCTACGGCTTCGACAGCACGCTTCCCGTCACGCTCGACATGATGATCGCCCATGGCGCCGCCGTGGTGCGCGGCTCGCGCCACGCCTGCGTGGTGGTCGACCTTCCCTTCGGCAGCTACCAGGAAAGCCCCCAGGTGGCCTTCCGCAACGCCGCCCGCGTCATGGCGGAGAGCGGCGCCCAGGCGGTGAAGCTGGAAGGCGGGCTGGAGATGGCCGAAACGGTCGCCTACCTGACCACCCGCGGCGTCCCGGTCATGGGCCATGTCGGGCTTCTGCCGCAGTCGGTGAACGCTCTTGGCGGCTACAAGGCGGTGGGCCGCGATCCGGAAGCGGCGGAGCGCATCCGCGCCGACGCCCGCGCCATCGCCGAGGCCGGCGCCTTCTCCCTGGTCATCGAGGGCACGATGGAGTCGCTCGCCCGCCAGATCACCGAGGACGTGATCGTCCCCACCATCGGCATCGGCGCCTCCCCCGCCTGCGACGGGCAGGTTCTGGTGTCGGACGACATGTTCGGACTGTTCGGTGAGTTCCAGCCCAAGTTCGTGAAGCGCTATGCCCAGCTCGGCGCCACCATCGGCGAGGCCGCCGCGACCTTCGCCGCCGAGGTGAAGGCCCGCAGCTTCCCCGGTCCGGAGCATTGCTTCGGCGTCAAGAAGGCGTAGGGCGACTGCCTGCAGTTCCCTCTCCCGCCCCGGGAGAGGGAGCGTCAGGCGCCGTCGACCACGATCATCCGGAAGTCGGCGGCGCCCTTCCGCGCCTCGCGTGCCTCACGGTACTCGGGGCTGTCGTAGAAGGCCTTGGCGGCGGCGTAGTCCGGGAATTCCAGGATGACCACGCGGTTGGGCTGCCAGCCGCCCTCCAGCTCCTCCGCCTGCCCGCCGCGGGCGATGAAGCGCCCGCCGTTCTTGGCGACCGCGTTCGGCGTCAGCTTCTTGTAGTTTTCATAGGCCTCGGGATTCGTCACGTTCACATCGGCGATGATGTAGGCGGGCATGGCGTCCTCTCTCCGTTTCTTGTGAGGGCAAAAAAGAACCCCCGAGGCACAGCATGCCTCGGGGGTCCGTGTCACACCACACCCTTGACGGCGCGGGTTACTCCATCGACTTCACGACCTCTTCGGTAACCTTCTTGGCGTCGCCGAAGAGCATCATGGTGTTGGGGCGGAAGAACAGCTCGTTCTCGACACCGGCGTAGCCGGCGGCCATGCCGCGCTTGATGAAGAACACCGTCTTGGCCTTCTCCACGTCGAGGATCGGCATGCCGTAGATCGGCGACTGCGGGTCGGTCTTGGCCGCCGGGTTGGTCACGTCGTTGGCGCCGATCACGAAGGCCACGTCCGCGGTGCCGAAGTCGCGGTTGATGTCCTCCAGCTCGAACACCTCGTCGTAGGGCACGTTGGCCTCGGCCAGCAGCACGTTCATGTGGCCCGGCATGCGCCCCGCCACCGGGTGGATGGCGTACTTGACCTCGACGCCCTCCTTCTTGAGCAGGTCGGCCATCTCGCGCAGCGCGTGCTGGGCCTGGGCCACCGCCATGCCGTAGCCCGGGACGATGATCACCGACTGGGCGTTCTTCATGATGTAGGCCGCGTCCTCCGGCGAGCCGGCCTTCACCGTGCCGCGCTCGCCGCCGCCGGCCGCCGCCGACGCCGCCCCGCCCTCGCCGCCGAAGCCGCCCAGGATGACGTTGAAGATCGAGCGGTTCATGCCCTTGCACATGATGTAGGACAGGATCGCGCCCGACGAGCCGACCAGCGCGCCGGTGACGATCAGCAGGTTGTTCTGCAGCGTGAAGCCGATGCCCGCCGCCGCCCAGCCGGAGTAGCTGTTCAGCATCGAGATCACCACCGGCATGTCCGCCCCGCCGATCGGCAGGATCAGCAGGAAGCCCAGCGCCAGCGCGACCAGCACGATGATCCACATCGCCGCGCCGGAGTTCGACTGCACCAGCCAGATGATGAGCAGGACGGTGAGGACGCCGAGGGCGGCGTTGAGGTGGTGCTGGTAGGGGAAGACCAGCGGCTTGCCGGTGACCAGCCCCTGCAGCTTGGCGAAGGCGACGATGGAGCCGGTGAAGGTGATGGCGCCGATGGCCGTGCCGAGCGCCATCTCGACCAGCGAGCCCTTGGCGATGGCCCCGGGCACGCCGATGCCGTAGGCCTCGGGCGAGTAGAAGGCCGAGAGCGCCACGAACACCGCGGCCAGACCGACCAGCGAGTGGAAGGCGGCGACGAGCTGCGGCAGGGCGGTCATCTCGATCTTCTTGGCGATGACGTAGCCGATGCCGCCGCCGATGGCGATGCCGAGGACGATCATCCAGTAGGACTGGACGATGGGCAGGGCCAGCGTGGTCAGCACGGCGATGGTCATGCCGGCCATGCCGAAGAAGTTGCCCTGGCGGGAGGTCTCCGGGCTGGACAGGCCGCGCAGGGCCATGATGAAGCAGACCGAGGCGACCAGATAGAGAAGGGCGGACAGGGTTTCCATGGTTACTTGCCCTTCTTCTTGAACATCGACAGCATGCGCTGGGTGACCAGGAAGCCGCCGAAGATGTTGACGCTGGCCAGGATGACGGCGAGGAAGCCCATGATCTTGGAGAAGCCGAAGCCGAGCGGGCCGGCGGCGATCAGGGCGCCGACGATGATCACCGAGGACACCGCGTTGGTCACCGCCATCAGCGGCGAGTGCAGCGCCGGCGTCACCCGCCACACCACGTAGTAGCCCACGAAGCAGGCCAGCACGAACACCGTCAGCCCGGTGATGAAGAAGTTGCCGTGGCTCGCCGCGTCCGCCACGGGGGCGGCGTGGCCGAGCGCCGCGGCCTGGGCGGCGAGCGCGTCGATCTGTTGGCCGGCGGCGGCGAGCTGGGCCTTCAGCTCGACGATGCGGTTGGACAATTGAGTCTGATCCATGTGTCTCTCCCTGAATCCGTCCGGCCTTTAGACCGTCTGGCCGGCGAAGGCGGGATGGACGATCTGCCCGTCGCGGGTGAGCGCGATGGCCTTGACGATCTCGTCGTCCCAGTTGAGCGTGACGCGACCCTTTTTGCTGTCCTCGGGGTCCTTGTCGTGCAGCGACTGGAGCAGGGCCAGCAGGTTCTTGGCGTAGAGCAGCGAGGCGCTCTCGGCGATGCGGCTGGGGTAGTTGGCGTGGCCGACGATCTTCACCCCGTTCTCCGTGGTGACGACCTTGCCCAGCTCCGAGCCCTCGACGTTGCCGCCCTGCTCCACCGCCAGATCGAT
The DNA here is from genome assembly GCF_008365375.1 of Roseomonas genomospecies 6. Classification (GTDB taxonomy): domain Bacteria; phylum Pseudomonadota; class Alphaproteobacteria; order Azospirillales; family Azospirillaceae; genus Azospirillum. The sequence goes on along the minus strand of NZ_QOKW01000007.1, from coordinate 130,468 downwards.
GATGACCGAGCCCGGCTTCATCGAGGCGACATGCTCGCGCGTCACCAGCACCGGAGCCTTGCGTCCGGGGATCAGCGCGGTGGTGATGACGATGTCCTGCTTCTTGATGTGCTCGGCCACCAGCGCCGCCTGCTGGCGCTTGTAGTCGTCGGACATCTCCTTGGCGTAGCCGCCGGACGTCTCGGCCTGTTTGAACTCCTCGTTCTCCACCGCGACGAAGCTGCCGCCGAGGCTCTGCACCTGCTCCTTGACCGCCGGACGGACGTCGGTCGCCGAGACGATGGCGCCCAGACGCTTGGCCGTGGCGATGGCCTGCAGACCGGCCACGCCCACACCCATGATGAAGGCGCGGGCCGGCGGCACGGTGCCCGCCGCGGTCATCATCATCGGGTAGGCCCGGCCGTACTCGCTGGCCGCATCCACCACCGCCTTGTAGCCGGCGAGGTTGGCCTGCGAGGACAGCACGTCCATGACCTGGGCGCGGGTGATGCGCGGCATGAACTCCATGGCCAGCGCGTTGACCCCCGCCGCGGCGTAGGCCGCCACATGGTCGCGGCTGTTGTGCGGGTTGAGGATGCCCAGCAGCAGCGCGCCGCGCGGGATCAGCGCCAGTTCGTCGAGGTCCCCCTCCCCGGCGAGCAGCGGGCGCTGCACCTTCAGAACGATGTCGGCCCCGGCCAGCGCCGAGGCGGCGTCCGGCGCGATCTCCGCTCCGGCGTCCTGGTAGACCCGGTCCGGCAGGTTCGAGCCCAGCCCCGCGCCGGTCTCCACGACCACTTCCAGGCTGAGGGCTTTGAGTTTCTTGACCGTCTCCGGAGATGCCGCGACGCGATTCTCGCCCGCGCGCCGCTCCCTGGGTATGGCGATTTTCATGGTTCTTTATCTCCCCTGCCGCAAGTGGCCGATTTGCGTGCAATCGGCCCAGACCGTCGGCATCAATGCCGGATTTATGTGACTTTGTGAAGCTCTTGAGCGTCGATGGTATTACCAGCGGTGTTGGTGCGGCGCAACAGCCGGGAGAGGCATGGCACGCGCGCGTGCAACGGAAAGCGCAAGGTCGCCCCTTTCGCGACGGCGCGCCATGCGTCTTTCGCACGAGGCGCCCGCCCTGTGGCATCCGCGAACAGGATGCCGGGAGTCCCTTGCCATCGGCGGCGCCCGCCGATATCGTCCGCGCCGGATTCCCCGGAAGCACCCAATTTGAGGTTACCCCAATCATGTCCGACGTCGGCGGCATTGCGGCGGATCGCCTGAAATCCTTCGTCGAGCGCATCGAGCGCCTGGAAGAGGAGAAGCGCGGCCTGCAGGAGGACATCAAGGAAGTCTATGCCGAGGCCAAGGGCACCGGCTTCGACACCAAGATCATCCGGCAGATCATCCGGCTTCGCAAAATGGACAAGGCCGACCGCCAGGAGCAGGAAGCCATCCTGGAACTCTACAAGGAAGCGCTGGGGATGGTGGAGTAACCACCCCCGGCCCCTCCACCATCACGCCGCCGCGTCCGCAAGGATGCCGGCGGCGAACCGGTCCATCACATTCCCCAGAAGGGCGAGGCCAACTCCGCCGTCGAGCGACAGGATCGACTCGGGGTGGAACTGCACCGCGGCGAGCGGAAGCCACCGGTGCTCCACGGCCATGACCAGCCCATCGGCGGTTTCCGCGGTCACCATCAGATCCGCCGGCAGCCCGTCGCGTCGCGCCACCAGCGAGTGGTAGCGACCGACCGTCAGCCTCTCCGGCAAGCCGGCGAACAGCCGCCCGCCCAGCACCCGGATCTCCGCCGCCTTGCCGTGAGCCGGTTCCGGCAGGACGTCCAGGGCGCCGCCGAACCGCTCCACCATTCCTTGCAGCCCCAGGCAGACGCCGAACAGCGGCAGGCCGAGCGCCAGAGCCGTATCGATGGTGCCCGACACGTCGAAATCCGCCGGGCGGCCCGGACCGGGCGACAGGACGACCAGATCGGGCTTCTGAACGGCCAGCTCCGCCCGCGCGTGGCTGTGGCGCAAGGTCGTCACCGACGCGCCGGTCTGGCGCAGGTAATCGGCCAGCGTGTGGACGAAGCTGTCGTCATGGTCCACCAGCAGCACCCGCTTGCCTCGTCCGCCTGAAGGCGCCGCCGGAAGCACGGAGGCCGGAACCGCCGCCGTCCCCCGGATCGCGTCCCCACGGATTGCATCGCGGAAGGCGGCGGCCTTCAGGCGGCATTCGGCGTCCTCCGCCTCCGGGTCGCTGTCGGACAGCAGGGTCGCCCCGGCCCTCACATACGCCATACCCTCGGCCATGCGGATGGTGCGCAGGGTCAGGCCGGTGTCCATGCCCCCGTCGAAACCCAGCCGCCCGAAGGCCCCGCCGTACCAGCGCCGCGGCGACCGCTCGGTGTCCTCCAGGAATTGCATGGCCCAGCGCTTCGGCGCGCCGGTCACCGTCACCGCCCAGGCGTGGGTGAGGAAGGCGTCCAGAGCGTCGAAGCCGGGGCGCAGCCGGCCTTCCACATGGTCCACCGTGTGGATCAGCCGCGAATACAGCTCGATCATCCGCCGCCCGATCACCCGGACGGACCCCGGCTCGCAGACGCGCGCCTTGTCGTTGCGGTCCACGTCGGTGCACATGGTCAGTTCCGCCGCGTCCTTGGCCGAGGTCAGCAGGCGCAGGATCTGGGAGGCGTCGCCCAGCGCGTCGGCGCCGCGCGCCACGGTTCCGGAGATCGGGCAGGTCTCCACCCGCCCGCCGGCCACCCGCACATACATCTCCGGGCTGGCGGCGACGAGGAACTCGCCCCGCCCCAGATTGACGAAGGCTTCATAGGGCGCCGGGTTGGCGGCGCGCAGCCGCCGGAACACCGCCGACGGCGCATCGGCGCAGGGTTCCGCGAAGGTCTGGCCGGGCACCACCTCGAACAGGTCGCCGCGGCGGAAGGCGTCCTTGGCGGTCTCCACCACCCGCTGATACTCGCCGGGCGCGTGGTCGCAGCCCGCCGCGGCGTTGGTGTCGGGGCGGTAGGGGTGGTCGCGCCCGGTCCGCTCCAGCCCCTCCGTGCTTTGCGTCCCGCAGGCGAACTCGTACTCGACGAGCCGCGCAAGTCCCGCCACCGGGTCCAGCGCGACGATCCGGTCCGGCAGGTAGAGCAGCAGATCGCGCTGGTCGTCGGGCCGCTCCAGCCGCAGGCGGATCGGTTCGAACTGGAAGGCGAGGTCGTAGGCGAAGGCACCATAGAGCCCGAGCAGCGGATCGCCGGGAGCGGCGAACAGGTCCAGCACCGCGCGCAGGGCGGAGAAGACGGAGGGCTGACGGCTCCGCTCCTCCTCCGGGAAGGGGTGGTGGGGCTTGCGAACCAGGACGGTGACGCGGGACGGCGCCTCCTCGACGCCGGCCAACGCGTCGAGGCCGCGCAGAGCGGCGGCGACGGCGGGCAGCAGCACCCGGCCCCGCGCGTTCAGCGCGTCGACGCGCAGCGTCCGCCCCCGCGCGGTGACGGCCAGCGGCGGATCGGTGAAGCCCAGGGCGTGGCGGCGGTAGCGGCCCGGCGCCTCCACCCCGCTGGACAGCAGCAGGCCGCGGCGGCGGTCCAGAGCGTCGATCACCGGGTCGAGCGCGCCCCGCGGGTCCAGGGCCGCGGCGCGCCGGGTCACGGTCACGCCCCCCTGCGTTCGGAAATTCAGCGGTTCGAGGAGGTCGGGCGAGGCGAGGACGTCGGCGGGGTACATGAGACGGTCTCCGGTGGTCGATCCGTTGGAGGACGGACACCCGGAGTTCCCTTGCTCGACACCTGTGATTCCCTGGTCAGGAAAAAGGCCGCCCGGAAGCTCCGGGCGGCCTTTCGATGGTCTGTGCGCTCACGCGCGTCGGCTGGCCGGCCCGGTCAGACGGGCCACCACCAACGACGCGAAAGGGAGGGCGCAGCGAAAATCATGGCGCCGAGTTCGCCACAGGGATGCGCCCCTGTCAAGACCCCATTCCCGATCCGGTCGGCCCGGCGGGCGCGTGCCACGCGCGCAGTTCCCCCACCGCCTGCCGCAGCACGGCCAGGGCGGCGGACAGCACCGTCGCGGCGATCACCGCGGCGACCAGATGGTCCGGCCAGCCCTGCCCCATCGTCCACACGCCCGCCGCCGCCATCAGGACCGCGGCGTTCGCCAGCACGCCGTTGCGGGCGCACAGCCATACCGCGCGCAGCGTCGGGCCGCCGCGCCGCCCGGCGAACAGCAGCGCCGCCACCGACAGGTTGGCCCCAAGCCCCAGCAGAGCGACGAGACTCATCACCGGAGCGTCGGGGACGGTGCCGGCATAGGCGCTCCAGGCCGTGGAGGCGGCCACCCACAGCCCCAGCACGGTCAACGCCAGCCCCTTCGCCAAAGACGCCCAGGCGCGCCCCTCCAGCGCCCGGCCCACCATCCACAGGCCGACGCCGTAATTCATCGCGCTCGCCAGGAAATCCAGCGCGTTCGCCCGCAGGGCCATGGACCCCGTCTCGAAGCCGGCGGTCATGGCGATGGCGAACATCAGCCCGTGGACGAGCATCGCCATGCGCAGAACCCGGCGGTAGTCGGCCTGCCGCGCGCCGTTCGGGCTCCCGATGCCTCCGCCGCCTCCGCAAGACCCCCCGCAGCAGTTGCCGGCCATTTCCGATGCTCCCCACGCGCCGCCCACTCGTCAGGGGCACAGGATAAGCCCGGCGATTCGGACGGTCCACGGAATTCAGCGCTCTCTAATATTGCGTCCTTCGGTCTTGCCGAGTCCGATGGCCGCTCCAGCCTCATTTCGAATCGGTTCCCACCGATTCGGCAACCCAAAAGAGGGCCAACCCGAGAAAGGGAGGATGGACATGACCGTCGTTGCCGAGGTTCTGAACCGCAAAGGCCGTACCGTCGCCTCGATCCTGCCGTCCGAGACCATCCGGACCGCCGCCCGCACTCTGACCGAACGGCGCATCGGCGCCCTGGTGGTGTGCGACCGGCGGGGCCGGCTGGCCGGCATCCTGTCGGAACGCGACATCGTCCGCGCCGTGGCGATGCACGGGGCCGATGCGCTGGATCTCCCGGTGGAGGACCTGATGACCCGACAGGTCAAGACCTGCCGCCCGGAGGACACGATCAAGGACCTGATGCAGATGATGACGTTGCGCCGCCACCGCCATGTGCCGGTCTGCAACGACGCGGGGGAGCTTGCCGGCGTGATCTCCATCGGCGACGCCGTCAAGGCCCGGCTGGACGAGCAGGCCCACGAGGTGGCCGTCCTGAAGGATCTGGCGCTGGTCCGCTAGGGGCAGTCCGATCCCCGGACGGGGGAGCCGAAGACCAGGCGCACTCCTTGAGGCGTAGAGGCTCCCCCGGTCGCGCGTCCGATTGGCGCTAACACGTCTCCGCGTCCTGAAATCCCACGGCGGCGTTCGGATATTCGGTACCGCTTCGTTCCCGAACCTTCGGACCCGAGATGCCGCGCCGCTACCCGACACACCTGAAGATCCTGGTCGTCGAGAACAACCCGCTGCTGCTTCGGGCCCTGCGGGACATGCTGGAGCATTGGAGCGTGGGTCAGGTCACCCCCGCGGCCAACGGGCAGGAGGCGATGGAGCTTCTGCGCCGGGAACCCTATGACCTGATGGTCACCGACTGGGTGATGGAACCGGTGGGCGGCGGGCAACTCGTCCGCTGGGTGCGCGGCTCCGCCGCCTGCCTCAGCCCCGACCTGCCGGTCATCGTCCTGACCGCCAACGCCGACGTCGCCACCGTGCGCGCCGCCTGGGACGCCGGTGCGGACACCGTGCTCGCCAAGCCGGCGTCCGCCGCCACCATCGCCCGGCGGATCGAAACGGTGCTGAACAACCCGCGCAAGGGCGGCCGCCCCAGGACCGAGACCACCTCCGCGGAGTCGGAGGCGCGCCCGTCCCAGCCTCCCCCGCGTCCGTCCCTTTCCTCCGGCCCCGTCCCCCTGCGCCTGCCGCCGCCCGTGCCTGTGCCCTTGCCGGGCTCCTTGCCCGGCCTGCCCTCCCCGTCCGGCTCGGGGCCGCTGCGGTCGACCGACCCGAAGATGGTGCGGCTCGTCCTGGCGCTCGACCGTCTGGAGAACGCGCTGGCCCGCCCCGACGCGCTGGGCACCCGGCTGCGCCACGCCGTGTCCGACCTTCAACTGGCCGCCACCGGCAACGCCGCGGCCACCGCCATCGTCGCGTCGCTGTCGACCTGCATCACCTGGGTGGACCATGACGGGGAGAGCTTCAACGAGGCGGTCCAGGCCCACATCGACGCCCTGCGCTGGACCGTCAGCATCGGCGGCGGGTCGGAGTCCGCCGCCGCCCTGCGGGTCATGGTCGGCGCCCTGCGCGCCATGGTCCGCAGCCTCAGCCTGCGCGACGAAGAGAGTCCCGGCCTGTGGCCCGACGGCGCGTCCGGAGCCGGTCGATCCCCCCTGCCGCCCGCCTGAGAACTTCCCATATCCGATAAGAGGCCCTCACCCCGACCCTCCCCTGCGAAAGCGGCGGAGGGTCAGGGTGGGGGCAAGGTTCGAACGCCTATGAACACGAGCGGGAATGTCCCGCCGGAGGGCGATTCCCGCCCGTCCGTTTCACAGCGCTGCGAGCGCCGGACCGTTCCTTGCTTTTTGCAAACGGAGGCCCGGCGCCGGTTGCCGAATAAGACAGCCTTGGTTACCTTTTTGCCTGTCGAACAAACACAAGAAGCGGCGCGGCGAACGCGCCCCGAACAGCGCTTTTCAGGGCGCCACAAAGGGGATGGAACGATGGCTCTCGCAACCGTGACCTTGGATGACAAGTACGCGCTTGAACAAGGGCGCGTGTACCTGACGGGAACCCAGGCGCTGGTGCGCCTTCCGATGATGCAGCGCCAGCGCGATCTTGCCGCGGGGCTGAACACCGCCTGTTTCATTTCGGGTTACCGCGGATCGCCGTTGGGCGGCTTCGACCAGAATTTGTGGAACGCGCGCAAATTCCTGGAGAAGAACCACATCCAGTTCCAGCCCGGCGTGAACGAGGAGCTGGGCGCCACCGCCGTCTGGGGCAGCCAGCAGGTCGGCATGTTCCCGGGCGCAAAGTACGACGGCGTCTATTCCATGTGGTACGGCAAGGGGCCGGGCGTGGACCGCTCCGGCGACGTGTTCAAGCACGCCAACGCCGCCGGCACGTCGCGCAACGGCGGCGTGCTGGTGCTGACCGGCGACGACCACAACGCCAAGTCCTCCACCTTCCCGCACCAGTCCGAACACGCCTTCATGCACGCGATGATCCCCGTGCTGAATCCGTCGGGCGTGCAGGAGATCCTGGATTACGGCCTGATCGGCTGGGCGATGAGCCGCTGGTCCGGCTGCTGGATCGCCATGAAGACGATCGCGGAGACGGTGGACAGCTCGGCCTCCGTGTACATCGACCCGCACCGCGTCAGCCCCGTCATCCCCGCCGATTTCCCGATGCCGCCGGGCGGCCTGAACATCCGCTGGCCCGACCCGCCGCTGGAGCAAGAATACCGGCTGATGAAGCACAAGCTGTACGCCGCCCTGGCGTTCGCGCGTGCTAACCGGCTGGACAAGGTGATGGTGTCCTCGCCGCGCCCGCGCTTCGGCATCGTCACCACCGGCAAGAGCTATCTGGACGTCCGCCAAGCCTTCGACGAGCTGGGCATCACCGAGGAAATGGCCGCCGACTGGGGCATCACCGTCTACAAGGTCGGCATGCCCTGGCCGCTGGAGCGCGACGGTGTGCGCCACTTCGCCGAGGGCCTGGACGAGATCGTCGTGGTCGAGGAGAAGCGCGCGGTCATCGAGAACCAGCTCAAGGAGCAGCTCTACAACTGGCACCCCGACGTCCGCCCGAAGGTGGTCGGCAAGTTCGACGAGCATGGCGAATGGATTCTCCCCTCCGCCGGTGAACTCTCGCCCGCCCAGATCGCCGTGGTCATCGGGCGTCGGCTGGAGCGCTTCGTGGACAACGAGAACCTGAAGCGCCGCGTCGCCTTCCTGGACGCGCAGGAGAAGCAGAAGGCCCATCAGGCCCGCGTGATCCGCAAGCCGACCTTCTGCTCCGGCTGCCCGCACAACACCTCCACCCATGTGCCGGACGGCAGCCGGGCGCTGGGCGGCATCGGCTGCCACTACATGGCGACGTGGCTGGACCGCAAGACCGACACCTTTACCCAGATGGGCGGCGAGGGCGTGCCCTGGGTCGGGCAGGCGCCCTTCACCGAGGAGAAGCACATCTTCGCCAACCTGGGCGACGGCACCTACTACCACTCCGGCATCCTGGCGATCCGGCAGGCCATCGCGGCGAAGGCCAACATCACCTACAAGATCCTGTTCAACGACGCCGTGGCGATGACCGGCGGCCAGCCGGTGGACGGCACGCTGACCGTGCAGTCGCTCGCCAACCAGCTCCGCGCCGAGGGCGTGGGCCGCATCGTCGTCGTGTCCGACGAGCCGGAGAAGTACGGCATCGGCGACGGCCTGCCCCAATACACCACCATCGAGCACCGCGACGACCTGGAGCGCGTGCAGAAGGAGATGCGCGAGGTTTCCGGGGTCAGCGTCCTGATCTACGACCAGACCTGCGCCACCGAGAAGCGCCGCCGCCGCAAGCGCGGCAAGATGGTCGATCCGGCCAAGCGCGTGATCATCAACGAGCTGGTCTGCGAGGGCTGCGGCGACTGTTCCGTGAAGTCCTCCTGCGTGTCCGTCGTCCCGCTGGAGACGGAATTCGGGCGCAAGCGCCAGATCGACCAGTCGAGCTGCAACAAGGACTATTCCTGCACCAAGGGCTTCTGCCCCAGCTTCGTGACGGTGGAGGGCGGGCAACTCCGCAAGCCCAAACCTGCCGCCGCCAAGGCCGGGGCCGATCCGTCCGACCTGCGCCCCCCCACCCTGCCCGCGCTCGACCGGCCCTGGGGCATCTACGTCACCGGCGTCGGCGGCACCGGCGTGGTGACCATCGGCGCCCTGCTGGGCATGGCCGCCCACATCGAGGGCAAGGGCGTCGGCGTTCTGGACATGACCGGCCTCGCCCAGAAGGGCGGCGCGGTGACCAGCCACATCCGCATCGCCGCCACGCCGGAGGACATCCATTCCGTCCGCATCGCGGCGGGCGGGGCCGACGCGGTGGTGGGCTGCGACCTGATCGTCGCGGCGGCGGGCGACGCCCTGTCCAAGATGGCGCACGGCCACACCCGCGCGGTCATCAACACCCATGACACCATCACCGTGGACTTCCTGAAGAAGCCGGACTTCGCGGTGCCGGTCCGCGATCTGGTCGCCGACATCCGAAAGGCTTGCGGCGAAGGAGCGGTGAACGCCTTCGACGCGACCAAACTGGCGACCGCGCTGATGGGCGACAGCATCGCCACCAACCCCTTCCTGATGGGCTATGCGTGGCAGAAGGGGCTGATCCCGATCTCCGCCGACGCCATCCTGAAGGCCATCGAGCTGAACGGCGTGGCGGTGAAGATGAACACCGACGCCTTCAACTGGGGCCGCCGCGCCGCCATCGATCTGGCCGCCGTGGAAGCCGCGGCCAACCCGCCGCAGGAGCAGGCGTCCGCTCATGACCTGTTCATCCTCGACCAGCGCCGCCCCTCGGCCAATCTGGACGAGGCCATCGCCCGTCGCACCGCCTTTCTGACCGACTATCAGGACGCGGCCTACGCCAGCCGCTACCACGCGCTGGTCGACTGGGCGCGGCGCGTGGAGGGGCAGAAGGTCCCCGGTTCCACCGCCCTGACGGAGGCCATGGCCAAGGGCTACTTCAAGCTTCTGGCCTACAAGGACGAGTATGAGGTGGCGCGGCTCTACACCGACACCGGCTTCGTCGAGCAGGTCGGGCGCATGTTCGAGGGCGATTACAAGCTCGTCTTCCACATGGCCCCGCCGGTACTGGGCGAGACCGGCGAGGACGGCGGCGAGCCGAAGAAGAAGCGCTTCGGTCCCTGGATGCTGAAGGCTCTGCGCCTGCTCGCCAGGGGGAAGCGCCTGCGCGGCAGCCCGCTCGACCCCTTCGGCTGGCTGGCCGAACGCCGCATGGAACGCCGCCTGATCGTGGAGTATGAGGCCACCATGGGCGAAATCCTGCACGGCCTGACCCGCGACAACCTCGCCACGGCGGTGGAGATCGCCCGCCTTCCGCAGGAGATGCGCGGTTACGGCCCGGTGAAGGCCCGCAATGTGGAAGCGGCCAAGGCGAAGGAGGCCGCCCTGCTCGACGGCTTCCGCCAGCCCGCCGCCCCGCAGCCGATGGCGGCGGAGTGAATGGCGGCGAAGTAAGGAGCGTCACCCCCACGCCCCATCGGCGGCGTGGGGGGTTTTACGCCGAAGCCATTGCCGCCAGATCGCGGCGCAGCCGCTCCACCGGCTCCGTCCAGTCGCCGAAGACGGATTGGCGGTAGAGACGCGCGGTCGGGTACCAGGGTGAATCCGTCCTTCCGCACATCCAGCGCCACTCCGCCCCCTGGTCGAGCAGCACCGCCACCGGCTTCCCCAGCGCCCCGGCGAGGTGGGCCACGGCGGTGCAGGGACTGATGACGATGTCCAGCGCCTGGATCGCGGCGGCGGTGTCCGCGAAGTCCCGCAACTCCATTCCGAGGTCGAGCACCGGCCCGAGCGGGCTGCGGCGCGCCAGTTCCTCCCGCCCATGGGCGACCTGGAGCAGGACCGCCGTCACGCCCGGAACGCCGGTCAGCGGCAGCACCGCCTCCAGCCCCGGCGAGCGCTGGCGGTGATAAGGAAAGGCGATCGAGCCGGACCAGACCAGACCGGCTTTCACCCTCCGCAGCCCGGCCAGCCGGTCCGCCCACCGCCGCGCCGCCGCTTCCGGAGCGCGCAGATAGGGGACGGCGGCGGGCACGCTCTCCAGATCGGTGCCCATCCGATGGATCAGGCTCATGATGGGAACCTGAAGGTCGTGGGCCGGCGGCGGGCCGTCGATGCCGGACAGCCCGTCCACCACCCCCGACGCGCGGAACAGGTCGAGCAGCCCCTCCGGCCCGTGGAAGACCACGCGCATCCCCTGCGCCCGCAGCAGCGGGGCGTAGCGGATGAACTGGATGGCGTCGCCATGTCCGCGGTCGGCGTGGATCAGCAGCGTCCTGCCCGGCTGAACCCGCCCGTCCCAGACGGGCCGGTCGTAGGACCGGGACGGCGCGAAGGCGGGCAGGCTCAGCCGCGCCTCGTATTCCGCCGCCCCGTCGCGTAGGCGCCCGGTCAGCATCAGAAGCGTCCCCCGCCCCGCCCGCGCCGCGTCCATCCCCGGCGACAGGCGCAAGGCGCGGTCGAAGGCGGTCTCCGCCGGGACGACCGCGTGCCGGCCCAGCCCGGCGAAGCCCAGGTTGGCCCAATGCTCGGCCACGGACGGATCGAGCGCCACGGCCCGGCGCAGGGCGACACGCGCCTCGTCCTGCCGCCACGCCCCCAGCAGAGCGGCCCCCGCGGCTCCCCAGGCCGCCGCCGTGCCGCGCAACGCCGCAAGCCGGACGAAGGTGTCGGCCGCTTCCCCTTGCCGCCCCGCCTTGTCCAGAGACTCCGCCATGTTGTTCAGGCTGCGGGCGTGGCCGGGGGCCAGCGCCAGGGCAAGCCGGTAGAGCGTCAGCGCGGCGGCGAAGCTCCGCGCGCCCAGCCGCAGGTCGCCCAGATCGCAGGCGAGATCGGGGGACAGGACGCCACGGCGCACCGCGCCGGCCAACAACGCCGCCGCCCGGTCGGCCCGGCCCTGCCGTTTCAGGCATTCCGCCTGGCTGCGCGCGTAGACGGGGTTGTCCGGCGCGCAGGCGGAAGCCCGGCGGAAGCCCGCCTCCCCTCCGGCGGGATCACCGGCGGAGACGGCCAGCACGCCCAGGATGTTCCAGGCTTCGCCATGGCCGGGCGCCAGAGCCAGGGCGCGAGCGACCTGCCGCTCCGCCCCCGCCCGGTCCCCCCGCTGGAGGGCGGCGGCGCCCGCACGGAGGAACTCCATCGCGTCGCTCACGAAGACTCCTGTGCTGACGATAGGGTCATGGCGGCAGGTCCAGCGCGTTCAGGGCCTCCGCCCAGACCTCGGCGGCGCGGATGGGGTGCAGGTGGTGGTCGCCGGGGTTCGGGCTGCGAAAATCCTCGGCGACCAGCCCGGTGGCCGGGTCGGTGATGCGCGTCGTGATGTCGATGAAGGGCAGCCCGCGCGCCTCCGCCTCGTCCCGAAGGCGGGCGTTGTAGCGGTGGGTCAGGTCGGTGCGCTGGCGCAGAGTTGCGGTCACCTCGTGCCGGGCGCGGGCGACCTTGCCCCAGGTCTGGCCGTCGCGGATCGTCGGCAGCACCGCCCCGGTCAGCACCAGCGTGGGGTAGCCGCCGTCCAGCAGATCATCAACGAAGGCGGCGCAGGCGGCCACCGATTCCTCCATCTGGCGGTCCACGCAATCCCCATGCCTCTGCGCCCGCCACCAGATGACGAAGCCGCAATCCACCTCGCCGAGCTGGATGACGGGGATCGTGTCCGGATGGGCGGGGAGCAGGGCTTCCTTGAAGCGGGCGACGGCGTGGGTGTGGCTTTCCGGGTTGCGCAGCCCGATGGAGGTGGCGCCGGGCACGGCCAGACAGCGCGCCGGGCGATTCAGCAATTGCAGATTGGCGGCGACGTCGAAGGATTGCACATGGCTGTCGCCGATGAAGTACCAGTCCCGCATGCTTCCGGACAGCCTCGATCAAAACACAAGCCCCAGCGTTGGGCCCCCACCCAACCCTCCCCCACCTTCGGCGGGGGAGGGCTTCATCTCCTCCCCCCGCGAAGTGGGGGGAGGCCGGGAGGGGGGCCCAACACAAACACTCTCCACCCGTTAGCTGTCCTTCGGCTTGTGCGTGTCGCTGATCGGCTGGACGCCGTTCGGCTGCTGGTCCTGCTGCGGCTGGGGTTGCTGGTCCTGCGGGGGTTGCTGGTTCTGCTGGGGCGGCGGCTCGGGGCGGCGCGGGCCGGCCTTGACGTCGTTGTAGACGGCCTCGGCGATGCGGAGCAGGTCCTCCTTGGGCATGCGACCGGCCAGCGCGTAGGCCAGCGGGCCTTCCACCCAGTAGATGGTCGCCACGTCGCCGTTCTGGGAGAAGCCGAACTTGGCCGGGTTGCCGGAGCGCGGGGCGCCGACGAACAGGGTGACGCGCTTGTTGGCGTCGTTCACGTACATGTACTGGGCGCCGGCCCCCTGTTCGGTGGGCAGCGACCGCCCGCCGATCAGCCGCAGGCCGACCTTGCCCAGGTCCGGGCCGAAGACATCGCGCCCGACGCGCTTGGACAGCCAACTGTTCAGCTCGTCCTGGTTGTCGGCGCCAAGCTCCACCTGGAAGCGCTCGTCGGAGGTGTAGAAGCGGTGGGCCTGGCTGGCCTCCTCGGCGAAGGTCTGGAGCGTCTGGCGCTGCTGGACGACGGGCAGTTCGTTGACGGCGCCGCGGCCCAGCCAGCCGCCGCCGGCACCGGCCACGACCAGCATCACCGCCGCGGCCATGCGCACCCAGGAACGACCGTGCCAGGGTGCGGCGTTGTCGTTGCCGGGCAGGCGCCCGCGCAGCTTGTCCGTCAGTTCCTCGACCGGGCTTCCGGCCGGTTCGCGCAGCACGGGATCGAAGAGGTCGTGCAGCAGCGCGGCCTGGGCGCGGTAATCCTCCGCCCGGCGGGCGGCATCCGGGTCGTCGGCCAGCCATCGCTCCACGAAGAGCCGGCGTTCCGGAGCCAGTTGCCCATCCACGTAGGCATGCAGTTCGTCGTCCGTTACGCAATGCGCGTTCATCACTTCACCCGCCTGAGGGTTACCGAACCCTCGTTCGCCAGCTTCGCCCTGACCGCCTCGCGCGCCCGCGAGAGGCGCGACATGACGGTCCCGATCGGCACGCCGAGCATCTCGGCGACCTCATCGTATTTCAGGCCCTCCAGCGCGACGAGAAGCAGCACCTTGCGCTGTTCCTCCGGCAGTTCGTCGAGAGCGCGCATCATCTCGCGCAACTCCACCCGTTCCTCCTGCCGGGCCGGCGTCACCAGCTTCGACTCGACGCTGTCCACATCGACCTCGTCGGGCCGCGACGCTTTGGAGCGGACCTGATTGACGTGGACGTTGTGCAGGATGGTGAAAAGCCACGCCCGCAGGTTCGTCCCCGCCTTGAAGGTGTCGGCGCGCGCCACCGCGCGCGTCAACGCCTCCTGCACCAGATCCTCGGCATCCGAACGGTTGCGCAGCAGCGCACGCGCATAGCGGCGCAGCGACGCGATGTGGACTTCCAGCTCGACCCCGAACGTGCTCAAACGCGCACCCGATTGTTGCCTCGAAGGCTCCACGGACCGCCGGGTGGCGGATCATGGCGCTCCTTCAGGTAGGAACGGGCGGCGCGCCCTCCCAGGGCCGAGCCCGACACAGGACCCGGTACGCCAGGGAGAACACGCCCCGTTTATCGTTTATTCCAGACTTTGATGCCCGTGCAGCAAAAATCCGGCAAAATCTTGGCGAGGCCGGAAGGACGCAGCTTGTGTCATATCGCCGCTGGGCGCGGATGAGCCGCCGAAACCGGCGCGCGGCTTGGCAAAATCCACCGCGCTGCATCACAAGGGCGGGGCCATGGCACGCCATCACGACACCATCGAGATCCTGGTCACCGCCCGCCATCTGGAGGCGCAGGGCATCCGCCCGACCGCGCGCATGGTGCGGCTGGCGCTGGGCGGCGGAAGCAACGCGGCCATCGCCCAGGCGCTGGCCATGGCGGAGCTGACCCCGCTGGAGGAACTGATCCGGCGGCGCCGCGATCAGCTCGACCTCGATATCGCCAACGCCCGCCGCGCGCTGGCCGAGTTGGAGGCGGAGCAGGCCCGGCTGGACGAGCTGGCCGACTCCCTGAACGCTCTGGACAAGGCGTAGCCAAAAAAGAAAACCCCTCCCCCGGACCAGGCCGGGGGAGGGGCATCGGACGCAGGACCGCTCAATTGCCCTGATGCGACTTGGCGTAGCCCAGCGACTGGAGCGCCTCGGCGATTTCCGGCAGGATGCCCGGATCGTCGATGGTCGCGGGGGTCTTGTACTCCTGGTTGTCGGCGATCTTCTGCATGGTGCCGCGCAGGATCTTGCCGGAGCGGGTCTTCGGCAGGCGCTCCACCACCACCGCGCGCTTGAAGTCGGCGACCGGGCCGATCTGCTCGCGAACGAGTTGGACGACCTCCTTCACGATGTCCTCGTGCGGGCGGGTCACGCCGGCCTTCAGGCACAGGAAGCCCAGCGGCACCTGCCCCTTCAGATCGTCGGCCACGCCGATGACCGCGCATTCCGCCACGTCCTTGTGGCTGGCCAGAACCTCCTCCATGCCGCCGGTGGACAGGCGGTGGCCGGCGACGTTGATGATGTCGTCGGTGCGGGCCATGATGTAGACGTAGCCGTCGTCGTCGATGAAGCCCGCGTCACCGGTCTGGTAATAGCCGGGGTAATCGGACAGGTAGGACTTCTTGTAACGGTCGTCGGCGTTCCACAGCGTCGGCAGCGTGCCCGGGGGCAGCGGCAGCTTCACGCAAATGGCGCCGATGTCGCCGCGCGGCACCTCCTTGTTCTCGGCGTTCAGGATCTGCACGTCCCAGCCCGGCATCGGGCGGGTGGCGGAGCCGTACTTGATCGGGAACAGATGCACGCCCAGCGGGTTGCCGGAAATCGCCCAGCCGGTCTCGGTCTGCCACCAATGGTCGATGACCGGAACGTTCAGATTGTCCTCGGCCCAATGCAGCGTGTCGGGGTCCGACCGCTCGCCGGCCAGGAACAGGGCGCGGAAGTGCGACAGGTCGTACTTCTTCAGAAGCTCGGCGTTCGGGTCCTCGCGCTTGATGGCGCGGAAGGCGGTCGGGGCGGTGAACAGCGTCCCGATCTTGTGCTGCTCGATCACACGCCAGAAGGTGCCGGCGTCCGGCGTGCCGACCGGCTTGCCCTCGAACACCACCGTCGTGCAGCCGTGCAGCAGCGGGCCATAGACGATGTAGGAGTGGCCGACCACCCAGCCCACGTCCGACGCCGCCCAGTACACCTCGCCCGGCTGGACGTTGTAGATGTTCTTCATCGTCCACTTCAGCGCCACGGCGTGGCCGCCGTTGTCGCGGATGACGCCCTTCGGCTGGCCCGTGGTGCCGGAGGTGTAGAGGATGTAGAGCGGGTCGGTCGCGGCCACCGGCACGCATTCCGCCGGCTCGGCCTTGGCGACGGCCTCCGCCCAATCGACGTCGCGGCCCTCGACCAGGGTCGCGGTCTCCTGCGGGCGCTGGAAGACGATGACGCTGGACGGCTTGTGCTCCGCCTGCTCGATGGCGGCGTCCAGCATCGGCTTGTACTTGACGATGCGGTTCGGCTCGATGCCGCAGGAGGCCGACACGATGGCCTTCGGCTTGGAATCGTTGATGCGGGTCGCCAGCTCATGCGGGGCGAAGCCGCCGAACACCACCGAATGCACGGCGCCCAGACGCGCGCAGGCCAGCATGGCGACCAGCGACTGCGGGATCATCGGCATGTAGAGGATGACGCGGTCGCCCTTCTCCACGCCCTGGGCGCGCAGCGCGCCGGCGAAGCGGGCGACCTGATCCTGAAGTTCGGAGTAGGTGATGGTCTGCACGGTCTTGGTGACCGGGCTGTCGTAGATGATCGCCGCCTGGGCGCCGCGTCCGGCCTCCACATGGCGGTCCACGGCGTTGTAGCAGGTGTTCAGGACGCCGCCCGTGAACCAGCGGTAGAAGGGCGCGTTGCTGTCGTCCAGCACCTTGTCCCAACGCTTGATCCAGGTGATGTCCTCCGCAGCCTCGCCCCAGAACCCATCGGGATCGGACAGAGAGCGGGCGTGGATCTGGTTGTAGCGATCGGCCGAGCTTTGGCTCATGGGGAGCGTCCCTTATATTTTGTTTGGTTCGCGTTTCTCCGCAGCCGCGCAATGAACGTTCACGCAGCGGCCCCAATCTGCGTCAAAGCTGCACCGTTTGGCAAACGGCATTCCGGAAGGTGCGGCGGGCTGTCGCACCACTTCTGTCAGTGTTACCCCCGCCCGCCGCTGCTCCCGCGGGTGGTCAGGGCTCCAGTTGCAGGAAGCCGGCGGCCAGCGCCGCGCCGCAGAACCCGACATCCTCGATGTAGGTCTTCTTGTCGGACGCACGGACCCGCCCGCAGGGGCGCTGCGGGTTGCCGGTGTCGATGGGCATGACGTGGCCGACGTCCTTCAGGAGAACCGTTTCCACCCACGGCGCGTTGGCGCCCGCCGGGGCGTAGCCCTGCCGCACGGCGCGCTCGGGCCAGGAGGGCTCCTGCCCGATGACCACCGGGGAATCCGCCTTCAGGCCATGGAAGGCCGTCCACTGGTTCGTCAGGTAGAGGGCGTTCTGCGGGTCCACGGTGCAGTCCGCCGTTCCCTGCACGATCAGCACCCGCGGGCGCCCCGCCGGGTGCCGGGCGCCCTGGATCGCCTTCGCCCATTCGCGGCTGTCGTAGCCGCCGGACCGCGCCTTCACCTCGCCGCAGGAGCGCATGACCGAAATGCCGCAGAGCGAGGCTGCGGACTGCATGCTCTGGGCGCACAGCGCCGGCACGCCCGCGAACAGCGCCCCGCCCGCGAAGAGCTGCGGATAGTCGGCCAGCAGGGTCGCCGCCATGCCCGCCCCCGCCGACAGGCCGGTGACGGAGACGCGCTCCGCGTCCACCGCCGGGCCGTCGGCGCCCAGCCCCTTGCCGGAGACGACGGCGCCGACCATCGAGGCGATGGCCGCCGCCTCGCGCGGGATGAAGCCCTTCAGCGGGCTGTTCAGCCGGTCGGCGAAGTTGAAGCAGCCCAGCGGGTTGCCGTAGCGCCCGAAGCCCCCCGTTCCCACCATGGACAGCAGGTTGTGCTTCTGCGCCGGCATCAGGGCGACGAAGCCGTGGGCGTCGGCCATGTCCTTCCAGCCGGAATCCTCGAAGAAGGTCCAGGCGTCCTGCTCGCAGCCGTGCAGCAGGACCAGCAACGGCGCCTTGCCGCGCGCCCGCGCGGCGTCCGGCACATAGACCAGCGCCGACAGGGCGGTGCCCCGCGCGTCGTAGGTGCCGGCGGGCAGTTCGACCGGCACCGGCGGGGCCGCAGTCGGTGCCTGGGACGGGGCCGCAGCGGCGGGCAACAGCCCCGACAGGACGAACAGCGCCGCCGCCACCGGCCGTTTCAAGTATGCGCACAAGGACACCACAGCCATCTCCTTCCGAAACCGGGTCGCTCGATTCGCTGAAAGCCAAATCAGCGCAACGCCATCCATGAAGAACGGGCAATCATGTCTTGTGAACCGCAAATATCGAAAGGCCATGGGGCCGCGCATACTTGCGTATGATGATCTTCGATTTGGGGACGGCGTTTCCGCCTCCCGGCGCCACCAACCGGTGCCGTCCATGTCTCTGGCCTAACGGGGGCGGGGGCGTTATGCATGTCCCCATGAGCATCGACCCGCCGATCACGGGCATCCGCCCGATCCTGACCGTCGTCCACCCCAACGGCGAGCGGCTGATCGTGGCCCGGCTGACCAATCTGGGCGGGTCCAGCCAGTCCAACCGCTTCGTGCTGCGCCGCGCCGATTTCCGCGCCCCGTGGGAGCAGCCGGACAAGGGCTATTTCGGTTACGCGGAGGTCGCCCGCGCGCTGGACGGCAACGGCTGGCGCGGCTGCGCCATCGAGGCGATGCCCACCACCGATCTGGAGGAGCGGCGGACCCGCCAGCTCGCCCGCAAGAAGCTGCATCTGCAATGCGTGGAGGCGGCGATCCGCCGCGCGCAGGAAAGCCCGGCGACCTGACGCGCCTCCCGACGTGGTCTTCCCCCAAACAGGCGCGGCGCTTATATCCCCTTCCAAGCACAGAACGGAGGGATCGATGACCCGCAACGCCGCCCGGCACCCGATTGGCATTCACCTTGGCGGTCCGCAGACCGGCATGCCCGATACCGCCCTGGTCGCCACCGGGGATGGCCCGGACCTCGGCGCCCTGCCCTCCTGGGACCTGACCGACCTCTATCCGGGCATGGAATCGGCCGAGCTGAAGGCCGACCTGGACCGGATGGACGGCGCGTCCAAGGACTTTCACGCCACCTACGCCGGCAAGCTGGCCGGGCTGGACGGCAACGCCTTCGCCACCGCCATCCGCGAGTATGAACGCATCGACGAGGTGCTGTCGCGGGTGATGTCCTACGCCGGGCTGGTCTACAACGGCAACATGACCGACCCGGCCATCGCCAAGTTCTACCAGTCGGCGCAGGAGCGGGTGAACGGCATCTCCACCCACCTCGTCTTCTTCACGCTGGAGATCAACCGGCTGGAGGACAAGGTCCTGGACGCCAAGCTGAAGGCGTCGAAGGAACTGGCCCGCTACGCCCCCTGGCTGCGCGACGTCCGCCTGTTCCGCGAGCACCAGCTTTCCGACGAGGTGGAGCGGCTGCTCCATGAGAAGCATGTGGTCGGGCGCGCCGCCTGGAACCGCCTGTTCGACGAGACCATCGCCAGCTTGCGCTTCCCCATCGGCGGGAAGGAGCTGACCTGCGCGGAGGCGCTGAACCGCCTGTCCGACCGCAACCAGGCGGTCCGCAAGGAGGCCGGTACGGTGATCGGCCGCGTCATGGGCGACAACATCCGCCTGTTCGCACTGGTCACCAACACGCTGGCCAAGGACAAGGAGATCGACGACAAGTGGCGCAACTACAAGGCGCCGACGTCGGCCCGCAACCTGTCCAACCGCGTCGAGGACGAGGTGGTGGACGCCCTGGCCGCGGCGGTGAAGGACGCCTACCCGGCCCTGTCCCACCGTTATTACGCGATGAAGGCCAAGTGGTTCGGGCAGGACCATCTGGACTATTGGGACCGCAACGCGCCGCTTCCCGACGACGCCGACCGCAGCATCCGCTGGGACGAGGCGCGCGACCTCGTGCTGGGCGCCTACGGGCGCTTCTCGCCGGAGCTGGGGGCGCTGGGCAAGCGTTTCTTCGACAACGCCTGGATCGACGCGCCGGTGCGCCCCGGCAAGGCGCCGGGCGCCTTCGCCCACCCGACGGTGCCCAGCGTCCACCCCTATCTGCTGGTCAACTACCAGGGCAAGACGCGCGACGTGATGACGCTGGCGCATGAGCTGGGCCACGGCGTGCACCAGATCCTGGCCGGCGGTCAGGGGCACCTGCTGTCCGACACGCCGCTGACGCTGGCGGAGACCGCGTCGGTGTTCGGCGAGATGCTGACCTTCCGCGCCCTGCTCGACCGCGAGACCGACCCGAAGCGCCGCAAGATCATGCTGGCCTCCAAGGTGGAGGACATGCTGAACACGGTGGTCCGCCAGATCGCCTTCTTCGACTTCGAGCGCCGCGTCCACACCGAACGCCGCGAGGGCGAACTGACGGCGGAGCGGCTGGGCGAGATCTGGATGGCGGTGCAGACCGAAAGCCTCGGCCCGGCGCTGCGCTTCGACGAGGGCTACCGGAACTACTGGTCCTACATCCCGCACTTCATCCACTCGCCCTTCTACGTCTACGCCTACGCCTTCGGCGACTGCCTCGTGAACTCGCTCTACGCGGTCTATCAGGAGTCGGAGAAGGGGTTCGCGGAGAAGTATCTGGCGATGCTGTCGGCGGGCGGCACGCTGCGCCATCAGGAGCTTCTGGCCCCCTTCGGGCTGGACGCCAGCGACCCCGCCTTCTGGCAGAAGGGCCTGAACGTCATCCGCGGCTTCGTCGACGAACTGGAAAAGCAGAGCTGACGGGAATTTCTTGACGGACGTCAAGAGTCCTTACGCCATGGATGGGTATGGTGGCCTCCAACGATCCCTTCGGAGGCCACCCATGCCCACCCTCTCCATCCCCGCCTGGGACGAGTCCCTGGAAGTCGGCAATGCCATCATCGACGCCGACCACAAGGAAACCATCGAGCTTCTGGCCGAAGCCGCCCAGGCGCCGGACGCCGACCTGCCCGCCCATTTCAACGCCTTCGCCCAGCACCTCCGCGACCATCTGGCCCGCGAGGAGGAGCTGATGCACCAGTACGGCTTCCCGCCGACGCCCATCCATGTGCACGAGCACAACCGCGTCCGGCTGGAGCTGGAGGGCATCGCAAAGCGCATGGCCGCTGGCAACCTCGCGCTGGTCCGCGGTTATCTGACCGAGGTGGTGCCGGAGTGGTTCATCAACCACAAGAACACCATGGACAGCGCCACCGCCGCCTGGATTCGCAGCCAGGGCGGCTGACCCGCCGCTTTCCCCCGACAAAGCCGCACGGACACCGAATTGAGGAGTGTCCCCGTCCGGAAGAACACCGGCGGAAGCCCTTTCCCGAATGGCCTGCGCTGGGGCAGCGCTTTATCGTTGTTGCCCTTTCGCAGCGAATTTATTCGCGAAAGTTGCTGCTTTGACGGGGAGGTGCCCGATGGGTGACGTCACGCTCCGCACCGCCGACCGGCGGGAGACGATCCTTTCCCAACAGGCCATCGACGATCTTGCGGCCCGGATGCGCGGCCCGCTGCTGACCCCGCAGACGGCGGGCTACGAGGAGGCCCGGACGATCTGGAACGCCATGATCGACCGCCGGCCCGGCCTGATCGTCCGCTGCGCCGGGGCCGCCGACGTCATGCAGGCGGTGCGCTTCGCGCGGGAGAGCGGGTTGCTGGTCTCCGTGCGTGGCGGTGGTCACAACATCGCGGGAAACTCCCTGTGCGACGGCGGACTGCTGATCGACCTCGGCGCCCTGCGCTTCGTCCACGTCGATCCGGTCAGCCGCACCGCGCGGGTGGCACCCGGCGCCACGTTGGGCGACCTGGACCGGGAAACCCAAGCCTTCGGGCTGGCCGTGCCGGTCGGGATCAACTCCACCACGGGTATCGCCGGGCTGACGCTGGGCGGCGGCTTCGGCTGGCTGACGCGCAAGCATGGGCTGACGGTGGACAATCTGCTGTCCGCCGACGTGGTCACCGCCGACGGCCAGTTCCTGCGGGCAAGCGCCGACGAGAACGCCGACCTGTTCTGGGCCATCCGCGGCGGCGGCGGCAATTTCGGCATCGTCACCTCCTTCACCTTCCGCCTTCATCCGGTGGGGCCGATGGTCTTTGCCGGGCTGGTCGTCCATCCCTTCGAGGGAGCCGGCGACCTGATGCGCCGCTACCGCGACGCCACGGCGGCCCTGCCGGACGAGGCCACCGCCTGGGTCGTCCTGCGCAAGGCCCCGCCCCTGCCCTTCCTGCCGCCGGACGTGCACGGCAAGACGGTGGTGGTGATGCCGGTCTTCCATGCCGGCGGCGACGAGGCGGCGGCCCGTAAGGCTCTGGAGCCCGTTCTGTCGCTGGGCACGCCCGTCGGGGAGCATGTCGGCCTCATGCCCTACGCGGCGTGGCAGGCGGCCTTCGACCCGCTTCTGGTGCCGGGGGCGCGCAACTACTGGAAATCGCAGAACTTCACCGGGCTGGAGAACGGGCTGATCGACCTGCTGGTCGAGGAGGCCGGGAGGCTGCCCTCCGACCACTGCGAGATTTTCGTCGGCCTGCTCGGTGCCGCGGCCAACCGCGTGCCGGCGGACGCCACCGCCTACCCGCACCGCGACGCCGTGTTCGTGATGAACGTCCACGCGCGCTGGAACACCCCGCCGGAGGACAGCGCCTGCATCCAATGGGCGCGCGGCGTTTCCGACCGGACCGCCCGCTACGCGACGGGCGGCGTCTACGTGAACTTCGTGACCGACGACGAACAGCGCGTCCAGGCCGCCTATGGGCCGAACTACGAACGCCTGCGGGCGCTGAAGGCGGCGTACGATCCCGGCAACCTGTTCTGCGTGAACCAGAACATCGCACCGGGCGGGTGACGGCGCCGGCACGCTCCGGTTCCGTCCAGCGTGGGACTCGCCTTTCGGCCTCGCCGCACCCACCTATTCGGCATGCCGAACACGGATGAGAACAGGCTTGGCGGCCGGATCGCGCGGTATGCGCGGGTTGGAACCGCCGTGGGGGGCCTTGCGGCCCGTTTCGCCGGAGAACGGGTGCTGGGCATCCCCCTGGAGCGGGATCGCCACGCCGCCGAATTGCGCGCCGCTCTGGGCGGGCTGAAGGGGCCGTTGATGAAGGTGGCGCAACTGCTGTCCACCATCCCCGACGCCCTGCCCCGCGAGTATGTGCAGGAACTGTCGCAGCTTCAGGCCGACGCGCCGTCCATGGGCTGGCCCTTCGTGAAACGCCGCATGGCCAGCGAACTCGGTCCCAACTGGCACAAGCGCTTCAAGCATTTCGAGCATAACGCCGCCGCCGCCGCCTCGCTGGGGCAGGTGCACCGGGCCGTGGGGCCGGACGGGCGGGATCTCGCCTGCAAGCTCCAGTACCCGGACATGGCCTCCGCCGTGGAGGCGGACCTGCGCCAGTTGGGCCTGATCTTCGCCATCTTCGAACGCACCGACAGCGCGATCTCCACCAAACAAATCCAGGCCGAAATCGGCGCTCGCCTGCGCGAGGAGCTGGATTACGAGCGCGAGGCCAAGCACGCCCGCCTCTACCGCGCCATGCTGGCCGACACCTCCGGCGTCCATGTTCCGGCGGTGGTGCCGGAGCTGTCCACCCGACGCCTGCTGACGCTGGAATGGGTGGAGGGGCGCAAGATCCTCGACTTCGTGAAGGACCACCCGGACGCACGCGACGAGCTGGCGATGAACATGTTCCGTGCCTGGTACGTGCCCTTCTACGGCTACGGGATCATCCACGGCGACCCGCATCTGGGGAACTACACGGTGCGGCCCGACCGCTCCATCAACCTGCTGGATTTCGGCTGCGTCCGCGTCTTCCCGGCCCGCTTCGTGAAGGGCGTGATCGACCTCTACGACGCGCTGAAGAACGGCAACCAGGACAAGGCGGTGGAGGCCTACCGCACCTGGGGCTTCGCCAACCCGTCCAAGGATCTGGTGGACGTCCTGAACATCTGGGCGCGCTTCGTCTACGCCCCGATCATGGACGACCGCAGCCGCCGCATCGAGGAGACCAACTCCGGCCACTATGGCCGCGAGACCGCCGCCAAGGTCCATGCCGAGTTGCGCCGCGTCGGCGGGGTGGAGGTGCCGCGGGAGTTCGTCTTCATGGACCGCGCGGCCATCGGTCTGGGCTCCGTCTTCCTGCGTCTCCAGGCCGAGGTGAACTGGTACCGGCTGTTCCAGGAGATGATCCAGGGCTTCGACGTGGACGCCCTGCACGCCCGCCAGACCGCCTCCCTGACCGCCCAGGGCCTCCCCCTGCCCGAATAAGTGCCGACTCGTAATGCTTCCCCCGTCCCACCGCTTTGGTCTATACGAGCGGCTCCCATGAAGACCGCCGATTTCGACTTCGACCTTCCGCCGGACCGCATCGCCGAGCATCCGGCCAAGCCGCGTGACGCCGCCCGTCTGCTGGACGTGGCGGAGCGTCTGCACGACCGCATCGTGCGCGACCTGCCCGCCCTGCTGGAGCCGGGCGACCTGATGGTCGTGAACGACACCCGCGTCATCCCCGCCCGCCTCGATGGCCGGCGCGGCGAGGTGCGGGTGGAGATCACCCTCCACAAGCGCGAGGGCGAGCGGGAATGGGCGACCTTCGCCCGCCCCGGCAAACGGCTGAAGCCCGGCGACGTGATCGCCATCGCGGACGATTTCGCCGCGGAGGTCGTCGCCAAGGACGGCATGGAGGTGCGGCTGCGCTTCTCCAAGGGCGGGGCGGCGCTGATGGAGGCGCTGCACCGCCATGGCCGGATGCCCCTGCCCCCCTACATCCGGCGCGCGGCGGACGAGCAGGACGCGGCGGACTACCAGACCGTCTTCGCCGCGCGCGAGGGCGCCGTGGCCGCCCCCACCGCCGGGCTGCACTTCACGCCGGAGCTTCTGGCGGCGCTCGACGCGCGCGGCATCCGCCGCGTGCCGGTGACGCTTCATGTCGGGGCCGGGACCTTCCTGCCGGTCAAGGTGGACGATATCGCCGACCACCGGATGCACAGCGAGTGGGGCGAAGTCTCCGCGGAGACGGCGGAGGCCATCAACGCCACCCGCGCCGCGGGCGGGCGGATCGTGTCGGTCGGCACCACGGCGCTGCGCATCCTGGAGACGGCGGGGCTGGAGGACGGAACGATCCGGCCCTTCAGCGGCGACACCGACATCTTCATCACCCCCGGCTACCGCTTCAAGATCGTGGACCTTCTGGTGACCAACTTCCACCTGCCCCGCTCCACCCTGTTCATGCTGGTCTGCGCCTTCGCGGGCATGGACCGGATGAAGGCGGCCTACGCGCACGCCATCGGCCAGGGCTACCGTTTCTTCAGCTACGGCGATGCGTCGCTGCTCCGGAGGGTGTGATGACCGGGATCGGGTTCGAGCTTCTGAAGACCGACGGGCGCGCCCGGCGCGGGCGGGTGTCCACCGCGCACGGCGTCATCAACACGCCGGCCTTCATGCCCGTGGGCACCGCCGCCACGGTCAAGGCGATGACCAGCGACGCGGTGAAATCCACCGGCGCGGAAATCCTGCTCGGCAACACCTACCATCTGATGCTGCGCCCCACGGCGGAGCGCGTCGGCCAGTTGGGCGGGCTGCACCGCTTCATGAACTGGGACAAGCCGATCCTGACGGACAGCGGCGGCTTCCAGGTCATGTCCCTGTCGGACCTGCGCACCATGACCGAGGAGGGGGTGACCTTCAAATCCCACCTCGACGGCAGCAAGCACCACCTGACGCCGGAACGCTCCATCCAGATCCAGCATCTGCTGGACAGCAACATCACCATGTGCCTGGACGAGTGCACCCCCTTCCCGGCGACGGAGGCCCAGGCGGCAAGTTCCATGCGCCTGTCGATGCGCTGGGCGAAGCGCAGCAAGGACGCCTTCGTCGAGCGGCCCGGCTACGGCCTGTTCGGCATCGTGCAGGGCGGTGTCTACGCGGACCTGCGGGCGGAGAGCGTGGCGGCCCTGACCGACGTCGGCTTCGACGGCTACGCCATCGGCGGGCTGGCCGTCGGCGAAGGCCAGGAGACGATGTTCACCGTGCTCGACTTCACCGAGCCGCTGATGGTCAAGGATCGCCCGCGCTACCTGATGGGCGTGGGCCGTCCCAGCGACCTGATCGGGGCGGTGCGGCGCGGCGTGGACATGTTCGACTGCGTGATGCCCACCCGCTCGGGCCGCACGGGTCAGGCCTTCGTGAGGCGCGGCACCATCAACATCCGCAACGCCCGCCACGCCCACGACGAGCGCCCGCTCGACGAGGAATGCGGCTGCCCGGCTTGCCGGAACCACAGCCGCGCCTATCTGCATCACCTGTTCAAGGCGGGCGAGATGCTGGGGCCGATGCTGCTGACCTGGCACAACCTGCATTACTACCAGGACCTGATGGCCGAGCTTCGGCAGGCCATCGAGGAGGGCCGCTTCGAAGAGGTCGCGGGCGCGCTGGAGGCCCGCCTGAACGAAGGCGACGTCCCGGCGACCGAGGACCCTCTGGCCGCCCTGAAGGTGAAGCCGGCCAAGCCGGCAAAGCCCGCGAAAAAGGAATCGATCGATGTCTGAGAGCATCTATTCCGGCCTGACGCAGCTCGGCGGCGCCACGGTCCAGCCGAAGACGCCGGAAGAGGCGGTGCTGGAGCGCGTGCCGAACCCGAACCCCGGTGAGAGCTACGTCGTGCGCTTCACCGCGCCGGAATTCACCTCGCTCTGCCCGATCACCGGCCAGCCGGATTTCGCCCATCTGGTCATCGACTATGTGCCCGGCGACTGGCTGGTGGAGTCGAAGTCGCTCAAGCTGTTCCTGACCAGCTTCCGCAACCACGGCGCCTTCCACGAGGCCTGCACGGTCGGCATCGGCAAGCGTCTGGTGGAGGAGCTGAAGCCGGTGTGGCTGCGCATCGGCGGCTATTGGTACCCGCGCGGTGGCATCCCCATCGACGTGTTCTACGCCACCGGCGAGCCGCCGAAGGGCGTGTGGATTCCGCCGCAGGACGTCCAGACCTACCGTGGCCGCGGCTGATCCTCATTCACTCTGCCCCCTCTCCCGTCCCGGGAGAGGGTGGCCGCGAAGCGGCCGGGTGAGGGTCGCGCAAGGATCGGGGCGCTGATCCCCGGAGGCACCCTCACCCTTCCCGCGTGGTGCGCGGGTCCCTTCCCTCTCCCGGGACGGGAGAGGGGCGCTTCCGCCTCCCACACGGTCAAAACACCACCATGCCCGACCAAGACACCTCCATCCGTGAAGCGATCCGCGACCGCGCCCTGTCGCTGGGCTTCGACGCGGTCGGTTTCGCGCGGGCGGAGCTGGGCGAGGAGGCCAAGGAGCGGTTGGCCGAGTTCCTGCGCCAGGGGCGGCACGGCGACATGGGCTGGATGGAGGACAAGGCCGACCGCCGCGTCCATCCCCAGTCCCTGTGGCCGGAGGCGCGCACCGTCATCGCGCTCGGCACCAGCTACGCCCCGGCGGAGGACCCGCGCGCCCTGCTGGCGCATCCCGACCGGGGAATCGTGTCGGTCTACGCGCGGAACCGCGATTACCACGACCTCATCAAGGGCCGGCTGAAGACGCTGGGCCAATGGATGGCCCACCGCTTCAAGGCGGAGCTGAAGGTCTTCGTGGACACCGCCCCGGTGATGGAAAAGCCGCTGGCCGAGAAGGCCGGGCTGGGCTGGCAGGGCAAGCACACCAACCTCGTGTCGCGCACCCACGGCTCCTGGCTGTTCCTGGGGGAGGTCTACACGACGCTGGAGCTTCCGCCCGACCCGCCGGGGGTGGACCGCTGCGGCCAGTGCCGCCGCTGTCTGGACGCCTGCCCCACCGCCGCCTTTCCGGCCCCCAACCAGTTGGACGCGCGGCGCTGCATCTCCTACCTGACCATCGAGCACAAGGGGCCGATCCCCGAAGACCTGCGCCCGCTGATGGGCAACCGCATCTACGGCTGCGACGATTGCCTGGCCGCCTGCCCCTGGAACAAGTTCGCCCAACGCTCCCGCGAGGCGGCCTTCCTGCCGCGGGCGGAGCTGACGGCGCCGCGTCTGGCCGATCTGGCGCAGTTGGACGACGCGGGTTTCCGGCAGGTCTTCAGCGGCTCCCCCATCAAGCGGATCGGGCGTGACCGCTTCGTGCGCAACGTGCTGGTGGCCTTGGGCAACAGCGGCGACGCCCGCCACGTCGCGGTGGCCGAGCAGGTGGCCGAACGCCTGCTGGACGACCTGAGCGAGGTGGTGCGCGATGCCGCCGGCTGGGCGTTGGCCCGGCTCCGGTCCCCACCGGCCCGCTCGGGCTGAGCGGGTCAGTCGTTCGGGCGTTGGCGGGTCAGATCGTCCATGGCCGCGAGCACGCCCGCCACATCCATGTCCGCGAAAACGGGCCGGTGGTGGATGACCATGCGCGGCCCGTTGGCGTGGATGGGGACGGAGGCGTCACAGTACAGCCCCAGGGTCGGGCAGCCGATGGCGGCGACCAGATGGGTCGGACCGGTGTCGTTGCCCACCGTCGCCCAGGCCCGGCGGGCCAGCCCGGCGATCTGCGGCACGCTGGTCCGGCTGGTCAGGTCCACCGCCTGCGGACAGGCGGCGGCGAGGGCCTGCGCAAGCTCCGCCTCGATGGCCGTTCCCAGCACCACCGGCGTGATCCCGCGCGCGGCCAGCGCCCGCGCCAGCTCGCCGTAGCGCTCCAACGGCCAGCGCTTGTCGGGCCGTCCGGGGGAGGAACCGGGGATGAGCAGAGCGTAGGGCGCCGGGATGCCGAATCCGCTGGTGTCGGCGTCGAGCCAGGACAGGTCCGGCACCGCGTCCGGCACGATGCCGAAAGGGGCCAGTTGCCGGGTGTAGCGTTCGATCACCGGCACCTTGCGGCGGCCCGGATAATGGTCGCGATGCGAGGCGCCCCAGGCCGTTCCCGACCATTCCGGCCAGGGGCCGGGAGCGAGCAGCCACCAATAGCGGTCGGTGCGCCGCTGCGCCTGGAGGTCGTAGACCCGGTCGAAGCGTCCGGCGCGCAGCAGCCGGCGGATGCGCATGTAAGCGCCGATGGACCGCTCGCGCGGGTCCTCCAGAACCTCGTCGAACAGGCCGCTGAGGCGGGCGAGCGGGGCCAGGGACGGCAGGGTCAGCAGCGCCAGATGGTCGCCGCCGTGGTGCCGCCGGATCGCCGAGAAGGCGGTCTGGGCCAGGAAGAAGTCGCCGAAGGCTCCCAGCTTGATGACCAGGACGCGGCGGCGCGCCCTGCTGCCGCTCTCGGGGCCGCTCTCGGGGCCGCTCCCATTGCCGCTCGCCACCGTCATTCGCCACCCGCCGGGGTGCGGGCGGCCAGCCGCAGCATCAGCCCGGCGGCCAGCATCCCGCCCATCCACCACGCCTGCCAGATGCCGTAGGCCGTGCTCGCCATGGCGAGGCCGGAGGCGAAGAGCGCCAGCGCGAAGGGTTGCAGCCGCCGCTCGAACCGCCCCGTGCCGAGCAGGAGCAGCAGCGCCGCCGCCAGCGCCAGCGCCGCCCCCAAGGCGCCCAGTTCCAGCCAGATTTGCAGAAAGGCGTTGTGGGGGTGCAGCGGCAGCAGACTGTCGGTCAACGTACCGAAGCGGGACACCGCCCTTTCCGGGTCCAGCGCGCGGGAGGCGTCGATGCCTTGCCCGACAAAAGGCGTTTCCAGCGCGCGGTCGGCGGCCATGCCCCAAATCTCCACCCGGTGCCGGGCCGACGGAAACAGCCAATCGGCCCCGTCCAGGTTCAGCACACGGTCGAACAGCAGCACCAGCGGCAGGACGAAGACGAAGGCGACGGTCAGGACCGCCGCCAAGGCCCCGCGGACCAGCCGCGGCGACCGGAGGGCCAGCGCGAAGGCCGCGCCGCCGGCGGCCACCCCCAGCATGGCCGACCGGCTGGTCAGCAGAAGGCAGGCCGCCGCGAAGATCGCCGGAAGCAGAAACGCCGCCCCGCGCCGCCCGGCCCGGTCGAGCGCCATGGCCGCCGGCCAGACCAGCAGGCAGAGAAGCACCGCGGTGCGCTTCGGCACGTTGCTCTCGGCGATCTCCACGCCCGCGGGGACGTGGTTCCACCAACGGTGCAGCGGAAAATCCAGCGCCGCTTCCACCGCAAACAGCAGGACGCCCGCAAAGATCCCAAAAAGGAACAGGCCGGTCAGCCGCCGCGCCTCCACCCCCGGCAGGGAGGACAGCCACGCTCCGCCCGCCAGCGCGCCGAGACCGATGTAGCCGATTTCCACCACCGTCAGGCCGGCACGCGGCGACGGGCTCCACAGGATGGACAGGGAAGCCAGCGCCAGGAAGGCCAGGACCACCGCCGTGCCGGGCATCGCCCGTTGCAACCGTCCCAGGGCGCCGCGGCGGGTCAACCCGGCCAGCGCGATCAGAGCGATCAAAATGGCCCAAACCGGCAGCCCGCGCGGCGCCATGGCCGCCAGCGGGCCGAGCGCCGCCGCCGTCACGCCGGCCAGACCCGCCAGAACCGCATCGGGAATTCCCCGTGCGGAGTCGCGCTGTGACAAGGGGAAGGCCATGAGTTCTCGCGTCCGTGAGGCACGGCGCGGCTTAACAGATGCCCCGCGCGAAAGCAACGGGGACTGCCTAAGGGGGTTGGCCGGGGGAACGGGGCAATCGGGTGGAGGAGTGCGTGACAGCGGGTCGGAGTTCTGAATCGATGCGGCGCCTGGGCATCGACACAGTCGCCCGCTTTGGGACGAGAAAGTTGGCGTTTCTGCGCCGGTTCCGGGCCTTTGCCCACGGAACTCCGTCGCATGACCAACTGGGCGACATCTTCGCCACGCTGGACGCCGAGCACTTCCAGCGCTGCTTCGTGGCCTGGGTCGCCGCCCTGACCGACGCCCCCGCCGAGGTGATCGCCATCGACGGCAAGACGGCGTGGCGGCTGGCTCCATCGGCTCTACGAGGTCGAGAGCAACGCCGGCAAGGTGGCCAAAAGGCTCTGCTCCGCCTCGGTGACGTCCTGGTGACCACCGGAACGCCGCCGGGAGGCATCGTCACGGCCGTTCCCGACAAGCAGATCGCCCGGCTGGGCGAGGACGCCTTCGTGAACGACGACGCTCGTCAGGAAGCGATGAATGCCGTCCGGGCTCTGATCGCCCGCGTCGATGTGCATCCCGAGGAGCGGCGGGGCCAGACCCAAGTCAAGGCGTTCGGGCTGATCGAAAAACTGATAAGCCCCGCGCAGGTTATCCTGTGCGGGGCTTCCAGTGCAGTCGGGAGGACTGCAATGATGGTAGCAGCGGAGGGATTTGAACCCCCGACCAAGGGATTATGATTCCCCTGCTCTACCACTGAGCTACGCTGCCATCGTGGCTTACCATCATGGTCCGGCGCGGTCCGTTTCGGTGTTGGCCGCCGCGGTTCGTGCCGGGGCCGCTTATGTATTCCAGCGGGATCGGGGTGTCAACGCTGAAATTTCACTTTTCTGCGAAGTTTTCGTCAGGCTCCCGTGCCGGCGATCCAGCCGCCGCCCAGCACCCGGTCGCCCTGGTAGACGACGCAGGCTTGGCCGGGGG
Organism: Roseomonas genomospecies 6; assembly: GCF_008365375.1. Classification (GTDB taxonomy): domain Bacteria; phylum Pseudomonadota; class Alphaproteobacteria; order Azospirillales; family Azospirillaceae; genus Azospirillum. The sequence goes on along the minus strand of NZ_QOKW01000007.1, from coordinate 99,031 downwards.
CCACGCCGTATTGCGGCTCGTGCAGTTCGGCCTGCGCGGTGCCTTCCGGACCCGGGCGCCACACCGCCGGGGCCGGCGGCTGGGCGGAGCGAAGCTTCACTTCCACCTCCAGCCCCTCGCCGGGGGCGAGATCGGGGCCGAGCCAGTTGACCTCGCGGATCGTCACCACGCTGCGCGCCAGCTCGCGGCGGGGGCCGACGACGACGCGGCGCTGGCCGGGCTCCAGGCGGACGACGAACAGCGGCTCCTCCTCGCCCCGGATGCCGCCGATTCCCAGACCCTTGCGCTGGCCCACCGTGTAGTGGACCACGCCGCGGTGGCGGCCCAGGACGCGCCCGTCCACATGGACGATGTCGCCGGGCTCGACGGAGCCGGGGCGCAGCTTCGCCACCACGTCGGCGTAGGAGCCGTTGGGGACGAAGCAGATGTCCTGGCTGTCCGGCTTGGCCGCCACCTCCAGACCGTGCTTCTCCGCCAGCGTGCGGGTTTCCGGCTTCGTCAGGCCGCCCAGCGGAAAGCGCAGGAACTCCAACTGCTCCCGCGTCGTGGCGAACAGGAAATAGCTCTGGTCGCGGCCCGGATCGATGGCACGGTGAAGCTCCGCCCCGCCCGCCCCCTGGACGCGGCGCACGTAGTGGCCGGTCGCCAGCGCGTCGGCGCCGAGGTCGCGGGCGGTGTTCAGAAGGTCGCGGAACTTGACCCGCTGGTTGCAGCGCACGCAGGGGATCGGAGTCTCGCCGCGCAGGTAGGTGTCGGCGAAGTCGTCGATCACGTCCTGGGAGAACTTGCCCTCGTAATCCAGCACATAGTGCGGGATGCCGATGCGGTCGGCCACCTGGCGGGCGTCGTAGATGTCCTGCCCGGCGCAGCAGGCGCCCGGCTTCTGCAGGGCGATGCCGTGGTCGTAGAGCTGGAGCGTGATGCCGACCACGTCGTAGCCCTCCTCCCGCAACACCGCGGCGGTGACGGAGGAATCGACGCCGCCGGACATGGCGACGACCACGCGGGTGTCCTGGGGACGCTTGGAAATGCCGAGGGAATTCATGACGCCCTATATGGGCTGGTTCCAAAAAAATTCACCACCGGGGAACCGGGCCGCCGTCCCCGCGGGCGGGGTGGCGCGCCGGTCTCCCGGTGGTGGATGCGGGCCGCGGCCACCCCTGGAGGCGCCGCGGCGGGGGTCAGCGCATGGCGTTGTTGCTGCCGCCGGGCAGGCGCACGGTCAGGCCGTCCAGTTCCTCGCTGATGATGATCTGGCAGCCCAGGCGCGAGGTCTTGGTGAGGCCGAAGGCGAGGTCGAGCATGTCCTCCTCGTCCTCCGACGCCTCGTTCAGCACGTCGAACCACTCCGGCTCCACGATGACGTGGCAGGTCGAGCAGGCGAGCGAGCCCTCGCAGGCGCCTTCCAGGTCCAGGCCGTTCTTGTGCGCGACCTCAAGCACGGACAGGCCGAGCGGGGCGTCCACCTCGCGGCGGGTGCCGTTCGGCTCGATGAAGGTCATCTTGGGCATTGGGGTGCTCTCCTGAACAAAGGCGTCGGTGTGGCCGTGGTTATGATCATGGACTCTTCGGAGCGAGACCAGCGCGCCGCGTCCGGGATTCGGCCGCCAGCGCCTCCAACCGCTCCAGCCGCGCGAGGATGCGCGCGGCGTTGTCGGTCTGCCCGTTGCGGAAGGCAATGGCAAGATACTTGATGCAGCTTTCCACACGCTGACCGAGATCGTGGGCCAGCCGGTCCACCGCCGCCACGTCCGGAGCGGCATCCAGGCGCTGGGCGAGCGCCGCCACCTCCTCGTCCTCATCCGCGGACATGGACGCGGCGGGGGCGTTCAGCAGCTCCAGCAGATAGCGGGCGCGGCGCACCGGATCGCGCAACGTCTCATAAGCCTCGGTCAGCGCATCGGCCTGGGCGCGGGCGTTGGCCTGCTGGCGGGCGCCGCGGGCGGCGAAGCGCTCCGGGTCCATGGCGCGGGAGAAACCGGCGTGCTGGCGGGCCAGCGCCTCCGGTTCGATGTCGAAGCGGCGCTCCAGGCCCAGCCGGGTGAAATGGTCGAGCGGGCGCGGCGCCTGCACCGCCCCGCAGGAATGGCAGAACATCGCACGCGCGGCGACCGAACGGCCGCACAGCCAGCAGGGCTCCAGATCGCCGTCGATGGCCCCGGCGATTCCCTTGGGAGGCCCCCCTTTGGGAAATTGCGGCGGACCGGAATCGGATGTCGTCATCTTTGCCGTCCGTTGAAGCGCTGCACAGGAAGGCCACGGGACCGGCGGATCGCCGTGCGATGGGCCGGGTGATACCCAGAAGCGGGGCGCCGCGCAACCCCGCAAGGTCCGCGGACGAAGCGGGCGGTCATGGAGGGCCGTTACGCCGCAGGCGCACGCGCCAGCCGCCCGGCCATGGCGGCGTAGGCGGCGGCGAAGCGTTCCACCGCCTCCCGGCCGCTGTCCCAGCCCAGGCTGACGCGGATCGCGCAGGCGGCGTCGCTATGGTCCTCGCCCATCGCCGCCAGGACGTGGGACGGCTTCACCTTGCCGCTGGAGCAGGCCGAACCGGCGCTGACCGCCACCCCGGCGAGGTCCAGCGCCATCACCTGGGTCTCCCCCGCCACGCCGGGCAGCAGCAGGTTGCTGGTGTTGCCGACCCGCGGCGCTCCGGCCCCCATGACCCGAGCGCCGGGAACGGCGGCGAGCGCCAGCGCCTCCAGCTCGTCGCGCAGGGCGGTCAGGCGGGCGGTGTCGGGAAGCTCCTCGCGGGCGAGGCGGGCGGCGGCGCCGAAACCGGCGATGCCGACGACGTTCTCGGTCCCGGCGCGGCGGCGCTTCTCCTGCCCGCCGCCACGGACCAGCGCCTCCACCTCCAGCCCATCGGCCAGGATCAGGGCGCCCACGCCCGCCGGGCCGCCGATCTTGTGGGCCGACAGGGTCAGCAGATCCGCACCCAATTCTTTCAGGTTCAGGGGCAGCCGTCCCGCCGCCTGCACGGCGTCGCAATGGAGCAGCGCACCGTGGGCGTGCGCGATCCGGGCGGCCTCGGCGACCGGCTGGATGACGCCCGTCTCGTTGTTGGCGAGCATCAGGGAGACCAGCGCCGGGCCGTCTCCGTCGGCCAGCAGGCGGTCGAGCGCGGCGAGGTCCACGACGCCGTTACGGTCCACCGGGATGCGGCCAGGACAGCGCGCTGCTCCAGGCACCGCCTCCAGCACCGAATCATGCTCGATGGCGGAGGTGACGACGCGCCGTCCCGGAAAGCCACGCAGCGCCAGATTGTTGGCTTCCGTCCCGCTGCCGGTGAAGACGGCCTGGGCGGGCCGCGCGCCGGCCAGGGCGGCGACCTGGGCGCGCGCCTCCTCCACCGCGCGGCGGACCGCGCGGCCGAAGCCGTGCACCGACGACGGGTTGCCGGCGAGATCCATCGCCTGGATCATCGCCGCCTTCACCGCCGGCTTCAGCGGCGCCGAAGCGTTGTGGTCGAGGTAGACGCGGGTCATCGAGGTCGGGCGCGGGTCCCTTACTCCGCCGCGACCGCCGCGCCCTCGTCCGCCGGCTGCGGGCCGCGGATGGTCAGGCTGCTGGTGCCGATGATCCGGCGCTCCACCACGTCGGCCACGGTGACCGAGCTGAGATACATGTGGATCTGGTTGCCCAGCTCCTCCCACAGGTCGTGAGTCAGGCAGCGCGACCGGTTGGTGCGGCAGCCCTGCGGCGTGCCGTTGGCGCAGCGGGTCGTGCGGATCGGCTCGTCCACCGCCAGGATGATGTCGGACACGCGGGTCGCGTCCGCCGGATGGGCCAGCAGATAACCACCGCCGGGACCGCGCACGCTCTTCACGAGGCCACCCTTGCGCAGCTTGGCGAAGAGCTGCTCCAGGTAGGAGAGCGAAATCTCCTGCCGGTCCGCGATGTCGGCAAGGGCGACGGGGCTCCCCTGGCTGGTGGCAGCAAGATCGACCATGGCCATGACGGCATAGCGTCCCTTGGTGCTGAGTCTCATTTTACCCTCCTTACCCTTCCTTCACCCCGGCCCGACCGTCCAGCGGATCGGCGCCAAGCCTCGTGTTTGTGTTTGGTCAACAGGACGCGGCCGGCCCGCCTTCGGTGGACACCGGCTCGCGCACTCCATTGTCGTGCCGGGCGCTCCCGTTGGGAACGCCGTTCGTTTCGTATACAGACGAATTATGGGCGCCGCCGCGTTCCGATTCCAGCTCTTCCACCCGTCGGCGCAGGGTGGACACCTGATCGAGCAGCCCATTCAGAGCGCGCGCCACCGGGTCGGGGATGTCGCCGCAGGGCGTGCCGTAGGGCATGAATTTTTGCGCCTCGGCGCGGTCGCGCGTCACCACGGCCTTGGCCGGGATGCCGACCACGGCGATTCCCGGCGCCACGTCCGCCACCACCACGGCGTTCGCGCCGACGCGGGCGCCGCGCCCGATGGTGATGGCGCCCAACACCTTGGCGCCCGCGCCGACGATCACGCCGCTTTCCAGCGTGGGGTGGCGCTTGCCCTGGTTCAGCGAGGTGCCGCCCAGCGTAACCCCATGATACAGCATCACATCGTCACCGATTTCGGCGGTTTCGCCGATGACGACGCCCATGCCGTGGTCGATGAAGAAGCGGCGCCCGATGGTCGCGCCCGGATGGATCTCGATGCCGGTCAGCGCGCGGGCGATCTGCGACACGACCCGCGCCACGAGGTGCCAGCCGCGATCCCAGCAGTAATGCGCGACGCGGTGCATGACGATGGCGTGGAAGCCCGGATAGCACAGGGCGACCTCCGCCCGCGACCGCGCGGCGGGGTCGCGGGCCATGATACCGTCGATCTCTTCGCGAAGATGCTTGAACACCGGAACACCCGCCGTGGTATAGTCCGCCCTCTTGCCGGAAGAGGTGATCTTTCGCAAGACACCTCGACCCGTGCCTCGCCGGTCGCGCGGGTTGCCCTTGAAGGACGCATCGACGCATATATGATGACCAAGCAAAACGGTCAAGAATTGTGTGCGAAAAATCCATGCCTGTCCATGGGCAACCACGTCCGCTTGCCATGGCGCCCGATCTCCGGCCTTCCGGTGGTTCGGATCACCTTATATTCGCGTCAGGATCGCCGTTCCCATGCCTGAAGTGATGATCAATGGTCCGGCCGGTCGGCTGGAAGGTCGCTACACCCACGGCACCATCCCGAACGCGCCGGTGGCTCTGCTTCTGCATCCGCACCCGCACCACAACGGGACCATGAACAACAAGGTGGTCTTCACCCTGTTCCAGTCCTTCACGAAGCGCGGCTATTCGGCCCTGCGCTTCAACTTCCGCGGGGTGGGCCGCAGCCAGGGCGCCTACGACAAGGGCGAGGGGGAACTGGCCGACGCGGCGGCGGCTCTGGACTGGCTCCAGACCTACAACCCCAACGCCCCGGTCTGCTGGGTCGCCGGGGTGTCCTTCGGGGCCTGGATCGGCATGCAGCTTCTGATGCGCCGCCCGGAGATCGACGCCTTCGTGTCGGTTTCTCCGCCGGCCAACCTGTTCGACTTCTCTTTCCTGGCGCCCTGCCCCTCCTCCGGCCTGATCATCCACGGCGACAAGGACGAGCTGGTTCCGGGGGCGGCGGTGAACAAGCTGGTCACCAAGCTGTCGCACCAGAAGGACATCCGGATCGACCACCGCGTGGTGCCGGGCGCCAACCATTTCTTCGCCAACCGCAGCGACGATCTGGCGGTGCAGGTGGACGACTATCTGGACCGCGCGATGGGCAACCCCGTCGCCGCCGTGGCGGAATGAGTGGCGGAGTGAACAGCGTGACGATCCTCCGCCTCGCCGCCGTCGCCGGTGTCGTAGCGGCTCTGCTGTCCGGTTGCACCAACGCACAGATCGCCAGCGGCCTGGGGAACTGGTGCCGGCACGCCGACAACTGCACCGACAACACCCGCACGCGCCCGTAGGCGCCCTGTTTCACCCCACCGGGTGGAAGCGCCCGCCGGTCATCGGCTGGGGCACGCCGGTGGTGGCCGGAAGGCTGAGCGGCAGGCCCTTGCGGCTGCGCACCGCCAGATAGGCGAAGGCCTCGGCCTCCAGCGCGTCGCCGTTCCAGCCCACCGCCTCCACCGGATCGACGGGAACGCCCAGCCGGTCGGCCAGCATCACCATCAGCGTCGCGTTGTGCCGCCCGCCGCCGCAGACGAGCCAGCGCAGCGGCGCTTGCGGCAGATGCGGGACGATGCGGGCGACCGACGCGGCGGTGAAGGCGGTCAGGGTCGCCGCCCCGTCCTCCACCGACAGCCCGCGGACGGGCGCCGGGTCGAAGGCGTCGCGGTCCAGCGACTTCGGCGCCGGAAGGTCGAAGTAGGGATGGGCGAGCAGCGACGCCAAGACATCCTCGTCCACCGCGCCCCGCCCCGCCAGCGAACCGCCGGAATCGTAGCGCGCTCCCTGGCCGGACAGCACCCAATCGTCCACCAGCGCGTTGCCCGGCCCGGTGTCGCAGGCGATCACGTCGTCCACGCCTTCCCCGATCCAGGTGACGTTGGCGACCCCGCCGATGTTCAGCACGGCCAGAGGCCGCGGCAGGGCGTCGGCCAGCGCGCGGTGGAACAGCGGCACCAGCGGGGCGCCCTGCCCGCCCGCCGCCACGTCCGCCGTGCGGAAATCGTTGACCACGGCGATGCCGGTCGCCCGCGCCAGCCGCGCGCCGTCGCCGATCTGCCAGGTGCGGCGCCGCGCCGGGTCGTGGAAGATCGTCTGGCCGTGGAAGCCGATCAGGTCCACCGCGGCGGCCTCCGCCCCGGCCTCGGCCAGCAGGCGGCGCACCGCGTCGGCGTGGGCGTCGGTCAGCGCCCGTTCCACCGCCTCCACCGGCCCCTTGCCGCCCAGGCAGGAGCGCAGCGCGGCGCGGAAGCCGTCCTCATAGGGGATGGTGACGAAGGCCAGAGGCTCCACCCGGCATTCGCCATCGGTGCGGACCAGCGCCGCGTCGATCCCGTCCATGGAGGTGCCGCTCATCAGCCCGACGACCGTCTGCATTCCCCTGCCTCGCTCCCTTGGGCCCCGTTCCTTTGCCGAATCCGGCCCCGAGAATTGTGGGGCCGCGCGTTCCATGCTAACAGACGCGACCCTGGACCCTACCACGACAGCCGGATCGCGGCCATGACGACGCTGACATCGGATTTCCTCCGCACGCTGCAGGAACGCGGCTTCATCCACCAGTGCACAGACCTCGCCGGGCTCGACGAGCGCGCGGCGAAGGGGCCGATCATCGCCTACATCGGCTTCGACTGCACGGCGGACAGCCTGCATGTGGGCAGCCTGCTGCCGATCATGATGCTGCGCTGGCTGCAGAAGACCGGCCACAAGCCGATCGTTCTGATGGGCGGCGGGACGACCAAGATCGGCGACCCCTCCGGCAAGGACGAGGCGCGCCAGCTCCTGACCGACGAACTCATCAACGCCAACATGGCGGGCATCAAGCGCATCTTCGGGCGCTACCTGTCCTTTGGGGACGGGCCGACCGACGCGGTGATGGTCAACAACGCCGATTGGCTGGACGAGCTGAAATACATCCCGCTGCTGCGCGACATCGGGCGGCATTTCACGATCAACCGCATGATGACCTTCGAGTCGGTGAAGCTGCGGCTGGACCGCGAACAGCCGCTGACCTTCCTGGAATTCAATTACATGATTCTCCAGGCCTACGATTTCGTGGAGCTGTTCCGGCGCGAGAAATGCGTGCTCCAGATGGGCGGGTCGGACCAGTGGGGCAACATCATCAACGGCGTGGAGCTGGGCCGCCGCACCGATGGGGCGGAGCTGTTCGGCCTGACCACGCCGCTGCTGACCACCTCCTCGGGCGCCAAGATGGGCAAGACCGCCGCGGGGGCCATCTGGCTGACCGCCGACAAGCTCAGCGCCTATGATTTCTGGCAGTACTGGCGCAACACCGAGGACGCGGACGTGGGCCGCTTCCTGCGCCTCTACACCGAGCTGCCGCTGGACGAGGTGGCGCGGCTGGAGGCGCTCCAGGGCGCCGACATCAACGAGGCCAAGAAGATCCTGGCCCACGAGGTGACCAAGCTCGCCCACGGCGAGGAGGCTGCCCTGGAGGCCGCCGAGACCGCCCGCCGCACCTTCGAGCAGGGCGCCGCCGCCGAGGGCCTGCCGAGCATCGACCTGCCCCGCGCGGAGCTTGAGGCCGGCGTCGCGGTGGTGGACCTGCTGGTGTCCGCCGGTCTGGCCGCCTCGAAGGGCGAGGCGCGCCGCCTCATCAAGGGCGCGGGCGCGAAGATGAACGACGCGGCCATCGCCGACGAGTCCGCCAAGGCCACGACCGCCGACCTGAACGCCGACGGCGTCATCAAGCTGAGCGCCGGCAAGAAGCGCCACGCGCTGGTCAAGGCGGTCTGACCTTCAGCGACTCCACCGGTTTCCCCTCTCCCACCGGGAAGAGGGGAAACCCGTGCGGTCACAGCGCCTGCAACGCCTTCAGCACCGCCGCCACATGGCCGGTGACCTTCACCTTGCGCCAGACGTTGCGGACGACGCCGTCCTTGTCGATCAGGAAGGTCGCGCGCTCCAGCCCCATGTACTTGCGGCCGTACATGCTCTTCTCGACCCAGACGCCGTAGGCTTCGGCGACACCCGTCTCCTTGTCGGAGGCGAGCGTGAAGGGCAGCTCGTACTTCGCCTTGAACTTGTCGTGGCTGGCCACGCTGTCCTTGGACACGCCGATCACCACGGCGTCCAGCCCGCTGAAGTCCGGGAACTGGTCGCGGAAGCCGCAGGCCTCCGACGTGCAGCCGGACGTGTCGTCCTTCGGGTAGAAATACAGCACCACCGGCTTGCCCTTCAGGGCGGACAGCGTGACGCTGCCGCCGCCGTCGGTCGGCATGGTGAAATCCGGGGCGGGGGTGCCGGCCTCGATGGCGGCGTTCTGGGCTTCGCTCATGGGAGTTTGGCTTCTTCTTTGGTCTCTGGGGGAGGCAGCCTTGACGCCGGTTCCTCGACCAGCGCCACGAAATGGCGGTGGGCGCGGGCGGCGATGTCCCGGATTCTGCTGTCGAGCGCCGCGAAGTCAACCGCCGGCTCCTCGTCCGGGAAGGCGGCGCGGGACAGCCCCTCCCGCAGCGTGGGCGACACCTGCCGGGGATCGAGCACGCCGTCCGTGGTCAGCCGCAGGAAGCCCTGCACCCGCCGCCACAGCTTCAGCGTCGCCACCAGCTCCTCCGCCACCTCCGGCGCCAGAAGCCCGGCGCCTGCGGCGTTGAGCAGCGCGCGGCTGGTGGCGATGGACAGGATCTCCGGGTGGTCGTGCCCGTGGCGAAGCTGGAGGTACTGGGCCGTGAACTCGATGTCGATCAGGCCGCCGCGGGCGTATTTGACGTTCCACGGGTTGGCGGTGCCGAACTCCTTGTCGATGCGGCGGCGCATGTCGGCCACGTCCCACAGCACTTTCGCCGGATCGCGCGGGCCGGTCAGCACGCCGCGGATGGCCGACTCGACCTTGCGGGCCAGCGCCGGGTCGCCGCCGAGATTGCCGCCGATGACGCGGGCGCGGGTCAGCGCCATGTGCTCCCACGTCCAGGCGTCCTTGGTCTGGTAGGCGGTGAAGGCGTCCAACGCGGTGGCGAGCGGCCCGGCGTTGCCCGACGGGCGCAGCCGCATGTCCACCTCGTACAGCCGCCCGTCCGCCATCGGGGCGGTGATGGCGTTGGTCAGGCGCTGCGTCAGCTTGATGTAATACTCGTTGGGGGCCAGCGGCTTGACGCCGTCCGACTGGCGCGTGCCGGGCGGCACCTCGTAGACCACGATCAGGTCGATGTCGGAGGTGATGGTGAGCTGCCGGCTGCCCAGCTTGCCCATCGCCACCACCACCCAGGCGCCGCCGGGGATGCGGCCATGGCGGGCGGCGAACTCCTCCTCCACGCGGGCGGCCAGTTCCGGCACCACCACGTCGGCCAGATCGGCGAGGAAGGGACCGCAGCGGTCGCCGTCGGTGATGCCGCGCAGGATGTGCGCCCCGGCGCGGAAGCGCTGGTCGTTGGTCCAGCGCCGCGACAGGGTCAGCACATCCTCGAAGTTGTGCGCCCCGGCGATGAAGCGCTTGTACTCCGGCGTCAGCCCCTCCGCGTCGGGCAGCGGGTCGAAGAAGTCGGGCGACAGCACGGCGTCGAGAAGCGACGGGTTGCGCGACAGCGTCTCGGCCAGTTGAGGGGCCGTGCCCAGGATCTCCGCCACCAGGGCCAGCAGCCAGGGGTTGGCGATGAACAGCGAGAACAGCCCGACGCCCGCCGGCAGCCGCTCCAGGAAGCTGTCGAACTTCACCAGCGCGTCGTCCGGGGCGGGCGTCTTCGCCAGCTCGTTCAGCATGGCCGGCACCAGCTCGGTCAGCAGCTCCCGCGCGCGGCCCGAGCGGGTGGAGCGGTAGCGCCCGCGGTGCCAGGTGGACACCACGGCGATGACCCGGCTGGGGTCGCGGTAGCCCATGCCGGCCAGCGTCTTCACCGTGCCGGGGTCGTCGTCGGTGCCGGTGAAGACGAGGTTGCCGGGACCGGACAGCGACGGCGCCTCCTCGAACAGCTCGGCGTAGCGGTCCTCGACCCGGCCAAGCTGGGCCAGCAGCTCGGCGCGGAAGTCCTCGACCGCCGCGTAGCCGAGGAAGGTCGCCAGATGCGCCACCCCCTCGTCGTCCGCCGGGATCTGGTGGGTCTGGCGGTCGTCGGTCATCTGGATGCGGTGCTCGACCCGGCGCAGGAAGCGGTAGGCCTCCTCCAACTCCTCCACCGCCGCCTCCGGCACGCGCCCGATCTCGCACAGCGCCTTGTTCGCCAGCAGCGTGGGGGCGATGCGCACGCGGATGTCGCGTCCGCCGAAGATGAGTTGCTGGGTCTGGGCGAAGAACTCGATCTCGCGGATTCCGCCGCGGCCGACCTTGATGTCGTGGCCGTTCACCGTCACTTCACGGTGGCCCTTGTGGGCGTTGATCTGACGCTTGATGGAATGGATGTCCTGGATGGCCGCGAAGTCGAGATGGCGCCGCCACACGAACGGTTCGAGGAAGCGCAGGAAATGCGCCCCCGCCTCCGGGTCCCCGGCGATGGGGCGGGCCTTGATCATGGCCGCGCGTTCCCAGTTCTGCCCGACGCTGCCGTAATAAATTTCGGCCGCCGAGACGGAAACCGCCAGCGGCGTGGCTCCCGGATCGGGGCGCAGCCGCAGATCTGTACGGAAGACGTAGCCGTCCTTGGTCCGTTCATCCATAATGCGGACAAGATCGCGCGCGATACGAATGAACGTGCGGGCGAGGTTGTCCGGCTGGGGCGTTTGCACGACGGCGTCGTCGTACAGGACGATCAGGTCGATATCGCTGGAATAGTTGAGTTCGCGCGCACCAAGTTTGCCCATGCCAAGCACGATCAGGCCCGACCCGACCCATGGCCGCTGCGGTTCCGGCAGCGTCAGCGTGCCCGCCTCCGCGGCGCGGCGCAGCAGGTGGTTTGCGGCCATCCGCACCGACGTCTCGGCGATGTCGGACAGGGCGCCGGTGACGGCCTCAAGCTCCCACGCGCCGGTGATGTCGGCCATGGCGATCAGCAGCGCGGCCCGCCGCTTGGCGACGCGCAGGGCCGTCATCAGCCGGTCGATGTTGCGCTCCTCCGCGCAATCGGCCTCCAGCCGCCGCAGCAGCGCGGCGAAGGCATCGCCGTACCCCTGCGTCACCAACTCCCGGACGAAGGGAAGCTCGCGCGTCAGGATCTGGCCCAGATACGGGCTGTTGCCGCACACCGCGTCGATCAGCGCCCGGCCCTCCGCCGAATCGGCGTACGCTTCCGCCCAGGCGCGCAAGGACTCATGGCCGGACTCGTCGTCGGCGTTTGCCGCCTCCTGGCGCCAGCGCTCCAGGCCGCGTTCGGCGAGGGCGGGATCGAAGGGTTTCGGCAGCGTGGTGGTGGGCATGATCGCGGCTATCCCTGCACAAGAACTGAGCAGGAAGGTGCGCGGTCCGGCCGTTGCGGTCAACCGTGACAAATCGTCGGCACCGTGTGCGCCGGGGTCTGGGCCGGGCTCTGCGCCGGAACAGCGTCCGTGATCCGGCGCACCGCCAAGATCCTGGCCTGGACCACCGCGGGCACGGTGGCCGTCGTCGGCGCCGCGGGCGGGCTGTTCGCGTGGCGGCTGGCCCAGGGGCCGATCGCGCTCGATCCGCTGACCCCTTACGTGGAGCGCGCGCTGAGCGACCCGCAGGGCCGCTACCGCGTCGATGTCGGCCAGCTCGTCCTGTCCTGGGTGGACGAGGAGGAGAGCGACGGGCTGACCCGGCTGGACCTGCGCGCCATTGACGTGCACGCGGTCAACGCCGATGGAAACGAGCTGGCGGCGGTGCCGGAGCTGGGCGTCGGCTTCTCCGTGCGGGCGCTGTTCCAGGGCAAGCTGTCGCCGACGCGGCTCGATCTCGTGCGCCCGCGCCTCCAGGTGGTGCGCCGGGCCGACGGCAGCCTGGACTTCGACGTGCGCTCGCTCCCGGCCCCCGGCCAGCCGGAGAAGGAGGAGCCGGCGGGCGGCCCCGACTTCGCGGGGGAGATCGTTTCCACCTTGTTGCAGCCGCCGGACATCGGCCGTCCGCTGGGGCTTCTGCGGCGGCTGACCGTCATGGGCGCCGACCTGACGGTGACGAACCGCATGCTGGGCCTGTCCTGGCACGCCAGCCGCGCCGACATCGTGCTGAGCCGCGACGCGACGGAGATCGTCGGCGGGGCGCAACTGCTGCTCGACCTCGACGGGCGGACGGCGGCGGTGGAGGCGTCGGGCAGCCACCGCATGACCGATTCGGTGACCGCGCTGGCCGCCCGCTTCGAAGGCTTGCAGCCCGCGGCGCTGGCGAAGATCGGCCCGATGCTGGCGCCGCTGTCCGCGGTGACGGTGCCCCTCGGCGGGCGGATCGACGCCACGCTGGATTCGCGGCTCGACCCGGTGCGCTTCGGCTTCGACCTGCATGGCGGCGCCGGAGCGGTGAGCCTGCCCGCCCTGCGCCCCGATCCCTACCGCGTTGAGCGCATGCGGCTGCGTGGAAGCCTCGACGTGCCGGGCCGGCGGGCGGAGCTGGACCGGCTGGACCTCGCGCTGGAGGGGCTGGAACTGACCGGGCGCGCCGAGTTGCGGGAACGCGGCGACCGGCGCGACGGCAGCCTGCACCTGGGCCTGACGGTGGGGAGCAATCGGGCCTCCCTCGGCCTGGACGGCACGCAGGTTCCGGGCAAGGGCACGTCGGTCGCGGCGCGGCTGGACGGGCTGGTTCCCGCCGAACTGGCCGGGCTCGCCCCGGCGCTGGCTCCGCTGGCCGCAGCACGGCTTCCCCTGTCCGGGGCCGCGAGCGTGGAGCTGGACGCCGGCTGGCAGCCGCGCAGCGGGCGGGCCGATCTGAAGGCCGGCGAGGGCCTCGTCGTCCATCCGGAGCTGTTCCCGGAACCGTTGCCCGTCGCCTCCGCGGCGCTGACGATGGCCGGGGACCGCGCCTCGGGCCGGCTGGAGGTGGAGCGGCTGGCGCTCGACCTCGGCGGGCCGACCGTGGAGGGGACGGCGCGCGCCACCATCGCGCAGCCCGACACGCCCGCCAACACGCCCACCGACACGCCCGGCGCCCGGCTGTCCGTCGAGGCCGCCGTGACGGCGCGGCAGGTGCCGGCGGACGACCTGCCCCGGCTGTGGCCGCTGGGGCTGGGGAAGAACGCGCGGGAATGGGTGACCACCAACCTGTCGCACGGCATCGTGCCGGAGGCGAGGGCCACGGTCAGCGCCGCCAGTCCGCTGGCCGACCTCGCGGCGATCGACCTGACGCATTTCCACGCCGGCATCCAGGCCGAGGGCATGACGGTGGATTACTTCCATCCCCTGCCCAAGGTGACCGGCCTGTCGGCGGAGGTGTCCACCGACGGCAAGACCTTCACCATCCAGACCAAGGGTGGGCGGATCGACGACGTCCAGCTCGGCGAGGGCACGGTCGTCATCGGCGGGCTGGACACCGGGCAGGAGACCATGGACATCCGCGTCCCGGTCCGCGGGCCGGTGCGCACCATCCTGACGGTTCTGGACAGCCCGCCGCTGGGCTATCCCAGCCGCCTCGACCTCGATCCGAAGCGGACGCAGGGGCAGGCCGACGCGCAGCTCCATTTCCAGTTCCCGCTGCTGGTCGATCTGAAGGTGGAGCAGTTGGACCTGAACGTCGCGGCGAAGCTGCGCGGCGTGGGGGTGGAGAAGGTCGCCGCCGGGCTGACCGCGACGGAGGGCGACCTGACCCTGGCGCTCGACATGAACGCCATGACGGTGAAGGGCAACACCAAACTGGACGGCATCCCCGTCAGCATCGACTGGAAGGAGCAGTTCACCTCCACCGCCAAGGGGCCGCGCACCCGCATCGCCGTGAAAGGCGACGTGGACGCGAAGGATCTGCGCAGCCACGGCATCGACCTCGGCGAGCATGTCGCGGGGCCGATGGGGGCGGACGTGCTGTTCACCGTGGACCAGCGCCGCCGCTTCGGGCTGACCGCCGGGCTGAACCTGGAAAAGACCCATCTGCGCATCGACGAGCTGGGCTGGGAGAAGAGGCCCGGCGTCCCCGGCACGGGCAAGCTTGCGCTGGAGTTCCAGAAGGACCGGGTGACCCGCGTCACCGGCCTGTCCGTCGATGCCGGGGGCCTGCGCGCCCAGGCGGTGGTCGATCTGGCCCCCCAGACCATGGCGGTCACCAAGGTGGCGGTCAGCCAGTTGTCGGTGGGCCAGACCGACCTGAAGGCCGACGTGACGGTCCATGATGGCGGCAAGGCCGGCTATTCCGGGACCATCACGGGCCAGAGCCTGGACGCCCGCGTGCTGGCCGGCAAGGCCGACCCGCCCGGCGGAAAGAAGCCGGGTCCGGACGACGAGAAACCGCTGCCCCTCGATTTCGACCTGCGGCTGAACCGCGTCGTCTTCGGGGATGGCCGGCACCTGTCCGACGTGGCCGGGCGGATCAAACGGGACAGCCTGTCCTGGACGAACCTGAACGTGACGGCGCGGGCGGGCCGCGAGGGGGCGGTGTCGCTGCGCTACCTGCCGGGCGCCCAGGGCTTCCACGACGTGGCCATCACGGCCAGCGACGCGGGCGAGACCTTCCGCGCGCTCGACATCAACGACCGGGTGCAGGGCGGCGCTCTCACCATCACCGGACGCACGGTGGAGCCGCGGGCCGACGCCGCCATCGAGGGGCGGATGGAGCTGAAGGACTACGCGCTGGTCGATCCGCCGGTCCTGGCCCGCATCCTGAACGCCATCTCCCCCTCCGGCTTCGCGGAACTGATGGGCGGCGGCAAGGGCATCCGGTTCGGGCGGGCGGTCAGCGACTACCGCAAGGAGGGGCGCCTGCTGACCGTGAAGGATCTGCGCACCTCCGGCTCCGCGCTCGGCCTGACCCTGTCGGGGGAGGTGGACATCGAGACGGACACCGCCAACCTGCGCGGCACCATCGTGCCTGTCTATGGGCTGAACCGCCTGATCGGCCAAATCCCGCTGCTGGGCGACGCGCTGAGCGGCGGCGAAGGGCAAGGCATCTTCAGCGCCACCTGGCACGTCCGCGGCCCGCTGGCCGACCCGGACGTGACGGTGAACCCGCTCGCCATGCTGGCGCCGGGTTTCCTGCGCAACCTGTTCTTCCTGGGCAACGGGGGCGACGGGAAGGAAGCGCCGTCGCCGGGGACGTTCGAGAAGTAGGGAAGAGCCCGCCTCACGCCGCCCGGCGCAGGATCTCCTCGGCCAGCGCCTGCATCTCCGCCGCGGCCTGGGTCCGGCGCGCGGCCTCCGTTACCGACAGGCCGGTCAGCAGGGTGCCGGCATAGGCCGTGCGGTTGCCGATCTGCGCCTCCGCGATGTCGACGGCGGGCGGATTCACGAGTTCGCGGACCCGCGCGATGAGTTCGTCCGCGATGCGGGCGCGCGGCGGCACGCGGTTCAGCACCAGCAGCAGGCGGCGCTTCTCCTGCGCGGCGAGGTCCAGCGTCGGCTGCACCGCCCACAGGTCCATCGGGCTGGGCTGCACCGGGGCGATGACGAGGCTGGCGGCGCGCACGGCGATCCGCGCCTCCGTCTGGGCGTGGGGGGGGCTGTCGATCAGCACGATGTCGTGGCCGCGGGCCAGCTTCTCCACCTCGGTCTGGGTGCGCCAGCCGGTGATCTGGACATGGGTGAAGCCGGGCTCTCCGCCCGTGGCCTCCGCCCGCACCTCGTGCCAGCGGGTCAGGCTGCCCTGCGGGTCGATGTCGACCGTGGCGACCGACCGGCCGAGCTGCATCCAGGCGATGGCGAGATGAGCCACCAGCGTGGTCTTGCCGGCCCCGCCCTTCTGTTGCGCCACGGTGAAGACCTTGCCCGCCATGCCCACACCCATCATTTGGTTGTTTATCGCGCGTACCCGTCATAAGGCTTGGACAGAGCCGGCGCAACCGCGCGAATTGACTTCATCCCCCGACGCTTTACAAAACGCCCCGTGACCGAAAAGCATCCCGACATCATCCCCGCCACGCCCGCCGGCCTCGCCCGCGCCGGCGAGGCGCTGCGCAACGGCGAACTGGTCGCCTTCCCGACCGAGACCGTCTACGGGCTCGGCGGGGACGCCACCGACGACCGGGCCGTGGCCGCGATCTTCGCCGCCAAGGGCCGCCCGCAGTTCAACCCGCTGATCGCCCATGTGCCGGACCTGGAGTCCGCCGAGGCCATCGCCGTGCTCGACGAGCGCGCGGTGGAACTGGCCCACCAGTTCTGGCCCGGCCCGCTGACCCTGGTGCTGCCCCGCCGGGCCGAGTCCGGATTGTCGCTTCTGGTGTCCGCCGGGCTGGACAGCGTGGCGGTGCGGGTGCCCGGCCATCCGGTGGCGCAGGCCCTGCTGAAGGCCGCCGGGAAGCCGATCGCCGCACCCAGCGCCAACCGTTCCGGCGCGGTCAGCCCGACCGCCCCGCACCACGTCATCGAAAGCCTGGGCGACCGGGTGAGCATGGTGGTGGCCGGCGGAAAGTGCCAGGTCGGGGTGGAGTCCACCGTGCTCGACCTGACCGGCGAGACCCCGGTGCTGCTGCGCCCCGGCGCGGTGCTGCGCGAGGAGATCGAGCGGCTGATCGGCCCCGTCCTGCTGTCCGCCGGCAACCCCGACGCCCCGAAGTCCCCCGGCCAGTTGGAAAGCCACTACGCCCCCGACGCGCCCGTGCGGCTGAACGCCACGAGCGCCGGGGATGACGAGGCGTTCCTCACCTTCGGCCCCGACCGCTTCATCCGCGGCGGCAAGGCCCGGCTGAACCTGAGCCTTCAGGGTGACCTGAACGAGGCGGCGGCGAACCTGTTCGCCCATCTCCGCGCGCTCGATCAGGAGGGTGCGCGCGCCATCGCCGTGATGCCGATCCCGGACGAGGGGCTGGGTGTCGCCATCAACGACCGCCTGCGGCGGGCGGCGGCGCCGCGGGGGTGATGGCGCGTCCCAGACAACGCGTAATCGCTGGGCTGAAGGATCGCAAGACTCAGCCCAGTTTCAATCGGTTAGAGCATGGGTTTGCACTGCCCCGTAAATCAGCGCTCAATCAAACCCCACTATACCTAGCTATTTACAATGGCATCTTAAACGCACAAACTCAAGACTTCCATTGACATTTTCGGTGAATTCAATCAATATTTGGATATACCAAATTCTATAAGGCCGCTCATATGAAGAAGCAAGATAAAACACTTATCTGGACACCTTCTGACATAGAATTCTCATCGCGAAATTACAGCCTGAAATCAACTACTCAGCCTGTTACGAAGCGCGTCATAGATGGGCACTCTGAGGAATTCTACCCAACTCCACCTTGGGCTACGTTAGCGCTTTTAGATTACGAGAAGTTTACGGGGGAAATTTGGGAATGCGCTTGTGGCGATGGAGCCATGTCTCAAGCCCTTGAACAGCACGGACACAACGTATTCAGCTCTGATAAATTTGACCGAGGGTTTGGCACCCCAGGAATTGACTTTCTGACAGAAAACCGCGTTTCTGATAATATAATAACCAACCCTCCGTACAATCTTGCTGGGGAATTTGTACTTCACGGATTGCGCAAGTGCCGTTATAAACTTGCCCTACTCTTACGGCTAGCATTTCTAGAAGGTAACGAACGATTCCGCCGAATTTTTGACCCTACCCCTCCATCCAGAGTATGGGTATTTAGCGAGCGCATTACCTTTTACCCTAAGAACGCCGAACGGAAGGGTTCAGGAACGACGGCCTACGCTTGGCTTGTTTGGGATAAGGAGTGCACCGGCGAAAGCCGCATCGGCTGGATTAGCCCTGGACACAAAAACCAGTCCTGAGAATTCAGTTAAAGTACCTGCCTGCAAAGACTTCAACTTAGTCCACTTCTGAGTGAATTCTGACGAGTTTTAAGAGCGCGGATCAAAACCCCATCTCCATAGGCTAGAGACATTGATTTTGCTCGGTCCATCAGAGGTTTTGATCTGCACTCTAAGAATTTAAGGCGACATATGCCCTTCCAGCCTCCGTAATCTGAAATCCGCCAGGAACCTCAATTGCCCAACCGTTCCTCTCAAGTTTTTTGTGCGATTTAAGGTTACGGACAATTTGAGTAAACTTCACATCGTTTCGGTTTCGCAACGGCTCCGCATCCTCTCCATCTGGCTGAAAATAGGCGATCAATTTTTTCTTCAATGCGGTGGTCGATAGCTGTCCGTTAGGCGCGACCGCAAGAGCCCTGAGCGCGGGAAGGACTACGTCGTTCTCGTGTATGCGATCATCCATAAATGCCTCCTTCGGATAACGGAGCCAACTATAACTAACTTTAAGAGACAACGCTAATGGATTTGCATCCGTAAGTAGACTAAAGGTTGGGCAGTTTCGCGCGTCCTTTTCAAAAATTTACTCAAACTGGAAAGCCATATGGTTATGTCGGCGCGCGAAGTTTGTGCCGTCGTCCGGCTGGAAAACCGTTGCGTTCGGCGTTATCAGTTCGCAGCATTGTTGCCCACCAGCCCGGAAGCTACGCTCCATGACCGTTGCTGCCTCCATCGCCGCCCTTGACCGGATTCGCACTATCGTCGGCCTGAACGGCCTTCTCACCGCGCCGGAGGACATGGCCCCCTACCTGTCGGAATGGCGCGGGCGCTTCAAGGGCAACAGTCCGGCGGTGGTCCGCCCGGCCAGCACCGAGGAGGTCGCGGCGGTCGTGACGATCTGCGCGGAGGCCGGCATCCCGGTCGTCCCGCAGGGCGGCAACACCAGCCTCGTCGGCGGCTCCATCCCCTATGAGGAAGGGCGCGAGATCGTCCTCAGCCTGTCGCGGATGAACCGGATTCGCGGCATCGACACGCTGAACTACACCATGACGGCGGAGGCCGGCGTCGTGCTCAAGACCGCGCAGGAGGCCGCCAAGGACAAGGACCGCCTGCTGCCGATGAGCCTGGGGGCGGAGGGCACCTGCCAGATCGGCGGGCTGATCTCCACCAACGCGGGCGGCATCAACGTGCTGCGCTACGGCAACATGCGCGACCTCGTGCTGGGGCTGGAGGTGGTGCTGGCCGACGGGCGCGTCTGGAACGGCCTGCGCTCCTTGCGCAAGAACAACACCGGCTACGACCTGAAGCACCTGTTCATCGGAGCGGAAGGCACGCTGGGCATCGTGACCGCCGCGGTGCTGAAGCTCTACCCGCGCCCGCGCCAGTCGGAGACGGCCTTCATCGCCGTGCCCAGCCCCGCCGCCGCCATCGAGCTGTTGGCCCGCCTGCGCGCGGCGTCGGGCGACGCCGTGGCCGCCTTCGAGCTGATGTCGCGCCGCTGCCTGGAGTTCGCGCTCAAGCACGTCGCCGGCACCATCGACCCGCTGTCGGAGCCGTCGCCCTGGTACGTGCTGACCGAGCTGACCGCCGGCACCCAGTCCGACGCCTTCCGCGAGAATGTCGAGGCGGCGCTGGGAGAGGCCTTCGAGGCGGAGCTTGCCACCGACGCCACCATCGCCCAGTCGGAGACCCAGGCCAACCAGCTCTGGTTCATCCGCGAGGCCATCGTGGAGGCGCAGAAGTTCGAGGGCGGCTCGATCAAGAACGACGTGTCGGTCCCGGTGTCGCGCGTCGCCGAGTTCATCGAGCGCGCGGAGGCCGCCGTGGCCGCGGCCTGCCCCGGCATCCGCCCCACCCCCTTCGGCCATGTCGGAGACGGCAACATCCACTTCAACCTCAGCCAGCCGGAGGGTGCGGACACCGCCGCCTATCTCGCCCGCTGGGACGAGATCTGCCATGTGGTGAACGAGGTCATCTTCGACCTGGACGGCTCCATCTCCGCCGAGCACGGCGTGGGCCGCTTCAAGAAGGACGAGATGCCGGTCATCAAGAGCCCGGTCGAGTTCGACCTGCTGCGCGCGATGAAGGCGGCGCTCGACCCCAAGGGCCTGCTGAACCCCGGCAAGATGCTGCCGTAAGGGGCGCCGCGATGGCGGAGGAACCGTCCCGTCTTCCGCCGCCGCCCTTCTGGCGGACCCGCTATTTCGCCTTGGTGGTCATGGCGAAGCCGGAACGGCGCGGCATCGATCCGCTGGATGTGCTCGCCGTGCTGTCCAATCCGGTGAAACGGCAACGGGAGCCGGGTGGCCGCGTGCGATACTGGGGTTGGGTCGCACACCTGCGGTCTTATGTTAGAGTCGTGACGCTGGAGGATGGCGAGACCGTCCACAACGCCTTTCCGGATCGGGATTTCGAACCATGACCGACCCCCACAGCCCCGTTCTTTACGACCCGGACACGGACAGCATGTATGTCAAGGTCCGCCCCGGCCCAGGGGTGGACAGCCGGATCGACGACGCCCGCGATCTGGTGATCGACCTTGGCGAGGACGGTGAACCGGTCGGCTACGACATCCAATACGCATCCCGGCATCCCGACGTGATTGCAGAGGCGCTTGCCGCGTTGCGCGCTCTTCGTGGCGAAGCCCGCGCCGCCTGACTCCTCTCCGGCCCTTCAAGGCAACCACTGGCCCACCTGCGCTGTTCACATCGGCACGGGAGCCGGCGACGCCGGTCCATCGACCGTGGACAGGGGGCAAGCGATGCTTCTCGCGATGTCGGCGTGGATGCGCCTGATGCTGGGCGAGGCCGAGACGGCGCCGGTGGACGGCACCTCCACATCCGAGGGTCTGCCGCCGGAGCGGGAGCGCATCCGGCGGGCGGTGCATGGGGCCGTGACCGCCCACCCGCTGCACCGCGAACTGGTCCACACGCATCGGCTGGGCGGCTGCCAGTATTATGCCTTCGCCGGGGCGATGCTGCTGGAGGCGCTGGGCCATGGGCGGGCGGAGGTCGCGCTGGGTCGCGTGGCTTTCCGCAAGCATGACGTCCACAGCCGGGCGCGCTGGTTCGGCTATCCGGCGGCGCCCGCCGACGTCCGCCCTCCCGATCCGAAGCAGCCTCGGCAGGAGGCCGAAGCCTTTCCCTTCCACGCCTGGATTCGCCTGACCGGCCCCGGCGGGCGGCGCAGCGTCGTCGATTTCGACCTGACCAACGTGCTGCGGGAGGTGCGGCTGCGCGAGCCGCTCCACGCCGCCGCCCTGTGCCACGCACCGCCGGCCTTCTGGGGGAGTGCCGCGGCGGCGCGGCAGGCGGGCCTACGGTTCGAGCCGCACCGCCGGCTGACCGCCGACGCGCTGCTGCCCGGCGACCGCCGGGTGTTCGCGGCCATCGCAGCGGACGCCCGCGAACGGCTCAAGGACGTTTAGCCCGGCGTTCAGCCGATCAGGCCGCCTTGCCCGTCTCCGCCCCGGTCGTCGTCTGCCCGACCACCTTGGACAGGCCAAGCCCGAGGCCGAGCCCCGTATGCTCGTTCTGATCCGTGCGGACCGGCTGGTCGCGCATGCGGCGGTTGTCCTTGTCCTCGCCGTCCTGGCGGCGGCCACGGGCCGGCTTGCCGGTGATGCTGTCCACCTCGTCCGGAGTCTCCAGCGCGTTCAGGGCCAGAACGTGGTAGATCGACAGCGGCGTGCCGTTCAGTGCCTTCTGCGGCATGCTGGGCACCTGGGTGGTGAAGCCGTCCGGCATGTCCTGCCGGCGCACCCGGTCGATGGCGGTCTGGGCCGGCGCGAAATCGGCGGCGGGCGTTTCCGCGAACTTCGTCGCGAAGCGGTCGTAGATGTCCTTCAGCGATTTGCCCCTGCCCGTCTCCTTGTCGAAGAACACGGCCTTGTTGGCGGCGGCGGCGTCGGGGAACAGCTCCTTGGCAGCGCGGTTGGGGTTGTCCTGCATGGCGTTCAGGAACTTCGCCGCGCCGCCCGCCCCCAGGAAATGCGCCATATAGAGTTCGGTGGAGCCGATCTTCCCTTTGACCGTGTCCTCCAGATACTCCTTGTTCTCGCGGGTGTATTCCGCGGCCATCAGGGCGGAGGCGGCGGGGTCCTTGCGCAGGTCCAGGATTTCGCGCTTCAGCTCCGGATCGGCGACATAAGGGCGCCCGTCGCCGCGCGTCTGGATCGCGTTGGCGTATTTGGCATAGCCGTGATCCGCGCCATGGTCGCGCATCGTCGCCAGCCAGGTGCTGTCGATGAACTGGTAGAGCCCCGTCGCCGAGGAGGAGGAGGACTTCACGTCCGTCCGGTACCCGCTCTCCACGGCAGCTTTTTCCATGAGGTAGGAAAAATCGACCCCGGTCTTGGCGCTGGCGTTGCGGACCGCCGCCTCCACATTGGCCGGCCCGCGGGTGGTCTTCGCGGCCTGGACGGCGGTTTCGGCCTGACGGGCAAGGGCGGTGGCGATGGTCATGGGAGGAACCCCTGTGAGCGGTGCTGTCCCACTCTTGCAACCGGGATGCCAAGTGCGGCCCCCTCTCCTGCGTCGCAGCCGCGCTGTTCGCACCGCAACCCAGATGCCAATATCCATGCCCGACGGTGAGGCTCGCCATGCACCATTCGGTACGGTATGGTGACGCGCACGTAAACCGCCCATAAAGCATCCACGTCAATCGGGTCACGGGAGGCCGCTCCATCCATGATTCCCTACACCGCTCCGGTCGATGACCTCCGCTTTGTCCTGAACGAGGTGGTCGGCCTCGAAACGATCGCCGCGCTGCCGAACTGCGATTCGGCGGCTCCCGATCTGGTGGACGCCGTGCTGGAGGAGGCCGGCAAGTTCGCTTCCGGCGTTCTCGCCCCGCTCAACCGGGTCGGCGACAAGGAAGGCTCGGTCCTGGAGAACGGCGTGGTCCGCACGCCGACCGGCTGGAAGGAGGCCTACGGCCAGTTCACCGAGAGCGGCTGGAACAGTCTGCCCTTCGAGCCGGAGTACGGCGGGCAGGGCCTTCCCTGGACCGTGGCCTTCGCGGTGAACGAGATGTGGCAGGCGGCCAACCTGTCCTTCGGCCTGTGCCCCCTGCTGACTCAGGGCGCCGTCGATCTGCTGACCGAGCACGCCAGCGCGGAGCAGAAGGCGCTCTACCTGCCGAAGATGATCGCCGGCGAGTGGAACGGCACCATGAACCTGACGGAGCCGCAGGCGGGCTCCGACCTCGCCGCCGTGCGCACCCGCGCGGTGCGGGCGGAGGACGGGACCTACCGCATCACCGGCCAGAAGATCTTCATCACCTACGGCGAGCATGACCTGACGGACAACATCGTCCATCTGGTGCTGGCCCGCCTGCCCGACGCGCCTCCGGGGATCAAGGGCATCAGCCTGTTCATCGTGCCGAAGTTCCTGCCGAACGAGGACGGGACGCCGGGCGAGCGCAACGACCTGCGCTGCGCCAGCCTGGAGCACAAGCTGGGCATCATGGCCAGCCCCACCGCGGTGATGGCCTTCGGCGACAACGGCGGCGCCATCGGCTTCCTGGTCGGCCAGGAGAACCGCGGCATCGAATACATGTTCACCATGATGAACAACGCCCGCCTCGGCGTCGGCATCCAGGGCGTCGCCATCGCCGAGCGCGCCTACCAGCAGGCCCGCGACTACGCCAAGTCCCGCGTGCAGAGCAAGGATCTGGCCGACCCGAAGGGCTCCGGCGTCGCCATCATCCGCCATCCGGACGTGCGCCGGATGCTGCTGGACATGCGCGCCAAGACGGAGGCCGCCCGCGCTCTGGCTCTCTACGCTGGCACGCAGCTCGACATCTCCCGCCACCACGAGGACGCCGCGGCCCGCGCCGCCGCCACCGCCCGCGTGGACATCCTGACCCCCATCGTGAAGGCGTGGAGCACCGACATCGGCTGCGACGTGGCCTCCACCGGCGTGCAGATCCACGGCGGCATGGGCTTCATCGAGGAGACGGGAGCGGCCCAGCATTACCGCGACGCCCGCATCACCCCGATCTACGAGGGCACAAACGGCATCCACGCCAACGACCTGACCTTCCGCAAGACGGGCCGCGACGGCGGCGAGTCGGCCCGGACCTTCATCGCGGAGATGCGGACCACGGTGGCGGAGCTGGAGAGCATCCCCGGCGACGACGTGGAGGCGATCCGCACCAACCTGTCCGCCGGTCTGGACGCGCTGGAGCAGGCGGTGGCCTGGGTGGTCAAGACGCAGGCCGACGGCGACCTGCGCGCCGCCGCGGCGGGGGCCGTGAACTATCTGAAGCTGTGGGGCACGGTGGCCGGTGGCTGGATGCTCGCCCGCTCCGCCGCCAAGGCGCTGGAGGGGCTGCGCCAACCCGGCGCCAACGCCCCCTTCCTGGAGGCCAAGCTGGTCACCGCCCGCTTCTACGCGGAGCAGATCCTGGCCCAGGGGCCGGGCCTGCTGCTGCCGATCCTGACCGCCCACCGCACGGTGATGGCGCTGAGCGAGGATCAGTTCTAAACGAGCAGCAACCCGACGCTGTGGCGTTTCAGCCACAGCCAACTGAAACGCGGCCGGCGCATCCCGCCGGCCGCAACCTTTGCGTTTGGCCCGCGTTCCCCGTCCGATCGAGACGCCTCAGGGGAAACGCCGCATGCGCACCGCCGCCCTTCTCGCCTTCGCCCTCACCTGTGCCGGAACCACCGTCGCGACCGCCCAGACGATGGAAGGCCCGTTGGATTCGCCTTTCCACGTCGGTGCGCAGGCCAGCACGCTCGGCCTGGGGCTGGAGGCCGGCTACCGGATGAATCCGATGTTCGGGGTGCGCCTGGGTGGCAACATGTTCACCTTCAGCACCGACCGCGGCATCTCCGGCGTCGACTACGATCTGGATGTGAAGCTGCGCAGCTTCGGCGCGGTGTTGGACGTCTACCCCGTCGCCGGCACCGGCTTCCGCCTGACCGGCGGCGCGCGGATCAATTACAACAAGGCCGACCTGACCGGCACCCTGTCCGGCCCGCGCAGCTTCGGCGGGGTGGTGGTCACGCCGCAGCAGGCCGGCCAGCTCACCGGCGAGGCCAAGTTCGACCGCTTCGCCCCCTATGTCGGGATCGGCTACAACGGCACGGCGTTCAGCCCGAATTTCAGCATCGGCGTGGATCTCGGCGTGCTGTTCCAGGGCAGCCCGCGCGTCAGCCTGACCGCCCCCGGCGTGGCGACCACCCCCGCCATCGCCGCCGTGCTTGAGGATCAGCGCCGCGAGGTGGAGGATTCGATCCGCCCCGCGCGCTTCTGGCCGGTGGTCGCCATCACCGCATCCTACCGCTTTTGATGGAGGGCGGGCACCAACAGCCCCCGCGAACCGTTACCCCTCCATGGATCAACTGTGGAGACCGGTTCCATGGCCCGCCGCAATGGCACTCATCGCAACGGAATTCGCGCCGCCGTCCTCGCCCTTCCGCTCCTGGCCCTGCCGCTGCTGGCCGCCTGCGACGACCAGCAGTCGGCGGAGAAGACCGGCCAGGAGATCGGGCGCGCGGTGGACCAGACCGCTGAGCGCGTGGGCGAAGCCGCCAAGGGCATCGGCGCCGAGGCCGGCCGCATGATGCAGGACGCCGGCTCGGCCATCCAGCAGAAGGCCCGCGACGCCAAGGACGACATCAACCGGGAGACCGCTCCCGAAAAGCCCTGATGCCTCCTCACGCCGCCGCCGGGCCGCGCAGCGTCCGCCACACGCAGATCGCGGCGTAGTAGGCGCTGCTGGCCAGCCAGACGGCCCAGACGGCGTCGGGCCGGTCCGGATACAGGACCACCAGCGCCGCGCTGGAGGCCAGCCACGCGCCGCTGACCAGAAGGTTCAGGCGCATCCAGCGGCGCACCCGGAAGGGATGCAGGAATTTGACGGTCGTGAAGGTGAGCAGGCCGAGGAGCAGCACCACGGCGGTGTTGACCCACGGGTCGAGCGCCAGCAGCCACAGATAGAGCGCGACCACGTTCCAGATCGCCGGGAAGCCGACGAAATAGTTGTCGCCGCTCTTCATGCCGGTGTTCGAGAAGCAATAAAGCGAGGTCATCATGATGAAGGCGGCCAGCGCCACGCCAAACCCGTCGGGAAGCAGGCCGAAGCGGTACATGAAGACCGCCGGAACGACGACGTAGGTCAGATAGTCGATCACGAGATCGAGCGCCGACCCGTCGATGCCCGGAAGCACCTCCTTCACCGAGGCGCGGCGGGCCAGCGTGCCGTCCACCCCGTCGACCACCAGCGCCAGCCCCAGCCAGCCCAGGCACGCCTTGGCCTCGCCGTTGACCGCGGCGAGCAGCGCCAGCAGACCCAGCACCACGCCGCTGCCGGTGAAGGCATGCACCCCCCAGGCCGACAGCCGCCGCCCGATTCCATAACCGCCGCCGCGGTAGCTGCCGTCCTTGAACCCGCCGTCCTTCAAACCGGTGTCCACTGAGCGCCTCTTCGTCCCTTTGGCGTCAACCTAGCCATACGGCGCGAAAAGTCCAAGCGGGTCGGTGGACCTACTCCGCCGCGCGCACCGCAGCACCCGGCGAGCGGTCCGGGCCGGAGAAGGCCGGACTGTCCCGCAGCGCGTCGGGCTTCGGCCCGCCGGTCGCCCAATCGAGCAGTTCCACCGTATGGACAATGGGAAGCCCGGTCCCGGTGCCGATCTGGGTGATGCATCCCAGGTTGCCGGCGGCGATGGCGTCGGCCTTCGTGCTTTCGATGTTGCGGACCTTGCGGTCGCGCAACTGCACCGCGATTTCCGGCTGGAGCATGTTGTAGGTGCCGGCGGAGCCGCAGCAGATGTGCTCCTCCGGGACTTCCCTCACCTGGAATCCGGCGCCGCGCAGCAGGGCGCGGGGCGGGTCCTTGATGCGCTGGCCGTGCTGCATGGAGCAGGCGGAGTGGTAGGCGATGGCCTGCCCCGTCTCCACCACCGGAGCGGTCAGGCCGATCTCCGCCAGGAACTCCGTCACGTCGCGGGCGATGGCCGCCACGCGCAGCGCCTTGGGCGCATACTCCGCGTCCTCGCGGAACTGGAAGGCGTAATCCTTGACGGAGGTGCCGCAGCCCGAGGCGTTGATGACGATGGCGTCCAGCCCCTCCCCGTCCATCTCGGCGATCCAGGCGTCGATGGTCTTCCGCGCCGCGGCGTCGCTCAGGTCGGTCTTGCCCATGTGATGGGTCAGGGCGCCGCAGCAGTCGGCCCCCTTGGCCACCACCACCTCCACCCCGTGGCGGTTCAGCAGGCGGATCGTCGCCTCGTTGATCTGCGGGGCCAGCACCTGCTGGGCGCAGCCGACCAGAAGGGCGACGCGCTTGCGGCGCGGCCCGACCGCCTGATGGCTGCCCGGACGGTCGCTGTGGCTCGGCCCCGGCACCGACTTCGGCGCCAGCGCCAGCAGCGCGCCGAGCCGCCCCGGCAGCACCCCGGCGAAGGGCTTGCCGAACCAGGCGGCGATCAGGGCGAGGCGGAACAGCCGCGGGTTCGGCAGCACGCGGGCCAGCAGGTCGCGGATGGCCCGGTCGGCGGGCGGGCGGGCGTGGGTCGCCTCCACATGGGCGCGGGCGTGATCGACCAGATGCATGTAGTTCACGCCCGACGGGCAGGTCGTCATGCAGGACAGGCAGGACAGGCAGCGGTCGATGTGCTTCACCTGATGCTCGGTGGGCGGGCCGCCCTTCTCCAGCATGTCCTTGATCTGGTAGATGCGCCCGCGCGGGCTGTCCAGCTCGTCGCCCAGAAGGACGTAGGTCGGGCAGGTCGCCGTGCAGAAGCCGCAATGGACGCATTTGCGCAGGATCGACTCGGAATCCCGGTAATCCGCGTTGGCGAGTTGGGTGAGCGTGAAGTTCGTCTGCATGGATGCCTTACACTCCCGCGTACATGCGGCCGGGGTTCAGGATGCCGCAGGGGTCGAAGCTCTCCTTCACCCGGCGGCTGAGCGCCATCACCGGATCGGGCAGCGGGTGGAAGACCTCCGCCGCGGTGCGCACGTCCTCGGGCGCGCGCACCAGCGTCGCGTGGCCGGCGGTGCCCAGCGCGCCACGGATCACCGCGGCGGCATCCGGCGCCGGCACCACCGCCGCCCAGATCAGCCCGCCGCCCCAATCGAAATACAGCTCCGCGTCCAGCGCCCAGCGGATCGACTCCGCCACGCGCGGCCCTTCGGAAGGCTGGACGGAGATTTTCCAGACGTGGCGGGAGTCGGCGCCCCCACCCCGGCCCTCCCCCGCTGACGCAGGGGAGGGAGCAGGGCAGAAGTACGCCACGTCCCGGACCTCCCTCCACACCGCAACAGACTCCTCCCGGTCCAGCACCGCGTCGGCGCCAAGCTCCTCCTTCAGCGCGGCGACGCGGGCGGCGACGGACGGGCCGAAGCCCTCCACCCGCACCAGAGTCACCGCCCCGCCCGCCCCGGCGACCGCCCCCACATGGGAGCGCGCCGCCACCCCGGCGGGCAGATGGGCGGCGCCCGACACCTCGTAGGGGCTTTGCAGCGCCGCGGTCAGCGCCGCCACGGCCCCGGCATCCTCCCGCCCGGCCAGCAGCAGCGTCCGCCCATCCTCCGGCGCCGGCAGCACCTTCACCGTCAGTTCGGTCAGCACGGTCAGCGTGCCGAAGGACCCGGCCATCAGCTTGGGCACGTCGTAACCGGTGACGTTCTTCACCACCTTGCCGCCGCCCTTGTAGAGTTCGCCGCGCCCGTTCACCCCCTCGATCCCCAGCGTGTGGTCGCGGGCGGAGCCGGCGCTGATCCGGCGCGGCCCGGCCAGACCGCTGGCGATCACCCCGCCGAGAGTCCCCTGCCCCTCCGGCTGCCCGAACAGCGGGCCGAGGTCCTGCGGCTCGAAAGCGAGTTGCTGACGCCGTTCCGCCAGCATGGGCAGGATCTCGGCCATCGGCGTGCCGGCCTTGGCGGTCAGCACCAACTCCTCCGCCTCGTAGGCGACGACTCCGGACAGGCCGGACAGGTCCAGCGTGTAGGCGGTCTGGATCGGGCGCCCGAGTCCGCGCTTGGACCCCGAACCGGCGACGTCCAGCGGCGTCCCTTCCGACAGGGCCCAGCGCACCGCGTCGGCGGCCTGGGCCGCCGTCTCGGGCTTGAAGGTGGTCACGGTCATGCGTGCAGCCTCAAAATCGGGGGCTCAAAATCGGGGGCTCAGAAGCGGGGAAGGTCGGGGAAGCGCAGTTCCCCCTTGTGAACATGCACGCGGCCCAGTTCGGCGCAGCGGTGCAGCTTGGGGAAGACCTTGCCGGGGTTCAGCAGCCCGTCGGGATCGAAGGCGCATTTGATGCGCTGCTGCTGGTCCAGATCGACCGCGTCGAACTGGTCGGTCATCAGGTCGCGCTTCTCCACCCCCACGCCATGCTCGCCGGTCAGCACGCCGCCGACCTCCACGCACAGGCGCAGGATGTCGTTGCCGAAGGCCTCCGCCCGCTCCAGCTCGCCCGGCTTGTTGGCGTCGTAGAGGATCAGCGGGTGCAGGTTGCCGTCCCCTGCGTGGAAGACGTTGGCGACCCGCAGGGCGTAGCGGTCGGACATCTCCTGCATGCGGTGCAGGACCAGGGGCAGCGCCTTGCGCGGGATGGTGCCGTCCATGCAGTAATAATCGGGGCTGATGCGCCCGACCGCCGGGAAGGCCGCCTTGCGCCCGGCCCAGAAGGACAGACGCTCCTCCTCCGAGGTCGAGACGCGGGAGTAGCAGCAGCCCTTGGAAAGCGCGATCTCCGCCACCCGGTCGATCAGATGGTCCACCTCCGCCGCCGGGCCGTCCAGCTCCACGATCAGCAGGGCCTCCACGTCCAGCGGGTAGCCGGCATGGACGAAATCCTCCGCCGCGTGGATGGCCGGCTTGTCCATCATCTCCATGCCGCCGGGGATGATGCCCGCGGCGATGATGGCGGCCACGCAGTCGCCGCCCTGCTCGCTGGTCGGGAAGCCGATCAGCACGGCCCGCGCGGTCGCGGGCTTGCGCAGGATGCGCACCGTGACCTCCGTCACCACCCCCAGCAGCCCTTCGGAGCCGGTGACGACGCCCATCAGGTCGTAGCCGCCGGCCTCCAGATGCTTGCCGCCCAGCCGCAGGATGGTGCCGTCCATCAGCACCATCTCCAGGCCCAGCACGTTGTTGGTGGTCAGCCCGTATTTCAGGCAGTGCACCCCGCCGGAATTCTCCGCGATGTTGCCGCCGATGGTGCAGGCGATCTGGCTGGAGGGGTCGGGGGCGTAATAGAAACCCTCATGAGCCACCGCGTTGGAGATGCCGAGGTTGGTCACCCCCGGCTGGGTCACCACGCAGCGATTCGCGAAGTCGATGTCCAGGATGCGGTTGAACTTGCCCATGCCCAGCAGCACGCCGTCGGCCAGCGGCAGCGCCCCGCCGGACAGGGAGGTGCCGGCGCCGCGCGGCACGACCTTCACCCCCATCTCCTTGCAGGTCTTGAGCACCCGGCTGACCTGCTCCGTCGTGCCGGGAAGCACCACGACCATGGGAAGCTGGCGGTAGGCGGTCAGCCCGTCGCATTCATAGGCGCGCAGTTCGCTTTCATCGACGATCACGCCCTCGCCGGGCACGATGGCTCGCAGCGCTGCGATGATCTCGCGGCGGCGCGCGATGACGCCGTCGTCGGGCGCGGGCATTCGCATGGCCGGCCATCCTCCCCCTTGATTCGCACCGGTTGGCTCCGGAAGCATTCCGTCACCAGTGGTATCATTGCGGGCGGGAGGGACACAAGCCGGGCGGACCCGGCCAAAACGCCGGAGGAGCCTCAAAACGCAAGAGCCGCGCCCGAAAGGCGCGGCTCTTGCGAGAAACCCGATGCTCCGTCGGCCGGGCGGACCCGGCCGCCGGTCTCAGCCCTGGCGGGCCTTGAAACGCGGGTTCTGCTTGTTGATGACGTAGACGCGGCCCTTGCGGCGGATCACGCGGCAGGCCTTGTGGCGCGTCTTCATCGACTTCAGAGAGTTAACGATCTTCATAGTTCTTCATCCTGGTCGGTCGGCGGCTCGATCGAAGGCGCGCACCATAGTGCGGCGCACCCCCTCTGTCAACGGCCCCCGTCGCGGTTGCGTTTGCGGGCGCGCGGGTTCCTCGTCACCGTCATTCCGCCGGCTTCAGCGCGTAGAAGCGGCAGACCTTCATGCCCGCCTCGATGGCGGAAACGCGGCGGACCCACAGTTCGACCTCGTCCATCACGACGACCTTCGTCTCGTGGTCCAGATGATGGCGCTCCAGATGCTCGACCAAGCCCTGGATGGCCGACAGGATCAGGCCGCGGTGGGTGTCGGTGATGTCCTCGGCGATGCGCAGGTCCAGGTTCCGCTGGGCGAAGGCGGCGGCCATCTGGTCCTTCGACCACAGATGCGGGCGCATCGGTTCCTTGTCGCACCACGCCTGGACGGCCTTGGCCCCGGCCAGCGCCGGGTCGATCACGTAATCGGTCATCAGCAGATGGCCGCGCGGCTTCAACGCCAGCTCCATCCCGTCGAAAAGCTGGTCCTTGCCGTGGACGGAGAACATCCCCTCCTTGTAGACGATGGCGTCCACGCGCTTGGGATAGCTGAAATTCTCCGGGTCGTAGGTCTCGATCGGGGCCTTCTTCTCCAGCCCCTCCTTGAAGGAGCGGACCATCCCCTCCTTGGCCAGGAACTCCGACGCCTCCAGCCCGGTGACCCAGCAGCCGTACTTGCTCGCCATGGTGCGGCTGGTGCCGCCCAGGCCGGCGGACAGGTCCAGCACGCTCATCGCCGGGTTCAGGCCCAGCGGCTTCACCAGATAGGGAATGTGGTCGTGGCCGCCCGGCGTGTTGAAGCCCTCGCCCCACAGCTTCTCCGCCACCTCGATCCGCGTGGCGGTCCACAGGGGCTTTCCCCAGCGGTTGAGTCCGCTTCCTTGGCGCGGGGCGGGCGGCTGGGCCTCGGTTGCGGGTTGCGGCGCGGCGCCGTCCTCGCCGCCCCTGCCCTTCAGGCCGGAGAGGTCGTAGCCCTCCCACCAGGCGTGGAGGCGGGTCTTGAGCGTGATTCGGGGCGCCCCCGCGTGATCGTTGTCGCTTCTGTCGCTCATTGCCTTCACGCCTGCGCCTTCACGCCTGCCCCGCTGCCTGGACCGTCGGACGACCGGTTCTTTCGCGTGGCGGAAAGGAATGTCCCGCAATGCGATCGAATTCATTCCACCTTCAGGTTATCCAGGCATCCCGTTCGCGCAAGGGCAAAAACCGGCGGCACGTTACCGCACCGCCTTCTCCATATGCGGGTCGTCCATGGACGCCACCCGCGTTCCCGGCGCGCGCAGCACCGCGTTGCAGGCGGGCGGCAGGCTGACGTGGCGCGGCTGCGGCTTGCCGTTGTGCTTCTCCACCACCGGGTAGACGGAACCGAGCCAGGACTCCACCTCGTCGCCGCAGCCGTCGCCCTCGGGCAGGTCGCGCTGCTCCTCGCACTGCGGGCTTCCGGCCGGGCAGCCGAGCCGGATGTGCATGTGCCCGTCATGGCCGTGCCAGGGCCGCAGCTTGCGCAGGAAGGCGCGGTCCGGCCAGGAATGGCGGCACATGGCCAGCTTGATCGCCGGATTGACGAAGATGCGGGTCACCCGCGGGTCGCTGGCGGCGATGCGGACGAGCTGGGCCTGCCGTTCCGACCAGTCCTCGGTCACGCGCACCCGCCCGTAATCGACATACTTGATTTCCGTCAGGCTTTCCCGCGCGTTGCGCCCCATCGGAGGATGGTCGAGCCGCAGCCAGACGTCGGCGTCCAGCCCGCTCTGGTGGCTGGCGTGGCCGAAGCTCATCGGACCGCCGCGCGCCTGCCCCATGTCGCCGATCAGCGCGGTCCCCAGCCCGGCCGCCGCGACCTTCCGCCCGAAGCCCTTCAGATAGTCGATCAGTTCCGGATGACCGTAGAAGCGCTGGCGCGACAGGCGGATCACCTGATAGCCGGTGCCCTCCGCCGGCAAGGCCCGCGCCCCGGAAACGCAGCCCGCGGCATAGCCGCCGATCGACTGCGCCGGCCCCATGGCCGGGCCGCCGACCTGACTCCAGGCGATGGAGTTGGGTGCCGGCTTCTTCTTCTGCTGCGATCCGGCTTCGGCCTGACCGGCCAGTCCGGCGGCCATCAAGGCCGCCACAAGCATCCCGGCCACAAGCATCCCAACCGTCGGGCCAACCGCCAAGCGCCGCATCGTCTTCCCCCACGGGCCGCCAATCGGGAAAGATTAGAGCCAATGATCGTTAACGAAAAGTGAGGCTCACGCTCATGTCACAGCCGATTACGACTTGCCCCTGTCCGCATGGGTTACTGCCCAGCCCCAGGTCGATGTTCAGTCCAAGGTCTGCCGGTACCGCTTCAGCGCGACGACGGTGACCACCGCCAGGAAGACCAGCAGGGAAAGCACCTCCCCCGCGATCTCCGCCGGGCCGTTCCCTTTCAGGAGGATGCCGCGGACGATGCGCAGGAAATGGGTCAGCGGCAGGATCTCCCCCACCGCCTGCGCCCAGCCGGGCATGCCGCGGAAGGGGAACATGAAGCCCGACAGCAGCATCGACGGCAGAAAGAAGAAGAAGGACATCTGCATCGCCTGAAGCTGGTTCTTCGCCACGGTGGAGAAGGTGAAGCCCACCGCCAGATTGGCCGCGATGAACAGCACCAGCACCGCGGACAGCAGCGCCAGACTGCCGACGATGGGCACGCCGAACAGCAGCCGCGCCGCCAGGACGATGATGACGACCTGGATGTAGCCGACCAGGATGAAGGGCACGATCTTGCCCAGCATCACCTCGAAGGGGCGGACGGGCATCGCCAGCAGGTTTTCCATCGTCCCGCGCTCCCGCTCGCGGGTGACGGCCAGCGCGGTCATCATCACCATGGTCATGGTCAGGACCACGCCCATCAGGCCGGGCACCACATTGTACTGGGTGATGCCCTCCGGGTTGTAGCGGCGGTGGATGCGCAGCTCCACGGGATCGGGGGTGGAGCGAAGATGGGCCAGCGGTCCGGTCAGGTCGGGGTCCAGCGCCTGCCGCGCGATGGTGGCCAGCGCGGCCAGCGCGTTGCTGGTCGCCGCCGGGTCGGTCGCGTCGGCCTCCACCAGCAGGACGGGCCGCTCGCCCCGTTGCAGGTCGCGGGCGAAGCCCACGGGAATGGTGACGGCGAACTGCACCCGCCCTTCCGCCAGCAGGCGGTCGAGGTCCGCCGGGCCGTCGGCGGCGAGGGTGACGTCGAAATAGCCGGAGTTCGCCATGGCCGCCACCAGCGTGCGCGCGAAGGGGCTGGAATCCGCGGCGTGGACGGCGGTGGGCAGGCTCTTCGGGTCGGAATTGATGGCGAAGCCGAAGAGCACGAGCTGAAGCACCGGCACCCCGACCATCATGGCGAAGGTCAGCCGGTCCCGCCGCATCTGGATGAACTCCTTCACCATCACCGCGACGAAGCGCGCAAAGGAAAAGCCCGCCATGGCGCCCTCTTTCCGGTCGGCGTGTTTCAAAACAGAAACACAACCGCTTACTTCAGTGTCTCACCGAACCATTTGCCGGCCATTGACATATGAACATTGTCTGAAGCATTGTTCAAAAGCGTTAACCCGCATGCTGGAGACATATCTTGACGTCTATTCTTGTTAAGGGCGCTGCCGCGATGGCCGCCATGTTCTTGTTTCATGGCGTTGCCCTGGCCGGGCAGCAGGATTTCACCATCATGAACAAGACGGGCTACCCGCTGAAGCACATCTATGTCAGCGAGTCCGACAATGAAAAGTGGGATGAAGACGTTCTGGGCCGTGATGTCCTCGAAGACGGCGAGTCGTTCGACCTGAGCTTTGCCAAGGCCGAGAAGACCTGCAAGTGGGACATGAAGGTCATTTACGACGACGGCGAGTCGGCGGTCTGGCAGGATCTGAACCTCTGCCAGATCTCCAAGCTGACGCTGCGCTGGAACAAGAACACCGGCGTGACCTCCGCCAGCATCGAGTAAGGCGGCGGGCAAGGCGGGAAGGCCGCGGCACCGGAGTCGGCACCGGAGCCGCGGCCTTCCCGTTCCCTGCGCAGCCACGGCCTTCACGAGAAATTGTCCGTGCTGCGGTTCATCAGATGGATGAACACGTCCTCCAGCGTCGGTTCGGCCCGTTGCACGATCAGCCCGGACTCGCCCGACCAGGGGTGCAGCGCCTTTTCCAGTTCGACCCCGTCCGTGCCGCTGACATGGAGCCGGGTGCCGAAGGCGGCGACCATTTCCACCGCCGGGAGTCCCCGCAGCGCCGCCTCGACGCGCGCGAGGTCCGGCCCGCCCGCTCCCCGGGAGCCGACCTCGTAGGTCACCAGTCCGGATCGGGCGATCACCTCCTCCACGCTGCCCTGGGTCATCAGCCGGCCATAGGCGAGGTAGGCGATGGCGTGGCAGCGCTCCGCCTCGTCCATGTAATGGGTGCTGACCAGCACCGTCAGCCCGTCGCCGGCCAACCGGTGGATTTCGTCCCAGAACTCCCGCCGGGCCTTGGGGTCCACGCCCGCGGTGGGTTCGTCGAGCAGCAGCAGCCTCGGTTCGTGCAGGATGCAGGCGGCCAGCGCCAGCCGTTGCTTCCAGCCTCCGGACAATTCGCCCGCCAACTGCGCGCGCCGGTTGGCCAGCCCCAGCCGCTCCAGCGCCGCGGCGACCTTCCGCCGCCGGTCGGGCAGCCCGTACATGCGGGCCACGAAATCCAGATTCTCGGCGATGCTCAAATCATCCCAGAAGCTGAACTTCTGGGTCATGTAGCCGACCTGCCGCTTGATGGCGGCGCTCTCGGTCCGGATGTCGAGCCCGAGGCAGGTCCCCTCCCCCGCGTCGGGGGTCAGCAGCCCGCAGAGCAGGCGGATGGTGGTCGTCTTTCCCGACCCGTTCGGCCCCAGGAAGCCGTAGATCTGCCCATGCCGCACCCGGATGGAGAAGCCGTCCACCACCGTCTTGGCGCCGAAGCGCTTGACCAGCCCGCACACGTCGATGGCGGCATCCCCGGTCATGGCCGCGGTTCCACAGGCAATTCCACATCCACCGGAAGGCCGGGCGGAAGGCCGGGGCTGAGCGACGCCCCATCCTCCAGCCGCGCCTCCACCCGGAAGACCAGCTTCTCCCGGCTGCCCACGCTGTAGATCACCGGCGGGGTGTATTCCGCCCGCGGCGCCACATAGGTCACCCGCGCCGACAGGCCGGGCGGGCAGCCGTCGCAGCGCACCGGCAGGCGGTCCCCCGGACGGACGCGGGCCATCAGCGGTTCCGGCACGAAGACCACCAGCTTCCGCTTCCCCGGCGGCAGCAGCGACACCACGGGGGCGCCCGCCGGCACCCATTCGCCGGGGTTGAACAGCGTGTCCTCCACCAGCGCCGTTTCGGGCGCCAGCGGGGCCAGATCGGCCAGCCGCTTCTCCGCCTGGGCCAGGGCCGCTTCGGCCTGGGCCACGGCGTCCTCAGCCGCGCGGATCTGGTCGGGCCGGGCCGGCAGGTTGGAGACGGCAAGCTGCGCGGTGAGTTCCTCCAGCCGGGCGCGGTCCCGGTCGCGGGCGGCGCGGGCGGCGTCCAGCCGGTCGTCGGAACTGACCTTGCGCGCCACCAGGGTCTGCTGACGCGCCAGTTCCGCTTCGGAATAGCGCAACGCGGCGTCGGCCTGCGCCCGCTGGGCGGCGACGACCGCCAGTTCGTCGGGGCGCTTGCCGATCCGCAGGTCGGCGAGTTGCGCCCGCGCCTGTCCCAGCGCGGCGGCCAGCCGGTCGCGCTCCGCCCGTGCGGCGGTCCGGTCGAGCGCGAAAAGAGGGCTTCCCGCCTCCACCCGCCCGCCGCGCACGACATCCAGGGAGTCGAGCGTCCCGGCCACCGGGGCCGCGATGCGCAGATACTCCCCCTCGGCATAGCCGTGGGCCAGAGGCACGGCGTTCCCACCACCCAAGCCCAGGACGGCCAGCACCGCCGCCAGCGTTTCGGAGACCCAGCTCACGACGCCGGCCCTCCTTCCGGAGCGAGCGCGCGGCGCAGCGCGTCGAGATGGGCGTTCAGCAGCGCGGTCACGTTCAGCGGGCGGTCCTCCAGCGCTTCGAAGGACGAGCGCCACAGCGCGCTCATCAGCATCGGCGCGACGATCAGCCGGACGGTCGAGTCGACGTCCACCGGGCGGAACTCCCCGCGCGCGATGCCGCGTTCCAGCACCGCCGCCAGAAGGGCGAAGGCGCGGCGGATCACCTCCCGGTGATAGAAGCGGGCGAGGTCGGGGAAATTGCCGGCCTCCGCAATGATCAGCTTCGGGATGGCCCCGGCGCGGGTCTTCAGGACGCGCGCCGCGAACAGGGTCAGCAGCGTTTCCAGAACGGCGAAGCTCGGCCCCTGCGCGCCGGCCAGCAGGCGCTCGGCCATCTCTAGATTGGGCAGGATGGCCTCCCGAACGACCGCCTTGAACAGCTCCTCCTTGTTCGGGAAGTAGAGATAGAGCGTGCCCTTGCTGACCCCGGCCCGCGCCGCGACGTCCTCCAGACGGGCCGCCGCGAAGCCGTGTTCACCGAACACGGTCAGCGCCGCGTCGACGATTTCCCGGGGGCGCGCCTCCTTCCGGCGGCGCCAGCGCGGGGTGGCGGAGTCGTCTTCCGGCATGGCCGTCTCCGAGGTGGAGAAAATATTACTGACCGGTCAGTTATTAAATCGGCGGCGCCCGAAACGCCAGTTCCCACAAGGGCTGCGCCGATCTGCCGCAGCCTTAAGTCATTGTGCGGCGCAGCAATTGATATGCAAAAGGGCTTGCCTTTCCGGCGAGAGTTTCCGAAACTTTCGACAGTCCGCAGAGCGAACGGCTTCCCCTCGGGACCCGTCCGCGGCGAACACACCGGTGGTCAAAGGCGCCGATCCGCAACGAGCGCACACCCCACCCCGGGAGGAACGGTTCAAGGCGCCGTGCCGGAACCAGGCCGACGGGCGCGCAGGAAGGCGCGGACGTGCGGAGTTCCGGTTGAGCAGGGGGTGTCGATCATGCCGGGTGCAATGCGCCAGTCCACATCGAACCTGGAACTGCTGACCATTTACGAAGTCAGCAAGATCCTGGGTTCCTCTCTCGACCTCCAGCAGACCCTGCGCGAGGTGCTCCGCGCGCTGGCCTACCAGCTCCAGATGCACCGCGGACGCATCTATCTGGTCGGCGAGGACAATGTGCTGCGCCTGGTGGCCGCGAACGGCCTGTCGAACGAGGCCGCGGCGCAGTTCGAATTCCGCGAGGGGGAAGGGATCACCGGCCGCATCCTGAAGACCGGCATGCCCGTCGTCGTCCCGAATCTGGCGGAAGAGCCGCTGTTCCTGAACCGCACCGGAGGGCGCGAGGATCTGGACGAGCAGGTCGCCTCGCTGGTCGGCGTGCCGATCAAGGCGGCGGGCGTGGTGGTCGGCGTGCTGACCATCGACCGCATTTCCGACGAGGGGCCGCAGGGCCATTTCGGCAGCGACGTGCGCTTCCTGACCATGGTCGCCAACCTGATCGGCCAGACCGTGCGGCTTCACCGCACCGTGGCGGAGGAACGCCGCTTCATGATGCGGGAAACCTTCCGCATGCAGAAGGAACTGCGGCCCCTCGCCGCCCCGATCAACGACGTGGTCTGCACCAGCCCCAACATGCTGGAGGTGATGGCCCAGGTGCACCGCGTGGCGCCCTTCAAGTCCACCGTGCTGATCCGCGGCGAGAGCGGCACCGGCAAGGAGCTGATCGCGCGGGCCATCCACAACATGTCGCCGCGCAAGGACGCCCCCTTCATCCGCGTGAACTGCGCCGCCCTGCCCGAATCGCTTCTGGAATCGGAACTGTTCGGCCACGAGAAGGGCGCCTTCACCGGCGCGCAGAAGGACCACAAGGGCCGGTTCGAGCTGGCGTCCGGCGGCACGCTGTTCCTGGACGAGATCGGCGACATCTCCCCCAACTTCCAGGCCAAGCTGCTGCGCGTCCTTCAGGAGCAGGAGTTCGAGCGGGTCGGCGGGTCCAAGACCATCAAGACCGACGTCCGCCTGATCTGCGCCACCAACCTGAACCTGGAGGAAGCGGTCGGCCACGGCAAGTTCCGCGCCGACCTGTATTTCCGCATCAACGTGGTGACCATTCACCTGCCGCCGCTGCGCGAACGGCGCCAGGACATCGGCCCGCTGGCCCGCCATTTCGTGGCGAAGTTCGCCAAGGACAACGGCATGACCCTCGTCATGGAGGACGAGGCGCTGGAGGTGCTGAACCGCTGCACCTGGCCCGGCAACGTGCGCGAGCTGGAAAATTGCATCGAGCGCGCGGCCACCCAGTCGCGCGACGGCGTCATCCGCACGGAGTCGCTGTCGTGCAGCCTGAACCTCTGCAATTCCTCGGTCCTGTTCCAGTACCGCACGCTGGGCGCCTCGGTCGGCGGACTCGCGCCGTCCATGGGGCCGGGGGCGATCAATCGCGCGCCTCCGGGACGCCCCGGTGGTCCGGCGCCGGCCGACGCGCCGAAGACGCCGGCCATGCCGGCCCCGGTGCCGGAACCTGTGGGTTCCGGCGGAGGGGCTTGGCCCGCCTGCGCGTCCGGCTGCTCCGCCGGCCCGTCGCCGGTCTGCGGCGCCGCCCAGCCGATGGCTCCGGTTCCCCTGATCCCGCTGCCCCTGCCCGAGCCGAACGCTCCCGCTGCCACGGTCCCGCCACCCCCCGCTGCCGCACCGCCGCCCGCCGCCGAGGTGCCGCTCGACGAGCCTGAGTCCGGATCGCTGCGCGACCGGTTGCTCTGGGCGATGGAGCGCACCGGCTGGGTGCAGGCCAAGGCCGCCCGCCTGCTCGGCATGACCACCCGTCAGGTCAGCTACGCCCTGCGCAAGTACAACATCGAGATCAAGCGCTTCTGACGACCGGTGCCTCCGCCATCACCCCCGATGGCGGCCTCTCGATAGCAGTTGGCCAAACCGGCCGCCGTGAGACGAACGGTCACATGGCCGCCGGGTGTGTTGATTGATGATTTTCTCTACTTTTGATAACTGCCTGCGGCGTCCGGGATTCTCATTCCGTCGCTGCGACCACCCATGTCGGAGGACAGGCCATGCCTGTGATCGTTTTTGAATCCGGAGCGCTGAGCAAGGAGGTCAAGGCGGAGCTGATCCGGCAGTTGACGGACGTTTCCGTGCGGATCACCGGAATCCCGAAGGAGCTTTTCCTGGTGTCGATCCACGAACTGCCGGACGAGGACATCGCGGTGGGGGGTGTCACCGTCAAGGAACTGAAGCAGCGTCTGGCCGAGCAGCGCGCGCGGAACGAGGGCACGGGGACAGTCTCGGAAGGCTGATCCCTCTGCGACGCGGACGCTCTCAGCGGAGCGCTTCCAGCCGCCGCCGACACGCCATGACGCAGTTCAGGAGGGAGAAAATCCACATCTCATACGGTTGGAAAATGATGACTTCCATCATTTTCCAACCGTGAAACCCGTCAGATCCCTCGGGCCGGCAGGGCATTGCCGGTGGCAATGCCTGATAGGCCAACGCGTTAGCGTTGATTGAGAGGGTGATGCCAACGGCGCCTTCAGGTGCCTTTGGCATCACTTCACCCTTGACGGCTTTCGACGGCGGGTCCCAGGACGGTCAGGAGGTCTGACAACCGCAGGACGCTTGCCCCGCCTGTGGCTCAAGGGTCCTGTGACCGTTACAAACGGTTGTGTTATGAAGGTGGACCACCGGCTGTACGCTGCGCCCCGCCTCCCGCAATCTCCAGCTTCAGAGCTTTGCACGAGATGGAAAAGCCCCTCGCGCTCCTCTTTGTGGATATCGCCGACAGTACGCTGCTCTATGAACTGGCGGGCGACCGGAAGGCGGCGGCGCTGACCCAGCGGGTGCTGGAGAGCTTGGGCCGGATCGTCGGGGAGAACGCCGGCACGGTCGTGAAAAGCCTGGGTGACGGGCTGCTGGCCTCCTTCCCCATCACCGACGGCGCCACCCGTGCCGCCCTTGCCATGATGGATCGGCAAGGGGACTTCGGGCTGCGCCTGCGCGCCGGCCTGCATTTCGGCCCGGTGATTTCCGGCCCCGGTGACCTCTACGGCGACGCCTGCAACGTCGCCGCCCGGCTGGAGTCCATCGCCCGCCCCGGCGAAATCCTGGCGACCGACGATCTGGTCGACCGGCTCTCCCCTCCCCTGCGAAAGCGGGCGCGCCTTCTGAACAGCGTCGCGGTGAAGGGGAAGGCGGCGCCCGTCCGCGTCCATCAGATCCGCAGCGGCGACGCCCCGCCGGAGGCCGAGGACAACGCGACCATCGGGCTGACCCTGTCGGAACACGGCAGCGGGCGCGGCCTGCCGTCCCTGCGCCTGTCCGGGCGCCGCGCCGAGGCGACCCTGACCCCGCTCCTGCCCCGCGTCACGGTGGGCCGCGACGAGA
Organism: Roseomonas genomospecies 6; assembly: GCF_008365375.1. Taxonomy (GTDB): domain Bacteria; phylum Pseudomonadota; class Alphaproteobacteria; order Azospirillales; family Azospirillaceae; genus Azospirillum. The sequence goes on along the minus strand of NZ_QOKW01000007.1, from coordinate 57,362 downwards.
CTTGCGGCCTGCGCATCCCCTCCCGCCGGACCTCGCGCCAGCACGCGGTGATCGACTTCAGCCGTGGCGGTTTCCTGCTGACCGACCATTCGACCAACGGCACCTTTATCCGCACGGGCATCCGCACGGGCGACTCCCCCTCCCTGCTGCTGCGCCGCGATTCGACGAAGCTGACCGGCAGCGGGCTGATCGGCTTCGGGGGAGAACCGCTACGGCCGGACGAGGACCATGTCCTGGCCTTCCAGGTCGGGACCGTGTGATGAACCCTCTCCCGCCCCGGGAGAGGGAGGGGCCCGCCGCGCAAGCGGCGGGAGGGTGAGGGTACCGCCGAAAAGGGTGCGCTGATCCTCGTGCAACCCTCACCCGGCGCCTTTGGCGCCACCCTCTCCCGGGGCGGGAGAGGGGAAACTGGCGCCATCCTTTCACCCCATAGGAACCCCGTGTCGGGTCCCCGACAGACGCTCCGCTTTGTCGGCCATTGTTTGGCTTTGTCCGCCTTTGTCGCAATGCCGACATGGTCCGCAGACCCGACACATCGGCATAACCCTTTGAATCTCCTAAATTCACCCGGTTGGCCCCGAACTTGCTTTTGACAAGCCCGACCAAGGGCGCCGATGGCGCGGCTGGGAAGGGAGTGGACGATGGCCAACGTTATTTCGCTCGACAGCATCCTGGGCATGGGTGAGCTGAAGGCTCCCGCCGAGGCCCCGCCCGCCGCCGCCGCCGGCTGCGCGTCCTCCTCCTGCGGGTCGTCGGACGGCCCCGCCGACATGGCGCCGGAGGTGTGGGAGAAGGTGAAGAACCATCCCTGCTACTCCGAGGAGGCGCATCACTATTTCGCCCGCATGCACGTCGCGGTGGCGCCGGCCTGCAACATCCAGTGCAACTACTGCAACCGGAAATACGATTGCTCGAACGAGAGCCGGCCGGGCGTGGTCTCCGAGAAGCTGACCCCCGATCAGGCGATCCGCAAGATCATGGCCGTCGCCAAGGAAATCCCGCAGCTCTCCGTCATCGGCATCGCCGGCCCCGGCGACAGCCTCGCGGCGGGCGGCAAGAACACCTTCAAGACGTTCGAGATGCTGGCGAAGAAGGCGCCGGACCTGAAGCTGTGCCTGTCCACCAACGGTCTGGCCCTGCCCGACCATGTGGACACCATCGCCAACTACAACATCGACCACGTCACGATCACCATCAACATGGTCGATCCGGAGGTCGGGCAGCACATCTACCCCTGGATCTTCCACGACCACCGCCGCTGGACCGGCCTGGACGCCGCGAAGATCCTGCACGAGCGCCAGATGCTCGGGCTGGAGATGCTGACCTCGCGCGGCATCCTGGTGAAGGTGAACTCGGTCATGATCCCGGGGATCAACGACGAGCACCTGCTGGAGGTGAACAAGGCCGTGAAGTCGCGCGGCGCCTTCCTGCACAACATCATGCCGCTGATCTCCGACCCGGCGCACGGCACCCATTTCGGCCTGACCGGCCAGCGCGGCCCGACCGCGCAGGAGCTGAAGGTGGTGCAGGACCAGTGCGAGGGCGGGGCCAAGCTGATGCGCCACTGCCGCCAGTGCCGCGCCGACGCGGTCGGCCTGCTGGGCGAGGACCGCGGTTCCGAATTCACCATCGACCGGATCGAGGCGATGGGCGAGGTGGAGTACGACCAGGAGGCCGCCCGCACCTACCGTGAGCATGTCGAGGGCGAACGCGCCGGGCGCCACGCCGCCAAGGCCGCCGCCCAGGCCGATGTGGTCGAGACGGTCGGCACCGGGATGCGGCCGATCCTGATCGCCGTCGCCACCAAGGGCGGGGAGCGCATCAACGAGCATTTCGGCCACGCCAAGGAATTCCAGATCTACGAGGTCGGCCCGAAGGGCGCCAAGTTCGTCGGCCACCGCCGCGTGGACCAGTATTGCGAAGGCGGATCGGGCGACGAGGACGCGCTCGGCGGCGTGCTGTCGGCGATCAACGACTGCACCGCGGTTCTGGTCGCCAAGATCGGCGGCTGCCCGTCGAAGAGCCTCACGGACGCGGGCATCGAGCCGGTTGACCGTTTCGCCTTCGAATACATCGAAGAGTCGGCATTGACCTACTTCAAGGACTACGCCGAGCGCGTCGGCCAAGGTGCGGTCAACGCGCGCGAGGGGCAGGACGCGGTGATCCGCACCGGCGCCTTCACCGCGCTGCGCGCCTGACGCCCGACACCCGATCCACCCGAACGGCCCATCACCCCACGGACTTACCCGGCGGCCCACCGCAACTGCCGCCACCACACGCAAGGAGAGTGTCATGGCTTACAAGATCAAGGCTTCCGACTGCACCGCCTGCGGCGCCTGCGAGGCCGAGTGCCCGAACAACGCCATCAGCTTCAAGAAGGGCGCCTACGCCATCAACGCGGACCTGTGCACCGAGTGCAAGGGCCAGTTCTCCAGCCCGCAGTGCGCCTCGGTCTGCCCGGCCGACTGCTGCGTCCCGGCCTGATCGCCCGACTCACCTCTCCCGTCCTGGGACGGGAGAGGGCGTCCATGGAGCGCACCGCCATGCTGGACGAGGTGGATGAAGGCTGGCTCAACCGCCGTTACTACGGCGGCGACCTGCCGCCCGAGGCGGAGCGGTTCCTGCATCTGGCCGCCGCCAGCTACGCCGACGCCGAGGCGGCGCAGCGTCACCTCGCCCGCGCCGCCGAGCTGGCGCCGGGGCACCGGCTGGTCGATCTCGGCCATTACAAGTTTCATTTCTACAAGGCGAACCTGGACACCGCCCTGCTCTACGGCGAGCGGATGCTCGGCCACGCCATGGCGGCCATCGGCCTGAACCACACCGACTGGCGCATGGTCGGCAAGGATCACGGTGACTTCGCGGGTCTGGAGCCGGCCCCACGCCTGTTCCTGTTCGCTCTGACCGCGGTCGGCTACCTGCTGCTGCGCCTGGACCGTCTGGACGAAGGGCGCGAAGCCCTGAACAAGGTCCGGGAACTGGACCCGCTGGACCGCTTCGGCACCACCCGCCTGCTCGCTGTCGTGGACCGTCATGAAGCTGGCCGCCACGAAGCCGGCCCGGAGGACGACGCATGAGCGACGACATCGACAGCGCGCTGGACTGGCTGGGCAATCCGGTCGATTGCAACGAGTGCTCCTATCAGGGGCGCAAGGCGGAAGGGCGCTGCGAACCGCTGCGAGCCTGCGTCCACGACCGCTACGCCAAGCGCATCCAGCGCTTCTTCCAATGGAACGACGATCTGGCCGGCGAGCATCTCGACCATCCCTATTTCGAGGTCCGCGCCAACGCCGCCCGCTTCGCGCCGATCTTCATCGTGCCTCGGCTGATGGAGGACCCGGACGAGACGGTGCGCGCCGCCGTCGCCCGCCGCCTGCCCCGCCGCCTGCTGCTGAAGATGCGCGGCGACCCCGACCGCGAGGTGCGCATCGCCGTCGCCTCCCGGCTGGAGGACGCCGATCTCGCCCCACTGATGCGCGATCCCGACTATTCCGTCCGCCTGCGCGTCGCCCGCCGCGTGCCCGAGGGCATGCTGCCGGCCATGATGCACGACGAGGACCCGGAAATTCGGCTGGAGGTCGCCAACCGCATCGGGCTGGAATGGCTGATGAGCATGGCCTGGGACGATAGCGCCCGCGTGCGCATGGTCGTGGCCCGGCGCCTGCCTCCGGAAAAGCTGTCCGCCCTGATCGGCGACGCCGACTGGTGCGTGCGCTTCGTCGTCGCAAGCCGCCTCCCGCCCGAAGACCTGACCCCGCTGACCGAGGACCCGGTGGACGACGTCCGCACCGTGGCGCAGAAGCGCCGCGCCGGACTGCCCGCCACCGGCGACCTCATCCCCGACTGACCGGACCCCAAACTGACCGGACAAAGGAGCACCGAATGCGCGAGCGCGCCCGCGATCCGAACGAACCGATCGAACTGGAAGACCGCCCCGCCTTCGAGGAAGGCCAGAAGGTCCGCGCGCTGAAGGATGTGCGCAACGACGGCACCTATCCCGGACGCCCGATGGGCGACTTCCTGATCCGCACCGGCGACATCGGCTACGTGAAGTCGATCGGGACCTACCTGCAGATGTATTACATATACGGTATCGATTTCTACGAGAAGCGCATCATCATCGGGATGCGCGCCAAGGAACTCGAACTGGTCGACGCCCGCTGCAACGACCCCCAGTGACTCTCCCTTTTCCAAGGAGCACGCGATGAGCGACGCCGTTACCGAAGCGAAGAAGCCCGGCTTCATCCCGCCGCGCGAACCGCTCTACGACTGGGGTCTGGCGGTGACCGCCGCGGAGGATCTGTTCAACGACGGCAGCCACCCCAACGCCGAGGAGGGCGCCCTTCTGGTCCCGAAAGGGACGCCCGGCACCATCGTGCGCATCGGCCACGCCGAAGGCACGCAGATCCCCGTCTATCTGGTGGAGTTCCCCGCGGGCGTCGTCGTCGGCTGCCTGGAGGAGGAGATCGTTCCCGCCGACGGCCGCCGCCGCGGCGTGCCCGGCGTGATGGACTGACCGGCTCCGCCCCTCCGCGCCACGGCTCCCGATGGACCCATGATCTACCTCGACAACAACGCGACGACCCAACCGGCGCCCGAGGTGCGGGAGGCGATGCTGCCGCACCTGTTCGGGGAGTTCGGCAACCCCTCCAGCCCGCACGCCGCCGGCATGACCGCCAAACGGGCGGTGGGCGAGGCGCGCGCACAGGTGGCGGCGCTGGTCGGCGCGAAGGCGGCGGAGATCCTGTTCACCGCCGGCGCGACGGAGGCCAACCACACGGCCCTTCTGGGCACGCTGCGCGCCGTCGCGGCGGAGCGTCCGGAGCGCCGCCACCTCGTCACCACGGCGGTGGAGCATCCCTCCACCCTGATGCTGGCCGAGGATCTGGAGCGGCAGGGCTGGCGGGTCACCGTCCTGCCGGTGGACGGGACCGGCACCATCGCGCTCTCCGACCTGCGCGACGCGGTGACGGCGGACACGGCGCTGGTGTCGATCCAGTGGGCGAACAACGAGACTGGGGCGATCCAGCCGGTCGGCGCCGCCGCAGACGTCGCCCAGGCGCGCGGCGCCCTGTTCCACACCGACGCGGTGCAGGCCGCCGGGCGGCTGCCCATCAGGGTGGACGCGGTGAACGCCGACCTGCTGACCCTGTCCGCCCACAAGATGCACGGGCCGAAAGGCATCGGCGCCCTCTACATCCGCAGGGGCGTTCCCTTCGCCCCGCTGATCCACGGCCATCAGGAGCGGCGGCGGCGCGGCGGGACGGAAAATGTGCCGGCCATCGTCGGCTTCGGCGCCGCCGCCGACCGCGCCGCCGCGACGGTGGCGGAGGCCGGCGGCATGGCGATCCTGCGCGACCGGCTGGAGCGCGGCGTGCTCGCCGCCTGTCCGGGAAGCCGGGTCAACGGCGAGGGGGCGGTCCGCCTGTCCAACACCAGCAACATCCGCTTCGCCGACCCGCAGGGCCGCCCGCTGGACGCCGAGGAGCTTCTGATGCGGCTCGACCGCGCGGGCATCGCCGTCTCCATGGGGGCGGCCTGCGCCTCCGGGGGCAGCGCGCCGAGCCACGTCCTGACCGCCATGGGCCTGTCCCCGGCGGAGGCCGCGGCCAGCCTGCGCTTCTCCCTCAGCCGCTACAGCACGGCGGAGGAGGTGGAATCGGTCCTGAACGAGTTTCCTGCGCTCTACGCGCGGATCGCGGCCTGACACGACGACAGCCAAACACACGACGACTGGCCAAAACGAACGACGACTGGAGAGTGACATGAAGGTGATGCTGCGCAAGGCCGGTGAGCAATACACGATCTACGTCGCCAAGAAGGACCTGGAGGAGCCCATCGTGGAGATGGAGAAGCCGGGCGTGTGGGGCGGCTGGGTCAAGGTCGCCAACGGCTGGACGCTGGACATGCCCGAGATGCCGGCGGACACCCGCCTGCCCATCACCGTCGAGGCCAAGAAGCGCGGCGCGGAGTGACGGCCATGGCCCTGACCCCGGAACGGATCGACTCCATCGCCGCCCTGGCCGGAAAGCTCTTCGCGGACGGGACCCGGCTCGACGCCGTGGTCCGCGCCGTGCGCGAGGCGAACCCGGACCTGTCCAACGTCACCGGGGCGCACGCCGCGGTGATGGCGGAGGACGCCTTCCGGGAGGAGCCCGGCTTCAACCTCTACCTCGTGGACGGCGCCAACCATTGCTGGCTCATCACGAACAAGCCGGAGACGGCGACCGGCGTGGTGATCGCGCAACGGGACGAGGACGACTGAATGAGGATCGCGGCATGACGATCTCCGAAGACGACGCGGACGCCGAGCTTGGCGATTACATCCCGCTGATCGACCCCGATATTTCGGAAGCGGAAGTGGCGGTCATCGGCCGCATCCTCACCTCCGGCAGCCTCGGCGACGGGCGGATGACGGAGGCGTTCGAGGACGCCTTCGCCGCCTGGCTCGGCCGCGCCCACGCGGTCGCGGTGTCCAGCGGCACCATCGCCACGCTGCTGGCTTTGAAAGCCTACGGCATCGGTCCGGGGGACGAGGTTCTCTGCTCCCCCTTCGGCTGGCACCAGGTGCAGCATGCCATCACGCTGGCCGGCGCCGAGCCGGTCTTCGTGGACATCGACTACTGGCAGCACACCATCAACCCGGCGAAGGCCGAGGCGAAGGTGACGGAGCGGACCAAGGCCATCCTGGCCGGCAACGTCAACGGCCACCCCGCCCATTGGGACGAGCTGCGCGCGCTCGCCAGGGACAAGGGGCTGATCCTGATCGAGGATTCGACGGAGGCCATCGGCTCCTCCTACAAGGGGAAGCTGGTCGGGACCTTCGGCGACTGCGCGGTCTTCGACTTTTCCGAACCCGGCGTGCTGGTGACCGGCGAAGGCGGGATGATCGTCACCGACGACCGCAACCTCGCTCACCAGCTCCGCTACCTTCGCCGCCGCGAGATGGAGCACCGCAACACGGTGGTCATCACCCGCACCATCCCCTTCCAGGCGGGCATGAGCAACCTGACCGCCGCCCTGGGCCTCGTCCAGTTGAAGCGCCTGCCGGAAATCCTGGCGAAGCGCCGGACCGTGGTCGGCTACTACGAGGCGGCCATGGCCAGCTTCGAAGGCATCAAGCCGCCCTACAAGGGGCCGGGTGCCGACGACGTGCATCCGATGGTCTACGCCGTCCATCTCGGCACCCGCTTCACCGCGTCGGGGCGCAAGGCGGTCCTGGAGGATTTGTCCACCCAGGGCGTGGAGGCGTCCGACTACGGGCAGGCGCTCTACACCCAGCAACATTACCAGGAGCGCGGCGCCAGCCGGGCCGACTGCCCGGTCTGCCAGAAGACGGTGGACCGCGTTCTGGCCCTGCCTCTGCACCACAGGGTCACCGCCGATCAGGTGCAGTTCATCGTGGACACGCTGAAGGACGCCACCGTCAACACGGGAGCGGGCGCGGCGATCTATTTGTGAAACGCCTTTCTTCTTCCCCTCCCCTGCGAAGCTCTCGCGCAAACCTTTGGTTTGCGCTGACGCGGCAGGCGGACCTTCGGTCCGCCGAGAGCGGGGGAGGGTCAGGGAGGGGGCAAGGGCCGGCACAGCCACCACGCCACCCAGCCGAACGGGGTTAGCATGACCGACACCGCCGTCATCGACAGCACGGACACCAGCACGGACACCGGCACCATCATCGCGGAGATCGCCTCGGCGCTGAAGGCGCGGGGCGTGGTGCCCTATCTCGGACCGGGCGCCTTCGCGCTGCTGCCGGAGGCCGATTGCCCGATCCCGCGCAACTCGCTGGAACTGGCCCAGCGGCTGAACGCCAAGGTCGCGGCTCCGGGCCGCATCCGCAGCCAGTTGACCGCGGTCGCCCAGTTCATCGAATCGCGGCGCCACCGCAAGACGCTCGACGGCATCCTGAACGAGATCTTCAAGCGCGAGGTCCCGGCAACGCCGGTCCACCAGTGGCTGGCCACCCTGCCCGCCCCGCCGATGATCGTCGATGTCTGGTACGACACCACGCTGGAAAGCCTGCTGACCGCCGACGCGGGGCGGAGCTGGGGCCAGATCCAGGGCCTGTCCCACCCGCAGGGCGTCGGTGAGTGGGTGAAATACTACGCCCCCAACGGTGCGGAGGTCGAAGCCGCCGCCGCGTCCGGCTGGGAGACCCTGCTCTACAAGCCGTCGGGGAGCGCCGCCCCGGCGGGGAATTACCTGATCTCCGACAGCGACTTCGTCGAGATCCTGACGGAGATCGACATCCAGACGCCGATCCCCGCCGTCGTGCAGGAGCGCCGGGCGGGTCGGAGCTTCCTCTATCTCGGCTGCCGCTTCGACCAGGAAATCCAGCGCACCTTCGCCCGCCAGATCGCCAAGCGGTCGTCGGACAAGCACTGGGCGGTGATCCAGGGCGAGCTTTCCAAGAACGAAGCCCGCTTCCTGGAACTGCAGAACATCACCCGCCTCGACCTGCCTCTGGACGAGGCGATCCGGCGGATTGAGGCCGCGATGGGGGTGTGACACCAAACCCTCTCCCCTCTGGGGAGAGGGTGCCCGCGAAGCGGGCGGGTGAGGGTCGCACGAGGATCGTGGCGCTGATCCTCGGCGGCACCCTCACCCTTCCCACGCCTTCGGCGCGGGCCCCTTCCCTCTCCCGGGGCGGGAGAGGGACCATCCGACCCCTTACGCCGCGACCGGAACCGCGAGGGCGTCGATCTCCTGCTGGGCGGCGGCCAGCGCCTTGGCGCGGGCGTCCGGACCCATGCCGATGCCCTCGGCGCGGATCACCGTCACGTCGGTGACGCCCATGAAGCCCAGGACCGTGCGCAGGAAGGCTTCCTGATGGTCGAGCGCGCTCATCGCGGCGTTGGTGGAGTAGACGCCGCCGCGCGTCGAGGCGATGTAGACCTTCTTGCCGCCGGCCAGACCGACCGGGCCCGTCTCTGTGTAGCGGAAGGTGCGGCCCGCCTGGGCGATGCGGTCGATCCAGGCCTTGAGCTGGGTCGGGACCGAGAAATTGTACATCGGGGCGCCGATCACCACGACGTCAGCGGCCAGGAACTCGTCGACCAGAGCGTCGGTCAGGGCCAGTTCCTCCTGCTGGCGGGCGGACAGGCCCTCCAGATTGCGGAACTTCACGACCTGGAGAAGCTCGCCCGTCAGGTGGTCCGGCGGGGCGACGGTCAGGTCGCGGTAGGACAGCTCGGCGTCCGGCGTCGCCTGGCGAAGCGCCTCGACGATGGAGGCGGTAAGCTGGCGCGAAACGGAGGCGTCGCCCAGCGGGCTGGAATCGATGTGAAGAAGCTTCATGGTCCTGTCTCCCGGTCCGGGAAGCGGGGCGCCGGTTCGGCGCCGTCACCGCTTCGGTGTGTCTCGGGGGAGACCATAAGCCCGGTTACGCCGATCGATTGAGCCCCGATTTCGTCAATCTTCGTTGCGCATAAGGAAACAATCGTCCGTCAGCGAACCTGATTGCCCCCGCGGAAAACGACCATCTCGCCGCTCTTCATGACGGTCCAGTTCTCGTCGCGGGTCAGGGGGCGGGTGGCGACGACGGTCACCACGTCGTCGGGCGTCGTCTCCTTGGCGAAATCGACGCTCATGTCCTCATCGACCAGGGTGGCCGGGCCGAAGGGCGCCTTGCGGGTCAACCAGGCGAGGTTGGTCGCGCAATGGCACCACAGATACCGCCCGTCGCTGAGCAGCATGTTGAAGACGCCCAGCTTGCCCAAGTCGGTGGCGAGGTCGCGGATCAGCCGCATCAGGGCGCCGCTGCTCTTGGGCGGCTCCGGATACTGCATGCGGATCTGGTCGAGCAGCCAGCAGAAGGCGTGCTCGCTGTCGGTGGTGCCGACCGGCTCGTAGAAGGTCAGCGTCCGCTCCTTGATGCCCTTGAGCTGGCCGTTGTGGGCGAAGGTCCACACCCGCCCCCACAGCTCCCGCGTGAAGGGGTGCGTGTTCTCCAGCGCCACCCGCCCGCGGTTGGCCCGGCGGATGTGGGAGATCACCACGCAGGACTTGATGGAATAGCTGCTGACCAGCCGCGCGATCTCCGACTCGCAGCTCGGCGCGGGGTCGTGGAAGGCGCGGCAGCCCTTTCCCTCGTAGAAGGCGATGCCCCAGCCGTCGCGGTGCGGACCGGTCTGCCCCCCGCGGCGCATCAGGCCGCGAAAGCTGAAGCAGATGTCCGTGGGCACGTTGGCGCTCATGCCCAGGAGTTCGCACATGGATCGGCCCCCATCGAAGACGTGTCGTGTTTCCTACAGGCTGGGGCCAACCTACGACAGCCGGGGTTGTTCCGTCACCCCTTTGCGGGTGGTGGGCATGCCGGCGCGGGCGCAGCCTTCCAGCTTGCCATCCGGCGCACCGGCGGCCAGCCCGATCCAGGCATCCACCCGCTCCGCCTCGAACCCGCAGTCGCGGCGGTCGCCCACCTGCATCAGCGGGCGGCGGATCAGCAGCGGCGTCTTCAGCATCAGCGCCAGGGCGGCGGATTCGTCCAGCGCGTCCGGATCGACCTCTCCGTTCTTCACCGCGGGGGCGGCGCGGTTGAACCACTCGGCCACCGGGCGGCCGCCGAAGAAGGGACGCAGGCTGTCCGCCGTCCAGGGTTCGGAGAGCAGGTCGCGGGCGTGGACGGTGTGCCCGGCCTCCGCCAGCAGCGCCTTCTGGCGGTTGTTGCCGGCGCAGCCGGGCTTTTCGAAGAAGATCACGTCGGCCATGGTCGCGGTCATCCCTGCTTGAGCGCCGGGGCACGGGCGAGCAGCCCGTCCACCTGGGCGCAGATTTCGTCGTAGACGGCGCGGTCGAGCTTGCGCAGCCAGCGCGGTGGAATGGTCTCCACCCCATAGGTGGCCCCGGCCAGCATGCCGGCGATGGCGCCGGTGGTGTCCGCGTCGCCGCCCTGGTTGACGGTTTCGACGACGCAGGATTCCACGGAATCGGTCTGGAAATAATAGTGCATCACCGTCTGCATCGTATCGACGACGTAGGCGGTGGACAGGCCCCGGTAGGGCTGGAACTTGAACTGCCGGTGCTTCTCGATGAGCTTGTTCGATTCGTCACGCACGTCGCGCACGCCGCCGCCCAGCACCAGACGCTGCACCATGCGGCCCAGCGTCAGGGTCGCCGCGTCGGACATGATGTTGCAGTGGGTGATGTGCGCCTGCTCCAGCGTCCATTGCTCGAAGGCCGCGTCGTCGCCCAGCGTCGCCAGGGCGACCGGCAGGTTGCGCATCGCCGCCCCGTTGCCGGCGTGGTACTCGCTCTCCGGCTCCGACAGGGTGCCGTGCATGATGAAGCGGCGGATGCCGCGCCGTGTCGTGTCCCCGACATCGACGGGAACGCCCTTCAGCCAGATGGCGAACTCCTCCGCCGCGCGGCGGGCGTCCCACTCCGGGGCGGCCAAAATGGCGCGGCCGAGATGAATGGACATCTCGGTGTCGTCGGTCACTTGGCCGGCGGGCAGCCTCAGCCAGCCGCCGCCCTTGATGTGCTTGTGGACGCCGTGCTGGTGGGCGATCTCGCCCTTTGTCAGGAATTCGACGGTGGCGCCCAGCGCGTCGCCGCAGGCAAGCCCGAGATAGGCCCCCAGCGCGCGCGAGCGGATGGAATGATGGGTCATGGGCCGGATCTGTCCCGTGCTTCGGTTGTCAGAGAAGCGACACACCCACCCTGTAGTCCCCGCCGACCACCAGATATTCCCCCTCGCCCTTGAAAGGGTAGCGGGGCAGGATGTCGCGGAAGAAGACCACCTTGGTGAGCGGCACCCAGGTTTCGAGGATGTAGTCCCCGAACTGGCCGGCGATGTCGCGCTCGATGGAAAAGGAGCTGAGGTTGTTGAGGCGCAGGACCGCCGTGCGCTTGTCGGGGCGCGCGACGATGTGGTGCTCCTCGAAGTCGTTGACGCCGCGGTAGAGCCGGATGTGGCTGGCGCGGGACGGCATCGGCGCGTCCGGCCAGCCGCGGCGCATCCACCACTGGCAATACTCGTACATCAGGTCGAGCTGGAGGTTGATGTTGTTGTTGTGGAAGCGGGAGGAAACCTTCTCCTCCCCATAGAGCCGCCACGCGTCGGAGGCGAAGCGGAGGATCGGCTCCTTGTGATAGGTGGGCAGCAGCCCGAAGCGGCTCTCCACCCAGCCCTTCAGCACCGCCCCCTCGGCGTTGTTGCTGTCGAACATCCACCCTTTCAGGAGGCGCAGATAGCTGGCGCGGTAGCGCCGCCGCCCGTCCGCCCCCTCGGCCCCCGAGAAATCCGGGTTCAGCCCGAAGGTGAAGGCCATGTAGTGCTGGAAGATGTCGGCGGCGGTCACGCTGTCCGGGCTTTCGTCCAGCGCTTCGAACAGCACCGCGTGTTCGCTGCGCGTGGCGCCGATGCGCAGGCGCCTCGGCTCGTCGTTGAACGACTCCGCGCTCAGCGTTTCCGCCGGCACGTTCAACAGGTTGGTGCGGTGCGCCTTGAGCGCGAGCGGCGAATCCGGATCGATCGGCCGCCCCCGCGCATCCCTCAAACCACCGCTCGCCGAGCCGTCCGCCATCGCGTCCCCAAATCCACAATTATTTCATGGATACAGCGAACCGGCGCGTCCGCCAAGGGTCCGCGTCACCGCAGGGGGAACTCCGCCCGACCGCCCGACATTTCGAATTCCCGAACAATTTGCATCAACCGTCGAAACAACTTTCGGCTTACTCCAAATATCCGAAAAATATCCGTTTGAACGGGTAACGGGGCGACACCATAGTTGATCGACCAGGATCGAGTGCATCGCAAGACGAGGCAAGGCCATGTGGCCGATGAAGCGAAAGGAGAAGGAGACGCGCAACCGGGCGGCACAGCCCCCGCGCGTCCTTCTTCCTTCCGCCGTCTCGGAAAAGATGCCGATGCGCTCCGGCGGGATGCCCGCTCCGTTGCGCGGCGCGAGGGAGGCCCGCGACGCGGTGACGCTCGCCCGGCTGCTGCGCGGGACGATCACCCCCCTGCGCGGGGACGAGATTCTGGCTCTGCTGGAGCCCCACCGCCCGCGCCTGGTGCCCAAACCGCTGAACCCGTTGGCCGCCATGATCGGCCAGCCCCAGGGTCGCCTGCTGGAGGCGCTGCTGCGCCCCACCGCGCCGATCATCCTCGACGTGCTGCTTCCCCGCCTGCGCGATCATCTGATCGACCGCATCGTCCACGGCAAGGGCACCGCCGATGACGGGCTGCCCGGCGCGCTGGAGGTGGCCGCGGCCATGCGCTCCCTGGTGTCGCTGCTGCGCGGGGCCGGACGCGGCGCCGTGCTGTCCGTGGTGTCGGCCATCGAGGCGGACGCCCGAACCGATGCCGACCGGCTGATCCGCGGCGAAGCGCCGAACACCGGCGCGGAGGACGATCCGGCCGGCGGCATGGCCAACGCGATAGCCAACACGATGGCCAACGCGATGGACAACCTCGCCTACGCCCTGCTGCGCTTCGAGGCGCGGCGGCTGATGCTGGAGACGCTGGGCGCCACCGTGGCCCTGCGCGACGTCGTCTACCAGTCCCGCCGCCTCACCCGCCACGCCCTGCGCCGCGCGGCGGAGGCCATGGACGGCTTCGGCGCCGACCGCGGCATTAAGGCGCTGCACGCCAGCCTCGCCGCGCTCGCCTCGGTGGACGGGCTGCTCGTCGTCGCCCTGCGGAACCTGGACGACCAGGAGGAGCACCGGGAAGAGGCCAACGCCTTCGTCGAGCCCGCCGACCGCAAGGCGATGAGCGATTGTCTGTCGGCGGCGTGGCGGCTTTCCGACACGGTGTTCGATCTTGTCGGGAAGGCCGCCAACGGCGGCGATCTGGACGAGCTGCTGTTCGAGGCGCTGCTGCGCCAGCTCCGTTCCCTGCACCAGTTCTGCACGGACCTGGACCATGCCGGGCGTCCGGCGGCGCTCGACACGCTGGAGCGGCGTCTGGCCGAACGCAGCCGCGCGCTGGCGGGCATCGCCGGGGAGCGGCTGGTCGGCACCATCCTGGCCCGCCCCGCCGACCCGGCCAAGGCGCGCCGCCTGCTCGCCCGCGGTCAGGCGCTGGCGCAGCTTCTCTACGACATGGGCCAGGACGGGGACGAGTTGGAGGCGCTGGCGCTGCGCCTCGTCGTCGCCCGCGACGCGCTGAACCACGCCGCCGGCTGAGCCGTTCGGGCGATAGCCCTCCATTCCATCCCATGCATTGCGAGAGACCCGACAAAATGTCGGGCTTTGTCGGGTATGTCACAGGCCCGACAAAGCGGACCGCGCTCGTCCGTATTCTGATTTCTTCATATTTATCAGTGACTTGAAAATTTTCCGCGAACTGGCACGGGGGATGCAGAGAGAGGGTCGAAGCGGCCGCTGGGCTGGCCGCCCCGGAATTGAAGACACCCTGTAGACCCAAGCAAAGGAGTAATCTCCCATGTCTTTGCGCCAGATTGCGTTCTACGGTAAGGGCGGTATCGGCAAGTCGACCACCTCCCAGAACACCCTGGCCGCGCTGGTCGAGCTGGATCAGAAGATCCTGATCGTCGGCTGCGATCCGAAGGCCGACTCGACCCGTCTGATCCTGCACGCCAAGGCGCAGGACACCGTGCTGCACCTCGCCGCCGAAGCCGGCTCGGTCGAGGATCTGGAGCTCGAGGACGTTCTGAAGATCGGCTACAAGGGCATCAAGTGCGTCGAGTCCGGCGGTCCGGAGCCGGGGGTCGGCTGCGCCGGCCGCGGCGTCATCACCTCGATCAACTTCCTGGAAGAGAACGGCGCGTACGACGACGTGGACTACGTCTCCTACGACGTGCTGGGCGACGTGGTGTGCGGCGGCTTCGCCATGCCCATCCGCGAGAACAAGGCCCAGGAAATCTACATCGTCATGTCCGGTGAGATGATGGCGCTCTACGCCGCCAACAACATCGCCAAGGGCATTCTGAAGTACGCCCACAGCGGCGGCGTGCGCCTCGGCGGCCTGATCTGCAACGAGCGCCAGACCGACAAGGAGCTGGACCTGGCCACGGCCCTGGCCGGCCGCCTCGGCACCCAGCTCATCCACTTCGTGCCGCGCGACAACATCGTGCAGCACGCCGAGCTGCGCCGCATGACGGTCATCGAGTACGCGCCGGACAGCCAGCAGGCTCAGGAGTACCGCCAGCTCGCCTCCAAGGTCCACGCGAACAAGGGCAAGGGCACCATCCCGACCCCGATCACCATGGAAGAGCTGGAAGAGATGCTGATGGACTTCGGCATCATGAAGTCGGAGGAGCAGCAGCTCGCCGAACTCCAGGCCAAGGAAGCCGCCAAGGCCTGATACCTGGGTCCCTGACGGGGCACGGGTCTGAACTGGCCCCCTCCCCAGCCCACCCCGCCCCTGTGCGCGGGGTGGGAGAGAGGGGGCTCGGTCCCGCGCTGCAGTAGCGCGGACAATGAGAGCATGCAGGAGACTGGCACCATGAGCCTGTCCGTGAACGAAGGCGTCGACGTCAAGGGTCTCGTCGACAAGGTTCTCGAAGCCTATCCCGACAAGTCGCGCAAGCGCCGCGCCAAGCACCTGAACGTGCTGGAGGCCGAGGCCAAGGACTGCGGCGTCAAGTCGAACATCAAGTCGATCCCGGGTGTGATGACCATCCGTGGCTGCGCCTACGCCGGTTCGAAGGGCGTGGTGTGGGGTCCGATCAAGGACATGATCCACATCTCCCACGGCCCGGTCGGCTGCGGCTACTACTCCTGGTCCGGCCGCCGCAACTACTACGTCGGCGACACCGGCGTGGATAGCTGGGGCACGATGCACTTCACCACCGACTTCCAGGAGAAGGACATCGTCTTCGGCGGCGACAAGAAGCTGCACCAGGCGATCGCCGAGATCAACGACCTGTTCCCGCTCGTCAACGGCATCTCGATCCAGTCGGAATGCCCGATCGGCCTGATCGGCGACGACATCGAGGCGGTCGCCCGCGCCAAGGCGGAAGAGCTGGGCAAGCCGGTGGTGCCGGTCCGCTGCGAAGGGTTCCGCGGTGTCTCCCAGTCGCTGGGCCACCACATCGCCAACGACGTCATCCGCGACTGGATCTTCGAGAAGACCGAGCCGAAGGAAGGCTTCGTCTCCACCCCGTACGACGTCACCATCATCGGTGACTACAACATCGGTGGCGACGCCTGGGCCAGCCGCATCCTGCTGGAAGAGATCGGCCTGCGCGTGATCGCCCAGTGGTCGGGCGACGGCACGCTCGCCGAGCTGGAGAACACGCCGAAGGCGAAGGTGAACCTCATCCACTGCTACCGCTCGATGAACTACATCGCGCGCCACATGGAAGAGAAGTTCGGTATTCCGTGGATGGAGTACAACTTCTTCGGCCCGTCGCAGATCGCCGAGTCCCTGCGCAAGATCGCCGCTCTCTTCGACGACAAGATCAAGGAGAACGCGGAGAAGGTCATCGCCAAGTACCAGCCGATGGTCGACGCCGTCATTGCCAAGTACAAGCCGCGGCTTGAAGGCAAGAAGGTGATGATCTACGTCGGCGGCCTGCGTCCGCGCCACGTCGTCGACGCCTACCATGACCTGGGCATGGAGATCGTCGGCACGGGTTACGAATTCGCCCACAACGACGACTATCAGCGCACCCCGCACTATGTGAAGGAAGGCACGCTGATCTACGACGACGTCACCGCGTTCGAACTGGAGAAGTTCGTCGAGGCGATCCGTCCGGACCTCGTCGCGTCGGGCATCAAGGAAAAGTACGTCTTCCAGAAGATGGGCCTGCCCTTCCGCCAGATGCACTCCTGGGATTACTCGGGTCCGTATCACGGCTATGACGGCTTCGCCATCTTCGCCCGCGACATGGATCTGGCCATCAACAACCCCGTCTGGGGCATCATGAAGGCCCCGTTCTAAAGCGGCTTCTGGAAGATAGGAGTATTGAGCATGTCCCACCCCGTTTCCCAGAGCGCCGACAAGGTCATCGACCACTTCACGCTCTTCCGGCAGCCCGAATACAAGGAGCTGTTCGAGCGCAAGAAGACGGAGTTCGAGTACGGCCACTCCGACGAAGAGGTCGCCCGGGTTTCCGCGTGGACCAAGACGGAAGAGTACAAGGAAAAGAACTTCGCCCGTGAGGCGATCGTCATCAACCCGACGAAGGCCTGCCAGCCGATCGGCGCGATGTTCGCGGCCCAGGGCTTCGAGGGCACCCTGCCCTTCGTCCATGGTTCGCAGGGCTGCGTCGCCTACTACCGCACGCACCTCACCCGCCACTTCAAGGAGCCGAACTCCGCGGTGTCCTCGTCGATGACGGAAGACGCGGCGGTGTTCGGCGGCCTGAACAACATGATCGACGGCCTGGCGAACGCCTATTCGCTGTACAAGCCGAAGATGATCGCCGTTCTGACCACCTGCATGGCCGAAGTCATCGGCGACGACCTGCAGGGCTTCATCGCCAACGCGAAGAACAAGGAAAGCGTCCCGGCGGATTTCCCGGTTCCCTTCGCCCACACCCCGGCCTTCGTCGGCAGCCACATCGTCGGCTACGACAACATGATCAAGGGCGTCCTGACCTACTTCTGGGGCACGTCGGAGAATTTCGACACCCCGAAGAACGAGACGATCAACCTGATCCCGGGCTTCGACGGCTATGCGGTCGGCAACAACCGCGAGTTGAAGCGCATCGCCGGCCTGTTCGGCATCGAGATGACCATCCTGTCGGACGTGTCGGACAACTTCGACACCCCGGCGGACGGCGAGTACCGCATGTATGACGGCGGCACCCCGCTGGAGGCCACGAAGCAGGCCGTCCACGCCAAGGCCACCATCTCCATGCAGGAATACTGCACCCCGCAGTCCCTGCAGTTCATCAAGGAGAAGGGCCAGCAGGTCGCCAAGTTCAACTACCCGCTGGGCGTCGCGGCCACCGACGAGCTTCTGATGAAGCTGGCGGAGCTGACGGGCAAGGCCGTCCCGGCGGAGCTGAAGCTGGAGCGCGGCCGTCTGGTCGACGCCATCGCCGACAGCCACACCCACCTGCACGGCAAGCGCTTCGCCGTGTACGGCGACCCGGACTTCTGCCTGGGCATGTCGAAGTTCCTGATGGAGCTGGGTGCCGAGCCGGTGCACATCCTGTCCACCTCCGGCTCCAAGAAGTGGGAGAAGCAGGTTCAGAAGCTGCTCGACTCCTCGCCGTTCGGCAAGTCCGGCAAGGCCTACGGCGGCAAGGACCTCTGGCACCTGCGCTCGCTGCTGTTCACCGACACGGTCGATTACATCATCGGCAACAGCTACGGCAAGTATCTGGAGCGCGACACCAAGATCCCGCTCATCCGCCTGACCTACCCGATCTTCGACCGCCACCACCATCACCGTTACCCGACCTGGGGCTACCAGGGCGCTCTGAACGTGCTGGTGCGCATCCTGGATCGGATCTTCGAGGACATGGACGCGAACACCAACATCGTTGGCGAGACCGACTACTCGTTCGATCTGGTCCGCTGATCGGTCCGGTTCCTCCCTGGCCGGCGCGGGGCCTCCATCCCCCCGCGCCGGCCACTTCCCCGGAAAGCCGGAGCTTGCTGCAAGGCGGGCTCCGGCTTTTCCGTCCGGGTACGGAGAAGCGTCCCTCTCCCGAGGCGGGAGAGGGATGCGGGGCGCCTGTCCGACACCCGACAAAATCCCTGCATTGTCAGCTATCGCACAGCTCCTTCCGAAGCGACAATCCTTGGAAAACAACCCCTTACCGTCTGGCACGCCCCCTGCATATGCCTTCCCGAATGCCGATGTCGGCCATGGGCGGGAGAGGGTCATGCTCCAGGAAAAGCTCCAGGACGTCTTCAACGAGCCGGGTTGCTCCACCAACCAGGCCAAGTCGGAGAAGGAGCGCAAGAAGGGCTGCTCCAAGGCTCTGAAGCCGGGGGCCGCGGCGGGTGGCTGCGCCTATGACGGCGCGATGATCGCGCTCCAGCCGATCGCCGACGCCGCCCACCTCGTGCATGGGCCGATCGCCTGCCTCGGCAACTCCTGGGACAACCGCGGCACCAAATCGTCGGGATCGCAGCTCTATCGGACGGGCTTCACCACGGACATGTCGGAACTCGACATCATCCACGGCGGCGAGAAGAAGCTCTACAAGGCCATCAAGGAGATCGTGCAGCAGTACGATCCGCCGGCGGTCTTCGTCTACCAAACCTGCGTTCCCGCCATGATCGGCGACGACATCGAGGCGGTCTGCAAATTCGCCGCGAAGAAGCTGGGCAAGCCGGTGATCCCGGTGATGGCGCCGGGCTTCGTGGGGTCGAAGAACCTGGGCAACAAGCTGGCCGGCGAGACTCTGCTCGACCATGTCATCGGCACGGTGGAGCCGGAGGTGACGACCCCCACCGACATCTGCATCGTCGGCGAATACAATCTGGCCGGCGAACTGTGGCTGGTGAAGCCGCTGCTCGACGAGATCGGCATCCGCATCCTGTCCTGCATCTCCGGCGACGGGCGCTACCACGAGGTGGCGCAGGCGCACCGGGCGCGGCTGACCATGGTCGTCTGCTCCCAGGCGCTGGTGAATGTCGGGCGCAAGATGCAGGAGCGCTGGGGCATTCCCTATTTCGAAGGCTCCTTCTACGGCGTGTCGGACATGTCGGACACGCTGCGCACCATGGCCCGCATGCTGGTGGAGCGCGGCGCCGACAAGGCCCTCATCGACCGAACCGAAGGCGTCATCGCCCGCGAGGAAAGCCGCGTCTGGCGGCGTCTGGAACCCTACAAGCCGCGCTTCGACGGCAAGCGCGTCCTGCTGTTCACCGGCGGCGTGAAGAGCTGGTCGATGGTCACCGCGCTGGAAGGCGCCGGGCTGACCATCGTCGGCACCTCCACCAAGAAGTCCACCAAGGAGGACAAGGAGCGCATCAAGAAGATGAAGGGCGAGGAGTTCCACCAGTGGGACGACCTGAAGCCCCGCGACATCTACAAGATGCTGCGCGACAGCGAGGCCGACATCATGATGTCCGGCGGACGGTCGCAGTTCATCGCGCTGAAGGCCAAGGTTCCGTGGCTGGACCTGAACCAGGAGCGCCACACCCCCTACGCGGGCTATGACGGCATCGTCAACCTGTGTGAGGAAATCGACAAGACCCTGTCCAACCCGATCTGGCGGCAGGTGCGGCTCGCCGCTCCATGGGAATCCAAGCCGGATGCCAAGCCGGTGGAGGCGTGACCATGGGCACCATCCAGCGCTTCCCCCATTCCGCCAAGGCGGCCTCCACCAACCCGCTGAAGATGAGCCAGCCGCTGGGCGCGGCGCTCGCCTTCCTCGGCGTGGACCGCTGCATGCCGCTGTTCCACGGGAGCCAGGGCTGCACCGCCTTCGGGCTGGTCCTTCTGGTCCGCCATTTCCGCGAGGCCATCCCGCTCCAGACCACCGCCATGGATCAGGTGTCCACCATCCTCGGCGGCTACGAGAATCTCGAACAGGCCGTCCGCACCATCCACGAGCGCAACGCGCCCGCCCTGATCGGCGTCGCCACCACCGGCGTGACCGAGACGAAGGGTGAGGACATGGCCGGGCAGTATTCGCTGTTCCGCCAGCGCAACCCGGCCCTGTCCGGCCTGAAGCTGGTCTTCGCCAACACACCGGACTTCTCCGGCGGGTTCGAGGACGGCTTCTCCGCCGCGGTGACCGGCATCGTCGAGGAGGTGGTCCAGCCGTCGGAAGCGACGGTGAAGGGTCAGGTCAACATTCTGGCCGGCTGCCACCTGTCGCCCGGCGACGTGGAGGAACTGCGCGACATCATCGAGAGCTTCGGCCTGTCGCCCATCTTCCTGCCCGACCTGTCGCTGTCCATGTCGGGCCGCCAGCCGGACGACTTCACGGCGACCTCGCTGGGCGGCGTGACGGTGGAGCGGATCGCCTCCATGGGCGCGTCGGAAGCCACGCTGGTGATCGGCGAGCACATGCGCGTCGCCGCCGCCGCTCTGGAATTGAAAACCGACGTGCGCAGCGTCTTCTTCGACCGGCTGACCGGGCTTGAGGCATCGGACCGCCTCGTCCGAACCCTGTCGGAGCTGTCGGGCCGCCCGGTGCCGGCGAAGCTGCGCCGCCAGCGCGAGACGCTGGTGGACGCCATGCTGGACGGACACTTCTTCTACAGCCGCAAGCGGATCGCCGTGGCGCTGGAGCCGGACCTGCTCTACGCCGTCACCGGCTTCCTGTCGGACATGGGGGCGGAGGTGATCGCCGCCGTCTCCCCCACCCAGACCGCCGTTCTGGAGAAGCTGAAGGCCGCGACCGTCATGATCGGCGACCATTCCGACGTCGAGACCCTGGCCCGCGACGCCGACCTGATCGTGTCGAACTCCCACGGACGGCAGGGGGCCGCGCGCATCGGCGTGCCGCTCCACCGCATGGGGCTTCCGATGTTCGACCGTCTGGGCGCCGGGCTGAAGGTCCATGTCGGCTACCGCGGAACCCGCGAGCTTCTGTTCGAGATCGGCAACCTGTTCCTGTCCCGCGAGATGGACCACGACGCGCATGGCCATGGTCATGGGGACGGGGATGGGCATGAACACGGCCAGCACTGCGGGAGCGGATCATGCGGATGCAGCGCCGGCTGAGTGTGGTGGGTCAGGCCGAAGAGGGCCGGCCCCGCAAAGGAGGTTCCATGAAGGTCGCTTTCTGCACCCAGGACATGCAGCACGTCGATGCGCATTTCGGCTGGGCCAAGAACATCGTGATCTATGAGGTCGACAAGGCCGGCTACAAAATGGTCGAGACCTGTCAGTTCGGCGGTTCGATGTTCGAGGACGGCAACGAGGACAAGCTGGTCCCGAAGCTGGAGGCGCTGGCCGACGTCGCCATCATCTATCTGTCGGCCATCGGCGCCTCCGCCGCCGCGCGCGTGGTGGCGAAGAAGATCCACCCCGTGAAGGTGGAAGCCACAGACAGCATCACCACCCTGCTCGACCGTCTGGTCGAAACCATCAACGGCAACCCGCCGCCCTGGCTGCGCAAGGCGCTGAACGCCGGCCAGCCCGCCGAAGAGAGATTCGGTGAATTCGCGTTCGACGAGGAGGATTGAGAGCATGACCGACACCGCCGTGGCCTCCGGGAGCGATCTCACCGAGGTTTTCCTGAAGACGCTGGTCATGCTGTTCCGCGCCGAAGACAGCTACGGCGCCTGGGAAGGCAAGAGCGACGAGACCATCCTCGCCCCCTTCATCCTGGACAAGGAGGCCCGCGCCGCCATCCCGATCATGGGCGACCCGGACCCCGACACGCTGTGGCGGCTGGAGCTTTTCTACAAGGCCGTCGGCATCACGGTCGAGAAGCAGACCGGCCACATCGCCTCCCCCATCATGAAGATGAGCCACGAGGGCTTCGGCCGCATGGTGCTGACCACGGGCCGGCTGGTCGTCGTGTCGAAGCACCTGCGCGACGTCCACCGCTTCGGCTTCCCGTCGCTGGAGAAGCTGGCCGCCGACGGCGCCAAGGTCGTGGAGGAGGCCGTGGCGCTGATCCGCAAGTATCCCGACGTCGCCGATCTGTGAGGGTCCCGCCATGTCCGACATCGACGCCCTGAAGGACGAGGTCAAGAAGCTGAACGCCCGCGCGACCCAGAAGAAGATGGACCTGCACGACCTGTCGGAGGAGCTGCCCCAGAACTGGCAGTCCATCCTCCAGGTCGCCCAGGAGACCTACGACGCCTACAGGACCCTGACCGAGAAGCGCGCCGAACTGAAGGCGCTGGAGAAGGCGTCCGCCTGAGCGGCCTTTGCCCCCACCCCGACAAACAACCCGACAACAAGCCCGATTGAGGAGCAGACGATGGCTGAGTTCGTGACCGGCACCACCCGCGGCGGCGGCGCCTGGACGCCGAAATTCGTGGAAAGCATCGACCAGAAGATGTGCATCGGCTGTGGCCGCTGCTTCAAGGTCTGCGGCCGCGACGTGCTGGAACTGATCGGCATCACCGAAGACGGCGACATCGTGGACGCCTTCGACGACGAGGCCGAGAAGAAGGTCATGAGCGTCAAGAACGCCGGCAACTGCATCGGCTGCGAGAGCTGCGGCAAGGTCTGCTCCAAGAGCTGCATCACCCACTTGCCCAAGGCGGCCTGACGGCTGCCCCCTGCCTGAGGCGGCCTGACGGCCGCCCGCCCCCGGAGGACGGACACCATGGGCATCCTCGACACCGCCCCACCGGGGGCGGGCGACACCACGCCGCTGTACCGCTGGCTGACCGACCGCCAGGGACGCTGCAACGTCTTCGACGCCCATTTGTTCGCCTGCATCCTGGCCCGCCGCTGGCCGGCGGGTCCGGGCGCGCTGGGCCTCGACGAGGCGGCGCTGACCCAACTTCTCGACAAATATTTCCCGGATGCCCTGGTCGGCAGCGTGCCGGTCGCCGACCGCTCTCCCACCCCCCTGCCCCCGGCTCTGCAGGCCGAGGCGGATGACATCGCCTCCCTCCTGCGCGCCCACCGTTCGCTGGGCATCGAGGAGGAGGAATGGCTCGCCGCGATCATCGCGCGGGCCATGCTGGACAGCGGCGAACTGTGGCGGGATCTGGGACTTGCCGGCCCGAGCCATCTCGCGGCGCTGATGGAGCGCCATTTCGACCCGCTGGCCCGGCTGAACGCCACCGGCACCCGCTGGAAGGTCTTTCTCTACCGCTTCCTCTGCGCGCGGGATGGGCTGATCCCCTGCGGCGCCCCGGTCTGCCGCGATTGCGGCGCGGAAGCCGTGTGCTTCGGGGCCGGGGACTAATCGACCGTCAGTCGCCGTCCAGCCCCTTCGCCAACGCGGCGATGACGCCGTAGCCCACCTGATCCCGCGGATCGATTTCCGCCAGCTTGGCGAGGATCGCGCCCGCCTCCGCCACCCGCCCGCTGCGCAGAGTGATGAAGGCCAGCGCCTTCAGGGTGAAGAGGGTAAAGCGCGGCGGCCCTTCCTTTGCCCAGTCCGCGCTGTCCGCGCGCAGGCTCCGCCAGTCGCCGGGATAGCCGCCTTCGCGCGCCGCCGCGTCCAGCCCGATCGTCGCCACCCGCTCCGCGTCCGCGAAGCGCTTGCTGTTGAAGTAGAATTTGTAGAGCGCGTAGAAGACCGGCAGCACGCGCGGCCCCATCCGGTGCGCTTCCCACAGCAGCGCCTCGCAAGCCGCGGGGTCGGGGCGGGCCTTCACCGCCTCCTGCAGTTTCTCGTCGATGTGTTCCGGCACGTCGCCGAAGGCCATGCGCCCGTTGGACATCCGCAGTTCGACCGGCCGGTCCATCGCCCGTCCCCATCTTTGGTTGTCAGGCCGCTGTTTTCCGACACTGTGCGCCCGACCGACGATCCTGTATGGGCCGACTGCGGATTTCCCGAAAGCCCATAAACAAATTGTGCGTCCTTTCGTCGCAGGTGTCGCAAACCCGACATGAGACCGATCCGACAATTGTCGGGAACGCGCCAGCCCACCCACCTGACAATCCGGGAAAATCAATATCTTAGCAATTGGCACGCTGCTTGCTTTTTCAGAGCCAGGATCGGTCGGCATGCCCGACGGAGCATTTGGAGGCGGCAGACATGGTGACCCTGACGGATGCGGCGGTGAACACCCTGGAGCGCGTGCTGGCGAAGTCCGGCGGCGCCGCGGCCGGCCTGCGCATCGCGGTGGCCGACGGCGGCTGCGCCGGCATGAAGTACCAGATGGGGCTGGAGGCCGCGGCGGGCGACGACGACGCCGTGCTGACCTTCGGCCCGGTGACGATCTTCGTCGATCCGACCAGCCAGCCCTTCCTGACCGGCGTGGTGGTCGATTTCGTCGAAGGGGTCGAAGGCGCGGGCTTCAAGTTCGACAACCCCAACGCGGGCAGCACCTGCGGCTGCGGCAAGTCCTTCTCGGCGGGTCCGGGGGGAAGCTGCTCCTCCGCGCCGGCGTCGGGCGGCTGCGGCACCACGCACTAACTCCGAACATTCTCCCCCCACCCGATAACGTCGGGAAAGGCAAGGCGTCATGTGGAACTACACCGACAAGGTCAAGGAACACTTCTTCAACCCGAAGAACGCCGGCGCGCTGGATGAGGCGAACGCCGTGGGCGAGGTCGGGTCGATCACCTGCGGCGATGCCCTGAAGCTGATGATGAAGGTCAACCCCGACAGCCAGATCATCGAGGAAGCGAAGTTCCAGACCTTCGGCTGCGGCTCGGCCATCGCATCCTCGTCGGCGCTGACGGAGATGATCATCGGCAAGACGGTGGACGAGGCGCTGGCCGTCACCAACCGCGACATCGCCGAGTATCTGGGCGGCCTGCCGCCGGAGAAGATGCACTGTTCGGTCATGGGCGCCGAGGCGCTCCGCGCCGCCATCGCCAACTTCAAGGGCGAGGAGTGGGTGGACGACCACGAGGAAGGCGAACTGGTCTGCAAGTGCTTCGGCATCGACGCGGCGATGATCGAGCGCGCGGTGACCGTCAACAGCCTGACCACGCTGGAGGAGGTCACCCACTACACCAAGGCCGGCGGCTCCTGCCAGACCTGCCACGAGAAGATCGAGGAGGTTCTGGAGGCCGTGCTCGCCAAGACCGGCGCGCTGGCCCCGCCCAAGGCCCACGCCCCCGGCACGGTCGGTCTGGACGCCATCAAGCCGCTGGCCCCGAAGGCCGAGGCCCCGGCAGCTCCGGCGAAACTCACGAACGTGCAGCGCATGCAGAAGATCATGGTCGCCATCGAGGAGCTGCGCCCGCAAATCCAGCGCGACGGCGGCGACGTGGAACTGGTGGACATCGACGGCAAGGACATCTACGTCCGCCTGACCGGCGCCTGCTCCGGCTGTTCGCAGTCCGCCGGCACCATGATGGGCGTGCAGGCCAAGCTGGTCGAGGCGCTGGGCGAATTCGTCCGCGTCAAGCCCGCCTCCCTCCTGCCGGCGGGGGCCTGAGCCATGACCGCACAGGGCATTTACCTCGACAACAACGCCACCACCCGCGTCGATCCGGACGTTCTGGCGGAGATGCTGCCCCTGTTCACCGAGCAGTTCGGCAACCCCTCCTCCATGCACGGCTTCGGCGCCGCGGTGGGCGGCAAGATCGAATGGGCGCGCAAGCAGGTGCAGGCGCTTCTCGGCGCCGCCCACGACAGCGAGATCGTCTTCACCTCCGGCGGCACGGAGAGCGACAACACCGCCATCCTGTCGGCGCTTGAGGCCTACCCGAAGAAGACGAGCATCGTCACCAGCGTGGTCGAGCATCCCGCCGTCCTGGCGCTGTGCGACTATTTGGAGAAGAAGCGCGGCTACACCGTCCACCGCATCGGCGTGGACGCCCAGGGCAACCTGGACTTGGACGCCTACAAGGCGGCGCTGTCGCCGGACGTCGCCATCGTCTCCATCATGTGGGCGAACAACGAGACCGGGACGATCTTCCCGATCGAGGAGCTGGCCCAGCTCGCCAAGGCCGTTGGGGCGGTGTTCCACACCGACGCGGTGCAGGCGGTCGGCAAGATCCCGATGACGCTCGCCAACAGCGCGGTCGACATGCTGTCGCTGTCCGGCCACAAGCTGCACGCCCCCAAGGGCATCGGCGCGCTCTACGTCAAGCGCGGCCTGCGCTTCCGCCCGATGCTGCGCGGCGGCCACCAGGAGCGCTCGCGCCGCGCCGGCACGGAGAACGCGCCGGGCATCGTCGGGCTGGGGGCGGCCGCACAGCTCGCGCTCCTGCACATGACGGACGAGAACACGCGGGTGAAGGCCCTGCGCGACAAGCTGGAGCAGGCCATCCTGGCTGCCGTCCCGAACTGCTTCGTCACCGGCAACCCGGCCAACCGGCTGCCCAACACCTGCAACGTCGCCTTCGAGTACATCGAAGGCGAGGCGATCCTGCTGCTGCTGAACGAGGCCGGAATCGCCGCCTCGTCGGGGTCGGCCTGCACCTCCGGGTCGCTGGAGCCGAGCCATGTGATGCGGGCGATGGGCGTTCCCTACACCGCCGCCCACGGCGCCACCCGCTTCTCCCTGTCGCGCGAGACGACCGAGGAGGAGATCGAGCGGGTGATCGCGGTGGTCCCCGGCATCATCGCGAAGCTGCGCTCGCTGTCGCCCTACTGGTCACAGGCGGGCGCGCCGAAGGAGTTCGCGCCGGTCTATTCGTAAAAATATCTATTCGCAACACCGAGATCGCAGGCCGGGCCGGGCCCGCGCCCCGGCAACCCGCCCGACGACACCCTCCGGGACGCGGTTCCCCGGCCCGGTCTGCGACCAACACCCTCCTGCCCCCTCCCCATCCCTCCCCCGCTGTCGCGGTGGAGGGGGCGGAGCGGCGGCAGTCCCCTCTCCCGCGAAGCGGGGGAGAGCTAGGGAGGGGGCAATCACCGCGACACATTCGCAGAGGCTCACCCTATGCCGATGGCCGGTTCCACCATCATCAACGACACGACGCTGCGCGACGGGGAGCAGACGGCGGGGGTCGCCTTCACGCTCGACGAGAAGATCGCCATCGCCCGCGCGCTCGACGAGGCCGGCGTGCCGGAGCTTGAGATCGGCATCCCCGCCATGGGTCCGGAGGAGCGCGAAGGCATCCGCGCCGTCGCCGCTCTAGGGCTGAAGGCCCGGCTGATGGTCTGGTGCCGCATGCACGACGCCGACCTGAAGGCGGCGCTGGATTGCGCGGTCGGCTTCGTCAACCTGTCGATGCCCGTCTCCGACATCCACATCACCAAGAAGCTCAAGCGCAGCCGTGCCTGGGCCTTGTCGGAAATCGAACGCAAGGTCAAGACGGCCCGCGACCATGGGCTGGAGGTCAGCCTGGGCGGCGAGGACTCCTCGCGCGCCGACATGGATTTCCTGATCGCCGCCGCGACCGTGGCCCAGGAGGCCGGCGCCCGCCGCTTCCGCTTCGCCGACACGCTGGGCGTGCTCGATCCCTTCCAGACGCGCGCCTGCATCGAGCGGCTGCGCCGGGCCACCGATCTGGAGATCGAGATCCACTCCCATGACGATCTCGGCCTCGCCAACGCCAACTCGCTGGCTGCCGTGCTGGGCGGGGCGACCCACGTCAACACCACCGTCAACGGCCTGGGCGAGCGCGCCGGCAACGCCCCGCTGGAGGAGGTGGTGGTGTCGCTGAAGGTGCTCTACGGGCTGCACACCGGCGTGGACACCCGCGCGCTGAGCGCGATTTCCGACCTCGTGGAGCGCGCCTCCAACCGGCCCGTGGCGGTCAACAAATCCATCGTCGGCGATGCCGTCTTCACGCACGAGGCCGGCATCCATGTGGACGGGCTGCTGCGCGACCGCGCCACCTACCAGAATTTCGACCCCGCCGAGGTGGGGCGCGAGCACCGCATCGTGCTGGGCAAGCATTCCGGTACGGCGGCGGTGAAGATGGCCTACGGCCAGCTCGGCATCGCCTGCGACGACGCCACCGCCCAGGCGGTGCTGCCGCGGGTGCGTGCGCTCGCCACCCGCGCCAAGCGCGCCCCGACGGCGGAGGAGCTGGTCGCCTTCCACGACGACGCCCGGCGCTGGAGCTGCGTCTCCTCGTGATCCGGAGGACCCCATGGCCGCCATCGACGCCCATTCGAGCCTGGACATGAAGGAGCCCGGTCTGTGGCGCCTCATGCGCGAGGACGTCGCCTGCGTCTTCGACCGCGATCCGGCGGCGCGCAACCTCTTCGACGTGCTGACCTGCTACCCCGGCATCCACGCCCTGGCGATCCACCGGCTGGCCAACGCCGCCTGGAGGCGGGGGCTGCGCTGGCCGGCGCGTTTCCTGTCCTATCTGGCCCGCGCGCTGACCAACATCGACATCCACCCCGGCGCCACCATCGGCCGACGCTTCTTCATCGACCACGGGGCCGGCGTCGTCATCGGCGAAACGGCGGAGGTCGGCGACGACGTGACGATCTATCACGGCGTCACGCTGGGCGGCACCTCCTGGACCAAGGGCAAGCGCCACCCGACGCTGGGCGACGGGGTGCTGGTCGGGTCCGGGGCCAAGATCCTGGGGCCGATCACCATCGGCGCCAACGGCCGCGTCGGTGCGAACTCCGTGGTGACCAAGGACGTCCCGGACGGCATGACGGTGGTCGGCATCCCGGGCCGCGTCGTCCGCCCGGACACCAAGCGCCAAACCGACACCCAGCGCCGAACCGACACCCAGGACCGGCTGGCCGCCCACGGCATCGACCTCGACCACCATCTGATGCCCGACCCGGTCGGCAAGGCCATCGCCTGCCTGATCGACCACATCAACCGCATCGAGGCCCGGCTGGAAGCCCACGCGGCGGAAGACGCCGCGAACCTTGCCCCGCTGGGCGCCATCCGGCTGGACGATCCGCCGCTCGACGGCATTGTCTGCCGGAGCTGCGGCAACCTCTGCGACCAGGATTCCTGCGGCAACCACGACGCCCGCAACCACGCCGATCATTACGTCATCTGACCAACACCGCATCCCAAGGGAAAGGACGCCCGCCATGAGCTTCAAGGACGATCTGGAGGATCTGGAAACCGCGGAGGATTTCCTGCGCTTTCTCGGCGTCACCTACGAGCAGCGCGTGGTCAACGTGAACCGCCTGCACATCCTCCAGCGCTTCCACGACTATCTGGCCGCCGACAACGGCCTGGACGCCCTGGACGACGAGGGCATGGCCGCCCGCTACCAAGCCCATCTGGAGCGCGCCTACCAGGATTTCGTGGTGTCCAACGCCATCGCGGAAAAGACCTTCAAGGTCCACAAGGAGGAGGCCCGCCGGATGGCCGACCGCTTCGTCCCGCTGGACGCCCTGCTGCCGGGCTGACCCTGCTGCCGGGCTGACGGAGTCAGAAGGGGCGGGCCGCCGCCCGCTCCCTCAGGGCCGTGGCGACGCGCGCCGCCAGTTCCGCCCAATCGCCGGGACGGCGCTGCCGGAACAGGCGGGCGGTGGGGTACCATGGGCTGTCCTCCCGCCCGTGCATCCAGCGCCAGTCCGGCGCGTGGGCCAGCAGCACCCACACCGGCACGCCCAGCGCGCCGGCCAGATGGGCCGACCCGGTGCAGGACGCGATGACCAGGTCCAGGTTCGCCATGACGGCGGCGGTGTCCGCGAAGTCCATCACTTCGCCGCCCAGATCGCACAGGGTGTCCGGCACCGGAACGCGGGCGAGGTCGGCCCGCCCCTCCCCCACCTGAAGCCCGACGAAGCGCACCCCCGGCACCTCCAGCAGCGGGCGCAGGGCGGCCAGACCGGGTGAACGCAGATGGTCCCCCCGGAACTGCGCGTTGCCCGCCCAGACCAGCCCGACCCGCAGCCCCGCCCCGTCGCCCATCCGCGCCCGCCAGCGCGCCGCCCGCGCCGGATCGGCCGTCACATAGGGAACGCGCGCCGGCAGGGTCTCCAGCCGCGTGCCGAAGACGAAGGGAAGGCTCATCAGCGGGCACTGAAGGTCGGTGTCCGGCGCCTCGCCCAGCGGATGGACGCTCGCCACCCCCGCCACCGTTTCGAACAGCGTCACCAGCGGCGCCGGGCATTCCACCACCACCCGTCCGCCGCGCGCGGCGACCAGAGGCGCGTAGCGGATGAACTGGATGCCGTCGCCGTGCCCCTGCTCCGCGTAGAGCCGGACGCTCCGCCCCTCCAGCGGTTCCCCGGTCCAGCGCGGCTGCCCCCGGTCGGGAACCGGAACGCCGCGCCGGAGCCGCCACTCGAACGCCCGCCATCCCTCGTCCCAGTCCCCGGCGGCGAGCCGCTGGCAGCCCAGGTTGAACCGCGCGTCCACATGATCGGGCGCCAGCCGGACGGCGCGCCGGAAGCCATCGATCGCCGCCTGACCGAGGGCGCAGTCGCTGGCGGTGACCCCCAGGTTGAAGTGAGCCGTCGCGTTCGCAGGCTCCAAAGCCAGCGTCCGCCGGTACAGCGCCATCGCCTCCGCGAAGCGCCCCGAGCACTTCACGGCGTCGGCCAACCCCAGCCGGGCGGCGGGGTCTTCGGGCCGGCTGTCCACCAGCGCCCGGAAGACAGCTTCCGCGGTCAGATGATCGCCGAGCGCGGCATGCAGACCCGCCCGCAACGCCGCGACCTGCCGGTCTTCGGGGTCCAGCCGGGCGGCCCGGCCCATCGGCGCCACCGCCTCCGCCGCGCGGCCCGCGTTGCGCAGCGCCTGGGCGAGGTTGCCCAACACCACGGCGTCGTCCGGGCAGAAGGCCAGCGCCACGCGGTAGCAGACCGCCGCCGCGTCGGGACGCCCATGGTCGAACAGGCCGTCGCCCGCCCTCAGAAAGGCCGCTCCAACGATGCCCGCGTCGGCGCGCGCGGCTTTTGTCAGGTTTGTCCGGTAGGCGACAGAGGCCGGATTCAACGCCGCGGCCTGGGCGATCAGAACGACCGCCTCTCCCGGACGCCCGGTCTGGGCGCGCACCACCCCCAGCAGATGCAGGGCGTCGGGGTGCAGCGGCTGCGCCTCCAGGATGCGGGCATAGGCCGCCGCGGCTTCGTCCAATTGGCCGGACTGGTGCCGGCGGACGGCGTCGGACAGGATTTCGGGAAGGGACGCGGAGGCCGTCATGATGCCCCGCAGCTTACACCCCGCCCCGGCCCGTCCGCCAGCGCCGCCGGGGCCGCACCCTGTTGAGAAACCGACACCCGTTTCCTTTGTCGTTTTTGCGACAATCTCGCAACAACAGGATTATTCATATAATTCAATACATTACCGCACCCGCACAAGACTGGCACGCCGATTGCTGGTAGCACCATAGCCACGCCGCGCGACAGGCGGCGGAACGCCAAGGAGACCGGGATGCACATCGTTGTCTGTATCAAACAGGTGCCCGACAGCGCCCAGATCCGCATCCACCCCGTGACGAACACGATCATGCGTCAGGGCGTCCCGGCCATCATCAACCCCTTCGACCTCTTCTCGCTGGAGGAGGCGCTGCGGATCAAGGACAAGGTGGGCGCCCGCGTCACCGTCCTGACCATGGGGCCGCCGATGGCCGAAACCTCGCTTCGCAAGGCGCTGTCGCTGGGCGCCGACGACGCGGTGCTGCTGACCGACCGCAAGTTCGCCGGATCGGACACGCTGGCGACCTCCTACGCCCTGACCTCCGCCATCCGGAAGCTGTCGGAGGAGGAGCCGGTCGATCTGGTCTTCTGCGGCAAGCAGACCGTGGACGGCGACACCGCGCAGGTGGGGCCGGGCATCGCCACGCGGCTGGGCTTCCAGCAGCTCACCTACATCTCCAAGATCGAATCGATCGACGAGAGCGCGCGGGAGATCGTCGTGCACCGCCGCTCCGAAGGCGGCGTGCAGGTGCTGAAGACCGCCCTGCCCTGCATGATCACCATGCTGGAAGGCACGAACACCATCCGCTTCGGCAAGATGGACGACCTGTTCCGCGCCGCCCGCTACGGCCTGAAGACCTGGAGCAAGGACACCACCGGCGCCGAGGAGACGAAGGTCGGGCTGAAGGGCTCGCCCACCGTCGTGTCGAAGGTCTTCGTGCCGAAGCCGCGCGCCCAGAAGGCGACGATGATCGAAGCCGAGGCCGCCACGCCGGACGCACAGGCCGCCGCCGCGGTGGAGGCCATCCTCGGCGCCCAGCCGAAACTCGCCGACGAGCTGCTCGCCCGCGCCGCCGGCCTGTGACGCGCTGGCCTTGACGCGCCGTTCCTGACGAATCCTCCGCCGGAGACATCCCGATGAGCGAACCAAGCAAGCCGCAGGGACGCAAGTTCCAACTGCCCGAGCACCTGAAGGAATACAAGGGCATCTGGGTGATCGTGGAGCAGGAGCGCGGCTCCGTCCATTCCGTGTCGTGGGAGCTGGTGGGCGAGGCCCGCAAGCTCGCCGACAAGCTGGGGGTCGAGGTGGGGGCCGTGGTGCTGGGCGCCGACAGCCCGGAACTGAACGCCATCTGCGGCGACGCCTTCACCTACGGCGCCGACGTCGTCTACAAGGTGACCGACCCGGTCCTGGCCGACTACCGCACCGATCCCTACACGCGGGTGATGACCGAGGTGGTCAACACCTACAAGCCGGAAATCGTGCTGCTGGGCGCCACCACGCTGGGCCGCGACCTGGCCGGGGCCATCGCCACCACGCTCGCCACCGGCCTGACCGCCGACTGCACCGAGCTGGACATCTACATGGACAACCGGTCGCTGGCGGCCACCCGCCCGACTTTCGGCGGCACCCTGCTGTGCACCATCCAGACGCTGGCCTACCGCCCGCAGATGGCCACGGTGCGCCCGCGCGTGATGTCGATGCCCGACCGCGACGACAGCCGCACCGGCCGCGTGGTCGAGGTGTTCCCGGTGCTGCGCGAGGACGACGTCGTCACCAAGGTGCTGAGCTTCATCGCCGACCGCGAGCAGAACGAGGCGCAGCTCGCCTTCGCCGACATCATCGTCGCGGGGGGCAAGGGGCTGGGCAAGCCGGAGAACCTGAAGCTGGCCTTCGACCTCGCCAAGGTCCTGGGCGGCGAGGTCGGTGTGACCCGTCCGCTGGTCCAGGCCGGCTGGACCGGCTTCGACCGGCAGGTCGGGCAGACCGGCAAGACGGTGCGCCCGAAGCTCTACATCGCCGCCGGTATCTCCGGCGCCATCCAGCACCGGGTCGGCATGGAGAAGTCCGACCTGATCCTGGCCATCAACACCGACCCCAACGCGCCGATCTTCGACTTCGCCCATCTCGGGCTGGTCGGCGACGCGCTGACCATCCTGCCGGCCCTGACCGACGCTTTCGGCAAGCGCCTCTCGGTCAACCGGCTGGCCGGCTAAGCAACCGGACGAACAGGAGCCAACAGGACATGGTCGAAAAGTTCGACGCCATCGTCATCGGTGCCGGCCCGTCCGGCAACGCGGCGGCCTACACGCTGGCCAAGCAGGGCCTCAGCGTCCTTCAACTCGAGCGCGGGGAGTATCCCGGCGCCAAGAACGTCCAGGGCGGCATCATGTACGCCGCCGAGCTGGAGAAGATCATCCCGGACTTCCGCGAGGATTGCCCGACCGAGCGCCACATCATCGAACAGCGCATCTGGCTGCTCGGCGACGACAACTACATCGGCACCAACTACCGGTCGGACGCCTTCAACACCGACAAGCCGAACCGCTACACGATCATCCGCGCCAACATCGACAAGTGGTTCTCGGAGAAGATCCGCGAGGCTGGCGGCCTGCAGATCTGCGAGACCACGGTGACGGAGCTGATCCGCGACGCGTCGGGCAAGGTCATCGGCGTGCGCACCGACCGCGAGGGCGGGGAGATCCACGCCGACGTGGTCATCATGGCCGACGGCGTGAACGCCCTGCTGGCCCGCCGCTCCGGCTTCCAGCAGGAGCTGGCGCCGCAGAACGTCGCGCTGGCGGTCAAGGAGATCCTGTTCATCGATCCCGAACTGATCCAGCAGCGCTTCGGCCTGAAGGACGAGGAGGGCGTGGTCATCGAGATCATGGGCAAGGTGACCAAGGGCATGGTCGGCACGGCGTTCCTCTACACCAACAAGGAATCGCTGACGATCGGCATCGGCTGCCTGATCTCCGACTTCAAGCAGGGCGCCATCCCGCCCTACAAGATGCTGGAGGACCTGAAGAACCACCCCGTCATCAAGCCGCTGATCGAAGGGGCGGAGATGAAGGAATACGCCGCCCACATGATCCCCGAGGGCGGCTACAAGGCGGTTCCGCAGCTCTATGGCGACGGTTGGATGGTGGTCGGCGACGCCGCCCACTTCAACAACGCCGCCCACCGCGAGGGCTCCAACCTCGCCATGGCGTCCGGCCGCATGGCGGCGGAGACGGTGATCGCGCTGAAGCAGGCCGGCAAGCCCTTCAACGCCGCCAACCTCGCCGCCTACAAGAAGAAGCTGGACGACAGCTTCATCATGAAGGACCTGAAGAAGTACCGGAACCTGCCGGGCATCATGCACGAGAACAAGCAGTTCTTCGGCGCCTATCCCGACACGCTGACCGCCGCCGCCCACAACTGGTTCACCGTGGACAGCGTGGACAAGAAGACGAAGGAAAAGGAAATCATGAAGTCCTTCGTCAGGAAGCGCTCGATCATGGGGCTGGTCGGCGACGCAATCAAGCTGGTGAGGGCCGTGCGATGAGCATCATGGTCAAGATCGAAGAGAAGCTGTACCAGAACCGCTACATCGTGGACGAGAGCCGTCCGCACATCCAGATCCGCAACGACGCGGTCTGCAAGTCCTGCGCGTCCCAGGCCTGCACCGTCTGCTGCCCGGCGGCCTGCTACACCAAGAACGAGACGGGCAGCGTGACGCTGGCCACCGATGGCTGCCTGGAATGCGGCACCTGCCGCGTGGTCTGCCAGGACAAGGAAAATATTCAGTGGGACTACCCGCGGGGCGGTTACGGCATCAGTTATAAGTTCGGTTGAGGAACGCACCGCCGGACTTACGGCCTTCGCCGCTGGTCCGCCGGTCGTCTCCCTCTCCTATCCGCCATGACTAGAACCCCTTCCCGCTTCCGCGGGGAGGGGTTTCTTCGTCGCAAGGACCTCTCCCTGCCCGCGCCGTGTTTTTCGGCCACCGATCCGATGCGGAAGGGCCGGAGGCTGCTCATATCCGTTGTATCGGGACCTGTGGAACGAGGGAGACGGGACATGCAGCTTCGTGTCTGCTTCGAGAACATGGAAACGGTCAACGTCAACGATCCGTCCATGATGCGGCATTACGCCGAAAGCTATCTGTCCGATTTCCGGCCGGAATGGGCGGGTTTCATCATGCTGCCCCACGACGAGACCCGGCGCGCCACGATGGAACCGGTCTGGCAGATGCTGATCCGCAACGCCACGCCGGAGATGGAACGCCGTCTCGTGGACTATGTCCGGGGCAATCCGATGGCCGCCTACCATGTGCACATCTATCGCCGCGATCATGGCAATGAGGTGAAGGTTCATTAAAACCCTGCAACACAGCGGCAAAGCCAGCCGAAATGAATGACTAGAAAATAGGCAGAATGCCAAAGACCGCTATGCACTCCCGCATCTATGACATCGTATCGCGAAATGCCGATAGCGGTCTTTTCTTTTTATTTACAGTTTCAGACCTAGGTTTCCGCTCCCAAGCGTTCAAAAAACAGGCGGGGAAGAAGCACCCCGCGGGGAGCATTGCATGCGACTCACTATCAAATTCGTCCTGCTTTCGGTCTTCGGCCTGCTGGGTGCACTGCTGGGAATCAGCGATCTGGTCGGGCTGCGCGCGCTCGACGTCGCGAACGAGAATCTCCGCACCGTCCATGACGACCGCGTTCTGCCCCTGCGCGACCTGAAGGTCATCTCCGACGCCTACGCGGTCTTCGTCGTCGACGCCTCGCACAAGGCCCGCAACGGCAACTTCACCTGGGACGAGAGCCTGTCCTCCGTCCGCAAGGCCAAGGACGACATCCGGGAGCGCTGGAACGCTTATCTGGGCACCTATCTCAACCCGGAAGAGGCGGCTCTGGTGACCGGTATCAAGCCGGAGATGGCCAAGGCCGACGCCGCGGTGGAACGGCTGATCCGCATTCTGTCGGGCCGGGACGCCGCCGCGCTCGATGCCTTCGTGAAGAGCGAGCTGTACCAGACCATCGACCCCGTCACCGACCGCATCAGCCAGCTCATCGACCTTCAGGTGCGGGTCGCCGGCGAGCGCTATGCGGAGGCTCAGGCCACCCACGCCGCCGCCAGCACGACCTCCCAGGTGCTGTTGGCGATCGGCGCCGCGATGATGGCGCTGGGCATGGCGGCGGTGCTGCTGCGCGTCGTGCGGCCGGTGGACCGCCTGACCGAGACGATGCGGCGCATCGCCGCAGGCGACTACGGCACCGCCGTCCCGGCGACCGGCGGGCGCGACGAGATCGGCGAGATGGCCCGCGCGGTGGAGGTCTTCAAGGCCAACGGGCTGGAGAACCTGCGCATGCGCCAGGAGCAGGAACGCCAGCGCGAGGAGGCCGAGGCCGCCAAACGCGACGCGCTGGAAAACATGGCCCAGACGGTGGAGCGCGAGACCCGCAACGCCGTGGACCGCGTGGCCGAGCAGACCGGGCACATGGGCTCCAACGCCGAGGCGATGGCCCGGTCGGCGGGTGCCGTCGGGGTGAACAGCCAGTCCGTGGCCGCCGCCGCGGAGCAGGCCCTGCGCAACGCCCAGACCGTCGCCGCCGCGTCGGAGGAGCTGGCCGCCTCCATCCAGGAGATCGGCACCCAGGTCGCCCAGGCCAGCAGCATCACCCGCAGCGCCGTGGAGAAGGGCGATCAGGCGCGCGACACCATCCAATCCCTTTCCAACACCGTCCAGAAGATCGGCGACGTCGCCCAACTGATCCAGAACATCGCCAGCCAGACCAACCTTCTGGCTCTGAACGCGACCATCGAGGCCGCCCGCGCGGGCGAGGCCGGCAAGGGATTCGCCGTGGTGGCGGGCGAGGTGAAGAACCTGGCCAGCCAGACCGCCAAGGCCACGGAGGACATCGCCACCCAGATCGCCAGCATCCAGGCGGCGACCGGGAACGCCGTGGGCGCCGTCTCCACCATCATCGGCAGCATCGCCGAGGTGGATCAGGTGGCCGCCGCCATCGCCGCCGCGATGGAGGAGCAAGGGGCCGCCACCCAGGAAATCAGCCGCAACGTCAACCAGACCGCCGATGCCGCGCGGGAGGTGTCGCACCGGATCGCCGAGGTGTCGGGCGAGGCCAAGGCAACCGGCGACCGCGCCACCGACGTGCGCAGTTTCGCGGAAGAGGTGGCGGGCAGCATCGACGATCTGCGCAGCATCCTGGTCCGCGTCGTCCGCACCTCCATGACCGAGGTGGACCGGCGGCGCGAGGCGCGCTATGCGCTGGACCTGCCCGTCCGTGCGGAAACGCCCGCCGGCAGCCGGACCTGCCGTCTGCAGAACCTGTCGCCCAGCGGCGCCGCGCTGCATGTCTGGGACGGCGCCGCGAACGGCACGCGCGGCACGCTGCACATCGAGAGCATCGGCATCCCCCTGCCCTTCAGCGTGGTGATGGTGGACGCCCACAATTGCCACGTCCGGTTCGAACTGCCGGACGACGCGAAGGCCGGCTTCCGGCGGCGGTTCGACGCGCTGGTCCGCGACCGCGGCCTGCAGCCGATGGCCGCCTGACGGAAGGGTAAGGTGGGCGCCGGTTCGCTAAACCGGCGCCATGCCGCGGATGAAGGCGGCGGCGCGGCCCAGTTCCCGGTCGGCGCGGGCGACCAGCGCGCCGATCCCGTCCAGCCGCCGGTCCATGCAGGCCAGCTCGATGGCGTCGCTCACCTCGGCCAGATCGCGCGCTCCCACCGTGCGGGAGGACCCGGCCAGCTTGTGGGCGGCCTGCCGCACGGCGTCCCAATCCCCAGACTCGTGGGCGGCGACCAGTCGGTCGCGGCTGGCGCTGTTGGAGACGATGAACTCCTGCAGCAGTTGCGCGACGAACTCCATGTCCCCATCGAACAGCGTCGCCAGAACGCCCACATCAATGGGAGGGCCAGCGGAGGAAGCGGCATCCCCCGCCGTCTCCGGCGCTGAGGGAACTTCATCCTCCTGTACGGGCGCGGCACCGGACGGCAGATAGCGGTCCAGCAGGCGGCGCAACTGGCCGATCTCCACCGGCTTCGACAAGGCGTCGTCCATCCCGGCGGACAGGCAGCGCTGGGCCTCGCCGGCCATGGCGTTGGCGGTGATCGCGACGATCCGCAGGCGGGGGCGTCCGCCGGACTCCTCCTCCGCGCGGATGCGGCGGGTCAGCTCGAACCCGTCCATCTCCGGCATCTGGCAATCGCTCAGCAGCAGCGCGTAATCCCTCTTGCGCCAGAGGGCGAGCGCCTGGGCGCCGTCTTCCGCCATGTCCGCCGTCTGCCCCAGCAGGGCGAGCTGCCGCTGGATCACCTGCCGGTTGGTCGGATGGTCCTCGGCCACCAGAATGCGCGGCGGGGTCGCCGTCCCCTCCGGCGCGGAGGGCGTGGCCGGTGCGGGTGAGGGGTGGACCGCCTCGGCCTCCACCCCCGGCCCACGGCCCGCGGCGGCCAGCACGGCGCGCACCAGATGACCGCGGCGCACCGGGCGGGCCATGGCGACCGCGTCCGCCGCGCCGCCGCTCCCGCCGAGCAGCACCCGCCCGCGCCCCAGCCTCGGAGCCGCGGCGTCCAGCGCCCGCAAATCCTCCTCCGCGGTGGTGAGCACGACGTCGCAGGGCGTGCCGGGCGGCAGAGCCCGCATCGCCGCCGCGGCGTCCGGCGCGTCCATCAGCAGGGCGCCGTCGGTGTTCAGGTAGCGGGCGAGGAACTGGCGCTCCTCCGCGTCGGCGGCCAGAAGCAGCACCGACAGGCCGGCCAGCGGCGGGGCGGCGACGGCCCCCGCGTCGCCGTCCGGGGCGAGATCGGCGTTGAAGGTGAACCAGAAGGTGGAGCCGCGGCCCGGCTCGCTCGTCACGCCGACCGCGCCGCCCATCAGCTCCGCCAGACGGCGGCAGATCGACAGCCCCAGGCCGGTCCCGCCGAAGCGCCGGGTGGTCGAGGCCTCCGCCTGGGTGAAGGGGCGGAACAGGTGGGCCTGCGCCTCCTTGGTAATGCCGATGCCGGTGTCGGTGACGGCGATCCGGATGGTCGCCCGCCCGTCCTCGAACCGCGCCAGTTCCGCCCGGATGCGGACCGAGCCGGAGGGGGTGAACTTCACGGCGTTGCCGGCGATGTTGAACAGCACCTGCCGGATGCGCACCGAATCGCCCATGACCAGCGGCGGCAGGTCGGGATCGACGTAGGTGACGAGCGCCAGATCCTTCTGCCGCGCCGCCGGGGCCAGCGTCTCGGCCACGCCCTCCACCACCGCGGACAGCGACACCGGGGCGCGCTCCAGGTCCAGCCGCCCGGCCTCGATCTTCGAGAAATCCAGGATGTCGTTGATGATGGTCAGCAGCGCCCCCGCCGAATCGCGCACGACCGAGACCAGCTCCCGCTGTTCGGGGGTCAGCGGCGTGTATTCCAGCAATTCCAGCATGCCCTGGACGCCGTTCATGGGGGTGCGGATCTCGTGGCTCATGGTCGCCAGGAACAGCGACTTGGCCTGGTTGGCGGCCTCCGCCTCGGACCGCGCGGCCTCCGCCGCCTCGGTCGCGGCGACCAGTTCGCGGGTCCGGTCGATCACCTGGCTTTCCAGGTTGCGGTTCAGCGCGGTCAGCTCCTCGTACAAATGCACGTTGTCGAAGCCGACCGCGACCTTGGAGCAGAAGACCTCCAGCAGCCTCCGCTCGTCCTCCGTCAGGGGGCGCCGGTGGCTGATGTGGAACACCGTGTCGTGGTGCCGCGAGGTGGAACGGAAGACCAGAAGGCTGCGCTCCCGCTCGTAGCGGTTGCGCCCGTCGGCCAGCGCCTGGGCCACCGCCTCCGCCGCTTCCGCCGGCAGGGCGGCCCGCACCGGCTTGCCTTCCGCCGCCGCGTGGATGCCGCCGGCGCCCAGCACCAGCGGTTCGCGCGCGACGGTGCCGGTCTCCTCCTCCGTCCAGCGGCTGCACAGGGCGATGCCGTCGCAGGGCGGGCAGATCTCCGCGATCTTCGACACCGCGCCGCAGACGAACTCCGCCATGGTCCGCTTGTCCAGCAGGGCGGAGGAGGCGTCCAGGATGCGCTCCAGCCCCCGGCGGTGGTCCTCGATGGCGGTGATGTCCTGATAGCCGCGCAGCGCGGCGACGACGGAGGTGAACAGCTTCTGCGCCGTCAGCTCCGTCTTCGATTTGTAGTCGTTGATGTCGTAGCTCAGGATGACGTCGCGTTCCGGCGCCTGCCCCGGCTGGCCGGTGCGCAGGATGATGCGCACACGGCGGTTGTTCAGCTCGTTGCGGATCATGCGCACCAGCCGCAGGCCGGCGTCGTCCGATTCCATGACCACGTCCAGAAGCACCACGGCGATGGCCGGGTTCTGCTCCAGCAGGCTGCGCGCCTCCGCCGCGGTGCCGGCGGACAGGAACTGCGCCGGGCGGCCTTCGAAGGTGAAGCCGCGCAGCACCATCTTGGTGGTGGCGTGGATGGCCGGGTCGTCGTCCACGATCAGGATGATCCAGGGGTCCGCAGGCTCCGGCGCCGCTTCCTTCGCCGGCTCGGACTCCACTCCCGGCTCGTCGTCGGCGAAAAGAAACTCGTCGCTCATCGAACTCCCTCCGCGCCGTCCGCAGCTTCCGGTCGCGGGACGATATCACAGCGCCGCCGCGCGTGAACATGCTCCTGCGACCCGGCACAACCCTTCATCGGCAAGCGGCCGGAAGCGACGACAACCTCGGAATGCATCCCATCCTGGTTCCGCCGCGCCCGGCGCCGGTCCTCTCAGCCCTTGCCCCTCAGCCCTTGCCCCTCAGCCCTTGCCCCTCAGCCCTTGCCGAGGTCGGCGTTGCAGAAGCGGCGCAGCCCGTCCAGGTCGGCGACGGACACCGTTCCGCCCTGCGTCTCCACCCCCATGCCGCGCAGCTTCGCCAGCGCGCGGGAGAAGGTTTCCGGCTGCATGCCGAGGCGCCGCGCGATCAGCGCCTTGTCGAAGGGCAAGGCGAAGCTGGCCGCCCCCGACCCTTCCGGGCAGAAGCGCAGCAGGAAGCTGCCGACCCGCTGCGCCGTCGGCTGGACCTGCAACTGCTCGATCTGCTGGACGAGGTGGCGCAGCCGCACCGACAGGGACCCCAGCATGGCGAAGGCGATCTGGTCGTCCTCGCGCAGGCAGCGGGCGAAGCCCTCCGCCGTCAGGGTCATGACGCGCGAATCGGCCACCGCCTCGGCGCAGACCGGGAACTTGCCGCTGGCGAACATGGCCGCCTCGGCGAAGGTCTCGCCGGGGGCGACGATGGTCACCACCGCCTCCGCCCCGTCGCGGGTCAGGCGGTAGAGCTTCACCCAGCCGTCGAGCAGCGCGAAGAAGCGGTCGGCGTCCTCGTCCTGCACGAACAGGGTGGTGCCGCGCGGCACCGTGCGCACCTGCGCGGTGCTGACCAGAAGCTCCAGCGACCGGTCGGGCAGGCGCCCGAACAGCGCGTTGGACCGCAGCGTCGCGGCGTCCTGGGGCCGGAAACCCGGCGGATCGTTCTTCATCCCTTCCCTCACCTCTTCACCTCCCCCAACAGGCCCGGCCCCACAATCCCGGCGCGGACGCCCCGTGGACGGGACATTCCGCCGCACCAGCGATTGCCGTTCCGTGCCGTCCGGCTTGACCTTGGTCAAGCCCTCCTTCGTTTCGACGCCCCAAGGATGCGGAACGAAACGGAACACGCATCCAGCGGGAGACAGCCCCATGTTTTGCTACCAGTGCGAACAGACCACGAGAGGCACCGCCTGCACCGTCCAGGGGGCCTGCGGCAAGCCCCCCGACACCGCCGCTCTTCAGGACCTGCTGGTCCATGCCGCCCAGGCAATTTCGCAGTATGCACATCGTTTGGGCAAGATGGGGATTCGCCGTAACGATGCGGACGTCTTCGTGCTGGACGCCCTGTTCACCACGGTCACCAACGTCAATTTCGACCCGGCCCGGCTGGAAACCCTGCTGCGCACCGCCGCGACCCTGCGCGACGATCTGCGCGCCCTCCTCGCGGAGCGCTGTCCCGAGGCGTTGACCGGCCCCGCCGCCTGGGTGCCCGCCGCGGATCTGGACGGGCTGATCGCCCAGGGCCGCGCGGTGAGCATCGACCGCCGGATCGCCGCGCTCGGCGCCGACCTTGCCGGGTTGCAGGAGCTGGTGATGTACGGGCTGAAGGGGGCCGCAGCCTACGCCTGCCACGCGCGCCTGCTGGGCCGGGAGGACGAGGGGGTCTACGCCTTCACGGAGGAGGCGCTGGCCGCGCTGGCCGAGGACACGCCGACCGTCGAGGGGCTGCTGGAGCTGTCGCTGCGCACCGGCGCCATGAGCGTGTCGGTGCTGGCTCTGCTGGACGGCGCCAACACGGGGGCCTATGGGCATCCGGTGCCGACCCCGGTGCTGATGGGCCATGTGAAGGGCAAGGCCATCCTGGTGTCCGGCCATGACCTGAAGGATCTGGAAGAGCTGCTGAAGCAGACCGAGGGCACCGGCATCAACGTCTACACCCACGGCGAGATGCTGCCCGCCCACGGCTATCCGGCCCTGAGGAAATACCCGCATCTGGTGGGCCATTACGGCGGCGCGTGGCAGCGCCAGCGCGGCGAGTTCGACGCCTTCCCCGGCGCCATCCTGATGACCACCAACTGCATCCAGCAGCCGGCGCCGGGCTACGCCGACCGCATCTTCACCTCCGGCCTCGTCGCCTGGCCGGGCGTCACCCACATCGCCGGCCACGACTACGCGCCCGTCATCGCGGCGGCGCTCGAGGCCGAAGGCTTCACCGACGAGTCGCCGGACCGCCGCCACACCGTGGGCTTCCACCACGACGCCGTGCTGGGGGTCGCCGGTCCGGTGGTCGAGGCGGTGAAGAGCGGCGCCATCCGCCACTTCACCCTGATCGGCGGCTGCGACGGGGCGGAGAGCGCGCGCAGCTACTACACCGACATGGCCGCGGCCCTGCCCCGCGATTCGGTGGTGCTGACCTTGGGCTGCGGGAAGTTCCGGGTGATCGACCAGGATCTGGGCACCGTCGCCGGATTGCCGCGCCTGCTCGACATGGGCCAGTGCAACGACGCCTATTCCGCCGTGAAGGTCGCGCTCGCGCTGGCCGACGCCTTCGGCGTGGGCGTCAACGACCTGCCGCTGTCGCTGGTGATTTCCTGGTACGAGCAGAAGGCCGTGGCCGTCCTGCTGGCGCTTCTGCATCTGGGCGTGAAGAACATCCGCCTCGGCCCGAAGCTGCCGGCCTTCGTCACGCCCGCGGTTCTGAAGGTGCTGGTGGACGCTTACAACATCATGCCGATCGGCACGGTGGAGGACGATTTGAAGGCCATGGGTCTGGCCGCGTAGCCAACACCCCGTACCCCGGAAAACGAACCGGGGCGCCTCCTCGCGGAAGCGCCCCGGCCGTCTTCTTCAGATGCCGAAGAAGGCTTAGCGGTACTCGACCTTGCCGGCCTCGGGGCCCTTCTGGCCCTGGCGGACGGTCACGCGCACCTGATCGCCTTCCTGGAGCGTCTGCATGCCGGAGCGGCGCAGCACGTTCACATGGACGAAGACGTCCTTGCCACCGGTGCTCGGCGTGATGAAGCCGAAGCCCTTGTCGGCGTTGAACCACTTGACGGTGCCGTCGACCTCTTCGCCGCCACCGGCGTCGTTGCCCCAGCCGCCGCGGTCGTAACCGCCGCCGCCACCGCCGCCGCCGTAGCCGCCACGGTCATAGCCGCCGCCGCCGAAGCCGCCGCCGCCCGTGCGGGCCGGACGGGCCGGCGCGCGGGACGCTGTGGAGGTGTCCACGGATTGAATGGAAGCGACCTGCGGACCCTTCGGGCCACGGGCGAGGTCGCAAACGATGGTGGTGCCTTCGTCGAGCGCGTCATAGCCGGCGGCCTGAACCGCGGAAACGTGCAGGAAGGCGTCGGGCGAACCGTCCTCGGGGGACACGAAGCCGAACCCCTTGGTGGGGTTGAACCACTTCACAGTGGCGGTGACGTTGGCCTTGGTGATCTCGGGAGCGCGGTAGCCCTGGCGGGGCGGGCGGTCGAACATGTGTCTTCAAGCTCATAAAGGGTGCCGAATTATCTTTGTCACAGGGTAGAGGCCGTCCGTCAAGCACGCCAAAGGCCAGACGCCCCTTCCTGCGACATTCGGCCAAGGGGAGGACCGTCCGTTCGGAAGAGGTGCCGGCCCCGGTGACGCCCGGTGCCGCCATCGTC
Organism: Roseomonas genomospecies 6; assembly: GCF_008365375.1. Classification (GTDB taxonomy): domain Bacteria; phylum Pseudomonadota; class Alphaproteobacteria; order Azospirillales; family Azospirillaceae; genus Azospirillum. Next base: position 12,704 of record NZ_QOKW01000007.1, on the reverse strand, counting down.
CGGGCACCGGTCCCCTCCCCTCTCCGGATTGCGGAAGGAAAGGCATCACAGGAATGGTTTCAAGGACTTAGGGACAATCGAACCGTCTGCCCCGGGACTCTCACCGCATACCGGGGCAGGAGCCGCAAACGCCGCGCGCATACGTCTGTGACAAAAACCCGACATGGTTGTCCACACCGAAGGCTCACCCGGACGACAGCCATTCGCCCAGCTTCGTCCAGCGCCGCCGCCCCTGCGTCCCACGCACCGCCATGGCGAGCGCGCGGCGCTGGCCGAGCATCACCACGAGCGACTTCCCCCGCGTCACGCCCGTATAGATCAAATTCCGCTGGAGCATCGTGTAATGCTGCATCACCACGGGAATGACGACCACCGGGTATTCGGACCCCTGGCTCTTGTGGATCGTCGTGGCGTAGGCCAGGACGATCTCGTCCAATTCTCCGAAATCATAGATCACCGGGCGTCCGTCGAAGGTCGCGGTCAGCGTCCCTTCTTCCATATCGACGGCGGATACGATGCCGAGGTCGCCGTTGTAGACCTCCTTGTCGTAGTTGTTCTCCACCTGCATGACCTTGTCGCCGGGGCCGAAGGTCCAGCCGAATCGCTCGACTCGGGACTCGCCCGGCGGGTTCAGCACCTTCTGCAATTCGATGTTCAGAGACCGCGCGCCCAGGCCGCCGCGGTTCATCGGGCAGAGGATCTGCACGTCGCGCACCGGGTCGGCGCCGAATCGGCGGGGAATGCGGTCCCGCACCATCTCGATCAGCTTGCCCACCCCGGCCTCCGGAGTCGCCGCCTCGACGAAGTAGAAGTCGCTGTCCTCCCCGGCCTTCGGCGTTTCGGGCATCTGGCCGGCGTTGATCCGGTGGGCGTTGACGATGATCCGGCTGGTCGCCGCCTGCCGGAAGATCTCGGTCAGCCGCACCACCGGCACCGCGCCGGACCCGATCACGTCGCCCAGCACCTGCCCAGGCCCGACCGACGGCAACTGGTCCACGTCGCCGACCAGCAGAAGCGCCGCCCGCCCCGGCACGGCGCGCAGCAGGGCGTTCATCAGCGGCACGTCCACCATGCTGGTCTCGTCCACCACCAGCAGGTCGCAATCCAGCGGGTTGGTCTCGTCGCGCTTGAAGCCGCCGGCCTGCGGGTCGGTCTCCAGCAGCCGGTGGATGGTCCGCGCCTCCATGCCGGTGCTCTCGCTCAGCCGCTTGGCCGCGCGGCCCGTGGGGGCGGCCAGCGCGATGGACACGCCCTTGGCCTTCAGCACGGTCAGGATGCTGTTCACCAGGGTCGTCTTGCCCACGCCGGGGCCGCCGGTGATGACCAGCAGCTTCGCCGCGACCGCGCGGCGCAGCGCCTCCCGCTGCCCTTCGGCGAGGGTGATTCCGGCCTTCGCCTCCACCCAGGGGATGGCCTTCTCCGCGTCGATCTCCGGCCAGGGCACGGGGCCGCCGGCCAGCCGGCGCAGCCGCTCGGCGATGGCCAGCTCCGCCCGGTGGAGTCCGGCCAGGAACAGGCAGGGCTCCCCGCCCAGACTGTCGGCGATCACCGCGCCGTCCTGCCGCTCCAGCTCCGCCGCATCCTCCAGGATGGACGCGTCGATCTCCAGCAGCTTCACGGCCATGGGGATCAGCTCCGCCACCGGCACCCCGCAATGGCCCTGGTCCGTCGCCTCCGCCAGGGCATAGCCGATGCCGGCCCGCGCCCGGATCATCGCGGTCTTCTCGATGCCCAGCCTTGCCGCCACCGCGTCCGCCGTCTTGAAGCCGATGCCCCGGATGTCGCGGGCCAGCCGGTAGGGATTCTCGGTGATGAGGCGGATGGCGTCCGGCCCGTAGGTCTTGAAGATGCGCACCGCGCGCGACGTGCCGACCCCGTGGCTGTGCAGGAAGATCATGATCTCGCGGATCACCTTCTGGTCGGCCCAGCCGGCGATGATGCGCTGCGCCCGCTTCGGCCCGATGCCGGTGACCTGCCGCAGCTTGTCCGGTTCCTGCTCGATCACGTCGAACACGGCTTCGCCGAACGCCTTGACCATCTTCTTCGCGTAGACCGGCCCGATTCCCCGGATCAGGCCGGAACCGAGATACTTCTCGATCCCCTCCACCGTGGTCGGCGGGGTGGCCCTCAGGAAATCGGCCTTGAACTGGAGCCCGTGGTTGCGGTCGTTCACCCAGGCGCCCTGGGCCTGCACGAATTCGCCCGCGCCGATCGTGGCGGCGTGGCCGACCAGCGTGACGAGGTCGCGCTGCCCGCGCACCTTCAGCCGCAGCACGCAGAATCCCGTCTCCGGGCTGTGGAAGGTCACCCGCTCCACCAGCCCCGACAACGGTTCCCGCATGGCCGCGCCCGCGGCGGGGGATGCATGACCGGATATGTTCATGCCACCCAACATAGGCAGTGCCGGGCCTTTGGGGGAGTTCCCCGAGCAACCGCCGCATCGCATCAATTCGGAGGAAGACCGCGGCGCCGCGAATGTGTACCTTGTCGCCCAAAGCCCGCGCCGGGGACCGGACCGAACGGACGGCCCCGCAAGCGGGCGAGCGGTGAACAAAACGTCAGCCAACGACCAACAAACCGAAAAACCGCGGTGACTACGACTTCGGAAGGAAAGAGCAGCAATGGTGACGGAACGCATTCAGGTTGGCGGCTTGCAGGTTGCCACGGAGCTTCACCGCTTCATCGAGAACGAAGCCCTGCCGGGCACCGGCGTGACGCCGGAGCAATTCTGGTCGGGCCTTGACGCGATCCTCCACGATCTGGCGCCGCGCAACCGCGCGCTGCTGGCCAAGCGGGACGAGCTTCAGGCCCAGATCGACGCGTGGTACCGCAGCAGCCGCGGCCAGCCGCTGGACCGCGCGGCCCACACCGAATTCCTCAAGGAGATCGGCTATCTCCTGCCGGAAGGCCCGGATTTCGCCGTGACGACGGAGAACGTCGATCCGGAGATCTCCACCACCGCCGGCCCGCAGCTCGTCGTGCCGGTGATGAACGCCCGCTACGCGCTGAACGCCGCCAACGCCCGCTGGGGCAGCCTGTACGACGCGCTCTACGGAACCGACGCGATCCCCGACGCGGACGGGGCGGAGCGCAGCGCCGGCTACAACCCGAAGCGCGGCGGGAAGGTCATCGCCTTCGCCCGCGACGTTCTGGACCGCGCCGCCCCGCTGTCCGACGGGTCGCACGCCGACGCCGCCGGCTACACGGTGGACAACGGCCGTCTGGTCGTCGCGCTGAAGGACGGCCGCAGCACGGGCCTCGCCGAGCCGGAGCGTCTGGTCGGCTATGCCGGGGAGGCGTCCGCCCCCACGGGCATCCTGCTGGTCAACAACGGCCTGCATCTGGAAATCCGAATCGACCGCAGCCACCCGATCGGCAAGACCGACGCGGCGGGCGTCGCCGACCTCCTGCTCGAATCCGCCCTGACCACCATCCAGGACTGCGAGGACTCCGTCGCCGCCGTGGACGCGGAGGACAAGGTGCTGGCCTACCGCAACTGGCTGGGCCTGATGACCGGCACCCTGACTGCCAGCTTCCCCAAGGGCAGCGGCACGGTGGAGCGCCGGCTGAACCCCGACCGCAGCTACACCAGCCGGAACGGCGAGACGATCACCCTGCCGGGCCGCAGCCTGATGCTGGTCCGCAACGTCGGCCACCTGATGACCAACAGCGCCGTTCTGCTGAAGGACGGCAGCGAGGCGCCGGAAGGCATCCTCGACGGTATGATCACCTCGCTGATCGCGCTGCACGACATCAACGGCGCCCGCCTCAACAGCCGCGCCGGGTCCGTCTACATCGTGAAGCCGAAGATGCACGGGCCGGAGGAGGTCGCCTTCGCGGACGAGCTGTTCGCCCGCGTCGAGGACGCGCTGGGCATGGCGCGCAACACGCTGAAGATGGGCATCATGGACGAGGAGCGCCGCACCACGGTGAACCTCAAGGAGTGCATCCGGGCCGCGGCGGCGCGCGTGGTGTTCATCAACACCGGCTTCCTCGACCGCACCGGCGACGAGATGCACACCGCCATGGAAGCCGGCCCGATGATCCGCAAGAACGACATGAAGTCGTCCGCCTGGATCAAGGCCTATGAGGACTGGAACGTGGACACCGGCCTGCTCTGCGGGCTGAAGGGCCACGCCCAGATCGGCAAGGGCATGTGGGCGATGCCGGACCGCATGGCCGACATGCTGGCCGCCAAGATCGCCCACCCGCAGGCCGGCGCCAACACCGCCTGGGTGCCCTCGCCCACCGCGGCCACGCTGCACGCCCTGCACTACCATCAGGTCAACGTCGCCGCCCGGCAGGAGGAGCTGGCCCGGCGCGAGCGCGCCAGCCTGGACGCCATCCTGACCATCCCCATGGCCGACCGCCCCAACTGGTCGGAGGAGGAGATCCAGCAGGAGCTGGACAACAACGCCCAGGGCATCCTTGGCTACGTCGTGCGCTGGATCGACCAGGGCGTCGGCTGCTCCAAGGTGCCGGACATCAACAACGTCGGGCTGATGGAGGACCGCGCCACGCTCCGCATCTCCAGCCAGCACATCGCCAACTGGCTGCACCACGGCATCACCACCGAGGCGCAGGTCATGGAGACGATGAAGCGCATGGCCGCCGTCGTGGACAAGCAGAACGCCGGCGACCCGCTCTACCGCCCGATGGCCGCCGACTTCGACGGCAGCGTCGCCTTCCAGGCCGCCTGTGACCTCGTCTTCAAGGGCCGCGAGCAGCCGAACGGCTACACCGAGCCGGTGCTCCACCGCCGCCGCATCGAGGCCAAGGCGAAGGCCGCGGGCTAAACCAGCCCGGCCCCACCCGGCTTCCATCGAAGGCCCTTCCCCGTCCGCGGGGAAGGGCCTTTTTCTTTGCGCCGCAGCATGAAGATGTCCGCCACCAAGAAACGGACGTCTTGTCCTGCGAATGAATGCACTCGAGCAACGAAGGACAAAACCAACCCATACTTCACGCAACTTTCTCCAACGGAAACGCCAGAATCAGAAATCCGAAATTCATATGCAGCAAGCTTGAATCAGAGATAGCTCTCTGTCGCCAAGTGAACGCTCATTAATACTTCGTAATAGGATCAATGATAAACTTGCGCCAGCGGATGATTGAAGGAATTGTCCGAGCGAAGCGCTTTACGACCGCGCACAGTCCGCGGCAATATGTCACACGGAGCACTGCTATGAATCTTCTGCACGCCATGACCATCAAACGAAAAGCGAAGATGACTGCTTTGTTCGTTTTCATCGTCATGGCGACAGCAACTTTCTTCATTGGGAAAGAAATGTCGCTGCAGAAAGCCAACCTGGGCAACGTTCGCCAAACCGCCGACGAGGTGAGCCGGAAGGTGGTGCCGCTGAGCGGCCTGATCGCCGACATGCGGTACGACGTGGCGCAGGTGCAGCAGTGGCTGACGGACATATCCGCCACCCGCGGGCTGGACGGGCTGAACGACGGACCGGAAAAGGCCGCCGAGTACGCGACGGCGTTCGGGAAGCAGGCCGCCGAAGCCGATGCCATCGCGCGTTCGCTGGGTCTGACGGACATGGTGAAGGCGATCGACGCCACCCGCTCCGCCTTCCCGCCCTTCTACGAGCTGGGCCAGCGCATGGCCCGCGCCTATGTCGAGGGCGGCCCGGCGACGGGCAACGCCATGATGGGGCAGTTCGACGCCGTGGCCGAAAGCATGGACAAGGAGATGGAGCGGCTGCTCTCCGTCATGGAGCAGGTCCGCGAGCAGCGCCTGAACGGCCTCGACGCGGCGGTGAGCGACATCGAGGTCTCCTCCACCACTCTGGAGCGGTTGCTGATCGCGACGGCGGCGGTGACGCTGCTGCTCATCGCCTCCTCCATCGTCTTTCTGCGGCTGGCGGTGATCGGGCCGATCGACCGCATGCGCCTCACCATGAACAGCATGGCCGCCGGCAACCTGCGGGTGGAGGTCGGGTTCGAGGGGCGCGGGGACGAGATCGGCCAGATGGCCGATGCCGTGCGCGTGTTCCGCGAAGCCGGGCTGGAGAACGAGCGCCTGCGCGCCGAGCAGGAACGCGCCCGCGAGGCCGGCGAGGAGGAACGGCGCCAGGCTTTGGCCGCCATGGCCGACACCGTGGAGAGGGAAACCCGCGCCGCCGTGGAGCGGGTGGCCCGGCACGCCGAGCAGATGACCGGCAACGCCGAGACGATGGCCGCCTCCGCCGGCACGGTCAGCGACAACTCGCAGAACGTCGCCGCCGCGGCCAGCCAGGCGCTGGCGAACGCCCAGACCGTCGCCGCCGCGGCCAACGAGCTGTCCTCCTCGATCCGGGAGATCGGGCGCCAGGTGTCCGCTTCGGTGTCAGTGACCGGGCAGGCCGTGGAGAAGGCCGGCTCCGCCAGCACGATCATCGGTCACCTTTCCGAAGCGGTGGAGCGCATCGGCGCCGTCGCGCGCCTGATCGGCGACATCGCCAGCCAGACCAACCTGCTGGCTCTGAACGCGACCATCGAGGCGGCGCGCGCGGGCGAAGCCGGGAAGGGCTTCGCCGTGGTGGCGCAGGAAGTGAAGAGCCTCGCCAACCAGACCGCCCGCTCCACCGAGGAGATCGCCGGGCTGATCACCGACGTTCAGTCGGTCACCAGACAGGCCGTGGACCGGGTGGGTGAAGTCGCCTCGACCATCCATCAGGTCTCCGACATCTCCGCCTCCATCGCCGCCGCGGTCGAGGAGCAGGACGCCGCCACCCAGGAGATCGCCCGCACCGTCAACGAGACCAGCCACGCCGCGCAGGAGGTCTCCAGCCGCATCGCCCTGGTGTCCGAAGAAGCCAACCAGGCCGGCGGGCGGGCCGGCGGCATGCGTGCCGCCGCCGGGGAGGTGGCGCAGAGCATCGACGAGCTGCAGAGCATCCTGGTCCGCGTCGTCCGCACCGCGACCAGCGACGTGGACCGCCGCCGCAAGCCGCGTTTCCATGTCGACCTGCCCTGCACCATCGACGGCGCCGGAACCGGAACGGAAAGCGAGGCGCGGATCGTCAACCTGTCGACCGGCGGGGCGATGATCCGGAACGCGCCGGCGATGAGCGCGGGCGCCCCCGGCACGCTGCGCGCGCCCGGCCTGTCCCGCCCCGTGCCCTTCACGGTGAAGTCCTGCGAGCATGGCCAACTGCACGTCAGGTTCACCCTGCCGGAGGCCGACCAGCCGGCGTTGGACCGCGATCTGGCGATCCTGACGCGCGGCATGAGGCCGGACCGCAGCGCGGCCTGAGGCGCGGAGGGTTCGACTGGCCACGGCCTTTGCTTCCCCTTCGCCCCACCGTCGCGAGGGGAAGTCTTTCATGCGAATCGCACAGCCCGGCCCCGGTCAAGGCCCAGGTTAGCCCACCCACGCCGAACGGCGGGGTGGAGCCTGACGGTCGGCCGGAGACCCTTCATAGGACGTCCCTTCGTCCGTGTCCAAAATGGAGTCTTCCCGTTTCGGTACACTTCTCTTGCGACATGGTGACGGTTCGTCATACAACCGAGCGGTCGTAATCAACGGACGAAGCCGGCACCTATGGTCGCACGCTCAAGAACCGACCTGATCCTTTCCCTTCCGGAAGACCTGACGCCCGAACAGTTGCGCTATGATGTCCGGCCATTCTTATCCCTTAGCAATAGCAACAAGAGTCGGCATTTCGGCTTCTCCTTCAGCCCGCCGACACACTTTACACGCATCGTCGTCGATTGCGACAAGGTACAGCGGGGGACCGCAACCGGCGTTTGCGAGCTGATGAGCTTGCTCGACTGGCTGAAGGTCAACGGCAGCTTGCCTATCACCCTTAAACGAGCGCCGCGTCTTTCCCATGTGGGCCTGGATCAGCAACTCAAGCCGCTGACGACCTCCCTTACAGCCTTCCCTCTGATCCCCAAGCGCATTGACATTCCCCATTTCCATCCTGCGACCTCAGACGTTGGCTGGGAACACCGTAATCGCTTGATGAAGATTGCGAGGAGACTGGCAAATAACGTAGCAAGCACTCTGCCGGAAGTTGGGGACTCCCTGTTTCACAAAACGGCGCTTGAGTTCCTTCAGGAAGGCCTTCTCAATGCTTACGAACATGGGTTTGCCCTGTCCGAGAGCGGGGGAAGAGTCTGGGTCGCGGCATCCCTCCGGCCTGCTGAGAACCCTGCTGATTCCTGCTGGAATTGGTGGCACGGCCAATGCGCGTCCGGCGCCACGTCGGTTCTTGAGTTGGCCATCGCGGACAGCGGCGCCGGGGTGCCTGAGATGCTGGGCGATGCATTCCGGAAGAACGAGCATACGACAGAGTTCCACGACACCATTCTGGAATTCGCTCTGAGCCCTTTCGGCACCCGCAAAAGCCATGAGGACCATGCGAGCGAGACCCTCCGGCAAGGGTACCGGGGCCTGTATCGTATTCTTCATCACACACAGGCATTGTCGGGGCAGACTCTGCTCCGTTCGGGCCTGGGTCTCTACGGCTACGGCTTTGCTGAGTCCGACTCTTTTGCCATCCGCGCCACCGACCTGCGTGCGACCGGACCAAGAAGAGTGGCTTACAACCCCACAAGCGCCCTGCCCGGAACGACCCTCAGCATGTGCGTCGCGCTTCCCCTGCCCTTGCGCGCCCACCCGCCGCGGCAGGCATCGGGAACCCGAACGGTCGAGTACGATGCCTCCCACATCACCGCTCACCCCATGCTCTGGCAACAATCCAGCCGGACGGTCGATGATTATGTCCGCCAATTCAACTTAGGCATAAAGGAAGACTTCGTCAGTCGCGAGACCGCCGGCACCTTCAAGGAGCCCACCGGTCAAGGTCCACGCCTTACCGCTCTCATCCACCCTGGCCCTCGCCTGATATGCACACCAGGAACCGATGAGCGTGAACGTTGGAATGCAATGGTCATCATGATGGCCGAGAACACGCATCCGAATTTCATTCCAGTCCATTTCTTCTTCGATGTCCCGCAAGACGACCTGAGGCTTGCCCAGGAAACGTTCTGGAGCGTCTGCACTCAAAAATCGTTCGATATGCCAGTTATTTGCGGGTTGCAGTCGCCTCGCGACGGCCACTTGTACTGGTTCATATTCATTCCCGACCAGGAGAGGGCATCGCTGAGGCTATCGTTAACGCGCGAGTTCCAGGGCGAGAAGGCTGACGATTGGGGAAGGATGCTTGAAGCGACCTACCGGAACGTGGTGTCGGTCGACCGGACCGCCAGCGGCTTCCGGCTGCGCTTGAACTTGCCCGACCGCGTGACTGCAGCCTTTCAAAGCGAAGTCCTGGGCACAATGGTGCGCCGATTGGCCGAAACACCTACGCGCAGCGCGCCCTGGTACTGGGAGGCCGGCAAGGACGAAAAAACCCTGGTAAAAACGCGCAGCGGCAAGATCGTGAAGCATTATGTCACGGCCTTCGCCCTGTGCCTCAACGAACCCATCGTCGAGATGACCATGATCACCATGCTGGAAGCCCACATCGACGAGATGCGGGCCGGAAAGGATGGCCGCGTCATCATGGTTCCGGATGACACCAGCGAATCCTCCTACATCCTGGCCAAGCGACTCCGGTCTCGCCTGAACGCACGCCAGCGTGTGGAGGTCATCCACGTCGATCAGCTTAACCATTCCACGAAGCCGAACGATATCATTCTGGCCTTTACCGACGCGATCCACACGTCGGAACGCATCCGCAACCGCCTCGAGAAGCAAAGCCAAGAGGGTCTGGAAACCCATTCCGTCTTCGCCTGCCTGGACTTGCGGAAACCGGAGGCGGCTTGGCCCGCGGAACTCCCTACGCTGATCTCCGTCATCCGCTGGCCCCTGTTGCCGCCGCTGAAATCCGACGAGACGGAGACCGCTGGCTACACCATGGTCACGATCGACGCGTTGACCCATGAAATGCTGCCGGCCGGGGGGGATTACGGAAAAAAATCATCGCATGTCTATTATCGCGATTTCGCTTGGCGCAATCCATGCGTTCCCTTTCCCAAGCCCGATCTGCTAACCCGGTTGCAGGTCGCTCCGGAGCAGATCGGATACCGGATCGATCTGCTTCCCTATGGACTCCAGCATGTGGACGAACGCCTGAACGTCGCCCGATTTCAGGACGATCATGCCCTGAATGACCCGGTTTTCCGGGAGCAGGTGGCGCGCTGGCTCGCCGCCGTGATCGGCTCCATCGCCCCCGCGCAAGAACACGATGTGGTGTTGTTCTGCCGGGACGAATGCGGCGTTTTCCGAAGCCGGCGCAGCCTGGCGGAAAGAGCCCTGGAACTTTTGGAGGAAATCGGCCAACCACTCAAGAGCATCCTGTGGCTTGCGCCGCTGGCCGCCACCCGCAAGGGGGCACGCCCCATTCTCAGCCACCATCCGGCAACCCGGACGCTGGAAGCGGAAGCCGTAGCCCTTCCGAAGGGCGATCAGACCGAACTCGCACTCCGGCAGCGCCAGGTAGCCGACAACTATGTGGCCTTGTTCGTCGACAGTGCGTGCGCCAGCGGCCGCACCATCCGCGACTTCTTGCTGCCCATGGTCGACATAGAACTACAGCCTCGTCCGAGCAAGCTGGTCGTTTGCCCCCTGGTCAGCCGGCTTCCCGCCATGGAAGAGAAGATTCTGCTGCGCACCCGCCGCCTGAGCACCGGTTGGGGCGACCTGCATCCCGATGAAACCAGCGAACAGCCGGAAGTTTCCCTGCATTTCGCAGCCCTCCTCCAACTGAGGACCCCTGTGTATGCGAATGCGGACCTTGTCCCCGGCCTGCTTCGAATCAAGGACCTCCTCGTCCGGATCGACGAGACGTGGCATTCTGACATGCGGCGATGGAAATCAGGCGTTCAAGGAAATCTGGACTCCCTGGTGGAACGCATCACCCAAGTCGAATCCTACCCTCTTTACGTCGATCTTTACGACGATGCGCCCGAACGCGAAACCAGGGTAACAGAGGACACGCTGCTCATTCGGCAGTTGCTGAGCTTGCATCAGGAAGGCATTGCTGTGATCAGCCCGCTGGTCAGCCTTCTTCGCAAATGCACCATCGTCGAAAAAGACCATTCCCTTCTGGTCGTGCTGGCTCTCGAACCGGACCTGCTGAAAGACGATATCCTGCGCGGTTCGTTCCGGGACGACATTGCCAATCTGGCGATGAGTGCCCTCGACCTCCCCGCCTCGCGTCGTTCCTCTCCTCTTCACAGTTGCGCCCTCTGGGTGCTCCGTCTGCTTGAGGAGCCCTTCGAGAACCAGCAGGACAGGATCGCCAAACGCTGCGTGCTCAACGAACATCTGCGCGGCCAGTGGCTGTCGCTGATCCAAACCTATCCGAAGGGTCGCGGTGCTTTATCCAAGACTGCCAAAGATGCAGTAACGGACCTCTATATGGCGCATGAGGGCTCGCAGGATGACGTTCGGCGCATGTTGAGCCGGTGCGGCAATCTCCTCGCTTTATGGAACGAGGGCATCAGCGGCAGGATGCCACAGGATTACCAACAGGCTCAGCACTGCATCCGGACATTCCTGAGAGAGGCACGCACTCGTCACGACGAAGTCGGCTTTCCGGTGTGGAACAGATTTACCAGAGCCTTCAATCAACTACCTTCCGTTGCCTCGCCACTCCCGGCCTTTACCAGCACGGATTGGAGGAAGGCCCAGGACTTTCTTGAAAGCAGCATCATTCAGGCCCTTGAAGCCATTCATATCCTGAGCGGCCCGAGCCGGCGCGAGGAACCCCACGCCGCCATGAGCGCAGCAAGGGACGCCTTCCATTATGCTCGGATCGCAACCACCGATGCCGCACGAGTAGCCGAATGGGGAAAGGTTCTGAGCAACACGATGAACCGTTCTGTAGAATGGTTGTTTGCGAGCAACCGCGGCAAGATCATCGGCGATAACGAAGCCACCGAACAGGGGGGCATAATCGATCGGATGTTGCCAGAAGTAGTGCAGGAACCGGTTGGCCTTCTGCTTCATACACTGACTTCCGAACTGGGAGAGCGGTTCCAGCTTGAGCTTGACCTCGACCCAAGATTGAAGAGGAGCAACCGACTGCGCCTCGTCTCATCGTCTGTGGCAGTTTCCGTAGGAATGCTGATCCGTGAGATTTGGATGGAGGCGGATCGACTGCCACTGGTATGGGACAAGCAAATCAATCTATTACGCAGAGTCTTTCGGCTGATGGCAGGAAATATCTCGAACCATGGAGACCACAATTTTCCTTGCAGCATCACCGTGCGACTCCTCGAATTGGGCGAAGGTCAGAAGGTTAGCTTAACATTGAAGAATCTGGCAAAAGAGCCAAGCGTGCCGGGCAACGGTGCCGGCCACAGCCAGATCAACCGACTTGTCGACGCTGCAGGCGGAAGTTTCACGCAGGAAATCAATGAGAATCTCTTTGTATGCCACCTGGTGCTGCCAGTAGAGTTTATCAGCCTTGAGGAGAGGACGTAATGTCGACTAAATTCTTTATTTTTGATGATGATGTCCTGGCGGTCAGTGAAATGATTGGCTTAATTGAAGCTCTTGGATACAAAAGATCCAGCATCTGGCCACCCACGCACCAAACCGTCACATCGTGGCCAGAGGTATGGCGTATTCTTCTAAGAGTCTGTCCAGAAAGATTATTTCCGAGCGAGGCGGCGGAGCATGAGACGGATCATGGCGAGGCGGATGAAGGCGACGGAGGTGCGGAGGTATAGTTCGTAATGGCGCACCAAGCGGCGGCAGC
>NZ_QOKW01000079.1 GCF_008365375.1 Roseomonas genomospecies 6 | reverse complement strand
CCGGGATTATGCACGAGGGTTGGCGGGTGTAGCGGCATCCGTTGAGCGGCCGTAGAATTTGGGTGCTGAAGCCAATCCCCGCCGTTTTCGGAGCGCCCACCCGCCATGGTTGATCCTACGCTGCCGCTGCCCGGCCTGTCACCCGTTGCTGGAAAGCCGGTGATCGGGCGCTTTGATGGAGGTCGCTTATCCTCCGATGGCGGGCTGCTGGTCCTGCGCGAGGTGGAGAAGCGGTTGCAGGTGGCCGAGCGGCTGGCCGCCTGTATTGTGGACCCGCGTGATCCGTTGCGCACCGTGCATTCCCTGGCCGACATCATCGGCTTCCGCCTGCTGGCCATCGCGGCGGGCTACGAGGACGGCAACGACGCCGACAGCCTGCGCTCCGACCCCTTGTTCAAGATGGCCCTGGAGCGGCTGCCGTCCGCGCGCGACCTGTGCTCGCAATCCACCGTCTCGCGCCTGGAAAACCTGCCCGATGCGCGGGCGCTGCTGCGCATGGGCCATGCCCTGGTCGATCTCTACTGCGCGTCGTTCCGCCACGTGCCCAAGCGCATCGTGCTGGACGTGGACGACACCTTCGACACCGTGCATGGCGGCCAGCAGTTGCGCCTGTTCAACGCCCATTACGACGAGTACGGCTTTCAGCCCATCGTCGTGTTCGACGGCGACGGCCGCTTCGTCACCGCCGTCCTGCGCCCGGCCAAGCGGCCCAAAGGCACTGAGATCCGCGCCTTTCTCCGCCGCCTGCTCCGGGGCATCCGGGCCAACTGGCCGAACACCGATATCCTGCTGCGCGCCGACGGCCATTACGCCTGCCCCGAGGTGCTGGACTGGTGCGAAGCGGAGGGCCTCGACTATGTGCTGGGCCTGCCGACCAGCCGCACGCTGCGCCGTCATGTCACCACGCTGGAGGCCAGCACGGCCGCCCGCTTCCAGGCCGTGCCCGGAGCGGACAAGGTGCGCCGCTTCAAGGAGTTCTACGACGGCGCCAGCACCTGGAGCCGGGTCCGCCGCATCGTCGCGCGGGTCGAGGCCGGGGCTCAGGGCACCGACACCCGTTTCATCGTCACCAACCTGCGCCACGGCACCGGGCGAGGGCTGTACGAAGGGCTGTATTGTGCGAGGGGACAGGCGGAAAATCACATAAAAGCCTGGAAAGCCCACCTCGCGGCCGACCGCACCTCCTGCACGCGAGCGACCGCCAACCAGTTCCGGCTGTTTCTGCACGCCGGGGCGTATTGGCTGCTGTGGAGCCTGCGCGCCGTGATGCCGAAGCGCTCCCGCTGGCGGGTCATTCAGTTCGACACGCTGCGGCTGCGCCTGGTGAAGATCGCCGCGCGCATCGTCGAGATGAAGACGCAGATCAAGGTCCATCTGCCGACCAGCGCGCCCGATCAGGCGATCATCCATCTCGCCCTGGGCCGCCTGCCGCGGCTGACTTCCTGAACACCGGGGCCGCGTGCCCCAGCCGCCACCCGATCCCGTCAACCACAAACCCACCAACATCAGACCGCCGCCGTCAGCGGCGGTCTGATGGCGCACGTCCTTGCAACCCCAAGCTGACCATCGCCGTTCAGCGGACAGGCTGCGAGTCACCCTGGTGCATAAAGGCGGCTA
>NZ_QOKW01000078.1 GCF_008365375.1 Roseomonas genomospecies 6 | reverse complement strand
CTACGGCGCGACCAGCCCGAGCTTTGGCTTCATCGCCAGCGGCTGGAAGAACGGGCAGAGCGACGCCAACCTGAGCGGCCTGTCCTACGCCACCGACGCCACCGCGACCTCGAATGTCGGCAGCTACGCCAGCACCGCAAGCGGCGGCACGCTGGGCGGCGCGGCGGCGGGCAACTACACGCTGAGCTACGCTGCGGGCGGCTTCGCGGTGACCCCGGCCGCGCTGACGGTGACGCCGAGCGGCACGATGACCTACGGCTCGACCGCTCCCACCTACGCCTTCATCGCCAGCGGCTGGAAGAACGGCCAGGGCGACAGCCTGCTGACGGGCCTGAGCTACGCCACCGACGCCACGGCCACCTCCAACGTCGGCAGCTACAGCGCCACGGCGAGCGGTGGCACGCTGGGCGGCGCGGCAGCCGGCAACTACACGCTGAGCTACGCCACAGGCGGCTTCGCGGTCACCCCGGCCCCGCTGACGGTGACCCCGAGCGGCACCATGGTCTACGGCGCGACCAGCCCGAGCTTTGGCTTCATCGCCAGCGGCTGGAAGAACGGGCAGAGCGACGCCAACCTGAGCGGCCTGTCCTACGCCACCGACGCCACCGCGACCTCGAATGTCGGCAGCTACGCCAGCACCGCAAGCGGCGGCACGCTGGGCGGCGCGGCGGCGGGCAACTACACGCTGAGCTACGCTGCGGGCGGCTTCGCGGTCACCCCGGCCGCGCTGACGGTGACGCCGAGCGGCACGATGACCTACGGCTCGACCAGCCCGAGCTTTGGCTTCACCGCCAGCGGCTGGAAGAACGGCCAGGGCGACGCCAACCTGAGCGGCGTGGTGATTTCGACCGATGCCACCGCGACCTCCAACGTCGGCAGCTACAGCGCCACGGCAAGCGGCGGTACATTGGGCGGCGCGGCGGCGGGCAACTACACGCTGAGCTATGTCGCGGGCGGCTTCTCGGTCACCCCGGCCGCGCTGACGGTGACCCCGAGTGGCACGATGAGCTACGGTTCGACCAGCCCGAGCTACGCCTTCACCGCCAGCGGCTGGAAGAACGGGCAGAGCGACAGCCTGCTGACCGGCGTGGTGATTTCGACCGATGCCACCGCGACCTCGAACGTCGGCAGCTACAGCGCCACGGCGAGCGGCGGCACGCTGGGCGGGGTGGCAGCCGGCAACTACACGCTGAGCTACGCTGCGGGCGGCTTCGCGGTCACCCCGGCCGCGCTGACGGTGACGCCGAGCGGCACCATGGTCTACGGCTCGACCAGCCCGAGCTTTGGCTTCACCGCCAGCGGCTGGAAGAACGGCCAGGGCGACGCCAACCTGAGCGGCGTGGTGATTTCGACCGATGCCACCGCGACCTCGAATGTCGGCAGCTACAGCGCCACGGCGAGCGGCGGTACATTGGGCGGCGCGGCGGCGGGCAACTACACGCTGAGCTACGCCACGGGCGGCTTCGCGGTCACCCCGGCCGCGCTGACGGTGACCCCGAGCGGCACGATGGTCTACGGCTCGACCAGCCCGAGCTACGCCTTCACCGCCAGCGGCTGGAAGAACGGGCAGGGCGACAGCCTGCTCACCGGCCTGACCTACGCCACCGACGCCACGGCCACCTCCAACGTCGGCAGCGGCTACGCCAGCACGGCGAGCGGCGGTACATTGGGCGGCGCGGC
>NZ_QOKW01000077.1 GCF_008365375.1 Roseomonas genomospecies 6 | reverse complement strand
GGTAGATGTCCGTGCCCCAATCGAACTCGACGAAGACGATGCTGAGCCCGACGCCGGACACCGAGCGCACGCGGGTGATGCCCGGCATGCCGTTCATCGAGGTCTCCAGCGGAAAGGAAACCAACTGTTCGACCTCCTCCGGCGCCAGCCCCTCGGCCTCGGTCATCAGGGTGACGGTC
The DNA here is from genome assembly GCF_008365375.1 of Roseomonas genomospecies 6. Lineage (GTDB taxonomy): Bacteria > Pseudomonadota > Alphaproteobacteria > Azospirillales > Azospirillaceae > Azospirillum. Next base: position 1,592 of record NZ_QOKW01000077.1, on the reverse strand, counting down.
GGCTTGTTCAGGTCGGGGAAGACGTCGATCGGCAGGTCCTTCAGCACGAACGAGCCGTAGACGACGAGGATCGCGGCGGCGGCGAGGACGAACAGCCGGTTGCGCAGGCTGGCGTTGACGAGGACGTTGAACATGGCGGGGCGCTCCTCACCGGACCTGGTTGAGGAGACCGGCGCCGTCGGTGACGATGCGCGCCTCCGGCTCGACGCCCGCCAGGACGAGCACCGTGTCGCCGTCGACAGGCTGCGTGCGCACCGGTCGGGCGACGAAGCGTTGCGGGGTGTCGTGCTGCCAGACGATGGGCTGGCCGCTGGCGTTGCGCACCACGCTCTGCCGCGGCAGGACGATGCCGGACGCCTTCCCCTGGATCTGGGCGACGATGCGCACCGGTTGGCCGACGCTCAGGCCCTGGGGTGGGTTGTCGATCCGGAAGAGCAGCGGAATGGCCTGCTGGCGCAATGCCAGACTGTGTCCCAGGTGCCCGAGGGTCAGGGTGACGCCGTCGGCGGTGGTCGCCGTGGCGCCGCGGACGCTGTTCGCCACCCGGGGATCGAAGGCGACCGCCTCGACCATCAGCCGCGCCGGGTCGACGATCTCGAACAGCACCTGGTCGCGCCCCTCGACCACCTGTCCGGCCTTGATGTTGTTGGCGGTGACCACCCCGGAGATGGGCGCCCGCAGGGCTTCCTTGGTCGTCAGCGCCGGGGACAGGGCCGCCCGGCGCTTGCGCAGCCCGTTGAGGTTGGCCTCCGCCTCTTCGATGTCGCGCTGGGGCACGCTGCCTTCCAGCTTCCGCAGCCGCTGGAGGCGGGATTCGGCAATGACGAGTTCCTGCTCCACCACGGCGATCTGCTGCTGGATGCCGCTGCGGTCCACGAAAGTCACGGCGGGGGCGATGTGGGCCAGGATCTGCCCGGCCTCGACCCACTGGCCGACGTAGGGCAGCCCCGTGTCCCCCGGCTCGATGCGACCGCTCTGCGTGGCCTGGACGTGGCCGCCGCCGTTGGGGTCGGCGATGACCTGACCGATCAACCGCACCGTCTGCGCCGCCTCCCGCGGCTTGGCGACGACGGTGCGGACCGACAGCAGACGCTGCGACGGCTTGGGCACGTACAGACTGCCGTCCGGCAGGCGCCGCGGGCTCTCCAATGCACCGGTCGCCCCCATCGGGACGGCCGCCGTCGGTGCCTTGCCCTTGTCCTCGTCGCCGTGGCTGTGGTCCTCGCCGCCGTGGGCGAAGGCGCCGCCGCTCGCCAACAGCAGGCCGATGCCGACCAGCGCGGCGCCTGCGAGCGTCCGCGTGCGTCCACGCTGGGTCAGGGCGACGGTGGTCAGGACCCCGAGCAGGAAGACCATGACCGCCCCCAGCATCAGGCCGGAATCGTTCCGGACCTGCCCGAGGACGGCGGAAACACCGAGCGCACCGCCGGTCTGTGTTTCGGCCGCGGACGCCGGAACCTCCAGTGTGCCGATCAGCAGGTCGGCCGCGTCGGCCGCGGTGATGGAGACGGTCACGTCATGTGATCCCGGCTTTGAGAGCCAGGACGGTTCGAGACGGTAGACGCCCTCCTCGCCGGAGACGGGCGAGGCCG
>NZ_QOKW01000076.1 GCF_008365375.1 Roseomonas genomospecies 6 | reverse complement strand
GGTAGATGTCCGTGCCCCAATCGAACTCGACGAAGACGATGCTGAGCCCGACGCCGGACACCGAGCGCACGCGGGTGATGCCCGGCATGCCGTTCATCGAGGTCTCCAGCGGAAAGGAAACCAACTGCTCGACCTCCTCCGGCGCCAGCCCCTCGGCCTCGGTCATCAGGGTGACGGTCGGCTTGTTCAGGTCGGGGAAGACGTCGATCGGCAGGTCTTTGAGGACGAACGAGCCGTAGACGACGAGGATCGCAGCGGCGGCCAGGACGAAGAGCCGGTTGCGCAGGCTGGCGTTGACGAGGACGTTGAACATGGCGGGGCGCTCCTCACCGGACCTGGTTGAGGAGACCGGCGCCGTCGGTGACGATGCGCGCCTCCGGCTCGACGCCCGCCAGGACCAGCACCGTGTCGCCATCGACGGGCTGCGTGCGCACCGGGCGGGCGACGAAGCGTTGCGGGGTGTCGTGCTGCCAGACGATGGGCTGGCCGCTGGCGTTGCGCACCACGCTCTGCCGCGGCAGGACGATGCCGGACGCCTTCCCCTGGATCTGGGCGACGATGCGCACCGGTTGGCCGACGCTCAGGCCCTGGGGTGGGTTGTCGATCCGGAAGAGCAGCGGAATGGCCTGCTGGCGCAATGCCAGACTGTGTCCCAGGTGCCCGAGGGTCAGGGTGACGCCGTCGGCGGTGGTCGCCGTGGCGCCGTGGACGCTGTTCGCCACCCGGGGATCGAAGGCGACCGCCTCGACCATCAGCCGCGCCGGGTCGACGATCTCGAACAGCACCTGGTCGCGCCCCTCGACCACCTGTCCGGCCTTGATGTTGTTGGCGGTGACCACCCCGGAGATGGGCGCCCGCAGGGCTTCCTTGGTCGTCAGCGCCGGGGACAGGGCCGCCCGGCGCTTGCGCAGCCCGTTGAGGTTGGCCTCCGCCTCTTCGATGTCGCGCTGGGGCACGCTGCCTTCCAGCTTCCGGAGCCGCTGGAGGCGGGATTCGGCAATGACGAGTTCCTGCTCCACCACGGCGATCTGCTGCTGGATGCCGCTGCGGTCCACGAAAGTCACGGCGGGGGCGATGTGGGCCAGGATCTGCCCGGCCTCGACCCACTGGCCGACGTAGGGCAGCCCCGTGTCCCCCGGCTCGATGCGACCGCTCTGCGTGGCCTGGACGTGGCCGCCGCCGTTGGGGTCGGCGATGACCTGACCGATCAACCGCACCGTCTGCGCCGCCTCCTGCGGCTTGGCAACGATGGTGCGGACCGACAGCAGACGCTGCGACGGCTTGGGCACGTACAGACTGCCGTCCGGCAGGCGCCGCGGGCTCTCCGAGGCGCCGGTCGGCCCCATCGGGACAGCCGCCCCCATCGGGACAGCCGCCGGTGCCTTGCCCTTGTCCTCGTCGCTGTGGCTGTGGTCCTCGCCGCCGTGGGCGAAGGCGCCGCCGCTCGCCAACAGCAGGCCGATGCCGACCAGCGCGGCGCCCGCGACCGTCCGCGTGCGTCCACGCCGGGTCAGGGCGACGGTGGTCAGGACCCCGAGCAGGAAGACCATGACCGCCCCCAGCATCAGGCCGGAATCGTTCCGGACCTGGCCGAGGACGGCGGAAACACCCTGCGCGCCTCCGGTCTGCGCTTCAGCCGCACCTGCCGGGATCTCCAGGGTGCCGATCAGCAGGTCGGCCGCGTCGGCCGCGGTGATGGAGACGGTCACGTCATGTGATCCCGGCTTTGAGAGCCAGGACGGTTCGAGACGGTAGACGCCCTCCTCGCCGGAGACGGGCGAGGCCG
>NZ_QOKW01000075.1 GCF_008365375.1 Roseomonas genomospecies 6 | reverse complement strand
GCTGGCGCCCGGGCTTCCTAGCCTCCCACCTATCCTACACATGAGATCCCTAGCACCACTGCAAAGCTGTAGTAAAGGTGCACGGGGTCTTTCCGTCTGACCGCGGGTACTCCGCATCTTCACGGAGAGTTCAATTTCGCTGAGTTGGTGTTGGAGACAGCGGGGAAGTCGTTACGCCATTCGTGCAGGTCGGAACTTACCCGACAAGGAATTTCGCTACCTTAGGACCGTTATAGTTACGGCCGCCGTTTACCGGGGCTTCAATTCGGAGCGTGAACCCCTCCTCTTAACCTTCCGGCACCGGGCAGGCGTCAGACCCTATACGTCGCCTTGGACGGCTTCGCAGAGCCCTGTGTTTTTAGTAAACAGTCGCCACCCCCTGGTCTGTGCCCCCCGCCCCAGGTTGCCCTGGAACGGGGCCCTCTTCTTCCGAAGTTACGAGGGCAATTTGCCGAGTTCCTTCAACACCATTCTCTCAAGCGCCTGGGTATGCTCTACCAGTCCACCTGTGTCGGTTTGGGGTACGGTCTGATGCGGGGGCTGTTTCCTGGAACGGGTCCCCAGCCGGGCCAATCCGATAAGGCCCGACACGCTTTCCCATTCGTCACACACCCGCTGGCCCACGAATATTAACGTGGTTCCCATCGACTACGCCTTTCGGCCTCGCCTTAGGGGCCGGCTCACCCTGCGTGGATTAACCTTGCGCAGGAACCCTTGGACTTTCGGCGACAGTGTTTCTCACACTGTTTGTCGCTACTCATGTCAGCATTCTCACTTCCGATACCTCCAGGCGGCCTCACGGACACCCTTCGCAGGCTTACGGAACGCTCCGCTACCACGCGCCTTTCGGCGCATCCGCAGCTTCGGTACACGGCTTGAGCCCCGATACATTTTCGGCGCAGGCCGGCTTAACTAGACCAGTGAGCTATTACGCTTTCTTTAAAGGATGGCTGCTTCTAAGCCAACCTCCTGGTTGTCATGGCCTTCCCACATCCTTTCCCACTTAGCCGTGATTTGGGGACCTTAGCTGGCGGTCTGGGCTGTTTCCCTCTCGACGATGGACCTTAGCACCCACCGTCTGTCTGCCGGGCTGTGCTCCACGGTATTCGGAGTTTGGTTAGGTTTGGTAAGCCGCGAGGCCCCCTAGCCCATCCAGTGCTCTACCCCCGTGGGCAATCGCCCGACGCGCTACCTAAATAGCTTTCGCGGAGAACCAGCTATTTCCCGGTTTGATTGGCCTTTCACCCCTAGCCACAGATCATCCCCGACTTTTTCAACAGGCGTGGGTTCGGTCCTCCAGTGCGTGTTACCGCACCTTCAACCTGTCCATGGCTAGATCACCGGGTTTCGGGTCTACAGCAAGCAACTCACGCGCCCTGTTCAGACTCGCTTTCGCTGCGCCTCCGGCTACCGCCTTAAGCTCGCTGCTTACTGTAAGTCGCTGACCCATTATACAAAAGGTACGCCGTCACTTCGCAAGGAAGCTCCGACTGCTTGTAGGCATCCGGTTTCAGGAACTGTTTCACTCCCCTCGTCGGGGTGCTTTTCACCTTTCCCTCACGGTACTGGTGCACTATCGGTCACTGAGGAGTACTTAGGCTTGGAGGGTGGTCCCCCCATGTTCGGACAGGGTTTCACGTGCCCCGCCCTACTCGAGCATTCAGTCCGGTTTACCCGTACGGGGCTATCACCCGCTCTGGCCCGCCTTTCCAGACGGTTCCGGTTATGTAGACTGAATGACTGGCCTGGTCCGCGTTCGCTCGCCACTACTAGCGGAGTCTCGGTTGATGTCCTTTCCTCCGGCTACTTAGATGTTTCAGTTCGCCGGGTTCGCCTCCC
>NZ_QOKW01000074.1 GCF_008365375.1 Roseomonas genomospecies 6 | reverse complement strand
CGTAAGCGTTGTGTGACGACACATCCGACGTGATCGTGGTTCATGAAATATTCCGCTGGTCGCAGCTCAGCGGGGTAAGAGGATGTCGGGTCAGGATCTGGAGAGCTATTGGCGCAATCATGTTGATGCCTGGAAGGGCAGCGGGCTGACGCAGAAAGCCTACGCTGAAGCCCATGGAATTGGACGCTGGGCTCTGGGCCGGTGGTCGCACCGCTTTGCCGCTGTGGAGGAGGTGAGCGCTCGCTGTCATAGGGATAGTCCTGGTGCTGTCCCTATGACGGCGAGCGCTCCCTTGGTGATGGAGATCGTCGAGGCGGCACCCCGCCGGCGGTATTGGTCACAGGCAGAGAAGGAGCAGCTGGTGGCGGAAACCTGCGAGCCGGGCGTGAGCGTGTCGCTGGTCGCCCGGCGGCGCGGGGTCGATCCCAGCCTGCTATTCCGCTGGCGCCGCCAGATGCTCACTCCGGCCGAGCCGACGCCCATCTTCGCGCCGGTGGAGGTGGCGGACACCACGTCGGCTCTTCCCCTCACGCCGCCAACTCCATGCGGTGCCAGCATGATCGAGATCGAGTTGGCCGGCGGACGGCGGCTGCGGGTTGGGCGGGATGTCGATGCCGAAGCACTGCGCCGGGTGATCAGCGTGCTGGAGCGGCCATGATGCTGTCGATCCCGGCCGGTGTGCGCATTTACCTGGCGCTGGAGCCCTGCGACATGCGCCGGGGCTTCGACGGACTCGCCCTGCTGGTGCAGCAGGCCCTCGGCAAGGACCCGTTCTGCGGCCACCTCTACATCTTCCGAGGGAAAGGGGCTGGACGCGTGAAAATTCTCTACGCCGATCAGAACGGCCTGTGCCTGTTCGCCAAGAGGCTGGAGCGCGGCCGTTTCGTTTGGCCAACGACGCGGACGCCGGGCGGCACGGTGGTCCTGACGCCGGCGGAACTGTCCCTGCTTCTGGAGGGACTGGAATGGCGTCACACCGTGTCGGCATCCAGGCCGGCCGTAGCGGGATAAATGGGAGAAAAGATGAGGAAAACCGCGGGCTTGGCTGGCTTGGGGCCGTGATCCGAGGTACAATCGGCCATGCGCTTCGACCTCGACAACCTGCCCGCTGATCCGGCCTTGCTGCAGCAGATGGTGCGCGATTTGGCCGAGGTCGTGGAGCGCCAGAAAGCCGATCTGGCGGAGCTGGAGGCTCTGCGTCAGCAACTCCGGCAGATGCAGCGCACCGTCTTCGGGCGGCGCTCCGAACGGCTCGATCCCGATCAGCTCGATCTCGGGTTGGAGGAGCTGGAGGCGGACATCGCCCGGGTCGAGGCCAAACTCGCATCCCCTGAACTGGAACCGTCGGCCCCTGCGGAACCACCCAGCCGTGGCCGCGACTTGCCCGATGATCTGCCGCATCACGATCTCACGCTCGAGCCGCCTGGGCTGGAGTCCGGCGCCGGGGTATGCCCCTGCTGCGGCGGGGCGTTGCATGAGGCCGGCGAGACGGTGGCCCGGATGATCGACTACGTGCCGGCCCAGGTGCGGGTGCTGCGCATCCGCCGGCCCAAGTACGCCTGCCGCGGCTGCGGCACGCTGCATCAGGCGCCGGCCCCGGAGAAGCCGATCGCCAAGGGCATGGCGACGCCGGCGATCCTGGCGCACGTCATCACCAGCCGCTACTGCGATCATCTGCCCTTCTACCGCCAGGCGCAGATCCTGGCCCGCAACGGCTTCCCCGTCGACCGCTCGGTTCTGGCGGGCTGGGCGGGACAGGCGTGTTGGTGGCTGGAGGCGCTGCATGAGGAGCTGGCCAAGGCCCTGTTCGCCTCGGCCAAGCTGTTCGCCGACGACACGCCGATGCCGACGCTGGCGCCGGGAACTGGCCGGGTGAAGACAGGACGGCTGTGGGCCTATGCCCGCGATGATCGGCCCTGGCAGGGGCTGGACCCGCCGGCGGTGATTTACGCTTACACCAGCGATCGCAAAGGCGAACGCCCAGCCGCCCACCTGCGGGAGTTCTGCGGGGTGCTGCAGGTGGACGGTTACGCCGGGTTCGAACGGCTGGCTGCCGGCAATAGGGTCGTGCTGGCGGCCTGCTGGAGCCAT
>NZ_QOKW01000073.1 GCF_008365375.1 Roseomonas genomospecies 6 | reverse complement strand
TGCTGATCCTGCCGATCGGCGGGGCGGACATGCCGGTGGTGATCTCGATGCTGAACAGCTACTCCGGCTGGGCGGCGGCGGGCATCGGCTTCACGCTGCAGAACAACCTGCTGATCGTCACCGGCGCCCTGGTCGGCTCCTCGGGCGCGATCCTGTCCTACATCATGTGCAAGGGCATGAACCGCTCGATCTTCAACGTCATCCTCGGCGGCTTCGGCGGCGACAGCGGGGCGGCGTCGGCGGCGGCCGGCGGCGGCGAGCGCGGCACGGTGAAGGCCGGCTCGCCGGAGGACGCGGCCTACATCATGAAGAACGCGCAGTCGGTGATCATCGTCCCGGGCTACGGCATGGCGGTGGCCCAGGCCCAGCACGCGCTGCGCGAGATGGCCGACCTGCTGAAGAAGGAGGGCGTCGAGGTCAAGTACGCCATCCACCCGGTGGCGGGGCGCATGCCGGGCCACATGAACGTGCTGCTGGCCGAGGCCAACGTGCCCTACGACGAGGTGTTCGAGTTGGAGGACATCAACCGCGACTTCAGCACCGCGGACGTGGCCTTCGTGATCGGCGCCAACGACGTGACCAACCCGGCGGCCAAGACCGACCCGCAGTCGCCGATCTACGGCATGCCGATCCTCGACGTGGAGAAGGCCAAGACGGTGTTCTTCATCAAGCGCGGCATGGCCGCCGGCTACGCCGGTGTCGAGAACGAGCTGTTCTTCCGCCCCAACACCATGATGCTCTTCGGCGACGCCAAGAAGGTCACCGAAGAGGTCGTGAAGGCCACCGAGTAAACGCCTGCCGAAAGGAAAAGCCCCTTCCCGGACGAACCGGGAAGGGGCTTTCCTGTTGCCCGCGAAGCGGTCGGATCAGAAGCCGACCGCGCCCTCGGCGACGTGGTCGACGATGGTCAGGTGATTCTCGACGCGGGTGACGCCGGGGGTATTCTCGGCGGCCACCCGCAGGGCGTCGCGCTGCGCCTCGGTGCGCACGCTGCCCCAGAGATGGACGACGCCGTTGCGCACGACGATGTTGTCGCTGATCTCCGGCGCCCAGGGCTGCGCCCGCAGGGTCTCCAGCAGCCGGTCGCGCAGCGCGCGGTCGTCCGCCGCAGCGGGGGAGACGTCCGGCGCGATGCTGGCCAGGACGTGCAGCAGGTTGGCGCGGCTGACGATGCCGACCAGCCGGCCGTTGCGCAGCACCGGAACGCGCTTGATGCGGTTGCTTTCCATCAGGCGGACCACCTCGTCGAGCGGGGTTTCCTCCGTGACGAAAATCAGCGACTCGGTCATCGCGTCGCGCACGTGGCGACCGTGGGACTTGGTGTAGTCGGCGGCCTGGTTCGGCGCGCCCGCAAACATGGCGAGCCACCAGGAGGCCCGGCGCACCGTGCCGGTCTCCGCCCGGCGCAGCAGGTCGCCCTCGCTGATGACGCCGAGCAGACGCCCGTCCGGATCGCAGACGGGCAAGCCGCTGATCCGGTTTTCCAGCATGCGCTTGGCGGCTTCGGTGACCGTCGCGTCGGGACCGATGGTGATCACCTGACGGGTCATGATGTCCGCTGCTTTCATGACGTTTCCTCCATTCGTCTGATTCGTTTACCCGGCCAACTTACATGTGTGCGGAGGGCGGCGAAACCGTCTGGTGTACGGCATACCAAATTTCCGCAGGGAGAACCGGCAGACGAAAAAAGAAGGCTCCGTCGGCGGAACGCCGCGGAGCCGTCAGGTGGGGGAATCTACAGGGAGGAATGCGTGTAGTTCCAAGGGCATTTTGTACCCCCGAACGGTCCGGCCCAACCACTATGGATTTGGTATGCCAGTTATGCTTGATTGGGATACCGTATACGATATTCCAGACACGCTGCGCAAAACGTGGATTCCGGTGCAAGCGCAGGGGTGTTCCGGCGTCCTCGTTCATCAAATAAACAGTTCGCGAGCCAAACATATCCGCTTGTCATGAACTGGCATCTGGTATACCGTATCACCAATCCAAGCCGCTTCCCTCTCCGGGGCAACGAAAGCGCGGCCAAACCCGGTCGAACGGGCACCCCCAGCCAGCCGGGGGCGGAGAGAGAGGGACGGGAACAGCAATGCAGATGATGACATTCTCGGTCGCACCCCTGGACCAGGGGATGAGCTTCAAGGCCAAGGCCTACCAGGCGCTGCGCCAGGCCATCACCCAGATGGACATCTACGGCGGGCCGAGCGAGATCCGCCTCGACGAGCGCCAGC
>NZ_QOKW01000072.1 GCF_008365375.1 Roseomonas genomospecies 6 | reverse complement strand
CGCCGGTCAACGACACGCCGGCGGCGGCGATCACCGGGACCTATGCGGTGGACGAGGACGGATCGCTGGCGCTGGGCACGGGCCTGTCGGTGAGCGACGGTCTGGACGTGCCGTTCGGCGGGGTGGCCAACGCGACGGTGAGCGTGACGGTGGGCGTGGCGCACGGCACGCTGACGCTGGGCGGCGCCACCGGCACGCTGACCGGTTCCAACAGTGTGGCGACGCTGACGCTGAGCGGGACGCTGGCCGACGTCAACGCGGCCTTGCAGCGGCTGACCTACGCGCCGGCGCGGGATTACAGCGGGACCGACACGCTGACCCTGACGGTCAACGACGGTGGAAACGGCGGCACGGGCGCGCTGAGCAACACGGCGACCAAGACGATCACCGTCAACCCGGTCTCCGACATCCCGAACCTGACCATCAACGGCACGCTCAATCCGTCCGCCGCGGTGGCGGTGACGGGAACGGAGGATGTTTGGTTCTCGGTGCCGCTGGTGCTGTCCGAGACCGACGCCGACGGGTCCGAGACCCTGAGCTACACCATCGCCGGCCTGCCGAACGGCGCGCGGTTCCAACTCGGCGGCACGCAGCCGTCCGGTTCCACGGATGGCACCTTGATCGCGGGCGGCGCCTCGATCAGCGCCGGGTCCATCGGCGATGGCGCGACCAACACGATCTGGCTGCGCCTGCCCGCGGACTGGAACACCCAGGGCGGCAGCAGCAGCGGGGTGACCTCCCCGCTCACCCTCACCGTGACGGCCAGCAGCAAGGACGGCAGCGCTACGGCGGCCACCCGCGCGGGCACCATCGCGCTGACCGTCGCCTCGGCGGAGGACAACCCGCGCCTCCAGAACGACAGCGCGTCGGTGACCGAGGACACCACCCTCACCGCCACCGGCAACGCCCTGACGAACGACACGGAGGTGGACGAGGGGCAGATCCTGCGGGTCTCCCAGGTGCAGTTCGGCGCCCAGCCGGCGGTCGCCGTGGATACCGCGAATGACGTGGACGCCACCATCGCCGGCGCCTACGGCACGCTGACCATCCGGCGTGACGGCACCTACAGCTACGCGCTGAACAACGCCGCGGTGCAGGACATGCGCACCGGGCAGACGCGCACGGAGGTCTTCACCCTGACGGTGGACGACTTCCTGACCACCACCGGAGCCAACGCGGCCGGTGCGGCTCAGACCAGCACGCTGACCGTCACCATCCACGGCACCGACGACGCGCCGGTTGTGGACCTGGACGGAACGGCCGGCAACGGGGTCTTCGACCACGCCGTCACCTTCACCGAGCAGGAGGGCGCCGACAGCGGCGCCAACGCCGTCGCCCTGTTCCCGTCCAACCCGATCAGCGATGTGGACAGCGCCAAGCTGACGCGGGTGGTGATCACCGTCACCGGCGTGACCGACGGCGCCAGCGAGATCGTGAAGATCGGCGGCACCGACTACGCGCTGAACGCAAACGGGTCCGGCACCGCGACCGTGGGCGGCACGAGCCTCACCGTCACCATGACCAACAACGGCGGCACCATCACGGTGACCCGCAGCGGTGGCGGCCTGTTCACGGTTGCCGAGGCCAACACGCTGCTGTCCGGCATCACCTACCGCAACACCTCCAACACGCCGACCGTCGGTGGCACCCGCAGCTTCACGGTGCAGGCGACCGACGCCGGCTCCAACGACGCCGGGGGCACGAACCAGCTCGCCAGCAACAGCCCGAGGACGGTCGTGACGGTGGTCGCCACGAACGACCGCCCGGTCGTGGACCTGAACGGCAGCGGCGTGACCGGCCTCAACAGCTCCACCACCTTGACGGAGGCGGCGAACGCGGCCACCACGCCGGTGGCCTTCGCCAGCGGCACCACCCTGTTGACCGACCGGGACGACACCAAGCTCCGCCAGATGGTGCTGACGGTGGACGGGCTGGTGCACGGCAACGAGGAGGTCATCGCCTACGGCGGCTCGAGCATCGGCCTGGGCTCCGCCGGCACGTACAGCGTCACCGCCGGCGGCGTGTCGCTGACCATCGCGGTGGCGGTGGTGGACGGCGACACGACCACCCTGACCGTCACCCCCACGGCTCCGGCGACCGCCGCGACCTTCGCGGTGTTCGAGACGCTGCTGAAGGGCCTGACCTACACCGACACCAACGACGACCCGACCAACGGCGGCGCCAACACGACCCGTACCATCACGGTGCGCGTCACCGACGACGGCGCCAACGGCACGCTGGCCCCCCAGACCAACACCACCGACGCGGTCGCCACCATCACGATCACACCCATCAACGACCAGCCCCGGATCACGGGTCTGAGCGGGACGGCGACGTTCGGTGAGGACGCGATCAAGACGGCGGCGCGGCTGGACGCGGACGGCGCGATCGTCCTCGACGACCCCGACAGCGGCGCCTAC
>NZ_QOKW01000071.1 GCF_008365375.1 Roseomonas genomospecies 6 | reverse complement strand
GATAACTAGGAATTATCATGAGTAACCCGTCGCTCTATGGGAAGTCTGAGCTTTCTGAAGCACATCCTGGTATTGATTTGTCAGGCCGCGATTTTGAATCTATTTATTTGTCAAAACCATTGTCATTGAGTCATTCATTTTTGAACGGTGCGTCATTCACCGACTCCATTTTTTTTGACATTGATATCGATCAAACGGAAATGGCCGAGGCATATTTCGAAAAATGTTCGTTCAATAACGTTAAATTGTCCGGAGCCGATTTGGTCGGATCAAGTTTTGTCGACTGCGCATTTATTGGATGTTATTTTACTGAAGGAGAGTGGAGGAGCAGCAAATTTGTTAATGTGTTGTTTGATAGCTGTTATTTTGACTACACAACGATCAACCTTTGTGTATTCGAAAATTGTAAATTTTCCCAAATAGCAAAAGGAAGTCTAAGCCATAATTCAGTGAATTACAATGTATTTTGCCGGACAGAGATTTGCGAGAGAAATATTAAAGACTCAGTGGTATCACAAAATTTTGGCATGCCGACGCCAGATCATATTACATCAATAAAAAGGTCAGGCGCCCAAGTTTCTCTTGAAGATGTGTGTTTAACAAGCGGAAGAGGGAGCTTTTCCATTCCTGACTTTGTTTCCGCTATCTACAATGAATTTCATCATGGTCGGCGCACGCGCCTCAAGAAGCTAAGACTAGAATTCGTGTCGAACATAATATCTGCTGTATCTTCTGAGAAAAGAATATCATCTACTTCGCTTCTATACATTGAGATAATGCTTCAGTCACACGCCAGAACCCTGACGAACGAAGGTGATATGTTGTCCGTAATGAAGGCCATTTTAGGAGTGAGGAGTGCCCTTTATGATTTATCCAATGAAACACGCGAGAATATTTATGATATTGATCATTCTCAAGCTGCTTGCAGGAAGATAACGATACTTTATCAACACACTTTTCCACGTGATGATGCGATCGCTCTTACAAAATCGATTGGAATCGTTTCATGCGGAGATCCTAACGCTTTCTATATTTCTGAGTTCCGTAATGGTTCGACTTTTATTGAAATGGTTGCGTCAACGACCATTCAGGTTTCTTCTGTGCTTTTTGCATGTGGCCTTCTGATTCGGCAGGCCACTGTAACTGTGGAACGCGCAACACAGCTTAAGAAAGCTGTGAATGAGTTTATTCAAGCTTCGGCGCATAGAAGAAAAAAGCGGGCGCAAGCTTTACCATCCAAGGCTCCCGCTTTGCAGCGTACAGGCAGCGTTTCCCCGGAGCTAGATCGCGTAAAAAAGGCATTGCAAGACTCCGGTGAAGCACTTGTGCGCCTCGATGATAAGGCAGATATTAAAATATACGCTACTGAATCACATTTTGAGAAGGAGACAGAAGATTAATCCTAACGTGATCCGGAAAACGGAACTGCCCGAAATATTTTCCATCCATTTTAATGTACCCATCTGGCAACTTGTAGTTTAACTGCTCATATGCAAAGTACCCGCAGCGCGGGTTGAATGGAGAGCTTATGACTCCTCGGCTTCGCAATTCGACGTGCCGGTCTTTTGCACTACCTATGAGCTTGTCCGTTAATGACCTCGCTTTCATTGCTTCAATCGCCTCGTATGCGAACGCGATATTATCAGTGGGACCAGATCCATATATATTAGTGTACAGGTTTTTGAACTCACTCGACAGATTAACTGGAATAGTTGCATAAGCAAATCGGTAACCATTAACAGCAAGAGATTTTGTCGGACTCACCAGCCTGATTGTTCTGCTGGGGTCAAAATTAGAGGTGGGTTCAGATATATGTCCATCCCATGGCATATATTGAAAGCTTCCATCAACAAATATGAACGACCCCGTATTTTTCTGCCATGCGACAAGCTCATTTATCGTTTCCTCTTTTATCGGTATGCCAACATACCAGACAGGGTCTGCAAGAATTAACACAGATTCTTTCGCCGGGAGGTTCAGCGTGAAATCACTTTCAAACGCATGCCGTGCTGAAATCGGGCGGGCGCGTATACCAAACAAGTGCAGCGCATTTAGCATTGTGAAATAAATTGGCGGTATATAGTAAACTTCCTTTATTCCGCTCTTTGATAGCCACGCGCAAAACGTAAATAACACTGATGATGCTCCGCTGGAAGCGCAAAAAACATGCTCTGGAGCACGCTCTCCAAAACATGCATGCATGTCTTTAACCTTATTGGATAAGTCTCTATCATCCTCCATGTAAGCATACGGTACATAATCATACGATTTTGAACGTGCTATTGTCGCTTCTATAAGATCTCCAGAAAATGGGTTTCTGCATTGCCATCCAAACAGGAAAGCCCCTGCATCACCATCTCCATGCACTATTTCTAATTCTTTGTAGAGGTTTAGTATTTCGGCTGTTGATAGTGTATTTTGGTTACTCATGATAATTCCTAGTTATC
>NZ_QOKW01000070.1 GCF_008365375.1 Roseomonas genomospecies 6 | reverse complement strand
ACAAACCCACCAACATCAGACCGCCGCCGTCAGCGGCGGTCTGATGGCGCACGTCCTTGCAACCCCAAGCTGACCATCGCCGTTCAGCGGACAGGCTGCGAGTCACCCTGGTGCATAAAGGCGGCTAACTGGATCAGCGCCTGCTTGGCGACCTCGATCCGCGGTGTGCCCGGAGCGGCAGTGGCTCGCTCCTGCAAGGCCCGCAATTCCGCGAACTCGGGCGAGAACATGCTAAGCGGGTTGCTTCTCGCCCTATTGGATGCGTCCTGTACTCTCCGTTCGATGGCGGGATCGAGCGTATAGGACCAGTTCATGCTGGTCGAGGCGTCCAGAAGCAGGGCCACTTGGTCGGAACGCCGCACCGGGCAGTCCGCCAGTTGGGTCGGCGGCTGCGGAGCGGCGGCGTGGAGGGGCGCGCCGGGAGGCGGAGTCGGGCAGGATGCGGCCTGCGCCAGCCGGCGCTCCAGCTGCCGGGCCTCTTCCGCCAGCGTGGCACCGCGTAGCCGCTCCGCCTCATTCTGGCTGATCGACGGCGCAGGAACGGCGCAGGAGTCGATGAGCCAGCCCACGCCGGGCACGAAGAGGCCGCAGGCGGACAAGGCGAGCCAACCGATCACGACGGCAAGGACGGCCAGCAGTCCGAAAAGCCCCGCGGCTGCGGTCGCCCGGGAGGAGCGCCGCGCGTCAGTCATCGCCACGTTCCACCCGCCTTGCCGCCGGAAACGGTGTTGTTGTCCCGAGCGAAGGTCCTGTGATCATGAACATTTTCGTTCGGCCTATCCCCACAAGCTTCGTAAATTCTGCTATCGCCGCATTGATGCAGCAACCATCAGGCGTTTGGAAAGACATCGTTAGCAATTTTCGAGCAAAATGTGCCGCAAGTCCACCCCAAACAGGGTTAGAGAAAGAATCCTGATTGCGGTCCTGACGGGTGCCGCCCCACGCAAAACGTGATAGGCGAAATGTCTTTACAATTGGTGTAAACGCGAGGGATGTGAAAATTATGCTGAAAAAATCGCAGATGGTGTCCGCGTTAGTTCTCGCCATTTCCTTGGCGGCTTGCACGACAACTGGCCATCAAGCGTCGCAAAATCTGTCTCCTCAACAGCAGGCGCTGCGAGATTATTCGGCAGACTACACCGCGCAGGGCGCAATCGCCGGCGCGGCGGTGGGCTGCCTGGCTGGCCTCCTGATTAGCGACAACAAGGCCGCCGGTTGCGCGACGGGTGCCGCAGTGGGGGGCTTGGCCGGCGGCTCGACGGGCTACTATGTCGCCCAGCGCCAGGGGCAAGCCGGTGCGGCCAGCGCCGAATACGCCGTTCAGAAGAACAAGCTGGAAGAAGACGTCGCTCAGGCGAACCGGGCTGTCCAGACATCCGCTGACGTGTCCAGGGATGCACAGGCCGAAATCAAGCAGCTGCAGCGTCAGGTGGCGTCTGGGCAAGCATCCAAGAGCCAACTCGCGTCGAGAGTGCAGGAGGCCGAACGGGACCGCGCGAGCATGGTGAAGATCTCGACGGGTCTCCAGGAGAAGATCGACAGCCTGGAGGCCGGCATCAAGGGCGGCACCATCAGCAAGAGCGATCTCGCTTACATGAAGACGAAGCGGACTCAACTCGTCGCGGAGAAGCAGAAGCTGGACAACACGATCAACGATCTTGCCGGCGTGACGGCGGCCGTGGCCGGCGTTTGATGTCAGGGCCGGCAGGGAGTTCTGGCGTGTTCAAAGTCAAGACGGTAAGGCATCTCGTCCTGGTCTCGGCCTTGCTGCCGGTGGTGGCGGGCTGCGCGACCACGGCCGAGCAGTGCGATCCCGGCAAGGTCAACAACGTGTTCGCGGCGGCAAGCTGTAGCGCGTCCGGGGGATTCGAGGCTCATCTCGCCGCTACACGGTTGGAGGTCGAGGCGCTGCGCGTGGAGGCCGCCGCGTCTCGGACAAGGGCGTCCGATGCTGAGCGCGAGGCAAAGAGGCTAGTGGGCAACCGCTCGGCGCTGCAGCAGAAGATGGCTTCAGAAAGGCGTGATCTGGATCGTCTGCGGTTGAAGCTCGCGGGTATGCGTGTCGAGGGCGAAAAGGACCGCGCGAGACAGGCCGTTCTCAACGAACAGTTGAAGGCGGTGGAAGCCAATCTGGCGAACATGAACAACAGCGGCCAATCCGCACAGGAGATCGCCGCCCTGGAGGCGGATATCGCCGCTCGGAAGGAAGTGATAGCAAAGCTGTCCGGTCGGGCCATGCAGGAGTAGGCCCCGCGTGACGCAGGCGCTCCGGAAGGTCGGGAGCGCCTGCCCCATGTGTCCGCACCAGGGACTGAGCCGGCACCGTCCTAGTGCACTGACTCATTCAGAAGGTGCAGGCAAACGGCTGAGTTTATCGAGGATTTTCTCGGCCGGTTTGGTCCAGACGAAGGGCTTGGATGCCCTGTTGTGCTCGCGAATGTAGCGGGCAATGGC
>NZ_QOKW01000006.1 GCF_008365375.1 Roseomonas genomospecies 6 | reverse complement strand
CGCCGCTGCGCCTGCGGCTGGTGGCCGGGCGCAAGCCACCGGCGGCGTGCGAACAAGCCCGCCGCCGGGTGCGCGAGACCGCCAAGCGCAAAGGCAAGACGCCCGACGCGCGCTCGCTGGAGGCGGCGGACTGGGTCCTGCTGCTGACCTCGCTGCCGACCGCCCCGTTCGACGCGGCGGCGGTGCTGGCAGCGTATCGCTTGCGCTGGCAGGTGGAACTGGCGATCAAACGCTGGAAATCGTTGCTCGGCTTGGGCGAGGTGCCGGTGCACACGCCAGCAGCGGCGACGGCGTGGATCTACGCCATGCTGATCGCGGCGCTGCTCATCGAGGACAAAGTTGCCGTCACGGCGACGCAATTCCCCCCTCGGCTGCCCACGGATGCCGCACGGCTTCTCTCTGTGGCGCATCTTCGCGCTCTTGGTCCACAGCCTGCGCCTGGCACTGTTCGGTCCGTTTCATTGGCCAGCGCTTGATCCCAGCGCGCCGCGGCTCGCCCGACACATCGCCGACCCGCCCAGACGACGAACACGCCAGACCGAAACCATGCCGGCTCCTTTCATAAGGAGACAAGCATGTTAGCGCCTATGGTCCCTCCCTCCCCCGCTTCGCGGGAGAGGGAAGACTTGCCGCCCCCTCTCCCGCGAAGCGGGGGAGGGTTGGGGAGGGGGAACCGCTTACTCCGCCGCCGCCCGGCGCTCCTTGTCGCGCTGAAGGCGCGCGCGCTTCAGTTCCTCGGCCAGCAGGAAGGCCAATTCCAGCGACTGGCTGGCGTTCAGGCGCGGATCGCAGGCGGTGTGGTAACGCAGCGCCAGCTTGTGGTCGGTGATCGCCTGGGCGCCGCCCGTGCACTCCGTCACATCCTGGCCGGTCAGCTCGAAATGGACGCCGCCGGCATGGGTGCCTTCGGCCTGATGGACGGCGAAGAAATCGCGCGCCTCCGACAGCACCTTTTCCACCGGGCGGGTCTTGTAGCCGCTGGAGGACTTGACGGTGTTGCCGTGCATCGGGTCGCAGGACCAGACGACGACGCGGCCCTCGCGCTGCACCTTGCGGAGCAGGGGCGGGAACTTCTCCGCGACCTTGTCGGCGCCCATGCGGACGATCAGGGTCAGGCGGCCCGGCTCGTTCGTCGGGTTCAGGATGTCGATCAGGCGGATCAGCTCGTCCGGGTCGGTGGACGGGCCGCACTTCAGGCCGATCGGATTCTTCACGCCGCGCAGGAATTCCACATGCGCGCCGTCCGGCTGGCGGGTGCGGTCGCCGATCCACAGCATGTGGGCCGAGACGTCGTACCAGTCGCCCGTGGTGCTGTCCACGCGGGTCATCGCCTGCTCGAAGGGCAGCAGAAGCGCCTCGTGGCTGGTGAAGAACTCCGTCTCGCGGATCTGCGGGGTGGTCTGGGCGGTGATGCCGCAGGCCGCCATGAAGGCCAGCGTCTCGTCCAGCCGGTTGGCGATCTCGCGGAAATGCTCACCGGCGGGGGAGCGCTCCACGAAGCCCAGCGTCCACTGATGCACCTTGTGCAGGTCGGCGTAGCCGCCCTGGGAGAAGGCGCGCAGCAGGTTCAGCGTGGCCGCGGCCTGGGTGTAGGCCTGCATCATGCGCTCCGGGTCCGGAACGCGGGCGTCGGGCGTGAAGTCGAAGCCGTTGATGATGTCGCCGCGGTAGGATGGAAGCTCGATCCCCTCCATCACCTCGGTGTCGGCGGAGCGCGGCTTGGCGAACTGCCCGGCCATGCGGCCCACCTTGACCACCGGGATGGCGGCGCCGAAGGTCAGCACGACGGCCATCTGCAGCAGCACGCGGAAGGTGTCGCGGATGTTGTTGGGGTGGAACTCAGCGAAGCTCTCCGCGCAGTCGCCGCCCTGGAGCAGGAAGGCGTTGCCGGCGGCGGCGGCGGCGAGGCTGTCCTTCAGCCGGCGCGCCTCGCCCGCGAAGACGAGCGGGGGATAGGAGGACAGGCGCTGCTCCACCGCTTCGACCTTGGACGGGTCCGGATAGGTCGGAAGCTGCTTCGCCGGCTTCGACCTCCAACTGTCGGGGGACCAACGCTCAACCATGACGCCCGCTCTTTCCTTGTGCTAAGGGTTCCTTCTGACGGCCGGATGACGGCCAGAGGGGTACTCTGTATAGCCGCCGCCGGGAAATTTTTCCATAGTTTCGACCGCAACTTCCGCAATGGATGATGCGGCGCCGCGCCCGAAAAAGCGCGCTGGCCGGGGCGCCCGGCCACGGCCTATACAGACGGATACGCAGGTGTGCGGAAGGGTTGAACGGGTGAAACCATCCTCCTGGGGGCAGGCGGCCTCCGTCTATCTCGACCGGCGCGTTCTGGCCATTCTGTTCCTGGGCTTTTCCGAAGGGCTGCCGCTGGCGCTGACCGGCTCCACCCTCTCGGTGTGGCTGCGCGAGGGCGGGATCAGCAAGACGGCCATCGGCCTGTTCGCCCTGGTCACCATGCCCTACGCGCTGAAATTCGTCTGGGCGCCGCTGATCGACCGGCTGCGCCTGCCGGTGATGACTCGGCTGTTCGGGCGGCGGCGCGGCTGGGCGCTGGTGGCGCAGGCCGGGCTGATGGCGGCGCTGATCGGGCTGGGCAGCACCAATCCGGTGACCGACCTGTGGTGGACCGCCATGCTGGCCGTGGTCGTCGCCTTCTTCTCGGCCAGCCAGGACATCGTGGTCGACGCCTACCGCGTGGAGGTGCTGGAGGAGCACCAGCAGGCCGCCGGTGCGGCCATCCTCGTGCTGGGCTACCGCTTCGGCATGCTGGCGGCGGGGGCGGGGGCCCTGTACCTCGCGGAGTTCTTCGGCTGGCATGTCGCCTACTACGTCATGGCGGGACTGGTCGCGGTGGGCATGGTGACGATCCTGCTGAACCGCGAGCCGAAGGTCGCGGATTCGGCGGAGTCCAAGGCGCGGGAGCGGCATGTCGCCGACTGGCTGGCCGCGCGCCCGCACCTGACGGGGTGGAAGGCCGATCTTCTGGCCTGGGTCTACGGGGCGGTCGTGGCGCCCTTCGTGGAGTTCATGACGCGCCCGGCCTGGGCGGCGGTCCTGCTGTTCATCGCCTGCTACAAGCTGGGGGACGTGCTGGCGGGGGTGATGTCGGCGCCCTTCTACGTCGATCTCGGCTTCGAGAAGACGGAGATCGCCAACGTCACAAAGCTGTTCGGCCTGTGGGCGACCATCGTCGGCGGGCTGATCGGCGGCGTTCTGGTCGGGCGCGTCGGCGTGCTGCGCGGGCTTCTGGTCGGCGGGCTGATGCAGATGCTGTCCAACCTGGGCTACGTCATGCTGGCGCAGGTGGGGCACGACGTGTCGGCGCTGGCCGTGACGGTGGCGCTGGAGAATGTCTGCGGCGGCATCGCGACGGCGGCCTTCGTCGCCTATCTGTCGAGCCTGTGCAACACGGCCTACACGGCCACACAATACGCGCTGCTCAGCAGCTTCTACAAGCTGGGCGGGGACCTGTTCGGCGCCTCGTCCGGCTGGCTGGCGGAGCGGATGGACTGGAGCAGCTTCTTCCTGCTGTCGACGGGCGGTGCCGTGCCGGGGCTGCTGGTGCTGCTGTGGCTGATGACGCGGCCGAGGCGGGATGAAGTTGTGGTGAAGGCCTGATCCCTTCTCCCCTCCGGGGAGAAGGTCAGGATGAGGGGGCGGCCGTGAGGCCGACCACGTCGACTCATTGCAGAGCGTGGACGCCCTGACAGGGCGCCCCCTCACCCCAGCCTCTCCCCAGGGGGGAGAGGGGAATCGGGGATTACTTCACCGGGGTCATCTTGCCGGAGCCGGGGCCAGCGCCCAAATCGGCACCCGTCACCGGGTTCACATCGGTGCGGGACATGGTGCGCTTGGCGGCCTCGTTGACGGCCTTCATCTCTTCCGCCGCCAGCCGGACGGAGGGATTGCCGTCGCCGCCGCTGACCGGGCCCTGGTCGGGCTTGACGTCCACGAACTCCCACTGCTCGCCCTGGTTCCACGGGCCGCGCATGTCGCCGTCGCCCTTGCTCATGTTGTAGTACTTGTCGGTGTATTCGGGGTTGCCCGGCAGCTTGCCCGGCGGGAAGTTGTTCTCGATGGAATAGAGCGCCTTCTCGAACATCTTCTGGTGCGCCACCTCGCGGGTCATCAGGAAGGTCAGCGCGTCCTTCACGCCCGGGTCGGGGGTGATGTTGATGAGGCGTTCATAGATGATCTTGGCCCGCGATTCCGCGGCGATGTTGGAGCGCAGGTCGGC
The DNA here is from genome assembly GCF_008365375.1 of Roseomonas genomospecies 6. Lineage (GTDB taxonomy): Bacteria > Pseudomonadota > Alphaproteobacteria > Azospirillales > Azospirillaceae > Azospirillum. Next base: position 259,379 of record NZ_QOKW01000006.1, on the reverse strand, counting down.
GGTCGGCTCGCCGATGCTGTCGATGTAGCCGCCGGTCCAGAGCTGCCCCGCGGAATTGGTCAGGGCCGGACCGCCGCCGTAGAGAAGCGCCAGAGTGTGGCTGCCGTTGCCCTTGGCGATGTCGGCATAGAGGTCGGTGACCTCCTCCGCGCCTTCGGCCAGCTTGCCCTTCACGCCCTTGGTCAGCATGGCGACGATGCTGCCGATGATTTCCAGGTGGCTCAGTTCCTCGGTCGCGATGTCGATCAGCATGTCCTTGCGGCCAGGGTCCTCGTCGGCCAGACCCTGCGTGAAGTACCGCAACGCCGCCGCCAGTTCGCCCTGGGGGCCGCCGAACTGTTCCAGCATCAGGCTGGCCAGCTTGGGGTCCGGTTCCGCCACGCGGACCGTGTACATCAGGTTCTTGTTGTGCATGAACATGCGTCGGAGCCCTCCCGAAGCCTTGATGAAGGATGGGTGACGGCGGCCTTGGCGGGGAATGCAGCGCCGCCGTCTTGGTGAGCCCTCAACACAAAGCTTCTTAGAAGCGTTCCAGGAAATCCCGCTCCTGACCTTTGGTTTAACGTCCGACCGTCAGGACACCTTCTCGCGCATCAGGACGAACTCCTCCGCGGTAGAGGGATGGAGGGCGATGGTGCGGTCGAAGTCCTTCTTCGTGGCCCCGCAATTCAGCGCGATGCCCAGCCCCTGCACGATCTCCGGCGCGTCCATGCCCATCATGTGGCAGCCCAGAACCCGTTGGCTCCCGCCGTCCACGATCATCTTCATCAGCACCCGCTCGTCGCGGCCCGACATGGTGTGCTTCATCGGGCGGAAGCCGGCCTTGTAGATGTCCACCTGTCCATATCTGGCCCGCGCCTCCGCCTCGGTCAGGCCGACGGTGCCGAGCGGAGGGATGGAGAAGACGGCGGTCGGGATGTTGGCGTAGCTGATGCTGGTCGGGTTGTCGTTGAACACCGTCTCCACGAAGGCGCGCCCCTCGGCGATGGCGACGGGGGTCAGGGCCATGCGGTCGGTCACGTCGCCCACCGCGAAGATGTTGTCCACGCTGGTGCGCGAATACTCGTCCACCCGGATCGCCCCGCCGTCGTCCAACGCGACCCCTGCGGCTTCCAGCCCCAGGTCGCGCGTGTTCGGGCGGCGCCCGGTCGCCGCCATGACGAGACCGGCGGAATGCTCGCGCCCGAGCTGGTCGGTGACGGTGAAGCCGCCGGGGCCTTCCTCCACCTTCACCGGCTGGGTGCGGGCGAGGATGTTGATGCCGCGCTTGCGCATCTCCTGCGCCAGCGCCACGCGGATGTCGTCGTCGAAGCCGTTCAGCAGCTCCTCGCCGCGGATCATGATCGTCACCTCGGCGCCCAAGCCCCGGAAGATGCCGGCGAACTCCACAGCGATGTAGCCGCCGCCCAGGATGATGACGGAGTGGGGCAGGGTGCCGAGCTGCAACGCCTCGTTGGAGGTGACGGCGTGCTCGATTCCGGGAATCTTCGGCAGGGACGGCCAGCCGCCGGTGGCGACCAGGATGTTCCGGGCGGTGTAGCGCTGGTTGGCGACCTCCACCGTGTGGCGGTCGATCAGCCGACCGAAACCGGTGTGCAGGGTGACCCCGGAATTCTCCAGCATCTTGATGTAGATGCCGTTCAGCCGGTCGATCTCCGCGTCCTTGCGTCCGATCAGCGTGGCCCAGTCGAAGGCCGGCGTGCTGGTGGCCCAGCCATAGCCGCAGGAGTCCTCGAAGGCGTCGCGGAACTGGGCGGCGTAGACCAGCAGCTTCTTCGGCACGCAGCCGCGGATGACGCAGGTGCCGCCGACCCGGCTGCCCTCGCAGATGGCGACCTTGGCGCCCATGGCCGCGGCCCGCCGGCTGGCCGCGACGCCGCCGGAGCCGGCACCGATGGTGAAGAGGTCGAAATCGAACTCGGCCACAGCCGTCTCCCTTCCAATCCCGCTGTTCGAGCGCGTGCCCGAACGGGACGGGAGTTTTCCCCATTCCGGCGCCCCTGTCGAGCGTTCGAGGGCGCTGCGGAGCGTGGGCGGAGCGGACCTTCCCTCAGCGCATGACGAGTTCCTGGACCAGCACCTGCCGGATCTTCATGGTGCCGAGTTCCTTGGACGCCGTGCGCATCACCGCGTCCTTGACGTAGAAGGCGCCGTTGCGCCCGCTCAGCTCGCCGGGGTCGGTTTCCAGCATCACGTTGGTCATGGCGCTGGCGATGCGCGGCCCGTAGCTCTCCACCGTCTTGGCGGGGGCCGTCGGGTCCATGTCCAGAACCACGCGGACCCGCAACTCCCGCAGCCGGTCGCCGTCGGCCAGCGTGAAGATCATCGCGGGAAGGCGCGCGTAATTGGCCGCGGCCCGCAGGGTCTCCGCCACCGGGCGCCCGGCCTGGGCCGTGCCGGGCTTCAGCAGGAACGCCCCGCCGGTGCCCGCGGCGGCCAGCCCGATCATGGTGCAGAGAAGCCCGAGAACCACCCGCCGGCCCAGGCGGTCGAGCGTCGAGGGACCTGCCGCAATGTTCGGCGCGTTCTGGCTGATCGTCCGGCTCATGCCGACCTCGTCGCTTTCCCGGCACCGAAGGGGGATGGCGCCTGTTCTTGAATGGATAGTGAAGGGGCAAAGGGAAGGCGTCAAATATCGGTATTTTATACTTTTTGATGAGAGGTGATTACATTTAGGAACTGCGGTCCTGTTTGCCGGTTCTTTGCGATTGAAATGCGCCGGAATTCGTAGGGTATTTTCGGCAAATCACCCTTGCGCACGGCGGTTGGCGGTCGCGGACGAAGTTTCTTCCACCGGAGCGCCGGGGCGTATAATGCTGGTTTCTCAATCGGATTGCCGTTCCCGCCATGGGGCGGCCTCCGGAAGCGGCCAACGCGAAGGGCAAGAGCGGGAAGACGAGGACATCGCCATGGACGAGACCAGGAAACAGCCGCCGGCCAGCCATACGCCCGCGAGTCATCCGCCCGCCTCTGCCATCACCGAATGGACCGACACCTATTTCAAGCGGACCAAGGAGGCGGTCGGGAAGTTCGGTGACAAGAAGGTCACCTATGCCATCTTCATGCGCCGCCCGGTGGTCTGCGCGCCGCGACTCGCCATCGAATGGCTGGAGGCGGTGGCGCGGGAACGCGGGTTCGACATCGACATCGTCCTGAACTATCCGGAAGGAAAGTGGGTCGGGGCGGGCGAGCCGATCCTGTACATCACCGGCTCCTTCTACCATCTGGTGGACACCGAGACGATCATCCTCCAGAAACTCGGCCCCGCCTGCGTCGGCGCCTACAACGCCTTCACCATGTGCGCCGACCTGCCCAAGACCGCCTTCCTCGCCATGGAGGCGCGCCACTGCGCCGGCACGGAGATGGAGGAGATGATGGCCTACGCCGCCTCCGTCGGGTCGGACCGGGCGAAGCGCAAGGTCGGCGCCAAGGGTTTCATCGGCAACGCCACCGACGCCACCGCCCATTTCTTCGGGCAGAAGAAGGGCATGGGCACCATGCCGCACGCGCTGATCGGTTATGCCGGATCGACCGTGCGGGCGGCGGAGATGTTCCACGAGACCTTCCCCGAACTGCCGCTGACCGTCCTGGTCGATTACTTCGGGCGCGAGGTGACCGACGCGCTGGAGGTCTGCCGCCGCTTCCCCGGCCTCGCCGCGCAGGGCAAGCTGGCGGTGCGGCTGGACACGCCGGGCGGGCGCTTCCTGGAAGGGCTGGACCCGCCGGGCTCCTACGCGGTGCTGGAGCGGCACGCGCCCCATTCCATCCGCGGCTATCGCGACGAGACGCAGCTCCGCTACCTGATCGGCACGGGCGTGTCGGCGGCGGCGATCCACTTCATGCGCGAGAAGCTGGACGAGGCCGGGTTCCCGGCGGTGAAGATCGTCGCCAGCTCCGGCTTCGGCCCGGCGAAATGCCGTCTGATGGCGGAGGCCAACGCCCCCGTGGACATCATCGGCACCGGCAGCTATCTGCCGGAGCGCTGGACCGAGACCTACGCCACCGCCGACATCATCGAATATGACGGGGAGAAGCGCGTGAAGGTCGGCCGCGAGTTCCTGTTCCGGAAGTAGCGCGCCGACCCTCGGGTCCCGTTCAGGCGTCCTCCGCCAGGCGCAGTCCGGTGAAGGACAGGCGGGATTCCGGGCGCAGGTAGTGCCGCGTCGTCGGATTGGCGTGGTCGAAGGGCGTGACGCAGCTTCCTCCCCGAAGCACCATGCGGTTCACCATGAAGCGGCCATGGACGGCCTCGTCCACGCCGTCCGGCAGGTGGTAGCCGGGGTAGGGGGCGAAGGGGCTGCGGGTCCATTCCCATACGTCGCCGAACATCTGCCACGGGCCGTCGCCGTGGCAGGTGCTGGGGCGCGGATGGCGGTGGCCGGTGCCCAGCAGGTTGCCCATGCTGTCGCAGCGGGACGCGACGGCCTCCCACTCCGCCTCGTCCGGCAGGCGCTTTCCGGCCCAGCGGGCGAAGGCGTCGGCCTCGAACCAGCTCACATGGCAGACCGGCTCCGCGGGGTCGAGCGGGCGCATGCCGTAGAGGGTGAAGATCTGCCACGCCCCGTCGCGCCACTCCCAATAGAGCGGCGCCTGCCATTCCTCGGCCCGCACCACCTCCCAGCCGTCGGCGAGCCAGAGCGAGCGCTTGGTGTAGCCGCCGTCCTCGATGAATTCCCGGAAGGCCCCGCAGGACACCGGCAGGGAGGCGAGCCGGAAGGGCTGCAGATAGACGCGGTGGCGCGGCCCCTCATGGTCGAATCCGGCGCAGGCTTCCGTCCGCCCGATCTCGACGACGCCGCCCTCATGCTCCACCCAGCGTTCCGGTTGCTGGGCGGTCTGGAAGAGCTGCGGCGGCTGGTCGTAGGCGGGGCGCAGCGGGTTGCTCCAGAAGGCGTGCTTGATGTGGGTCAGCAGCCGTTCCTGATGGCGACGCTCGTGCGTGATGCCGACGATCACCCGGTCCGCGATGTCCGGAAGCTCCGCGTCGTCGGCCTGGTTCAGCAGATGCAGCACCGCGGCGTTCACATGGTCGCGGTAGCGCATCACCTCCGCCGCGTTGGGCCGGGAGAGCAGGCGCAGGGTGGGGGAGGGAAGCTGATGGCTGCCGAACCGGTCGTCGCGCGCGGCGAAGATCGTCAGGAAGGCCGGATCGAAGGGGCGGTAGCCGGGGTTGCAAGGCACCAGGACGGTGGTTTCGAACAGCCACGTCGTGTGGGCGAGGTGCCATTTGGCCGGTGCGCCGTCGGCCACCGACTGGACCATCAGGTCCTCCGGCGAGAGCGGGGCGGCGAGTTCGGCGGTGCGGGCGCGGATCTTCTGGAAGCGGGTGGAAAGCGCTTGGCGGAGGGCGTCGCCGGACGGCTGGGCGTGCGTTGCGAGATGGGTGTCGGGCACGGTGGAACCTCCCTGCGGGAGCGGGTTTCCGCGGCGGAAACGGCGCGGGGAAGGCGCCCCGGACCGTCGCCGGAGAAATAACGGCGCCATTGTGCCGTATGGCCCGACCATCCAGGGTGGCGCATCGGAGGGAGGCTTTCTCCGAATTCGTGCAGAATGCCCGTGGGACGCAGGGCTATGCGTCCACCACCACATGCGGACGGAAAGCGCCTTCCAGAGTCAGCAGAAGGCGCAGATACACCGCGACCCGCCGCGACGTCGTCGTCCGCTGGGCGAGGCAGTCGCGGAGTTGGTTCGCAAGCGCCACATTCTCCGCCCTTTGTCCCGGCGGAAGCGCCGGGTTGGCGGGGGCTGCCAGATCGACGATGTGGTCGTGATCGACGGGCTGGGACGCGGCGGCCCCGTCGAGAAGCGCCGCCATGCGCTCGATGTCCTGTTCCGACGGCGGGGGCTGGGCGAGGTTGGGGGCGAGGTGTGGCGGCTGACGGCGGTCGGCGAGTTGCGCGCGCAGGTTCTGCTTGATGCGCGCCCGTTGCCCCGCGTCGAGCGTGTGCAGATCATCGATCTCGTCGAACAGCAGGTCGTAGAGGCGCCGCCTCTTGCGGTTGGCCTCGTCCTGGTCGCGGCGCTCCCGCTGCTCCCGCTCCTGCTGTTGCAGGTCCTGCCGATTTTGCCGCCGCTGCTTGCGGTCGGTGGCGCTGCCGCTGCGCTCCACCGAGCCGGGCGCGCGGACCAGAGGTTCCGGACGTCCGATCGAACCGTCGGTCATGGCGACCTCCACGGCAATGGCTTGGAACGTTTATTCTACCAACAGTTCCGATTCTGTCAAGTTGACGCTTCGACGCGTGGCAATGGCAGCATTTTCAGATGAAGTTCCTTCACCTGAAAACGCGGCGTACTCGTTTGTCGGAGGCGCGGCACAGGCTCGACAGTGGGGGCATTCCAAACCCAACAATGAGGAACGCCCGATGCCGAACGCCGACACCACCACCCCCGTTCTGTGCGTCACCGCCGGCGGGATCGCCACCGTCACCCTGAACCGACCGGCGAAGCTGAACGCCATCAGCACCGCGCTGGCCGCCGCGATGCTCGACACGCTGGACGCGCTGGAGGCTGACGAGGCGGTGCGCGCCGTCATCGTCACCGGGGCCGGGGAGCGGGCCTTCTCCGCCGGGGCGGACATCGCGGAGTTCACCCATGCCGTCCGGCGGGGGCCGGAGGCGGCGGTGCGGGCGTTCCGGCCCGGCCAGACGCTGTGCGCGCGGATCGAGGCCTTTCCGAAGCCGGTCATCGCCGCGGTCAACGGCATCTGCTACGGCGGCGGCTGCGAAATCCTGGAGGCCGCGCACCTCGCCGTCGCCAGCGAGCGGGCGAGCTTCTCCAAGGCGGAGATCAAGCTCGGCATGATGCCGACCTTCGGCGGGACCCAGCGGCTTCCCCGCAACGCCGGGCGCAAGCGGGCGTTGGAATGGCTGCTGACCGGCGACGCCTTCCCGCCCGCGACGGCGCTGGCGGTGGGGCTGGTCAATCAGGTGGTGCCCCACGACGCGCTGCTGCCCGCCGCTTTCGAACTGGCGGGACGGATCGTCCGGCATTCCCCGGCGGCAGTGTCCGGCATCCTGGGGGCGGTGACCCGCGGGCTGAACATGACCATCGGCGAAGGGCTGGCGGTGGAGACGGACCACTTCGCCCGGCTGGCCCCCGGCCCCGACCTGCGCGAGGGGCTGGAGGCGTGGTTGGCGCGCTGACGCGCGGGGCATCCGGGAAGACAAGGAAACGCGAGGATTCTGCGGGAATTCGATCCAAATCGATTCTATCCCGTGATAAATTGCACTAATTCGGGGTGATGGTCCCGTCGGCGCAACTCGGAAGTGGTGTCTGGCCTTGGATACTGGATTGATCGTCGGTCTCGCCATGATGGCCATCGGGATGGCCATGCTGTTCGCCAACCGTGGCCGCTCCGGACGCTCCGTGCGCGCAAAGTCCATCGGCGGCAACGTCTATATGGGCGATGTGAACATAGGCAGCACCATCACCCACAACGCCCCTCCGCCACCAGCCAAGCGCGGGTTTTTTGAATGGTCCGGCTGGTTGCTGTCGGCGGGGGGATTCGTTCTGAGCGTTATCAGCGTCTACCCCATGCTGTTTCCGATAAAGCCGTAAATGTCGCTCCTTCAGCTTGGGCCGCGGCGGTCGGTCGATGCCGAAACCATCGTCGGAAACGTCTATCTGGGCGATCTGACGATCCAGCAGTTCGCGGGACATCCTCCGAGCGAACCCGAACTGCCCTGGCTGACGGACATCGACGCGGACACCCGCGACGTCGACCTCCTGCGCTGGCACGCCCGCCTGACACCCATTGTTGGCCGTGGCGAGGAGATGGAGGAGACGCTCGCCTGGGCGACTGGGGCTGGAGCGGTCAAGGCCCGCTTTGTGACCGGTGCGGGCGGCATCGGCAAGTCGCGCTTCGCCGCGGAGGTTGCGGAGAGGCTGCGCGAACAGGGCTGGAAGGCCGGCTTCATCGACCTGCGCAGGGATGTGGTGCTGCCGGTGTCCGAAGCGGGCTTGTTGCTCATCATCGACTATCCGGAGGAGAATCGGAACGCGGTGCGCCGTCTGCTGGAAGACCTGGGGCGCCTTCGCCCTGGCAACGGCCAGAAGATTCGCGTCCTCCTGCTCAGCCGCCGGGGCGAGGGGGGGTGGGCCGACGACGTGGTGCAGTCCGATGCGTCCGGTCTGTTCAGCCGAACCGAGGTTCCCTCCCTGCGCGATATTCAGTCCGCCGGGGATGCCTTCGACCTCTTCAGCGCAGCGGTGCGGCGGCTTGCCCAACTGCGGGGCGGCGAGGCCGCATCCATCGAACCGTCCGCTTTCGAAGCGTGGTTCATCCGCAACGATCTGCATCGCCTGCCGCTGTTCCTGACGGCGGCGGCGGTTCAAACGGTGAACGCCCCGGAAACGCCGATTCTGTCCCTGTCGGGGCGAGAAGTCGTCGACGCGCTGGTGACGCGCGAGCGCCGCCGCGCCGCCAAGGAAGGCACCGATGCCGGCCTCTCGGAAAACGCCTTGCCGCGCCTGTACGCCTTGGCCGCGATTCGGGACGGTCTGGACGCCTCCACTCTGCGCCGGCTCGCTGATCCAGCCTTGTACCTTGGGCTGGGGAGGGTGGAAGACTTGACCGACCGGTTGGCGCGCACCGGGCGTTTGGAGAAAGGAACGCTTCCCAAACTGCAACCCGACATCGTCGCCGCGGCCTTTCTCGTCCAGGAGTTGGCGCGAAGCCCGCAGGACGCGCCGGAATGGCTCTGGGCTGCGATGAAGGAACAGGAAACCGACTCCATGGACCGCGCCGCCCGCCTCGTCCACGACGCCGAGGTGGTGTTGGGTATTCACGACCATCGGCTGACGGCGTGGTTGACGACAATGCTCGATGGGCGCCCGGACCGCTGCGCTTCGCTGGACGGTTGGGCGTCGGACAGAGATCGTGGATTTGCGATGCCCGCCGTTGCCGGTGTAGTGGCGATGACGCTGGCGTCCGTAGCCGGGAATGATACGGAAAAGGCTCGCTGCCTTATGAATGGTTCCACATGCCTATGGATGGCAGGCAACCGAGAAGGCACGTTGTTTGCCATTCAGGAAGCGGTGAACCACTATAGAAAGCTGGCGGATGCCGATCCGGGGCACTTCCTCCCGGACTTGGCGAAGAGCCTCAACAACCTGTCGAGCCGTTTGTCGGAAGCCGGCGACAGAACGGGGGCTCTGGCGGCTATTCGGGAGGCAGTAGGTCATTTCCGAACGCTGGCGGTGTCTGCACCGGAGCGCTTCTTCCCAGACTTGGCGACGAGCCTCAACAACCTGTCTCTCCATCTTTCAGAAGCCGGCGATAGAGCGGGGGCGTTGGCCGCCATTCGGGAGGCAGTGGGCCATTTCCAAACGCTGGCGCAGTCCGCATCGGGGCGCTTCCTGCCGGACTTGGCGATGAGCCTCCATAACCTGTCGAAGATTTTGTCGGAAGCCGGCGACGGAGCGGGGGCGCTGGTGGCCATTCGGGAGGCGGTGAGCATCCGGCGAAAGCTGGCGCAGTCCGCACCGTGGCGCTTCCTCCCGGACTTGGCGATGAGCCTCAGCAGCCTATCTGTCCATTTGTTGGAAGCCAGCGACGGAGCGGAGGCGCTGGCGGCCATTCGGGAGGCAGTGAGCATCCGGCGAAAGCTGGCGGATGCCGATCCGGGGCGCTTCCTCCCGGACTTGGCAAATAGCCTCAACAACCTGTCGAACCGTTTGTCGGAAAGCGGCGACGTACCCGGGGCGCTGGCGGCCATTCGGGAGGCGGTGGGTCACTTCCAAACGTTGGCGCAGTCCACATCGGGGCGCTTCCTCCCGGACTTGGCGATGAGCCTCCATACCCTGTCAAACCGTTTGTCGGAAGCTGGCGACGGAGTGGGGGCGCTGGCGGCCATTCGGGAGGCGGTGAGCATCCGGCGAACGCTGGCTGAGTCCGCATCGGAGCGCTACCTCGCGGATTTGGCGAGCAGCCTCAACAACCTGTCGACTGAACTTTCGGAAACCGGCGACGGAGCGGGGGCGCTGGCGGCCATTCAAGAGGCGGTGGGTCATTTCCGAACGCTGGCTGAGTCCGCACCGGGGCGCTACCTCCCGGATTTAGCGAAAAGCCTCAACACCCTGTCGAACATTCTGTCGGAAGCCGGCGATGGAGCGGGAGCGTTGGCGGCCATTCGGGAGGCGATGGACCATCACCGAACACTGGTGAAGTTCGCTCCGGGGCGCTTTTTACCGGATTTGGCTGATAGCCTCAACAACCTGTCTCGCCGTTTTTCGGAAGCCGGCGACGGAGCGGGGGCATTGGCCGCCATTCGGGAAGCGGTGGACCACTACCGAACGCTGGTGGAGTTCGCAACGGGGCGCTTCCTCCCGGACTTGGCGATGAGCCTCAGCAACCTGTCGACTGAACTTTCGGAAACTGGCGACGGAGCGGGGGCGCTGGCGGCCATTCGGGAGGCGGTGACCATCCGGCGAGGCTTGGCGCAAAGTGAGCCTCAGCGATACGCGCACCTGCTGGCAAACAGCCTGAGCATCATGGCCGGCTTGATCGCCGTATCCGGAACGCCGGAGGAGGCGATTTCCATTTTGGGCGAGGCGATTCATCTTATCGAGCCGCTGGCCAAGAACAATCCGAAGGCGCTTCCGGCGCGTTGGCATCGGCGAATGCTGGCTGACATGGCAAAGTTTCAGCGGATGGTGACAGACGGCGAGGCAAGACCGTGGGGTGATTGAAAGAAGGGTTCCAGGAAGGGGGCGGGGTTTCCGTTCCATTCCTTGCGACCGCAGGGCGCTTGCTCGGGACAACATCACACCTTTCCTGCACGCGCCGGCCTTCTGGTCGCATTACCCGAGCGAAGGCGCATCGGTGCTTACATAGCCCCCACCTAACCTCCCCCGCTGGGCGGGGGAGGAACTGCCGCCACCTTCTCGGCGAAACAGCCGCTTTTCCGTCGAAACACATGCTTTCTCCCCCGCTTGGTGGGAACGGTTAGGTGGGGGCCGGCTTGCCAAAGGCAGCGCCGATGCGCCCTCACGGTGGGACGCGACGGGCCGGGGCCGGGTAGCGGCACCCATCGCCGTTGGGCACCCCCGCGTTTCGGTTTGCCACCGCGCGGTTCGCCGTGCAGGATGCGGGGGTGGATGTGGACCGCTCCGCCCCCTATCTTCCGGGGCCGGGGCTTTTTGGCGTGGATGGCATGAGCGACGAGAACACCCTGTCCGAGAGCGGCGAATCCCTGGAAAACCGGCGCAAGCGGCTGCGCTTCCGGTCGTGGCACCGCGGCATGCGCGAGATGGACCTGCTGATCGGCAGCTTCGCCGACGCCCATGTCCCGGCCTTCGACCACGCGCAGCTCGACCGCTACGAGGCGCTGCTCGAACTCAGCGACCCCGACCTTTACAATTGGTACGCCGGGCGCGAGCCGCTGCCCGCCGAGCATGACACCGACGTCATGCGGCTGTTGACCAAGTTCCGCTACACGCCCCGTCAGGGGTCCTGAGGCCCGATCCTTGCCCAGCTTCGAACAGTTGCAGCCGGGACGCTCCGGCCGCCTTCTGGTCGGCGGCGCGCCCGCCGGTCATGACGCCCGCGTCCTCGCCGACCTCGCCAAGCGGGCGGGGAGCGCCGGGCTTCTCCATGTCGCGCTCGACGACACCCGCGCCGCCCAGTTGGCGGAGGCGCTGGCCTTCTTCGCGCCGTCGCTGGAGGTGCAGGTGTTCCCGGCCTGGGATTGCCTGCCCTACGACCGCGTGTCGCCCAATGGCGGCATCGTGGCGAAGCGAATCGACACGCTGACCCGCCTGCTGGCGCGCAAGGCCGACTCGGCGCCGCTGGTCGTGCTGACCACCGTCAACGCCATGGTGCAGAAGGTGCCGCCCCGCGCCGCCTTCCGCGACGCGGTGTTCTCGGCGAAGCTGCGGGACCGGATCGACCTGGAGAAGCTCCAGCGCTACTTGGCCGGCAACGGCTACACCCGCGCGCAGACGGTGCGCGAGCCGGGCGAGTTCGCCGTGCGCGGCGGCATCGTGGACCTGTTCCCGCCGGGCACCGACGAGCCGCTGCGCCTCGACCTGTTCGGCGACGAGCTGGAGGCCGTGCGCAGCTTCGATCCCATGTCGCAGCGCACCACCGACAAGCGCGACGGCATCGACCTGAAGCCGATGTCCGAGGTGTTCCTGGACGAGGCGGGCATCGCCCGCTTCCGCTCCGGCTACCGGGAGCTGTTCGGCGCGGTCACCGACGACGACCCGCTCTACGAGGCGATCAGCGCCGGGCGCAAGTACGGCGGCATGGAGCATTGGCTGCCGCTGTTCCACGAAACGATGGAATCGCTGCTGGCCTACATGCCCAGGGCCATCCTGTCGCTGGACCATCAGGCGACGGAGGCGCGCGATTCGCGCATCGCGCAGGTGGTGGACTTCCACGGCTCCCGCGAGAGCATGATCGTCATCGAGAAGCGGACGGGCTCGCCGGTCTACAAGCCGGTGCCGGTCGGCATGATGTTCCTCGACGCGCAGGCGTGGGACGATCTGTTCGCCGCCCACGCGGTGGCGCAGCTCCAGCCCTTCGGCACGCCGCCGGGCATCAAGGGCACGCTGGACGCCGGCGGGCGGCGCGGCCACGACTTCGCGGAGGAACGGGCGCGGCCCGACGTGAACGTCTTCGACGCGGTGAAGGACCACATCCGCGCGCTGCGGGCCGACGGTCGGCGTGTGCTGGTGGCGGGCTATTCCGCAGGCTCCCGCGACCGGCTGATGACGGTGCTGGGCGACCACGGCATTCCGGGGCTGGAGCCGGCGGAGAGCATCGAGGACGTCCGCCGATTCGACCGCAACATCATCGGCATGATCGTTCTGGGGATGGAGCACGGCTTCACCTCCGCCGACATGGCCGTCATCACCGAGCAGGACATCCTCGGCGACCGCCTCGTCCGCCCGGTGGCGAAGAAGAAGCGCAAGGCCGCCAACTTCATCGCCGAGTATACGGCGCTGGCCTCGGGCGACCTCGTGGTGCACATGGACCATGGTATCGGGCGCTACGACGGGCTGGAGACGCTGGAGGTGTCCGGCGCGCCGCACGACTGCCTGCGGCTGATCTACGAGGGCGGCGACAAGCTCTACGTCCCGGTCGAGAACATCGAGGTGCTGACCCGCTACGGGTCGGAGGACGCGCACGCGCAGCTCGACAAGCTGGGCGGGGCGGGGTGGCAGGGCCGCAAGGCCCGCGTCAAGAAGCGCCTGAAGGACATGGCCGAGGCGTTGCTGAAGATCGCCGCCGAGCGCATGCTGAAGAAGGCCGATCCGGTCTACACGCCGGAGGGGGTCTATCAGGAGTTCGCCGCCCGCTTCCCCTACCCGGAGACGGACGACCAGTTGAAGGCGATCGAGGAGGTCTTCACCGATCTCGGCTCGGGCCGTCCGATGGACCGGCTGGTCTGCGGCGACGTCGGTTTCGGCAAGACGGAGGTGGCGCTCCGCGCCGCCTTCCTCGTCGCCATGAGCGGCCAGCAGGTCGCCGTCGTGGTGCCGACCACGCTGCTGGCGCGCCAGCATTTCAAGACCTTCACGACGCGGTTCGCGGGGCTGCCTTTGCGCGTCGTCCAGCTTTCCCGCATGGTCACCGCCAAGGAGCAGACCAAGGTCAAGCAGGAGCTGACCGAGGGCACCGCCGACATCGTGATCGGCACCCACGCGCTGCTCGGCAAGGGCGTGCAGTTCAAGCAGCTCGGCATGGTCATCGTCGACGAGGAGCAGCATTTCGGCGTGAAGCAGAAGGAGCGGCTGAAGGAGCTGCGCGCCGACGTGCACGTCCTGACGCTGACCGCCACGCCGATCCCGCGCACCCTGCAGATGGCGCTGTCCGGTGTGCGCGAGCTGTCGCTGATCGCCACCCCGCCGGTGGACCGTCTGGCGGTGCGGACCTTCGTGCTGCCCTACGACCCCGTGGTGGTGCGCGAGGCGATCCTGCGCGAGCATTACCGGGGCGGCCAGACCTTCTACGTCTGCCCCCGCGTGGAGGACCTGCCCAAGGTCGCCGAGCGGGTGCGGGAGTTGGTCCCCGAGGTCAAGATCGTCACCGCCCACGGCCAGATGCCCGCCAGCGAGTTGGAAGAGGTGATGACCGCCTTCGACGAGGGCCGGTTCGAGGTGCTTCTCGCCACCAACATCATCGAGAGCGGCATCGACATCCCCAACGCCAACACGCTGATCGTGCACCGGGCGGACATGTTCGGCCTGGCCCAGCTCTACCAGATCCGCGGGCGCGTGGGACGGTCGAAGGTGCGTGGCTACGCCTACCTCACCTACGCGCCGAACAAGCCGCTGACCGGAACGGCGCAGCAGCGGCTGCACGTCATCGAGACGCTGGACAGCCTGGGTGCGGGCTTCCAGCTCGCCAGCCACGACATGGACATCCGCGGCGCCGGCAACCTGCTGGGCGAGGAGCAGTCGGGCCACGTCAAGGAGGTCGGCGTCGAGCTGTACCAGCACATGCTGGAGGAGGCCGTCGCCAACGCCCGCGCCAACATGGACGGGCAGGTGCCGAGCGGCGCGGAGGACCAGCCCTGGACCCCGCAGATCAACCTGGGCACGCCGGTGCTGATCCCGGAGGAGTATGTCCCCGACCTGACGGTGCGCCTGTCACTCTATCGCCGCATCGCGGAACTGGTGGACCGGGCGGAAATCGACGGCTTCGCGGCGGAGTTGATCGACCGCTTCGGCAAGCTGCCGGGCGAGGTGGAGAACCTGCTGGACGTGGTGACCATCAAGCAGCTTTGCCGTCAGGCGGGGGTGGAGCGCGTGGACGCCGGGCCGAAGGGCGCCGTGCTGACCTTCCGCAACAACAGCTACGCCGAGCCGGCCAAGCTGCTGACCTACATCAGCCAGCAGATGAGCCTGATGAAGCTGCGGCCCGACCACAAGCTGGTCTACACCCGCGAATGGACCGACGAGGCCCAGCGGGTGCGCGGCGTCAACCGGCTGATGAGCGATCTCGCCCAGATGGCCGGTGGCGGTGCCGTTCCGAAGGGCGAGGCGCCTCCGCCCCCGCCGCCCCCTCCGCCGCCGCGCCCCAGCGCGCTGAAGGCCGGGTCGAAGTTCGGGCGGAACATCCCCTCGCGTCCCTTCGGGCGGCGCTGAGGCGATGAAAAAGGACAGCGGCCCCAAGGACAGGGGCCTGGCGAAAGCCCTGGCGCTCGGCGGCGACCGGCGGGCCTTCGGCAACATTCCCACGGTGGCGGAGGCGGTGGCAGCCGATCCGGCGCGCCTGCCGGAACTGGTCGCCTGCCTGTTCGACGGCGATGCCGGGGTGCGGATGCGCGCCGCCGATGCCTTGGACCGGGTGTCGCGCGGCGATCCCCGCCCACTGGACGCCTTCGCCGAACGGCTTCTGACCGATGCCGCGGCCATCGAGCAGGCGGAGGTGCGCTGGCGTCTGGCCGCGATCCTGCCGCGCCTGACCCTGACGGACGAACAGCGCGGGCGTGCCGTGGCGCTTCTGGAAGGGTGGTTCGAGAACCGGGCCAGCCGGATCGTGCAGAGCGCCGCGCTTCAGTCCATGGTCGATCTGGCGGCGGACGATCCGGAGCTTCGCCCCGTCGCGGCGGACATGCTGGGGCGGGCCATGCGCTCCGGCGTGCCGTCGCTGGCGGCGCGAGCCAAGCGCATTCTGAAGCCGTTCGAGGTGGACCGCGCCACCCTGGACGCCGCGCTGCTCCCGGAAACCAAACCGCTCACCCTGTCGGTCCTGCCGGACCGGCTGGCCGTGGCGCGGCTGGCGCCGGGGGACGGCATGCCGGCGTGGCTCGACTGGACCGACCCGTTGGTCAGCGCCACCCGCACGGGTGAGGAGCTGTCCATCCTCTGCCGCGAGTCCCGCGTTCCGGACGGGGTGAAGGCGGAACGCGGATGGCGCGCCTTCAAGGTGGAGGGGCCGCTGGACTTCTCGCTGTTCGGCGTGCTGGCGCGCATCGCCGTGCCTCTGGCCCAGGCACGGGTGCCGATCTTCGCCATGTCCACCTACGACACCGATTACGTGCTGGTGCGCGACGAGGATCTGGAGCGCGCGGCGGAGGCGCTGAAGCGCGTCTGCACGGTCGTGGCGCCCTCCTGACGGCTCACGCCTGCCGGGTTTCTTCCGTTTCCACGATGGCCAGCACGCCCAACTCCTCCAATTGCGCGACGGCGCCGGTCAGGCTGGTCGCGACGCGGTCGGCGGCGGTTTGGGCAACGGCGTGCTCCGGCGCGTCGGCTTCGGGATGGGCGCTCCACAGGCAGAGCAGGATCGGCACGCCCGGGCCGAAATGCAGGCGCAGGCGGCGCACCAGCCGGCGGGCGTGCGACAGGGCCGACGGATTCAGGTAGGACAGGACCACCGCCGACACGCCGGTCGGGGCGAGGGCGGCGAGGGAGCGGACCGAGACCATCTCGCAGGCGATCACGTCGGCGCGCAGGCCGCGCGGGCGCAGCAGGTGGGCGAGAAGCGCCGCGGCGGCCTCATCCAGGTCGTTGCGGGCGCCGACGCACAGGACCAGCGGCGTATCCGCGGCGAGGGGCGGGGAGGCTTCCACCATCTCGTCCAGAAGCGCCGTCATGCCCTCGGCCACCGCCTGCCGCCCTTCGGGATTCAGACGGTTCCGCTGCCGGTCCTGCTCGGCCAGCGACAGGGCGGGCAACAGAAGGCCGTGCCCAACCTCCACAAGGCCGCCGCCGTTCATCTTCTCCTCGGCGATCTCCATGGCCTCGATGGGATCGCGGGCGAGCAGGCGCTGGTACAGCTTGGCCTCGTCCGGCAGCACCGGCCGGTCGCCCAGCATCACTTCCAGGAAATGAAGCTGTGGCACATGCCGCCCCAGCACCACGAGGCAGACGGTCAGCGGGGTCGCCAGCAGCAGCCCGACCGGCCCCCAGAGCGTGGTCCAGAACACCGCCGCGACGATGATCGCCAGCGACGACAGCCCGGTGGCGGAGCCGTAGAGCCAGGGCTCCACCACATTGTTGGAAAACAGCTCCACCCCGACGAACAGGGCGACGCAGAGAAGCGGCAGCGTCCAGCCGGTGTCCACCGCAAAGGACAGCATGATCGGAAAGGCCGCCGCGATCACCGGTCCCAGGAAGGGAATGAAGCGCAGAACCGTCGCCAGCAGGCCCCACAGCAGCGGGTTCGGCACCCCCAGAAGCCAAAGCCCCACCCCGATGGGTAGCCCGTAGGTGACGTTCACCACGCACTGCATCAGCAGATAGCGGCTGACCCGCTCACCCGCGTCGTTCATGGCCTCCGTCGTGCGGCTGAGGTCGCCGGACCCCGCCAGCCGGATCAGCCGGTCGCGCAGGTCCTCCCGTTGCAGCAGCATGAAGATGGTGAAGACCAGCACCATGCCCGCCGTGGCGATGGGGGCCATCGCCGGGCCCAGGACGTCGCGGATGATCGTCAGCGCGTCGGAGCCGGATTGCTCGATCCGCACGGGCACCGGCTCCCGCGCGGCGCCGGGGGCGGGGAGGGTGTTGGCCGGGGCCGTCGTGGCGGGCGGGGTGTCTCCGGTGACCTGCTCCAGCCCCTGCTTCAGGTCGCGGAACGCTTCGGTCGCCTGCTGGACCACCCCGCCGCCGCCCGCCGAAGCGGCGCTGGAGCGCAGCGAATCCAGCTTGGCGTGGAGGTTCCGCTGATAACTGGGCAGGTTGTCCGCCAGATCGGCGATCTGCCCGCCGACCACCGTGCCGAAGCCGGCGATGCCCGCGAAGACCAGCACCACCACCGCCAGCACCGACGGCACCCGGCCCAGCCTCAAACGCTCCAGCCGGCTGACGATGGGCGCCAGGACGAAGGTCAGCAACACCGCCAGGGCGATGGGGACCAGGATGCTGCTTCCCAGATACAGCGTCGCCACCACCAGCGCGATGACCAGCAGGGTCGTCTGGGTCGAGGCGGGCGGGGCGGCCTTCGGCACCGGAATAGGGCGGGCCTGCAACCGGCGGGCGGTGTCTTCGGCCATGATCTGCGGAGCCTCGGGGGACAGTGGAGACAGTCCAGAACACGGGCGGACGCGGCGCGTTCCGGTGGCGCCGAGCGCAATTTGCCTGCGGTGCCGTGACGATTGCGGTCTACGGCCTGTTTAAACCCGCGTGGATAACTCGTCTGAAGGAGGGGGCTATGCGTAAGGTTGCGGTTCCGGTCCTGGCGGTCGCGCTCCTGGCCCTTGGGGGCTGTGCCGAAACGTCGAGCTGGTTCGGGGGAGGCGAGCAGGCGTCCCGCCCGATGTCGGAACAATCGCTCCAGACCGCCTCGCGGATCGAACCGCAGGCCATGCTGGGCAAGTCCGTCGTCGCCTATGATGGACAGAAGGTGGGGCAGGTGGAGGACGTGCTGTTCAACCGCAACAACCGCCCGAGCCAGCTCGTGGTCTCCACCGGCGGCATCATGGGCATCGGCGGGCACAACGTGGCGCTGGACATCGACAACGTCCGCTACAACCAGCAGCAGGACGCCATCGTGGCGACGCAGCTTACCAAGGATCAGTTCGCCAACCTGCCGGAATTCCAGTATGGCGGCAACATGATCTCCCTGAACCGTCAGAAGACGTCGCAGTAACGGAATCGGCAGTTACCAACGTCGCAGTTGCCAACGTCAATGTGAGGGCCGTCAGCATCGCCTCTGGCCGACGCGGAGGCGATGTTGCGGTCTTTGCCAATTCCAACGTGGGTATAGGGTGAAGCGCATAAAGGGCGGGGGTTTCAGTCAATCACTCACCGGACCCCGGCGGCCCTGCTTGATTTCCGACCGCTTCGCCTTTCCCTCCAGCCGCCGCTGCTGGGAGCCATAGGTCGGCTTGGTCTTGCGGCGGGGCTTGGGCGGGACCGAGGCGTCCCGGATCAGGTCGATCAGCCGTTCCCGCACGTCCTCGCGGTTGCGGAGCTGGCTCCGGTAGCTGTCGCCGACGAGGATCAGCACGCCCGCCGCCGTCATGCGGGAACCGGCCAGCCGGACCAGCCGGGCCTTCACGTCATCCGGGATGTTCGTCGACGCCGCCACGTCGAACCGCAACTGCACCGCGCTGTCCGTCTTGTTGACGTGCTGGCCGCCGGGGCCGGAGGCGCGGATAAAGCTCTCCTCAAGCTCGCTTTCGTCCAGGCTGATGCGGGGGGTTACGCGGATCATGGGCGGAGGTCCGGACGGTCCAGGGCCATCAGTCGGCCGCCGCCGTCACGCCTTCCTGCTCCTCCACCGCAAGGTCGAGAAGCGGGAGGAAGCTGGCCGGTTCCTGAGCGCCGGAAAGCGCGTAGCGCCGGTTGAAGACGTAGCAGGGCACCGCCTGCAGGCCGAGTTGCCGCGCCGTGGCGTCGGCGTTGAAGACCGCCGTGGTTTCCGCGTCGCCGGACAGCAGGCTCTTGATCTCCGCGAAGTCGAAGCCCAGCCCGGCGGCGGTCGCGGCCAGCGTGTCGCGGTCGCCGATGTCCAGCCCATCCACGAAATAGGCGTGGAACAGCGCGTCGGCCATACGGTCGCCCAGCCCATGGCGGGAGGCGATGCGGATCAGCCGGTGCCCGTCGAAGCTGTTCGGCGTGCGGCGGACGCGGTCCAGGCGCAGCGGCAGGCCATCGCGCTCCGCCGTTTCCTGCACCACCAGATGGATCTGGCGCGCCCGCTCCGCTCCGCCGAACTTGGCCGCCAGATAGGCGCTGCGCTCCATCCCGCCCGGCGCCATGTCCGGGTTGAGCTGGAAAGGCTGCCAGCGCAGCTCCACCTGCACCCTCGGCCGGTCGGCCAGAGCACGGGCGAGACGCCGCTTTCCGATGTAGCACCAGGGGCAGATCAGGTCGGCGTAGGTTTCGATCAGCATAGGGCCACTATCGCCCTTCCCGCCCCGCCGTGCAACCGCCCAGCCCGTGGGGCGTCCTGCCGCGTTTGGAGGCCCGCTTTTGCAACCCTTTGTTAACCCTTGCCGCCCGAGAGTCGCGAGGTTCCGCGGATCGGGGTCCGCGGCGGTCGGAGGCTTGCGGGCGATGGCGAATTCCTATGTGGACGGCAAGGTGCGCGACGCGCTGGTGGCGGCCAAGGGAAGCCGGGCCACCGCGCAGAAGCTGCTGATGGCCTGGGCGGTCGAGGACCCCCAGCTTCTCCTGGGCATCGCACAGCCCTTCCTGAAGGCGATCGCGGCGGCGGCGGTGGAGCGGGGCGCCCGCCCGTCGGCCTCCGGCCGTGCCGCACCGGCGGGGCCGGGGCGGTCCCGTGCCGCCGCGGACTCGGCGCTGAGCAAGGAGGCGCTGGCCGACGTGCTGAGCCGCCTGGGCCGCGATCCCGGAGAGGACGCCCCGGCGCCGCGCGCCCGCGCCGCTTCGCCCGGTGCGATGAAATCCGCCACCATGACGGTTCCCGCAGGCGCGGGCGGTCAGGGCGGCGGCACCCATGAGAAGGCGATGATGACCCTCGCCAAGGCCTTCGTGGCAAAGAAGATGCGCTGACGGGCGGATTCTCCGCAGGGATTATTCCGCCGCCGTCATCATCCGCTCGATCCAGCCCGGCTGCCGTGGTTCCGGCTTCAGGTCCGGCGGCGGGCTGGCGAGCGCGGTGTGGCCGTTCTTGTGGGGGTCGGGAATGTGGTGGCAGTCCACGTCCGCCAGCGTGCGGTAGCAGTAGAGGCGGGACCGGTCGACATAGACCTTTTCCGGACAATAGTGGCCGGTTTCGGAGAAGGTGATGGTGGAGCAGTCGCGCCCCGTCGCCGCGGAAACCAGATGGTCGCCGAGCGTCTTCTTGGTGCTGGTGACGGAGGCCAGGTCGGCGCCCACGCTTGCCACCATCATCGGTCCGCTGCAGGCGCCCAGCGGGAGGGCCGCCAGCGCGAGCGCCGTGATTGCCTGAGCGAGCCTCATGATCAAATCCACCCCACGCCGTGTTCGAGTCCGATTCCAGGCACCCCCCGTTAACAAGCGATGAATCAGCGCATCAGCGTGCAGATTCTCGACCGGCATTGCACCAGCACGAAGGTTTCCTTCTCCTCCGTGCAGGCCACCTTGAACACGGTCTGGCCGGACCGGCCCGGCGCGTAGCTCATCACCTCCACCTTGCCGGGCGTGCAGTTGCCCAGCGACTTGGCGGCCTCCTTCGCCTCGGCCTGCCCGGCGGAGACGTTGGCGGCCTGCGCCGGGGGCGATGCCGACAGGCACAGGGCGACGGCGCAGAGGATTGCCGAGGGGAGGGCGGTGGAGCGCATGGCCGGATCGGTGCGTTGGTGGTTGCGGGCGGGGTTGTGAGGCGGGGATTATGGCAGCGGCGGCCCGGAATCGGCTGTGCAAAAGTGCCGCCGCAGCCTCAGGCGATTCCGGCCGGTGCCGGGTGCCGGTGGGACAGGAAGAAGCGCAGCATTTCCCGCGCGGCATCTGGTCCCAGAGGGTCGGTGTAGGTGCCCTCCGGGCTTCCGCCGGACCAGGCGTGGCCGCCGCCATGGACGGTCCATTGCTCGCACAGCGTCTTCCCGTCATGGTCCTTGTGGACGGTGCGGGTGTAGCCGCGTCCGCCGGGCGCCTGTCCCTCCTCGGTTTCCACCGCCGTCTCCCCCGCGGCGGCGAGGACCTGGGCCGTCACATGGTCGCCGTTGCGCGGGTGCACGACCTTGTCCGCGTCGCCGTGGAAGACGATGGCCGGGACGACCGGCGCCCCTGCCGCCGGGCGCTGGCCGGGGGACGAGCCGCTCTTCATCGCCATCAGGGCGGACGGCACGCCGCTGGCCGAGCCGTAGGGCAGGCCGGAATGCACGCCCACCGCGGCGAACAGGTCCGGATAGGCGGTCGCCATCACCATCGCGGCGGACCCGCCCGCCGAGATCCCGGCGACGTAGACGCGCCGCGGGTCGGCCTCCTGCTCCGCCACGACCCGCCGCGCGGCCCCGGCAATCAGCGACGGTTCCCCCCGGTCGCGGCGCTGGTGGTCTGGGCTGAACCAGTTCCAGCACTTCTTGTCGTTCGCCGCGGGCGTTTGCTCCGGGTAGAGCACGAGGCAGCCGGCCTCCTCCGCCAGCCGGTTCATGCGGGTCCCGGCGGCGAAATCCTCCGGCGACTGGGTGCAGCCGTGCAGCATGACCAGGAGGGGGTGGGGTCCTTCCACAGCGCGTTGCGGCACGAACAGCCGGTAGGCGAGCGAGCCGGAGCCGTTGGCGAAGGTTCCGGAGGCCATCGGCTCCACTGTCGGCGCAGGCTTCTCCGGGATTGGGGGCGGCGCGGAGGCCGGTGCCTTCCGGAAAAGCTTTCCGGCGATGCGGCGGAGGAACGCGATGGCCTTGTCCAGGGCCGGGCGGGGCCGGGGGCTGTCGGTCACGGGCGGCGGCTCCGGGGTCGTTGGGAAGAGAGGATGCGGGCGGATGGTAAGGGACGGGGATGGGAGAGGACAACCGTGGTGGTCGCGTTGGGCAAGGTGGTTTGCGCCACGGCGCCATCTGCGCTAACCATCCGGTTCCGCAAGCAAGGGTGTCCCGACCGTCATGAGCACCGACATCACCCTGGTCCTGGGTGGCGCCCGCTCCGGCAAGAGCCGGTACGCCGAGGGGCTGGTGACCGCTTCGCCCGGCCCAAGGGTCTACATCGCCACGGCCCGGATCTGGGACGCCGAGATGGCCGACCGCGTCGCCCGTCACAAGGAGGACCGCGGCCCCGGCTGGACCACGGTGGAGGAACCGTTGGACCTGTCCGGCGCGCTGCGCCGCCACGCCGCGACAGGGACGGGCGTTCTGGTCGATTGCCTGACGCTGTGGCTGTCCAATCTGATGATGGCGGAGGCCGACGTGGCCGCCCGCTCCGCCGACCTGCTGGCCGCCCTGGCCGGGGTGGAGGGGCGGGTGGTGCTGGTGTCCAACGAAGTCGGCCTGGGCATCGTGCCGGACAACGCGCTGGCCCGGCGCTTCCGCGACCACGCCGGGCGGCTGCATCAGGATATCGCCGCCGTCGCGAACCGGGTGGCTTTCGTCGCCGCCGGGCTGCCGCTGCTGCTGAAAGGGGAAAAGCCATGACCGAAGACGCCGACCGGAACGATGCCGACCAGAATGCCCGCCACGCCGAGAAGATGAAGCGGCGCAAGGCGCTGCGCGACCGCGTGATGGCCAGCAAGACGCAGGAGAAGGGCCTGCTGATGGTCAACACGGGCAACGGCAAGGGCAAGTCCACCGCCGCCTTCGGCCTGATCCTGCGCGCCGCCGGGCATGGGATGCGGGTGGGCGTCGTCCAGTTCGTCAAGGGTGCCTGGTCCACCGGCGAGACGGTGGCGCTGGAGCGCTTCGACGACCTCGTGGATTTCCACACGATGGGCGAGGGCTTCACCTGGGAGACCCAGGACCGCGAGCGCGACATCGCCGCCGCCAAGGCCGCCTGGACCAAGGCGCAGGAATTGATGGCCGATCCGAAATACGGCCTCGTCGTGCTGGACGAGCTGAACATCGTCCTGCGCATGGGCTACCTGCCGGTCGAGGAGGTGCTTCCCGTGCTGACCGGGCGGCGGGAGGGGCTGCATGTGCTGGTCACCGGCCGCACCGCGAAGCCGGAGCTGATCGAGGCCGCCGACCTCGTGACCGAGATGACGCTCGTCAAGCACCCCTTCCAGGCGGGCATCAAGGCCCAGCCGGGCATCGAGTTCTGAGCCATGGCCGGAGCGAAGGCGCCGCGCGCGATCATGTTCCAGGGCACCGGCTCCGACGTGGGCAAGTCGCTTCTGGTGGCCGGGGTCTGCCGGGCGCTGGTGCGGCGCGGGCTGTCCGTGCGGCCCTTCAAGCCGCAGAACATGTCCAACAACGCCGCCGTCACCGCCGACGGCGGGGAGATCGGGCGCGCCCAGGCGCTCCAGGCGCGGGCCTGCGGTGTGGCGCCGTCGGTCCACATGAACCCGGTGCTGCTGAAGCCGCAGTCGGACGTCGGTTCGCAGGTCGTGGTGCGCGGCGTCGTGGCGGGAACGGCGCGGGCCGGCGACTACCAGTCGCGCAAGGGGCAGCTTCTCCCCACCGTGCTCGACAGCTTCGAGCGGCTGAAGGCCGAAGCCGATGTGGTGGTGGTGGAAGGGGCGGGCAGCCCGGCGGAGGTCAATCTGCGGGCCGGCGACATCGCCAACATGGGCTTCGCCACCGCGGCGGGCGTGCCGGTGGTTCTGGTGGGCGACATCGACCGCGGCGGGGTGATCGCCAGCCTCGTCGGCACCCACGCCCTGCTGCCGCCGGAGGAACGGGCTCTGGTGGCGGGTTTCCTCATCAACAAGTTCCGCGGCGACGTGCGGCTGTTCGACGGCGGCCTTTCGGTCATTGCGGAGCGGACGGGCTGGCGCGGATTCGGCGTGGTGCCCTGGCTGGCCGATGCGTCGTTGCTGCCGGCGGAGGACGCGGTGGCGCTGGACACCTGGAAGGCGCGCTCCGGGGGGCGGCTGCGCGTCGCCGTGCCGATGCTGTCGCGCATCGCCAACTTCGACGATTTCGACCCGCTGGCCCAGGAGCCGGACGTGGCCCTGTCCATGGTGCCGCGCGGCCAGCCGCTGCCGTGCGACGCCGATCTGGTCATCCTGCCGGGCACCAAGGCGACCATCGCCGATCTGGCCGTGCTGCGCGCCCAGGGCTGGGACGTCGATCTGGCCGCCCATCGGCGGCGCGGCGGACGGGTGCTGGGCATCTGCGGCGGCTACCAGATGCTGGGCCGCCGCATCGCCGACCCGGACGGCATCGAGGGGCCGCCGGGCGAGGCCGAAGGGCTCGGCCTGCTGGACGTGGAAACCGTGCTCAAGGGGCCGAAGGTGCTGGAGGTGGCGACCGGGACGGATGCCGTCACCGGGGCCGCCGTCGCCGGCTATGAGATGCACATGGGCCGCACCGAGGGGCCGGACCGCGCCCGTCCGATGCTGACCCTGGCGGACGGACGACGGACGGACGGGGCGCTGTCCGCCGACGGGCGGGTGATGGGCTGCTATCTTCACGGCCTGTTCGGGGCGGACGGATTCCGCGCCGCCTTCCTGAAGGGGCTGGGGGCCGAGGCGTCCGGCGAATCCTACGCCGCCACGGTCGAACAGGCGCTGGACCGCATCGCCAGCCGGCTGGAGGAGCATGTGGACATCGACGCCCTGCTGGCCGCGGCGCGGTGAAGGGCAGGGCGGCGCTTCATGACGCCGATTTCATGATCCCGCAACGCTGGGGTCAGGCGGGGGGCGCTAGATATAGGGTCATTGACGACGTTTGATTACTGGCGAGTCATCCACCGGCGGTTCCCGCCGCCGGCCACACACGATCCGGAATGTTCCCGCATACCCCCGGATCGTTTCTTGCGGCGGTGTGCAAAGGGTTTTTGCCTTGGTTCGGCGTCCCCCGCCCAGGCTTCCCCCCAAGCCCTTGCACACCGCCGTCTTCTTTTCCCCATCGCATCCACCTCCGGAACCGCCACGCTTGACGTGGAGCCCCCTCGGCGGGCTTGAATGGGTGCCACAGGCCCTGCTTCCCTCTGCCGAGACTCCATTCCCGTGCGTCCCGTCGTTCTCTTCCCCCTGTTCCGTCCGGTCACGGCGCTCCCCGGCCTCGGTCCCCGGCTGGGCAAGCTCGTCGAAAAGCTGGCCGGTCCGCAGGTCGTGGATTTGCTGTGGCACCTGCCGTCCGGTGTCATCGACCGCCGCTACGCGCCGAAGATCGCCGAGGCGCCGAACGGTCGGATCGCCACCATGACGGTGCGCATCGATTCGCACGCCGCCCCGCTCAACTCCCGCCATCCCTACAAGGTCCGCTGCACCGACGAGACGGGCGTGCTGGAACTGATCTACTTCCATGTGAAGGGCGACTGGCTGGAGCGGCAGATGCCCGTCGGCAAAACGGTGGTGGTGTCCGGCAAGGTGGAATGGTTCCACGACACGCCGCAGATCACCCACCCCGACGCCGTGGTTCCGCTGGAATCGAAGGACGAGATCGAGGCGGTGGAGCCGGTCTATCCTATGACCGCCGGGCTTCCGGCCAAGACGCTGCGCAAGGCCGTGCGCGCCATGCTGAACGACGTGCCGGAGCTTCCCGAATGGCAGGACGCCGCGTGGCGCGCCCGCAACGGCTGGCCGACGTGGCACGAATCGATCCGCCGTGCCCACACGCCGGAGGACGAGGCCGACCTCGCCCCGACCAATCCGATCCGCCGAAGGCTGGCCTATGACGAGCTTCTGTCGAACCAGCTCGCCCTGACGCTGGTCCGCATGCAGCAGCGCCGCCTGTCGGGCCGGGTCATTCAGGGGGACGGGCGGCTGCGCGCCAAGGTGGCCGCGGCGCTGCCCTTCGCCCTGACCAGCTCCCAGGCCACCTCGCTGGAGGAAATCTACGAGGACATGGCGGCGGAGCGGCGGATGCTGCGCCTGCTCCAGGGCGACGTCGGCAGCGGCAAGACGGTGGTCGCGCTGATGGCGATGCTAAATGCGGTGGAGGCCGGTCATCAGGCCGCCCTGATGGCGCCCACCGAGATCCTGGCCCGCCAGCACGCCGAGAGCCTCGCCCCGCTGTGCAAGGCGGCGGGGGTGGACCTCGGCCTGCTGACCGGGCGCGACAAGGGCAAGGCACGGCAGGCGGTGCTGGACCGGCTGGCCTCGGGCGAACTGCCGCTTCTGGTCGGCACCCACGCGCTGTTCCAGGAGGATGTCGCCTTCAAGGACCTCGCCCTGGCGGTGATCGACGAGCAGCACCGCTTCGGCGTCCACCAGCGGCTCCAGCTCTCCGCCAAAGGGCGCGCGGTGGACGTGCTGGTCATGACGGCGACGCCGATCCCGCGCACGCTGACCCTGACCGCCTACGGCGACATGGACGTGTCGCGCCTGACCGAGAAGCCGGCGGGACGCAAGCCGATCCAGACCGTGACCATCGCGCTCGACCGGCTGGAGGAGGTGGTCCACGGCATCCACCGCAAGGTGCAGGAGGGCGCGCGGGTCTATTGGGTCTGCCCGCTGGTGGACGAATCGGAACAGACCGACCTCGCCGCCGCGACGGAGCGCCACGCCTTCCTGCGGGCGACCTTCGGCGACCGGGTGGGGCTGGTGCACGGCAAGATGCGCGGGCCGGACAAGGACGCGGTGATGGCCGCCTTCCAGGCCGGGAACCTGGATGTCCTGGTCGCCACCACGGTCATCGAGGTCGGCGTGAACGTGCCCGAGGCCACCGTCATGGTGATCGAGCACGCCGAGCGCTTCGGCCTCGCCCAGCTTCATCAGCTTCGCGGCCGGGTGGGGCGCGGCGAGAAGCCGTCCTCCTGCCTGCTGATGTTCGATCCGCAATTGACCGAGACGGCGCGCGCCCGTCTGAAGACGATGCGCGACACCGAGGACGGCTTCGTCATCGCGGAGGAGGATTTGCGGCTGCGCGGCGCGGGCGAGGTGCTGGGCACCCGCCAATCGGGCCTGCCGGAGTTCCGCATGGCCGATCTGGCGGTGCACGGCGACCTGCTCGCCGCCGCCCGCGACGACGCGAAGCTGATCGTGGACCGCGATCCTGACCTGGCCGGCGAGCGCGGTCAGGCGTTGCGGACTCTGCTGTATCTGTTCGAGCGCGATGCCGCGGCGAAGACGTTGCGGTCGGGGTGATGGCGGTCGGGCTTGAGGGTTGCCTCGCTGCTCAGCGCGACAGCCGGAAACCGCGAAGCGGAAAGCGGCGACGGACGTGGGCATGCCAGAAGAATTTCATGGCAATAAGCCCCGATTCCTGCCGCACGGAAGCGATGGTGAAGGCGTAGAATTCCGACAGATCGAGAATCGGCCCGTCCATCGGCTTCTTGATAACGAGGGAGACGTTGGCCGCTGCCACCGCGAAGGCGAAGAAGCCATTGACCCAGATGCGTATCGTCTCAGGAGCAATGTCGTCGTTGGTAACGTCGGGGGCTTCGATGGGACAAGAGGCCATGATGGCGGCCGCCACGGCCCACATCACGCAAACTTCGGCTCCGAACCGCAATGCCATTTCGCGCGTGAGCGTTGAACCCAGGCGCCTGAACTCGTCTTCTGCGTCCAGGAGATTGCCGTGATCGAGGCGCGGATGCGAATGAAGGTAGATCCCAACGTCTTTCAGAGCGCCGTAAATATTCTGGTTGCTCTCTTGAAAGACGCGCGCGGCCATGTCCGAAAAAGACACGGTGGGCTGCGGCTCTGTTAACCAGAGCATCGTTTTTATATCTCGATCAGCAAGGGTGAATGGACGCCAGTAGGACGCTTATCGTTTCATGGCAAGAGGAGCGCTTCTGGCAGCCGATCCTATGGCCTTGGCGTTCCGAGCGCCATGCCTTTCCGTGAACGCGATGGAAGCGGCGAAATTCATCTCCAGCCCTTTGTCCGTTATGCGATACTGCGGTCCTATGTGGGACATCAGCCAGAAACGGATGCGGGCGAACAAACCCTGCCCAACACGGCTTTGCGTGACGATGCCGGTTTCAATCGCATCTGTGGTCATGGGGATATTCCTCGCTTCCTGATCAAAATATCGCTCCAGAGCCGCGAAAGTCAAATTCGCAATTCGCCGCAGGCTGGTCATAGAACCTTCAGGCCCGCTTCCGCTCCTCCACCACCGCGCTCTTCACCTCGCGGGGCTTGCGGTCGGGCGAGGTGACGATTCCGCCGGACATCACCAGCTTCAGCCCGTCCTCAACCGTCATGTCCAGAACGGTCACCTCCCGCCGGGGCAGGATCGCCAGATAGCCGGCGGTCGGCGGGGCGCAGGGGATGAAGACGTGCACCATCTCGTCTTCGGATATCTTCTGCACCTCCGGGTGGGCGGCGCCGGTGATGAAGCCCAGCGACCACATGCCGTGGCGGGGGAACTCGACAAGCACCACCTCGCGGAAGGCCTTGGACTTCTTGGCGAGCACCGTCTCCACGATCTGCTTCACCGCCCCGTAGACGGAGCGGACGACCGGCATGCGCTCCACCACGCCTTCGCCGATGCGCACCACCAGCCGCCCGACATAGCCGGCGGCGAAGGCCCCGATCAGGGTCAGCACGATGATCAGCGTCAGCACCCCGATGCCCGGGATGGAGAAGGGCAGGTAGTTCTCCGGGTTGTAGGCGGAGGGGATCAGCGGGCGCACATGCCCGTCGATGAAGGCCAGCAGCCACCATCCCAGATAGACCGTCACCGCGATCGGAGCGGTCACCAGCACGCCCGCCAGGAAATAGGCGCGCAACCGTCCCATCAGGCCGATGCCGGCGGGCCGGTGGGACGCGGTCTCGTCCACCGCGCTCTGGCCGCCTTGTTCGTTCCGATCCACCGTGCCACCCCCGAATGTCCGACGCCAGACATAGTGATACAGGAAACCGCCCCGGCTCAATCCACATCCTGTTTCGGATGGCGGGAAAGCGCCGGTCCGGCGCAACCGAAGGAACTCCCTCCGGAGGACTGGTCCACCGCCCATGGGCGCATCACTTCGCTGAGGATGACCCAGACCCCCCGCATCCTCTCGCTCGCCACGGCCCTACCGCCCCATCGCCTGGACCAGGACGAGGTCCTGTCCGTCGCGCGGGCCGTCTTCGCGCCGCGGATGCGCGACTTCGACCGGCTGGTGCCGGTCTTCGCCAACACCGGCATCGAGACGCGCCACGCCGTGATGCCCATCGGCTGGTACATGGAACCCCGCGGCTGGCCGGAGCGCACCGCCGCCTTCCGCGAAGGCGCACTGACCCTGCTGGAGGAGGCGGCGTCCCAGGCGCTGGCCCGCGCCGGTCTGGCGCCGCGGGATGTGGACGCCATCGTCTGCGCCTCCACCACCGGCATCGCCACACCCAGCCTGGAGGCGCTGCTGCTGGAGCGCATGGGCTTCCGGCCCGACACGGTGCGGTTGCCGCTGTTCGGGCTGGGCTGCGCCGGCGGCGTGCTGGGGCTGACCCGCGCCGGGCAGATCGCCCAGGCCATGGCGGGGCGGACGGTGCTGTTCCTGGTGGTGGAACTCTGCACGCTGGCCTTCCGCTCGGCGGAGGCGACACCGACCAACGTCGTCGCCAGCGCCCTGTTCGCGGACGGCGCCGCCGCGGCGGTTCTGCGCGCCGACGAAGAGGGGGAGGGGCCGCGCCTCGTGGACGGGGCGGAGCACACCTGGCCGGGGACGCAGGACGTGATGGGCTGGCGTGTGGAGGACGACGGCCTCGGCGTGATCTTCAGCCAGAGCATCCCGGCGCTGATCCGCAGCCGCCTGGAACCGGTGCTGAACGCGTTCCTGGAACGGCGTCGGATGGCGCGCGGCGATCTGGCCGGGCTGATCTGCCACCCCGGCGGCGCCAAGGTCCTGCACGCGCTGGAGGAGGTCTGCGCGCCGGTCTCCGCGGGGTTGGACGACGCCTGGGCGGTGCTGCGCCGCTGCGGCAACATGTCGGCGGCCAGCGTGATGTTCGTGCTGGAGCGGCGGATCGCCTCGGGGGTCCGCGGCCCGCATCTGATGAGCGCGCTCGGCCCCGGCTTCACCGCCGCGATGGCCCAGATCGACCTTTAAGAAGAGGAGCCTGCGGAATGGAGGCGCTGCCGCTGGGCTGGCCCCACCTCATCCTGCTGCTGGTCGTGGGCCAGCGTCTGGGCGAACTGCTTCTGGCCCGGCGCAACACGAGCCGCCTGCTGGCGGAGGGTGCGCAGGAGGTCGGAGCCGCCCATTACCCGCTGTTCGTCGGGCTGCACGCCGGCTGGCTGGCCCTGCTCTTCGCGGTCGTGCCGGCGGACGCGCCGGTCAACGGCTGGCTGCTGGCGCTGTTCGTTCTGTTGCAGGCCGGGCGGGTCTGGGTCATCGCCACGCTGGGGCGGTTCTGGACCACCCGAATCGTCACGCTGCCCGGCGCCCCGCTGGTGCGGCGGGGGCCGTTCCGCTGGGTCCGACACCCCAATTACCTCGTGGTGGCGGGCGAGTTGGCCGTATTGCCGTTGGTCTTCGGGGAATGGTGGATCGCGGTGCTGGCCACGCTGCTGAACGTGCCGCTGACCCTGCACCGCATCCGCGTTGAGGACGGCGCGCTGTCCGGACGGCGGGCGCTCAGGTCAGCAGGAAGCACAGCATCGTGACGCAGCCGGCGATGGCGGCACCGTCCAGATGATTGGGGAAGGCGTGCCAGAAGGACTCGCGGGTCTCCGGCTCCGAACGGTCCATCTCGTCCAGCCACAGGCCGGCGGGCAGGCCACCGTTGGCGCGCTCCGCCAGGGCGCCGGACAAATGGGCCATGGACACCGCCAGATAGCAGAACTTGACGAAGTTCAGGACGAAGTACATCGGCCCGCCGGCTTCCGCGATGGGGTCGGTCACGCCGCCCATCGCCGCCACGGCGGTCGCCATGGCGATGGCCGCCGCGAAGGGAATGGCGACGACCGACAGCAGGCGCTGGGTGTCCACGCGGCCGGCGTAGGGGATCAGGCTGCGGGGAACGGGGCCGGAGGGCAGTTGGAACGACATGGCTCTCTCAATTCCGGTGTGCGCGTTCCGTCCGTTCTGCCGCTTTCAGGGTTAACGGGACGTTAGCGATACCCGTCGGAGGGAGGTGGTTCCACCTTTGCGCAGGTCCCGCTATGCTGCCGGCCTTGGGGGCGCAGGCCACCGACAGGAGGGAAGGAGACGCCGTGCCCGCCGACTTCGGAGCGTCCCGGCTGGATGGGATCACGCTGCTGAGTCCGCTGACCGCGGAGGAGCGCGCCGCCGTGGCGCGCCGGTGCCGCTGGCGCCGCTTCCACGCGAATGAGCAGATCATCGGCCATCAGGGGGATTCGCGGGACGTCGTGCTGGTGGTGGAAGGGCGCGTGCGGGTGCTGAGCCATTCCCCGGCGGGCCGCGAAATCAGTTTCGACGACATCGAGGCGGGGGGCTTCCTGGGCGAAATGGCGGCCATCGACGGGTTGCCCCGCTCGGCCTCCGCGGTTGCGCTGGAGGACGGAACGCTGATCGCCTTCCTGGCGCCTCAGCCTTTCCAGGACTTGGTGTCGGGGCACCCGGCGCTCGCCATGACGGTGATGAAACGGCTTTGCCGGGTCGTGCGGATCGCCACCGACCGCGTGATGGAGCTGTCCACTCTGGGCGCCAACAACCGGGTCCACGCCGAATTGCTGCGGCTCGCCAAGCGGGGGCGGATGGAGGGCGGCGCGGCGGTGATCGCGCCGATCCCCGTCCACGCCGACATCGCCAGCCGGGTCAGCACCGCCCGCGAGACGGTCGCCCGCGTCCTGAACGATCTCGCCCGCGATGGGTTGGTGGAGCGGCGGCCCGACGCGCTGGTCGTCCACGATCTGCAACGGCTGGAAGCGCTGGTGGAGGATGTACGGACCGGCGCGTGAGGGTGCAACGCCCGAGGGGGCGAATCAGGCGGTCCGACCCAGAACGGTCAGGATCATCGCGCGGAGCGAGTCGGGGTCGTAGGGCTTGGGCAGGGAATGCCAGCCCGCGGCGCGGATGTCGGTCTGGGTTGGGACGGACTCGTCCCCGGTGGTGATGATGACCGGAACGGAGGCGCCAAGTTCCTCCAGCACCTTCCGCACCAAGTCCGGCGCCTTGCCATGCCGGCCGAGGTGATAGTCGGCGACCAGGATGTCGGGGCGCAGCGTCCCGCTGTTCAGTGCGTCCAGAAGGGCCGCCGGGGTCGATCCGCTGACCAGCAGCATGCCCCAATCCTCGAACAGGGTTTCCATGCACAGGCACAGCACCATGTCGTCCTCCAGGAGGGCGACGGTCAGTGTGCCGGAGTTTGCGGTTCGGCCGGCGAGGGGGGCATCGGTCATGCGTCTGGCATATCCAAAGTACAGCGGGGGCCGCAGAAATGTGCCGATGAGCAGCGGAGCGGCGATGCCGACCGCACATGTCCCATCGGCCTGCCAAGGTCTGGAAAGCAGCCGTTTCCCGAGGGGGGCCGCCGTCCGTTCGAAACTCCACCCACTCGATTATCTGTGTAGGCAATTTGAATTCTATCTCGAACCTGCGGTCACCGCACTGTCATAGGTTAATCGGATGGGGATATCGGGAAGACCTCGCCGTTCCGGATTCCCAGTGCCGGATCAGTCGCCCGCGCGCTTGCGGTCGGGCTTGGCATCCAGAGCGTGCTCCAACTGCTTGGGCGCCTGGATCAGGTGCAGATACAACTCGTCGAACTGGCCGACGGAGGCGAGCTGCTTCACGTCGTGCACGGTGATCTGCTGGCCCGCCAGATCGATCAGGCCGATGTCGCGCAGCCGGCGGAGCGTCCGGTTGATGTGCACGATGCTGAGCCCCAGCGCATCGGCCAGGATCTCCTGGGTGACGGGCAGCGTGAAGCGCCCCTCCTCGACCAGCCCGACGATGCTGAGACGCCGCAGCAACTCGACGATCAGGTGGGCCGTGCGCTCCAGCGCGGTGCGCCGCCCGACGCTGAGCAGGCGCTCGGCGATGATCGCCTCCTCCTTGGCGCCGGACCAGGCGAGGGCCGCGGCCAGACGGGGGAAGAGCTTGAACAGCTCGATGATGCGCTCGGGCTGGAAATTCGCGACCTCCGCGGGGGTCAGCGTGGTGACGCCATGGTCCGCCGTCTCGAACAGGTTGCAGTAGAAGCCGATGATGTCGCCGGGCAGAACGAAGTTGACCACCTGCCGCCGACCGTCGGGAAGCGCCTTGTGACGGATCGCCCAGCCCTTGCGCATCACACGGACGCAACCGTAGCGCTCGCCCTGCTGGAGAAGATCGGACCGCGAGCCGTGGCGGGTAACATTACGCTCCAAATCGGCAAGGAACGTCCTCTCCTCGCTTGTGAGGCTCATGTAACTGTTGATCTTGCGCCCCAATGGAGATGACGGCATGTTGGCCTGGGCGCGGTTCATTTCTGTTCCAGCCTTTGATCGTCCGGTAGTTATCGCCTCGAAGCGCGTGC
This sequence comes from Roseomonas genomospecies 6, assembly GCF_008365375.1. GTDB lineage: Bacteria > Pseudomonadota > Alphaproteobacteria > Azospirillales > Azospirillaceae > Azospirillum. The sequence goes on along the minus strand of NZ_QOKW01000006.1, from coordinate 225,610 downwards.
CTCGGCCAGCCCGATTCCGGGCGGCCTCGAACGATTAAGCCAAACGATAAAACCATCTATAACATAGGTTAATGGGGGTAGGATTTTCTCGACCGGGCAGGTGAGGGATCATATACAAAACTGTTGGTCGCATTGGCCGTAGGTGGTTCTGAACGGTCCGCGGCGGGCGTTGGGCCGCGATGGGAACCGGAGAGTGCGGGGGGCGGTATGGCGGCGGAGCGGGATGCAGCGGGTCTGGCTGCCCTCTCGATTTGTGAATCCCTTATGCTTGCCTTGGTGGAGCGTGGTGTGTTGCGGATCGAGGAAGCGCAGGCCGCGCTGGAGGATGCCGCCGCCGCCCACCAGAATCGCGACGGCAAGGGACAGGACCCGAACCTGCACCGGCTGGCGATGCAGATCGTCGAGCGGTTGATGATCCAGGTGAACGCCGTCCATCCGCCGACCGAGAATATGGGTGCCGGGCACAGGGCGGAGCGCAACTCTCAGGACTGACCGAGCCAAACGGGTGCCGACGGTATGAAACGAAAAAAGCCCCGCCATCGCGGCGGGGCTTCTTGTGTTCATCCTTCGGTACGGACAGGCAATCAATCCGCCCCGGCCCCGGCGGCTTCCGTGGGCTCCGGGCGCTGCTTGCCCAGCCCGATGTTCGGGAAGGCGTTGATCAACGCCGTGATGAAGGCCGACAGGTAGGGCAGCGACTGCACCACCAGAAGGCCCGACCACATGAAGGCGTCCCGGTTCTCGTGGCCGAACACCAGCACGATGGCCAGAGCGGCCCCCCACAGGCCGAGCAGCAGGGCGATCTCCTCCCGCGCCATCAGGAAGGCCTGCATCAGCGCCGGCTGGTTCTCGCACTTCGGCGTGCGGACGAAGGGCCGCCCGGAGGTGAACATGCCCAGCCACATGGCGCGGCCTACCGTGTGGGTCAGGGCCATGCCGGCGATGGCCGCACCCACCTTGTCCCAGAAGCCGCACTTCACCCGCGCCTCGTACAGCCAGAGCGAGGCGCCGACCTTGAAGGCGAAGACGCTGAGCGTCGGGATCATGAAGACACTGGGCGGGAACTCGAAGTATTTCGGGAAGGCCAGCAGCCCCAGCGACCAGATGATGCCGGCGATGCCGAAGATCATGTGGGCGGCGTCGGCGAACCAGGGCAGCCAACCGGTGATGAAGTGGTACTTCTGCCCGGCGGTCAGGCGCGGGCCGCCCGGCAGCAGGTCGCGCCAGTGGTGCTTGAGGATCTGCACGGCGCCGTAGGCCCAGCGGAAACGCTGCGTCTTGTAGGCGGAGAAGCTGTCGGGGACGAGGCCCTTGCCGTAGCTTTCCGGCATGTAGACGGCCTCGTACTTGTGCTCGAACAGGCGCAGGCCGAGGTCCGCGTCCTCGGTGATGCACCACTCGCCCCAGCGCCCGACCTCTTCCAGGGCGGACTTGCGGATGATGGTCATCGTGCCGTGCTGGATGATCGCGTTGCGCTCGTTGCGCTGGATCATGCCGATGTGGAAGAAGCCGGCATATTCCCAGTTGATCATCCGCTGGAACAGGTCGTGGCTCCAGTCCCGGTAGTCCTGCGGGGACTGGACGAAGCCGACCTCGGGCCGGTCGAAGTGCGGGATGGTCGCCTTCAGCCAGTCGGGATGGACCTGATAGTCGCTGTCGATGACGGCGATGTGCTGGGCGTCCGGCGCCGTCTGGGCGAGGCCGAAATTCAGGGCGCCGGCCTTGAAGCCCGGCCAGTTGTCCAGGTGGAAGAAGCGGAACTTCGGCCCCAGCTTGCGGCAATACTCCTCGACCGGGCGCCAGACCGCCGGGTCCTTGGTGTTGTTGTCGAGAAGCAGGACCTCGTAGTTCGGGTAGTCCAGCCGGGCCAGCGCGTCCAGCGTCTCCATGACCATGTGCGGCGGCTCGTTGTAGCAGGGCACATGGATGGAGACCTTCGGCGCGTTGGGCAGCGGCGCGGCCGAACAGGGCTGGAACTTGCGCTTGAAGCGGTCCTGCCACACGACCTCCGTCAGCTCCAGCCCGTCGATCAGCATGACGGCGAGCAGGACGAGCTGGCAGAACACCAGAATGCCCCAGGCGATTTCGGTGGTGGTGGCGAGGCCGGCGACGCTGGCCGCGGTGAAGGTGAAGACCAGCACCGACGCCACGGCCTGGATCATCGCGCCGTAGAAGATCTGCCCGCCGAACTTCAGGTCGCCGCCGCGGCGCCACAGGAAGAAGACGAGCGGCAGGAAGCCCACGGCGATGGAGATGCCGCACAGCAGCGGCCAGTTCCGCAGCTCCGTCACCTCGCCGATCATCGGGAACTTCGGCTTGCGCCAGGCATCCCACAGACCCCAGCTCGTGCCGGCGGTGCCCTCGATCTCCCGCTTCCAGGGCTGGTCGAAGGCTTCCATGATGAAGTAGTCGAGCTTGTTCTGCGCCGCGACGTTCAGGAAGGTGCGGATGAACTTGGCCTGGTTGACCTGGCTCGCCTCGGCGCCGCGGCGCCACGGGCCGTCCGCCGGCCAGCCGATTTCCGAGATCAGGATGTGCTTGTTCGGGAACTTGGTCTTCAGCTCGTTGTAGCGGAACATGGCGTAATCGACCGACTGGTCGGCGGGCACGCCTTCCCAGTAGGGCAGCAGGTGGACGGCCAGGAAGTCCACCGCGTCGGCCAGTTCCGGATGCTCCAGCCAGACGTGCCACGGCTCCGCGGTGGAGACCGGCACGTTGACCTTCTTCTTCACGCGCTTGATGTACTCGATGGCCTGCGGGACGGTGATGTCGGCGCGCAGGATGGCCTCGTTGCCGACCAGGACGCGGCGGACGTTGCTGTTGTCGCGCGCCAGCTTGATCAGGCCGTTGATCTCCGGCTCGTCGATCTCGGGCTTTCCGGCGATCCAGGCGCCCGCTGTGATCGGAATCCCGTATTTGCGGGCGATGGGCGCCGTCTGCTCCGACCCGTCGGTGGTGGAGTAGATGCGCACGCCCTTGACCGACCCCTCCAGGGCCTTCATGTCCTTCTCGATGTCTTCCGCCGAGGCCTTGTCGCCCTTGGACGGGCTCTTGTCCGGGTGGAAGGGCGTATAGCCGACGCCGCTGATGGCGCCGCCCCAGGAGCGCTCGGCGACCGGGCGGTTCCACAGCGCCCAGACTCCGATGTTGCCCAGGATCACAAGAACGAGAGCCGCGATCGCCGACTTGCGCATGACCGTCTTTCTTTGTCCCAACTGTCTGCCGGCCGTCCTGGCTCTGTCCGCCCCGGCCGGGCATCCTTCAATTCCGTGAACGCTCCGGCCCGGATCGGCACGCAGGGGAACCCGCCGCCCCGACACCGCCTTCGGACCGAACACCCGTACCAACCACCTTGGATTCTGGATCAGTCTCTATTCCGTCGTGCGATCCGCGTTCGCCGTAAGAACCAGCGCCCCCGACCGGAGCATCGCCGGACCGAATAAAGATCGTCGCGCAGTTTATACATTTTTCCCAGTCCCGCAACCATGCGCATGGCCGCAGCCCTGCACGGGTGGCAATCCCCACTGGACGAACGCATCGGATGGGCGCTTTCTTCCCGGTACGCCGAAAGAAAACCGCACCAGCCGAAGGGAAGACACGGGAGGCCATGACGATGTTCCACCTGCACGACCGTTTGGAGGCCGATACGGTCCCCGTCGCCCACCTTCCGCTGTGCCGGGTCCTGTTGATGGACAACCGGGTGTGGCCCTGGCTGATCCTGGTTCCCGCCCAACCCGGTCTGACGGAGATCCACCAGCTTTCCCCCGAGGACCGGCACCGCCTGATCGATGAAACCGCCCTGGCGTCGCGCGTGCTGGAGGGTCTCTTCGCTCCGGACAAGATCAACGTCGGGGCGTTGGGCAATCTGGTTCCGCAATTGCACATCCATGTCGTCGCCCGTTCCCGGACGGACCCGGCCTGGCCGGGACCGGTCTGGGGCTCGGGCTTCGCGGAACGCTACGGCCCGGAGGAGCGGGACAGCCTGACCCGAAGGATTGGAGAGGCGTTGAGTCGGAAGTGAGGTCCGGCGGAACCGGTCGGGACGCGCACCGCTCCCTTTTCAGTCAAGCGCGGGCGCGACGTTTGTGGTCTGTCCCTGTTTAGGGTGGCTGAATCAGTCACTCAATGAGGGAGAGAAACCATGAACTCCGACCGCATCACCGGCGCCGGCAAGGAACTGAAGGGCGAAGTCAAGAAGCAGGCCGGCGACCTGACCGGCGATCAGGACATGAAGAACGAAGGCCGCGCCGACAAGGCCGAAGGCAAGCTGGACAAGGTCGTCGGCAAGGTGAAGGACGTCCTTCGGGGCAACAAGTGATGGAACCGGAGGAGCGGGGGCATCGCAAGGACGATGCCCCGTCCGACGCCGCCCAGCGGATCGAGGACAAGCTCGTCGAGGAAACCGGCCGGGCGTCGGGCGATCCCGACAAGCCCGTTCAGGAGAAATTCGACGAATTGGGTGAGAAGCCCGACATCAAGAAGAAGGGCTTGCGGGAGTAAGGAGCCTTGCTTTGGGGGAGGGGCCTTGCGTTGGGCCCCCACCCGCCGATAGGCTGGCGCCGCCGGGACACTCAGAAGACGATCCGCGACTCGACGCGCACCGGGAAGTTCACCGAATTGGCGATGAAGCACTTCTCGTGCGCCTCATGGTGCAGGGCCTCGGCCTTCGCAGTGTCGCTGCCGGGAGCCAGCGTGACCCGGGGGCGCAGGACGACTTCAGTGAAGCGTCCGCCGCCGCTGGAGTCCTCCGCCATGGTGCCGGATGCGGAGTCGCTGTAGGCGGTCACGGTGACGCCGTTCGTGGCGCACAGATGCAGATACCACAGCATGTGGCAGGCCGAGAGCGAAGCCACGAGCATGTCTTCGGGGTTGTAGCGGGCGGAATCGCCGCGGAAGGCCGGGTCGGAGGAGCCGGGAATCGGCGGCTTGCCGGCCACGGCGATCTCGTGGTCGCGGCTGTAGGTCTTGTAGCCCGAGGTTCCGGTGCCCTGGTTCCCCGTCCAGATGACCGTCGTGCCGTACTGGTGTTCGCGTCCCGACATGACCCCTCCGCATGCTTTTCCCAAAGGGTAACCGCGAATGCCGGTCCTGAAAAGAAAACGGGAGAGCCGAAGCCCTCCCGCATGTCCATGAACGCTCCGTGCCGAAGCCTCAGCTCGCTTCGGCTGCGCGGGCGTGGCGCTTGCGCTCGTTCGGGTCGAGGTAGCGCTTGCGCAGGCGGATGGACTTCGGAGTCACCTCCACCAGCTCGTCGTCACCGATGTAGGACAGGGCGCGCTCCAGCGTCATCTGGATCGGCGGGGTCAGGCGGACCGCCTCGTCCTTGCTGGTGGTGCGGATGTTGGTGAGCTGCTTGCCCTTGATGACGTTGACCTCGAGGTCATTGCCGCGGGTGTGCTCGCCGATGATCATGCCCTGATAGACCGGCACGCCCGGATCGATCAGCATCGGGCCGCGATCCTCCAGGTTCCACAGCGCGTAGGCCACCGCGGTGCCGTCGGCGTTGGAGATCAGCACGCCGGTGCGCCGGCCGGCGATGGTGCCCTTGTAGGGGGCGTAGCCGTGGAACAGCCGGTTCATGATGCCGGTGCCGCGCGTGTCGGTCAGGAACTCGCCCTGGTAGCCGATCAAGCCGCGCGAGGGGGCGTGGAAGACGATGCGGGTCTTGTTGCCGCCCGACGGACGCATCTCGATGAGGTCGGCCTTGCGCTCCGCCATCTTCTGCACGACGGTGCCGGAGAACTCCTCGTCCACGTCGACGACGACTTCCTCGATCGGCTCCAGGCGCTGGCCGTTCAGCGGGTCGGTCTTGAACAGCACGCGCGGGCGGCTGATGGCCAGCTCGTAGCCCTCGCGGCGCATCGTCTCGATCAGGATGCCGAGCTGGAGTTCTCCGCGGCCCGCCACCTCGAAAGCGTCGCCGCCCTCGGTGTCGCTGACGCGCAGGGCCACGTTGCCTTCGGCTTCGCGCATCAGGCGGTCGCGGATCATGCGGCTGGTGACCTTGTCGCCCTCGCGGCCGGCCAGCGGGCTGTCGTTGACCGAGAAGGTCATCGCCAGGGTGGGCGGGTCGATCGGCTGGGCGGCCAGCGGCTCGGCCACTTCCGGCGCGCAGATGGTGTCGGCCACGGTGGTGGTGGTCAGGCCGGCCAGAGCGACGATGTCGCCGGCGTGCGCCTCGTCCACCGGAACGCGCTCCAGGCCGCGGAAGGCCAGAACCTTGCTGACGCGGGCGTTTTCGATCAGCTTGCCGTCACGGCTCAGAGCCTTGATGGGCATGTTGACCTTGACGCTGCCGGTCTGGATGCGGCCGGTCAGGATGCGGCCCAGATACGGGTTCGCCTCCAGCGTGGTCGCCAGCATGGTGAAGGGCAGATTCTCCTCCACCTTCGGGGCCGGAACGTGGTCGCGGATCAGCTCGAACAGCGGGGTCAGCGTCTCGCGGGCGCCGTTCTCCAGGTCCGTGGTCGCCCAGCCGTTGCGGCCCGAGGCGAACAGGGTCGGGAAGTCGAGCTGCTCGTTCGAGGCGTCGAGCGAAGCGAACAGGTCGAACACCTCGTCGTGCACCTCGTGCGGACGGCCGTCGGGACGGTCCACCTTGTTGATGACCACGATCGGGCGCAGGCCCAGCTTCAGCGCCTTGCCCAGCACGAATTTGGTCTGCGGCAGCGGGCCTTCCGCCGCGTCGCAGAGCAGGACGACGCCGTCCACCATGGTGAGGATGCGCTCGACCTCGCCGCCGAAATCGGCGTGGCCGGGGGTGTCCACGATGTTGATGCGCAGGTCGTTCCACAGAACCGACGTGCACTTGGCGAGGATGGTGATGCCGCGCTCGCGCTCCAGATCGTTGGAGTCCATGGCGCGTTCGGCGACCTGCTGGTTCTCGCGAAAGGAACCGGCTTGCTTGAGAAGTTGATCGACCAGGGTCGTCTTGCCGTGGTCAACGTGCGCGATGATGGCGACGTTACGAAGATTCATGTGTCGGGGGCTCTTAAATCCGCTTTGGGGCTTCCGTTGCGCAATGCCGCCCCGACACCGCGGCTCAAGGCCACGCACAACAAAAGGCCCACCGAGATGGATCGGGGGCTCTGCCGGGGAAACTGTTGCGACGCAATATAATGATCCGGCTCCATAACGCAAGCGGTGAGGTGGTGGAAACTCGCCCAAAGCGCCTATGCGGAATTTCCTTGCGTCACGGCGACCGAATCATTGGCGTCTGGAACAACGAATCCCACATGGTCCGGTGATGACCCGCCGCGCTTCCGCTTCCCGCCTCGCCGTCATTCTCCTCTCCAGCGTGCTCGCCGCCACGCCGGGCGATCCGCCGCGCGCGCAGGATGCCGTTCCGGACGGCGCCGTGGAAGACGCCGCGCCGGACGATCCGACCCCTGACGCTCCCGGCCCGCAGATCCCTTACGAGGTGGAGTTCACCGGTCTGGAGGATGACGGCCTGCGCGACCTGCTGCGCGACAGTTCGTCCCTGGTCAGCCTGAAGGACGACCCGCCGCCGTCGGTGCTGGGACTCGAACGCCGGGCCGGCAACGACCGGGACCGTTTGCAGACCGCTCTGCGCTCCGCCGGTTACTACGACGCGGTGCTGGACATCCGGGTGGACGCCAGCCAGACGCCGGCCAGGGTGACGGTGGCGGTGACGCCCGGTCCCCCCTACCGCTTCCGGACCGTCACCATCGCCTCCACCGACGGCGCTCCCCTGCCGGGCGGGGATGTGACCCCCGGCGACATCGGCCTGCCGGTGGGGGAGCGGGCGCGGGCGCCGCAGGTGGTGGACGCCCAGTCCGCCCTGCTGCGCCGGATGACCGAGCGCGGCCATCCCTTCGCCACCGTCGCCGAGCGGCGCGTCGTGGTGGACCATGACGACCGCGGCATGGACGTGACCTACACGGTCGATCCCGGCCCGCTGGTGTTTTTTGGCGACACCCGGATCGACGGGCTGGCGAGCGTGGACGAGGGGCTGATCCGGGGGCGGCTGCCCTGGAAGCAGGGGGACATCTACAGCCCGGCCAAGATCGACCGGGCGCGGCAGCAGATCGCCCAGCTCGAAGTGTTCGACACCGTGCGGGTGCGGCTGGCCCAGGAACCGGGGCCGGGCGGCGTCACGCCGGTGGACGTCACGCTGGCCGAGCGGCTGCACCGCTTCATCGGGGCCAGCGCCTTCTACTCGTCGGAGGACGGGGTGGGCGGGTCGGCCTATTGGGGGCACCGGAACCTGTTCGGCGGAGCGGAGCGGTTGCGGCTGGGGGCGGAGATCGGGCGAATCGGCGGCGACAACGGCGCCGCGCAGGGACCGCGCGGCAGTCTGGACCTGCCGGACATCCGCCTGTCCGCCAATTTCCGCAAGCCGGACTTCCTGGCGCCGCGCCAGTCGCTGATCCTGGATTTCCAGGTCGCGTCGGAACAGCCGCCGGCCTACGACCGGGTCGCCACCCTGCTGTCCGCCTCGCTGGAGCGGCAGGTGACCGACCAGCTCAAGATCTCCTACGGCGTGTCGGGGGAGCGCGGGCGGGTCCGCTCCAACCTGCGGGAGTATCAGACCGGCTTCATCGGCGTCCCGCTGGGCATCGCCTGGGACGGGTCGGACAATCTGCTGAACCCGTCCAGGGGCTATCGGGCCTCTCTGCTCGCCACCCCCTGGTTTCCCTACACCGGGGACACCGATTCGATCTTCACGAGCTTCCAGATCAACGCGTCCGCTTATCGTGATCTGGCGGACGACGGACGCTACGTCGCGGCGGCGCGCATCGGCGTCGGCAGTACCGTGGGGGCGTCGCTGGACCAGATCCCGCCGGACCACCGCTTCTACGCGGGCGGCGGCGGGTCGGTTCGCGGCTATGGCTTCCAGAAGGCGGGGCCGCGCGACATCTACGGCGATCCGACCGGCGGGCGGTCGCTGTTCGAAGCGGGGCTGGAACTGCGCATCAAGGTGACGGAGACCATCGGCATCGTGCCTTTCGTCGATGCCGGCACCGTCTTCGACAGCGCCTTTCCGGACTTCAAGGAGCCGCTGAAGGTCGGGGCGGGAATCGGGGCGCGCTACTACACCGATTTCGGGCCGCTGCGGGCGGACGTCGCCTTCCCGCTGAACGCGGACTCTGGAGACGCGAAGTGGCAGCTCTATCTGAGTCTGGGTCAGGCCTTCTGATCCGTCCTCTCAACCGGTGACTCCGTTCCAGGTCGCATTTTTGCCGCTTGAACCGGGATCGCCCTTGCTCCTTCCCGTTATACCATTCGGGGAGTGCCGCAACGGGGTGCATGGTGTCGGCTCTGCGTCGTCTGATCGTCGTTCTACTGGCTATCGCCACCCTGACCGGGGCGGTCCTGACGGAGGCCGCCCGCGCGGCGGACACCGAGGGGGGCGGCTGGGGACCGGCCAACGCGGTCCGGCGCTGGATCGCCCAGACCATCGAGAAGGCGGTCAGCGGCCCCGATCTTCAGGTGAGGATCGGCACCATCGGCGGTGCGGTCCCCGTCAACTTCACGATCTCGGACGTCACGGTCGCCGACCGCGAGGGCGTCTGGCTTCGGCTTGAGGAATTGCGCGTCAACCTCGCCCCGACCGCGCTGCTGACCGGTCGGGCCAAGGCCGACGCGATCGAGGCGCAGCGGGTCATCGTGGAGCGCGCGCCTCTGCCCGCGGCGGAGCCGCATTCGCCGCCGCCCGACCAGGGGCCGGCCTCCCTGCTGCCCAGCCTGCCGGTCGGGGTCGCCGTGGACAAGCTGGCCATCGGTGAGTTGCGCTTGGCGGAACCGCTTCTCGGGCAGGAGGCACGGCTGAAGATCGACGGGTCGCTGGACCTCGCCTCCGGCGGCTCCTCGCTCGAAGCGCATCTGAACGTGGATCGTCTGGGCGAGCAGCCGGGAACGGTGGCGCTCGACGTCGTCTTCAACCCCGACGACAAGCGGCTCGATCTGAACCTGAAGGCGTCGGAGCCGGCGGGCGGGCTGATCGCCACGACGCTGAACATTCCCGGCTTGCCGCCGGTCAGCGCTTCGCTGGACGGGCAGGGATCGCTGGACGACTGGAAGGGCACCTTCACCGCCGCGGCGGAGAACGCCGCGCGCCTGTCCGCCGACGCCACCGTGCAAGCGGTGCCGGAAGGCCATGCCGTCACCATCGCGGCGACCGGCGACGTCGCGGCGCTGCTCGCTCCCGACGTCGCGCCGCTGGCCGGGCCGCAGCCGGCGCTGAAGGGGACCGTGGTCGTGGCACCGGACGGCGCCCTGACCTTGCAGCCGGTGGCCGTCGAGACCGCCGCCGCGACCGCCAGCCTGTCCGGGCGCGTCGGGGCCGACCGCCGAAGCCTGGACCTGCGCTACGAGGTGCAGGCGGGGCCGGACTCCACGCTGCGCGGCCTCGCCCCAGGCATCTCCTGGAGGGAGGGCATCGTGTCCGGCACCGCCCGGGGCACGCTGGACGCGCTGACGGTGGCAGTGGAGGGGCTGATCCGCGACCTCGCCGCCGACGATCCGGCCCTGGCTGCCGCCCTGGTTCCCATCGTCGGACCCGAGGTGCGGCTGGACGGGCGCGCGCTGCTCAACGCCGACACAGGCGACGTGGGCATCGAAGGAGTGACGCTGACCACCGCGGCGGCCAGCGCCGGGGCGCAGGGCGGCGTGAGTGGCTGGGGCCGGACCGCCGATGTGGCGGTTTCACTGAACGCCGACGACCTGTCGCGCCTGTCCGGTCTCGCCGGTCAGTCTCTGGCCGGGTCGCTGGCCTTGGCCGGACCGGTGCGGCGGCAGGAGGACGGCACCCTGACCGCGGGCCTCAGCGGCGCGCTGCGCGGTCTGGAGACCGGAACCCCCGCCGACGGCGTGCTGGGCCGCGATGTTACCCTCGCCGCGCAGGCGGTGATGGAGCCGGGCGGTGCCATGCGGGTCACCGACCTGACGGTGGACGGGCGCAACGGGCGGCTGACCGGCGCGGCGGCCCTGGTGGACGGGGCCGTGGACGCCAGGACCCGGCTGGAGATCGCAGACCTCGCCCCCGTGGGCACCGCCGCCGGGACGGAGATGGCCGGCGCCCTGACGCTCGACGCGACGGCGAAGGGGCCGCTCGACGCGCTGGTGGCGGAGGCGGCGTTGCAGGCCCGGAACCTCGCCGTGCAGGGTCGCCGCTTCGGCGAGACGCGGCTCAACGCCACGGCGCAGAACCTGCCGGGCGCCCCGCAAGGCCGGTTCTCGGCCCGCACGGAACTGGCCGGCGCCGGTCTGACGGCGGATGCCGCCTATGCGCTGGAGGGGCAGGCGCTGCGGATCAGCGACCTCGCGCTGGCGAACGGCCCCAACCGGATCACCGGGGCGGTGCGCGTGGCGCTGGACGCGATGACCGCGACCGGCAAGCTGGATGGAAACCTGCCGCAACTCCAGGCCCTGTCGGAGCTGGCGGGTGTGCCGCTGAACGGGGCGGCGGGCTTCACCGTCGCGCTCGACGCGCCGAACGGCAAGCAGGCGGCCAGCCTGACCGCCAACGCCAGCAACCTGCGCGTGGACGGCGAGGGCGGCCCGGTCTTCGCCGCGCGCCGCCTGACCGCCAACGCGGACGTGACCGATGCGCTGGGCAACGCCAGCGGCAAGGCGCGGCTGGAACTTCAGGACGGGGCCGCCGCCGGCAACGACCTGTCGCGCGTGACGGCCAACGTGGACGGCTCGCTCGCCAAGGCCGCCTTCCGGGCGGAGGCCGCGGGGGCGGGGCGCGACCCGCTGGGGCTGGAACTGGCCGGGGAGTTCACGCGGAACGGCACGCTGAACCGCATCCGGCTGGACCGGCTCCAGGGGCGCTACGGCGGCGAGTCCTTCCGGCTGACCCAGCCCGCGGCCATCGCGCTGGGGGACCGGCGTTACGAGGTGTCCGGCCTGCGGCTGGTCAGCGGCAACGCCCAACTCGCCGCCGACCTCGGTTTGAACGGGGAGCGGCTGTCGGGGGAACTGCGGCTCGACCGGGTGCCGATGGCGCTGGCCCGGCTGGCCGACCCGACCCTTCGGCTCGACGGCACGCTGAACGCGCAGGCGACGCTCGGCGGCACCGTCCGGCGCCCGCAGGCGGATGCCACCGTCCGCGTCGCCAACCTGAAGGCGCAGCAGACCACCCAGGCCGGCATACCGGGGCTGAACGCCACCGTGAACGCCCGCTGGCGGGAGGCCCGGCTGACGGTGGACGGCGATGCGGCCACCGGCAACAACACGGGCCGGCTGACGCTGAACGCCGCCGCGCCGCTGGCGATGGACCCCGACACGCTGGCCTTCTCCGTGCCGGAGCGCGGGCGGCTGGAGGCGGCGTTGCGGGGGGCCATCGACGCCTCGCTCGCCAACGACCTGCTGGCGGCCAGCGGGGACCGGGCGCGGGGCACGCTGCGGCTGGACGTGAGCGTCGACGGAACCGTGGCCGCCCCCCGGCTGGGCGGCACGGTGACTCTGGCCAACGGACGCTACGAGAACCGGGCGAGCGGCGCCATCATCAGCAACATCGACGCCCGCATCGTCGGCGACGGCGACGTCTTCACCATCCAGACCTTCCGTGGGCGGACCGCGAACGGCGGCGAGATCAGCGCGCGCGGCGTGATCCGCCCCGCCGCGGCGGACCCGCAGCAGCAGCTCGACCTCGCCATCCAGGCCGACCGGGCGCGGCTGGTGCAGAACGATCTGGCGGCGGTCACCATCGGCACCAACCTGACCCTGACCGGCAGCTTCCTGAATCCGCGGCTGGCCGGTCCCGTGCGGATCGAACGGGCGGAGATCCAGATCCCCAACCAGACCCCGCCGAACGTGGTGGATTTGAAGGTCGTCGAGGTCGGGAAGGGGCGCAAGGCGCAGCCGGTCAGCCTGAAGGACGGTCAAGGCGCGAATGGGCAGCCCGCCGCACCGGAACCGGCTTTCGCGATGATCCTGGACCTGACGGTGAGCGCGCAGAACCAGATCTTCGTCCGGGGGCGCGGGCTGGAGGCGGAGTTCGCGGCGCAGCTCGCCGTCACCGGCACCTCCAGCCAGCCTCTTGTCAACGGGCGGGTGTCCATGCTGAAGGGCGAACTGGACCTTCTCGCCAGGACCTTCACCTTCAAGCGCGGCATCGTCGAGTTCGACGGCGGTCCGACCATCGACCCGCGGCTGGATTTCCTGGCCGAAGCCACGGCCAACGACGTCACCGCGCAGGTTCTGGTGACCGGCACGGCCAGCCAGCCGAAGCTGGAACTGACCTCTCCCCAAGGGCTGCCGCAGGACGAGGTCCTGTCCGCCGTTCTGTTCGGAAAGTCGGTCGCCAACCTGTCGGCGGTGGAAGCGGTTCAGCTCGCCCAGTCGGCGGCGACCCTGGCCGGCTTCGGCGGCGGCGGCCCCGGCCTGATCGGCAACTTGCGCCGCGGTCTCGGGATCGACCGGCTGGAATTCACCAGCGGGGCGGATGGCCGTGGCGGGGCGGTGGAAGCCGGGCGCTACGTCAGCGACCGGGTCTATGTCGGGGTGGAGCAGGGCATCGGCGCGAACCAGAGCCGAGCCACGGTCGAGGTGGACATCACCAAGAACATCAAGGCCCAGGCGGATGTCGGCGCCGATTCCGAAACCCGCGTCGGCGTCAAGTGGGAGTGGAATTACTGACCGGCTCCACCGCCCCGCTTTGACGGGGAGCGGCGGTGTGCTATCGTGGCCGGCAAGGAGGTGACGCGCCTTCCGGTTCCTGAGTGGCGAGGCCGGTTTCCCAGCCCCGCCCCTTTGGGTTCTCAGCTATCCGGGTTGCAGTTGAAGCCGGCTTCGAACTCGATCTTCAACCGGAACCAGAAGCGTCTGAACCACTTCAGGAAACCTCGCAAGCGCGTCACCTCCTCTCGGGTTGCCGGATGGAAGAATCTCCACCGGCGCGTGACATCCATAGGAATGCGGCTCCGGCGTCAACCGGAAAGTTGATTGGAATCGCTCCTGTTCAACCGAGCCGTCATCGCGGGAAGACCGGCGGGCGCTTCTCGAAGAAAGCGGTGATGCCTTCCCTGGCCTCCGGGTGGTGAAGGGCTTCCACGAACAGGTCGCTTTCGCGGGCGAGTTGGGTGGCGAAGTTGCCGTAGGCCAGTTCCATCAGTCGCTTGGCGCGTCCCATCGCCGCCGCCGGACCTTCCGCCAGCGTCGCCGCCCAGCGCAATGCGTCGTCCAGTGCGCGACCAGGTTCGGCGATGCGATTGACGACGCCGAACTGCTGCAGGCGTTGCGGGTCCACCGGCCCGCCGTCGAGCATCAGTTCGGCGCAGAGCTGCGGGGGCAGGGCGCGGGCGAGGGAGATTGAGGCGCCGCCGTCCGCGTTCAGCCCGACCCGGACATAGGCGGTCAGGAACCGCGCGTCCGCCGCCGCGACGATCAGGTCGCAGGCCAGTGCCAGGGAGAAGCCGGCCCCCGCCGCCGGGCCTTCGACCGCGGCGACGATGGGCTTCGGGCATTCCCGCATGATGCGCACCCAGCCGTGGAAGCGCTCGATGGATTCGCGGTTTTCCGACCGGGACTTGCCGGCATGGTCGTAGAGTTGCGTCAGGTGTCCGCCCGAACTGAAGGCGCCCCCGGCGCCGGTCAGCACGACGGCGCCGATGCCGGTGTCGTGAGCGGCCTCCTCCAGCGCTTCCCGCCCGCGGGCCATCATGCCGTTGCCGAGCGCGTTGCGGGTTGCCGGGTCGTTCATCGTCAGCAACAGGACGCGGCCCTGCCGCGCGACCTCCAGTGAAGCGAATTCGGGCCGTTCGGTATCCGTTTGTTCGGGCATCAGCGTTTCTCCCCTGCGTCGTTGCGGTGTGCCGTTCCGTGGGGAAAACTGTGCCAGCCGTCCGGCTGCGCGACCAACCGGGCCGGGGGGTGTAGGACCGCTGCGCCGCGGGCGCATCCGGCGCCGCTTTCGGGCGCTGGTCATCGGAGGGAAAGCCCCCATATCGAAAGAGGATGAAGGCCGGGCACGGCGCCCCGGCAGGCGGTGAGGGGGCATGGTGCGCGCGGCCAGAGGGATACCCGCCAGAGGGATACCCTACGTCAACCAGGGCATCGTCATGGTCTGCACGCTCGCCTTCGTGCTGGGCCTGCCGCCAGAGCCCTTCGCCTTCGTCCCCGCCTATTTCTTCGGAACGGTGGAGACGGCCGGGCCGCTGCCGACCTGGGCGGTGTGGCGCGGGCTGTTCGGCCATGTGCTGATCCACAGCGACATCGTTCATCTTGTCAGCAACATGCTGGCGCTCTGGGCATTCGGCGGTGCGGTCGAACTGTCGATGGGCAGCCTGCGCTACCTGCTGTTCTTCCTGCTGTGCGCGGCGGTGGGGGCGGTGGTCGAGGGCGCGCTCGCCATCGATCCCATGGCGCCGCTGGTCGGGGCGAGCGGCGCGATCTGCGGGGTGATGGGGGCCTATCTGCTGCTGCACCCGCAGGCGACGCTGGGCGTGTCACCGGGGCCGCGCGTTCCGGCCTCCTTCGTGGTGGGCAGCTTTCTGGCGGTCAACGTCGCGATGACGCTGATGCCGCCGGGACCGGAGTCCGGGTTGGCGGACGTGGCTTGGGCCGCTCATCTGGGGGGCTTCGCGGCGGGAATGGCGCTGGTCGCGCTGTTCCGCCGCCCCGGCGTCGCGTTGTGGAGCGTCGCCCGCCTCAGCACCGCGGCGAAGGCCGCCGTCTACCTGACGCTGGTCGTGGTGCTTCTCCGCACGCTGTAGGCGTTGCCGCCGTCATCGTTGCCTTTGCGGGGCTGGGGCGGAATACTGCGCCCACCCATTGACGGAGGCATATGACTATGGCGGAAACCGGGTCCGCGCCGGTGCTCGGCGTGATCGGGGGCAGCGGCGTCTACGACATCGACGGTCTGGAGAACCAGCGCTGGGTGAAGGTGGAAACCCCCTTCGGCGACCCGTCGGACGAGTTGCTGACCGGAGAGTTGAACGGGCAGAAGCTGGTCTTCCTGCCGCGCCACGGCCGCGGCCACCGCATCCCGCCGTCCGAACTGAATTTCCGCGCCAACATCTTCGCCCTGAAGGCGCTGGGCGTGACCGAGATCCTGTCGGTGTCCGCCGTCGGCTCCCTGAAGGAGCATCTGCCGCCGGGCACCTTCGTGGTGATCGACCAGTTCATCGACCGCACCTTCGCCCGTGCCAAGAGCTTCTTCGGAACCGGTCTGGTGGCGCATGTGGCGCTGGGTCATCCGGTCTGCGGGCGGTTGGGCGACCTGATCGAGGAATCGCTGGCGGAACTCGACATCCCGCACCAGCGCCGCGGCACCTACATGGTCATGGAAGGCCCGCAATTCTCGACCAAGGCCGAATCCGAGCTGTACCGGAGCTGGGGCTGCGACGTGATCGGCATGACCAACATGCCGGAGGCCAAGCTCGCCCGCGAGGCGGAGATGTGCTACGCGACCGTCGCCATGGTCACCGATTTCGACTGCTGGCACCCGGAGCATGACCACGTCACCGTGGACGCCGTGATCCGGGTGGTGATCGCCAACGCCGGCAAGGCCCGGTCGCTGGTCAAGGCGCTCGCCCCGAAGATTCAGGTTCGTGACGGGCTGTGCGGCCAGGGCTGCCACACCGCGCTCGACAACGCGATCATGACCGCGCCGGACAAGCGCGATCCGGAGATGCTGAAGAAGCTGGATGTCATCCTCGCCCGTACGCTGGGCTGAGGGTAACAGTCAAAACAAAGCGGGGACCGGCGTGCGTCCGGTCCCCGCGTTTGTTCGAGAAAAACTGAAAAGGATCAGTGGCGGGTGCGCGCCGGGGTGACGTAGACGCCGTCCCAATCGACCCCGAACAGGGCGTCGTCGCCCGCCTCTTCCACCAGCTCGTCATAATCGCCGACGTCGATCAGGCCGAAGATCGACGCGGTGCCCGAGGCGTCCAGATCGCAGGTGATGACCCGGCCGGCGAACTCGACGGAGGTGAAGAACACTTCCGGCAGCTCCATGCTGTCCAGATCGGCGGACACCGCGCATTCGATCTCATGAACGAGGCGGGAGGAGAGGGACCCGCGCAGTTTCGCCGCCTGGGAGGCCCAGACGATCTTCTTCACCCGCGCAGCCGGGCGGTTGTCGGGTTCGCCGATGCCCTCGTC
Organism: Roseomonas genomospecies 6; assembly: GCF_008365375.1. Lineage (GTDB taxonomy): Bacteria > Pseudomonadota > Alphaproteobacteria > Azospirillales > Azospirillaceae > Azospirillum. Next base: position 208,537 of record NZ_QOKW01000006.1, on the reverse strand, counting down.
GGGCTGGGCGGCCATGGCGATCATCCGGGAAACCAGGTTCGACGGGCTGGGCGCACGCATAGAAACCTCCGCTGAAGAACGAGGGCAGATTCACCCGGCGTCGGTTAACGGCGTCTTAAACCCAGATGTCACGAATGGCTTACCACTTATGCTTATCGGCCTATGACCAACCTACGCCGTCAACGCGGCGTAGGCCACGGCCAGCCGCGCCGCAGTCACGGCGTTGTTGCGGATCAGCGCCATGTTCGCCGCCAGACTGCGCCCGCCGGTGATCCGCTCCAGCGCCGCCAGCAGAAAAGGCGTGACGGATTTCCCCGTGATTCCATGCTCTTCCGCATCCTTTAGCGCCTGCGCGATGGCCTGTTCCATGGCCGCGCCGTCCAGCGCGTCGGCCTCCGGAATGGGGTTGGCGAGGACCACGCCCCCCTCCAGCCCAAGGTCCCATTTGGCCCGCAGAATGGCCGCGACCTCGTGCACGTTGTCACAGCGATGAGAGACGGGCAGACCAGAGTTGCGGCTGTAGAAGGCCGGAAACGAGTCCGTGCCCAGGCCCAAAACGGGAACGCCGCGGGTCTCCAACACCTCCAGCGTCTTGGGCAGGTCGAGAATCGACTTCGCACCTGCACAGACGACGCAAACGCTGGTGCGGGCCAGTTCGTCCAGATCCGCCGAAACATCGAAACTGGTTTCCGCGCCGCGATGCACCCCGCCCAGGCCTCCGGTGGCGAAGACGGCGATCCCGGCCAGCCTCGCGGCGATCATCGTGGCGGCGACGGTGGTCGCTCCCGGAATCCCGGTCGCCAGCGCGACGGGCAGGTCGCGGCGGCTCAGCTTCATGACGCTCGTGCCGCCCTTGGCGAGCCGCTCCAGCCCATCGCCGTCCAGCCCGACGCGGATGCGCCCGTCCAGAACCGCGACGGTGGCGGGGATCGCCCCTTCGGCCCGCACCGCGTCCTCAAGAGCCTTCGCCGTCTCCAGGTTCTTCGGATAGGGCATGCCGTGGGAGATGACGGTGGATTCCAGGGCGACGACGGGCCGGCCCTCGGCCAGGGCGGCGGCGACCTCGGGCGTCGGGGACAGGCGGTCGTGCATGGTCGGTTTCTCCCTCGTTCGCCCGCATCCTGCGCCGTGGTGCCTGCGAGCGCAACCGGAGGAATCGGAATTTTGTCCTTTCGCGAGGACGACCTATATTGCAGGGCATGCCCGCATCGACCGCCTCACGAACCCCCGCCGAACGTTGGATCAAGGTGTGCCCGGAAGGACTATACGTGGAGCCCGGCGGCTTCCACGTCGATCCGCTGCGTCCGGTGGAGCGGGCGGTCGTCACCCACGGCCACTCCGACCACGCCCGGCCCGGACATTCCCATGTGCTCGCCACCGCCGGAACGCTGGCCATCATGCGGCAGAGGCTGGGCGAAGGGGCGGGCGGCGCGACGCAGGCGCTCGACTACGGCGAGGCGATCCGCATCGGTGATGTGACGGTGCGGCTGGCTCCCGCCGGCCATGTGCTGGGCAGCGCCCAGGTGATTCTGGAGCATGCCGGAACGCGGGTGGTGGTGTCCGGCGACTACAAGCGACGTTTCGACCGCACCTGCACCCCGTTCGAGCCCGTGCCCTGCGACGTCTTCATCACCGAGGCCACCTTCGGTTTGCCGGTCTTCCGTCACCCGCCGGACCTGGGGGAGATCGACAAGCTGCTGCACTCCATGGCGATCTTTCCGGAGCGCAGCCATGTGGTCGGGGCCTACGCGCTGGGGAAATGCCAGCGGGTGATCTCCCTGCTGCGCGCCGCCGGTTACGACCGCCCGATCTATCTGCACGGCGCGCTGGAACCGATCTGCAAACTGTACGAGGGGTTCGGCGTTCCCCTGGGTGAGCTTCGCCCGGCCACCGTCGCGGCGAAGGAGGAGTTGAAGGGCGCCCTGGTGCTGGCCCCGCCGGGCGCCGTGGCCGACCGCTGGGCGCGGCGTCTGACCGACCCGGTGGTGGCGATGGCCTCCGGCTGGATGCGGGTGCGGCAGCGGGCGCGCCAGCGCGATGTGGAACTCCCCCTGGTGATCTCCGACCACGCGGACTGGGACGAGCTGACGCAAACGCTGGAGGAGGTCGCCGCGCCGGAGGTCTGGGTGACCCATGGCCGGGAGGAGGCGCTGGTCCACCACGCGACCCAACGCGGCATCCGTGCCCGCGCCCTGGCCCTGGTCGGCTTCGAGGACGAGGAGGGGGCGTGAAGAACTTTTCCTCGCTGATCGACGGGCTGGTCTTCATGCCCGCGCGCAACGGAAAGATTCGCCTGCTGGCCGATTTCTTCGCCACCACGCCGGACCCTGACCGTGGCTGGGCGCTGGCGGCCCTGACGGAGACGCTGGTCTTCCACGAGGCCAAGCCGGCGGCGATCCGGCAACTGGTCGCCACCCGCGTCGATCCGGAGCTGTTCGCCCTGTCCTATGATTATGTGGGGGACCTCGCCGAAACGGTGGCCCTGATCTGGCCGGAGCGTCCGGAGCGGTCGAACAGCCTGCCGCCCTCCATGACCGAGGTGGTGGAGACGCTGCGCGCGGCCAGGCGCGGGCAGGTGATGGGGCTGGTGGAAGGCTGGCTGGACACGCTGGACTCCTCGGGCCGTTTCGCGCTGCTGAAGCTCATCACCGGCAGTCTGCGGGTGGGTGTGTCGGCGCGGCTCGCCAAGACGGCGCTGGCGGAGTGGGGGAAGGTCGATCTCGGCGATCTGGAGGAGTGCTGGCACGGGCTGACCCCGCCTTACGCGGATCTGTTCGCCTGGCTGGAAGGGAAGTCCGACCGGCCGGCGGCGGGGAAGGGCGCCGGCTTCCGCCCGCTGATGCTCTCCCACCCGCTGGAAGAGGAGGACATGGCCGCCCTGTCCCCCGCCGATTACAGCGCGGAATGGAAGTGGGACGGCATCCGCGTGCAGTTGGCGGCCCGCGGCGGCGAGCGGCGGATCTACAGCCGCACCGGCGACGACGTGTCCGGTGCCTTTCCGGACATCGCCGATCACATGACGTTCGATGCCGTTTTGGACGGGGAATTGCTGGTCGCCCGCGACGAGGGGGCGGTGGCACCCTTCAACGACCTTCAGCAGCGGCTGAACCGCAAGACGGTCACGGCGGCGATGCTCAAGGAATTTCCCGCCTGGGTGCGGCTCTACGACATCCTGTTCGACGGGGAGGAAGACTTGCGCGGTCTGCCCTTCACCGAACGCCGCGCCCGGCTGGAGCGCTGGTACGACGCGGTGCGGCCCCGCCGGATGGATTTGTCGCCGCTGGTGTCGTTCGACGGCTGGGACTCGCTGAAAGCGCTGCGCGAGGGCAGCCGGGAGAACAGCATCGAAGGGCTGATGCTGAAGCGGCGCGACAGCACCTATGTCGCCGGGCGTCCCAAGGGGCCGTGGTTCAAGTGGAAGCGGGGCGCGCTGACGCTCGACACCGTGCTGATGTACGCCCAACGCGGGCACGGCAAGCGGTCCAGCTATTATTCGGACTTCACCTTCGGCGTCTGGCGCGGGGAGGAACTGGTGCCGGTCGGCAAGGCCTATTTCGGCTTCACCGACGCGGAGCTTGTGGAACTCGACCGCTGGGTGCGCAACCGCACCACCCGCCGCTACGGCCCGGTGCGGGAGGTCGAACCGGGGCTCGTGCTGGAGGTCGCCTTCGACAGTGTGCACCCATCGAACCGACACAAGAGCGGTCTGGCGATGCGCTTTCCGCGCGTCCACCGCATCCGCTGGGACAAGCCGGCGGCGGAAGCCGACCGGCTGGAAACTCTTCAGGCGATGGTTGCTGGGTAGGGCGGGGCCGCATCTTCCATTTTGAACCGGGTCCGCGTTGACGGATGCGCGACAGCGCCTAGTCTTCCGCAACCGCTTGATGCAGCCAAGCGGTTGCAGAAGCCATCCCGGAGACCCCATCATGCCGTTCGTCGCCGCCGCCGAGTTCAAGAAACACAAGGCGAAATGCGAAGCCGAGGCGAAGAAGATTCCGAACTCCGCCGAGGCCGTCGCGGTCGTGAAGAAGTCCGGTGACGTGGAGAAAGCCGCCGCGGCCTGGGACAAGGCCTACAAGGCCGGGGACGCCAAGGCGCTGCGCGAGGCGCTGGCCGACCTGCTCCAGGCGACCAAGATCTTCCGCGCGAAGCTCAGCGCGGTGATCGTGAAGGCGCAGAAGGCGAAGAACGAGGGCGCCGTCGAGGTGGCGGCGGACATGCTGGGCGGTGCGATGAACGTCGAGCAGATGGCCCAATTGGAAAGCCAAACCGCCCTGAAGAAATTGGAGAAGGCCAGCGCAGGCAAGGAGATGCCCGCGACCACCTTCTTCGCCGACTGGACGGCGGCCAAGAAGATGTTCGAGGCCCTGACCGGCAAGAAGAAGCCCGCCGAAGGCTTCCTGCTTGCCTTCCGGGCGTCGAGTGGACTGGAAAAGGCGACGAAGGCGCTGGACGCGGCCACGCGGGCCAACGATGCGGACGCCTTGCAGAAGGCGATCAAGGCCTTCGAGAAGACCGGCAGCGAGTATTTCGCGACGGTGAAGAAGAAGGCCAAGGTGTCGGTCGCCGCCGACGACACCGACATCCCCGACGAGTCGGAGGAGGCGTTCAACTACGATCAGTCGCTGGCGATCCTGCTGAAGCACCTGAACATCATCCGCAAGGAAGCCGGAGACATTCTGGCTGCGGCAAGAAAGTAAATATATTCACCACAGAGACACGGAGACACAGAGAGAGGTTTACTCTGTGTCTCCGTGTCTCCGTGGTGAATCGCTACCAGTCTATCGGCTCAGCCGCATGTCGATGTGGTCGATTCCGACATCGTCATAGACGTCGCTGACGCGCCGGAAGCCGAAGCTGCCGTAGAAGGTTTCCAGATAAAGCTGTGCGCTGATCTGCACGTCGTGGTCCGGCCAGTCCCGGGCCAGCCGGTCCAGGCATTCGGCGACCAGCCGGCGGCCCAGCGCCTTGCCGCGCCACGCCGGGGCGACGGCCAGCCGCCCGAAGGACGTGGCCCCGGTCTCCGTGTCGGCCCCGAAGACGCGGGCGTAACCGACAGGCGTTGGGGCATCACCGTCATGGAGCGCCAGATGCAGCGCCACCGGGTCGCGCCCGTCCAGGTCGGGGAAGGGGGACGCCTGCTCCACCACCAGCACGCTCTGGCGAAGGAGGAGCATGTCGTGGAGCGTGCCGGCGGACAGGTCGGCGAAGCGGTACCAGCGGGATTGCATGGGAAACCTTAGAAGGAGAGGTCGGCGGGAGTCAGATGCTCCACCGTGAAGCCGAAGCGGTCGTGGAGAAGCTCGCCGACGCGGAGCCGGTGGCAGACGTGCGGCGACGCCTCGAAGCAGAGCAGGCAGGCCGGGCGTTCCCGCGCCAGAGCGGCGGCGCGGTTCAGGTCGTGCTCCGCCTCCGGGGTCCGCATCTTGTCCTCGACGATGGACCAGAAGCGGTCCAGGTCGCCTTGGTGGGCGGCGACGCGGCCTTCCTTGGGCGTGCCAAGTCCCTTCAGATGGACGTAGCCGATCCCCGCCTCTTCCAGCCCGGCGGACAGCGGCCTCTTGGAAAAGCCGGCGCGGCGGGACAGCGGCAACTCGCGCACGTCCAGCAGCACGCCGACGCCCCGCACCTTCAGCGCGCCGAGAACGGAATCGAAGGACGCGCCTTCGTAACCGATGGTGAAGAGAGGCGGAGCGTCGCTCATGACGCGGAGGGAAGGGCGTTGCGGATCATGTATTCCCCGATGTCCTTCGGCTTCACCTTGATATCGGTCAGTGGCTCGTCGGCGGACATCGCCTGGGCGACCAGCAGGCTGTTCTGCACATTGGTCAGCGTCACGCGGAAAACGCCGGAGGCTCCCTTCAGCTTCGGGTAGTAGGTGGGGTCGATCACTTTTTCCTTGCGCATCAGCCGCTCGATCACCGCCTCCTCCTCAAGGTCCGGCACGTCCTGGCTGTGGATCAGGCGCCAGTCGCCTTCGCCCGCCCATCCGGCCTCGATCGCGGCCTTCGCGGCGTCCTTGTCCGCGGCCACGCCCAGCTTGAAGATGTGCTTTCCCTGTCCGACGTCGGACGCCCATTTCGTCAGCGCGGCACTGCGCGCCACATAGACCACGGCCATTCTCGATCTTCCTCACCGGTCACACGGCCATGCTGCCGCGAAGCGCGCGGGGAGGCAACCGTCGGAAGGTGGGAGCGCCAGGGATAAGGAGGTCAGGGAAAGGAGGACTGGCGGGACAGGGGGGTGATGAGGATGCGGCTGACGACGTCCTTGCCGAACAGCTTCACGCTTTCCTCGTCGATCTTGCGGCGCAGGGCGGGCATGTTGGCGATGTTGCCGCGAACGATCCACCCCTCCTGGATGCCCAGATAGACCGCGCGCAGAGTGGCGTCGTGCAGGCGCGGGATGGCGACCTGGACCTCGCCCAGCCGGGTGGCGTTCGCCACCTCCAGCATCACTTCGATCTGCGTGTAGCGTTCCACCTGCCCGCGGGTGACGATCGGGACCATCACCGGCTTGATGCGGACCGAGGGCGGCAGAGCGGTCGGCCCCTCCGCCGCCCACGCCACCGTGCCGGAGAGGGCGGCGGTGGCGGCGATCAGAAGGGCACCGAGGATGCTTGCGACCCTGCGCATAGGCGGGCACCGGAAAAATCGATTGGATGATGCCGATTGTAGGGGATCACCCGTCCGCGTTCAACGGCGCCCGCTGTAACAAGAGACCCGGCCTATGATCCGCTTCGGCGGACTCAGGCGGCCTTTTGTCCGCCGGCCTGCATTGCCTTCTTGTTCACGTCGTTGATGGCGAGCATGTTCAGCTTCTTGTCGGTCTCCTTCTCCTCGTTCAGGGTCTGCTCCAGCAACTCAGCCACCTTTGTCAGGCCGCAGGCGCTGGCGTAGGCGTGGACGGTGCCATAGCTGGCGATCTCGTAATGCTCCACCTTCTGGGCGGCGGCGATCAGGGCCGCATCCTGCACCTCGGGGGCGAGGCCCATCTCCATGATCTCGCGCGCCTCGCTGATCAGCCCTTCCATCGCGTCGCAATGCTTGCCGCGGGTGCGGGTGTCCAGCTCCTCGAACACCTGCTCCAGCCGTTCGATCTGGCCGCGGGTCTCCTCCAGATGGGTCTCGAAGGCGGTGCGGAGCTTTTCGGAATGGGCCGCCTTGGCCAGCTTCGGCAAGGCCTTGGTGAGCTGCTTCTCGGCGTGGTAGATGTCGCGGAGTTCTTCGATCAGCAAATCCTGCATGGTCTTGGCAGCCATGGTTCCTGTACTCCCTTGCTGAGTTCTTGGTCCGCCAACAACAGGACGCGGCAGGCGGGGTTCCGGTACGGTCGTGCTGTGCTAAGGTGGTGACTGGTCCGGCGAAGGCCGGCGATGGAGATAATGCGATGGTGGGCAATCGGGCACCCGGAAGAGGGCAGCCGGCCGGCAATGGCGGCGGTGGTGGTGGCGGCGAGGTGCTGTTCGAGTTTCAGCGGGTCGGCAGTTATTTGAAGGTGATGGCCATCGACCCCGTCACCGCGACGGAGGTTTCGGTCGTCGGGCCGGCCACCGGCAGCCTGGAATTGCTGAAACGGACCGCGATCAGCAAGCTTCAGTTCGTTATGAAGCGCGACGCGGGCAAGCGCTGAGGCGCCCCCGCGGGAACGGACGCCAAGAAGCGCGCCCTCCCGGCGGGGCGGGGGGCGCGGCTAGTCTTGGCTTCTGCTGATGGTGAGCACTGACATCCCGGTGCCGGGCCTGCGGGACCGGTCCCGGAGCGAACTGCTCCCTTCCGACTCTAGACCTATGCCACGCCATGGGCACTGGTGCATCGGATGTAACGCCTGTAGAACCCGATCCACGAACGAACGGACCGCAACGCTCTCCGGGAGCGGCGGTCCTGACCGAATGCGGAGGGAGACGATCGCATGCGTTGCGCGACGGTCTTGCGGAGAATGCCCGTGCTGTTGAGAAGGACCCTGAAGCCGGCAGCCACGCTGCTGGTGCTGGCCGCGGCGCTGCAAAGCCCGGCGGTGCGGGCGGAGACTACCATCATCTGCACGAAGCCGGGCGTTCCGCTCTGCATGAGCGACACCACAACCTTCGTCAGCGCGGACAAGATGGCCTCCTGCCAGTTCGAGGTGAAGGAGTATGTGGATAAGACGATGGACTATCTGCGCTGCCTGAACGAGGAGAACACCAGCACCGGGCAGGAACTCACCCGTAATGTGGAGCGATTCAATTGCCGCCTGTCCGGCCGCAACTGTGGTTGATGCCCGGCGCGGGCTTGCCCGAAAAGGCACCGTGAAATGAATCAGGGCCGGCCTTCCTTGCGGGAGGCCGGCCCTGACTTATTCAGGACGGTGCAGGCGCTCAGCCGGCCTTGCGGCGGGTCTGGCGGCCAGAGCTGCGGCCGAGGCCGATTCGCTTCGCGAACTCGGACCGCTGCGCGGCGTAGTTCGGCGCGACCATCGGGTAATCGGGCGGCAGGCCCCAGCGCGCCCGGTATTCGTCCGGCGACATGTTGTAGGTGGAGCGCAGATGGCGCTTCAGCATCTTCAGCTTCTTGCCGTCTTCCAGGCAGACGATGTATTCGGGCGTCACCGACTTGCGGATCGGTACGGCGGGCTTCAGCGGTTCCGAAGGAACTTCGCGGGGTTGTGTGTTCAACCCCGTCAGCGACGAGTAGACCGTGTTGATCACCTCAGGAATCTGCTGCGCCGGCAGAACGTTCTTGCTGACATATGCGGAGACGATGTCAGCGGTCATCCGCAGAAGCTCGTTGTCGGGCACATCGGCGCGAAGCTGGTCACTCATTGCCTTAAGTCCTGATTTTTCATTTTGTCCCTAGCAACCAAGTTGCACAGCGTGATTTGAGTGTCAATATAATTTCGAGTGGAATGGAATTAAGTTATTTGGAAATTGCATGACGTTACAAGTTGCAGCAAATCAGATGCCCCAGGAAAAGGCCACGCTGCGGCTGCACTGCCCCAGCTTTAGGCACCGTCTAGTGCAGGGGAGCTAGGCGAGACCATGGGAATCGGGCATCGCAACTGACCGATTCGTGGTGCGACACCGAATCGGACGGCCTGCTTACTGCCCCTTGCCGTCAACGACGGCGGGAAATAGCGGAACATTTGTTCCCCATAGCGATCCCGGGCGCGACCCGCAGGCCGATTTCGTCGCCCACGCCATGGCGTGAGATCCTGTGTTTGGTGCAGAGCCCCCGTGCGTTGTGTCCTTCTGGCGGTTCGGGGCGATATCTGGTAGCGTGCGCGCCGTGCCGCCGTCTCCGCCGGGTGTCCCCCTCGGGCCGGCGCCGTTCGTATTCGTGCACGGAGTTTTTCTTTCATGACCACCATCGCGATCGCGTCCGACCACGCGGGCTACAAAATGAAGGCCCAGATCGCCTCCTGGCTGGCCGGCAACGGCCACGAGGTGCTGGATCTCGGCTGCAACGGCCCGGAATCGGTGGACTATCCGGACTTCGCCGCGGCCCTGGCCGCCGCCATCGGCGATGGGCGGGCGGAGCGCGGTGTTCTGATCTGCGGCAGCGGCATCGGCATCAGCATCGCCGCGAACCGGCATCCGGGCATCCGTGCGGCCCTGGTGCACGACGTGACGACGGCCCGCCTCGCGCGCCAGCACAACGACGCGAACGTGGTGGCCTTGGGCGCCCGCATCATCGGCGCGGAGATCGCGAAGGATTGCGTGGACGCCTTCCTGACGACCGGTTTCGAGGGCGGTGAGCGGCACAGCCGGCGAATCGCCAAGATGGGATGAGACGGCCCTTCACCCGGCCTGCGACTGATTTTTGAACCAAGGACCTGCCCGCCATGACCGTCACCAACGCCGACCCCCGCGCCGAGATCGGCCGCTTCTTCGCCGCCTCGCTCGCCGAGACCGATCCCGAACTGGCCCGCGCGGTGCGCGACGAGCTGGTCCGCCAGCAGGAGCAGATCGAGCTGATCGCGTCCGAGAACATCGTCTCCCAGGCGGTGCTGGAGGCGCAGGGCTCGGTCATGACCAACAAGTATGCCGAGGGCTATCCGGGGAAGCGTTACTACGGCGGTTGTGAATATGTGGACGTGGCCGAGACGCTGGCGATCGAGCGCGCCTGCAAGCTGTTCGGCTGCAGTTTCGCCAACGTCCAGCCGAACTCCGGTTCGCAGGCCAACCAGGCGGTTAATCTGGCCCTCCTCCAGCCGGGCGACTGCATCCTCGGCATGTCGTTGGCGGCGGGCGGCCACCTGACCCATGGCGCCGCCCCGAACCTGTCGGGCAAGTGGTTCAAGGCCGTGCAGTACGGCGTGCGCCGCGACGACCACCTGATCGACTTCGACGAGGTCGAGCGTCTGGCCCGCGAGCACAAGCCGAAGCTGATCATCGCCGGCGGCTCCGCCTATCCGCGTGTCCTGGATTACCAGCGCTTCCGCGCCATCGCGGACGAGGTCGGCGCCTGGTTCATGGTGGACATCGCCCACTACGCCGGCCTGATCGCCGGCGGCGTCTATCCGAACCCGTTCCCCTACGCCGACGTGGTCACCACCACCACCCACAAGACTCTGCGCGGCCCGCGCGGCGGCATGGTGCTGACCAACAGCGAGGAGATCGCCAAGAAGATCAACTCGGCGGTCTTCCCCGGCCTGCAGGGCGGCCCGCTGATGCACGTCATCGCCGCCAAGGCGGTGGCCTTCGCCGAGGCGCTGCGTCCGGAGTTCAAGACCTACGCCAAGAGCGTTCTGGACAACGCCCGCGCCCTGTCGAAGGTGCTGATCGACGGCGGCCTGGACATCGTGTCCGGCGGCACCGACAGCCACATCGTGCTGGTGGACCTTCGCCCGAAGAACCTGACCGGCAAGGCCGCCGAGGCGAGCCTGGAGCACGCCGGCATGACCTGCAACAAGAACGGCGTTCCCTTCGATCCGCAGAAGCCGATGGTCACCTCCGGCGTCCGTCTGGGCAGCCCGGCGGCCACCACCCGCGGCTTCGGCGTGGCCGAGTTCGAGCAGGTGGGCCGACTGATCGTGGAGACCCTGGACGGTCTGGCCGCCAGCAACTCCGGCGACAACGCGGCGGTCGAGGCGAAGGTGCGGGAAGAGGTGCGCGAGCTGTGCCGCCGCTTCCCCATCTACCCGACTCTGTAATCATCAAGACCGACTAAAGGGGAAAAGCCGGACATGCGCTGCCCGTTCTGCGGACACGAGGATACCCAGGTCAAGGACTCGCGACCGACCGAGGACAACTCGGCGATCCGCAGGCGGCGCTTCTGCCCCAGTTGCAGCGCGCGCTTCACCACCTTCGAGCGCGTCCAGCTCCGTGAGCTGACGGTGGTGAAGAGCAGCGGCCAGCGGGAGCCTTTCGACCGTGAAAAGCTCCTGCGCTCCATGCGCATCGCTCTGCGCAAGCGCCCGATCGACGCCGACCGCATCGACCGGGTGGTGAACAGCCTGGTGCGCCAGTTGGAGTCCTCCGGCGAGAGCGAGATCCCGTCGAAGCAGATCGGCGAGATGATCATGGTGGCGCTCCAGACGCTCGATCAGGTCGCCTACATCCGCTACGCCTCGGTCTACAAGGACTTCCGCGAGGCGTCGGACTTCAACGAGTTCGTCGAGCAGCTCGCCCCCGAACCCCAGAACGGGTGAGGAGGGCGGGCGGCGCCCATGGCGAACCAAGCCACCCATCCCGACGACCTGCGCCACATGCGGGCCGCGCTGGCGCTGGCGGCGCGGGGACTCGGCAACACATGGCCGAACCCGGCGGTGGGTTGCGTCATCGTGCGCGACGGGCTGGTGGTCGGGCGTGGCTGGACCCAGCCGGGCGGGCGCCCCCACGCTGAGACGGAAGCCCTGGCCCGTGCCGGCGGTGCCGCGCGCGGGGCAACCGCCTATGTGACGCTGGAGCCCTGCAATCACTATGGAAAGACGCCGCCCTGCGCGCTGGCCCTGGTCGAGGCCGGGGTGGCGCGGGTGGTGGTGGCCTGCGGCGATCCCGACCCGCGGGTGGCCGGCGGCGGGCTGGAACGTCTGCGCGCCACGGGGATCGCGGTCGAAACGGGCGTCTGCGAGGATGAAGCCTGGACGCTCAACGAGGGCTTTTTCCGGCGCATCCAGGACCGGCGCCCACTCTATACTTTGAAGGCCGCCACCACGCTGGACGGGCGCATCGCCACCCACACTGGCCAGTCGCAATGGATCACCGGGCCGACGGCGCGGGCGTGGGGGCACCGGCTGCGCGCCACCCACGACGCGATCATGGTCGGCATCCGCACCGCGCTGGCCGACGACCCGGAACTCACCTGCCGTCTGCCGGGGCTGGGCCACCGCTCGCCCGTGCGCATCGTGGTGGACAGCCGTTTGCGCCTGCCGTTGACCGGGAAGCTGGTCGCCGGGGCGCGGACCGTGCCGACCTGGATCGTCACGCGGGAGGATGCGGACGCCGACCGTCTGGCCGTATTCGAGGACTGCGGGGTCGATGTGATCCGCGTTTCCGCCGATGCCGCCGGTCTGCCGGATCTGGTCGAGGCGAGCGCCGTTCTGGCCCGCCGTGGGCTGACCCGCGTGTTGGTGGAGGGCGGGGCCACGCTGGCGGCCTCGCTGCTGCGGGCCGATCTGGTGGACCGGCTGGAGTGGTTCCGCGCCGCCTCCGTCATGGGCGGCGACGGCCTGCCGGCGGTCCATGCCTACGGGGTGGACGGGCTGGAGCGGATGGCTCTGTTCCGCCGGACCGATCTTCGGCAGGCGGGGGAGGACGTGGTGGAAAGCTACGTCCGCCGCGGTTGAGGCGGGCAGGGCGCCCGCCGCTCCCGGCACCGTGCCGGGCGCAACAGTCCGTTGCGTGCCGCGCCGTGCGGATGAATCTTTCACACGATTGAAAACCTGCTAAATTGCCGGCCCATGTTCACCGGAATCATCACCGATGTTGGGCGCGTTCGGGCCGTGGAACGGCAGGGCGACACCCGGTTCACCGTCGAGACCGCCTTCGATATGGAGACGGTTCCCATCGGCGCGTCCATCGCCAACAACGGCGTCTGCCTGACCGTCGTCGAGAAGGGGCCGGGCTGGTTCGCCGTGCAGGCCTCCGCCGAAACCCTGTCGAAGACGACCCTGGGCGGCTGGCAGGAAGGCACGCGCGTCAATCTGGAGCGCGCGCTGAAGGTCGGTGACGAGTTGGGCGGGCACATCGTGTCCGGCCATGTGGACGGCGTCGCCTCCGTCCTGGACGTCCGCCCCGACGGCGAGTCGAAGCGCTTCACCTTTGAGGCGCCGGCCAATCTGGCGAAATACGTCGCCTCCAAGGGCTCGGTGGCGCTGGACGGCGTGTCGCTAACGGTGAACGAGGTCGATGGCGCGCGCTTCGGCGTGAACATCATCCCCCACACCCAGGATGCGACCACCTTTGGTGCGTTGAAGGCCGGGGATCGGGTGAACCTGGAAATCGATATGCTCGCGCGGTACGTGGCGCGGCTGGCAGGGCAGGAATGACGTCCGAGTTTCACGAATATCTGTCGCGTCCCGAGGAAATCATCGAGGAGGCGCGCCAGGGCAAGATGTTCATCCTCGTCGACGACGAGGACCGCGAGAACGAAGGCGATCTGGTCATCCCGGCCCAGTGCGCGACCCCCGAGGCCGTGAATTTCATGGCCAAGTACGGGCGCGGCCTCATCTGCCTCGCCATGGACCACAACCACATCGAGCGGCTGCGCCTGCCGCTGATGGCGCAGCAGAACGGCACCCGCCACCAGACCGCCTTCACCGTCTCCATCGAGGCGCGCGAGGGCGTGACGACCGGCATCTCCGCCGCCGACCGCGCCCGCACCATCCAGGCCGCCATCGACCCGAAGGCCGGGCCGGACGACATCGTGACGCCGGGCCACGTCTTTCCGCTGCTGGCCCGCGACGGTGGCGTGCTGGTCCGCGCCGGCCACACGGAAGCCTCGGTTGACATCGCCCGCATGGCCGGCATGACCGCGGCGGGCGTGATCTGCGAGATCATGAACGACGACGGCACCATGGCCCGCCTGCCGGATCTGGTGAAGTTCGCGCAGTTCCACGGGCTGAAGGTGGGCACCATCGCCGACCTGATCGCCTACCGCCGCCGCACCGAGACGATCGTCGAGCAGAAGCTGGCGGCGACCCTGGACAGCCGCTTCGGCGGGCGTTTCCAAATGTACGTCTACGTCAACAAGGTCGCCTACGCGGAGCACATCGCGCTGGTGCGCGGCGACATCTCCGGCGACGAGCCGGTGCTGGTGCGCATGCACGCCCTGTCGATGCTGGACGACGTGCTGGGCGACAAGAGCGCCGCCCGCGACGGCGAGCTTCAGGCGTCCATGGAGATGATCGCGCGCGAGGGCCGCGGCGTCGTCGTCCTGCTGCGCGAGCCGATGGCGAACGGCCTGACGGCCTCGGTTCTGGCGCGGCTGGAAGGCCATGACAACCCCACCCCCGCGCTGCGGGATTATGGCGTGGGCGCGCAAATCCTGCTGGACCTGGGCGTGCGCGACATGGTTCTGCTGTCGAACCGCAAGAAGTCCATCATCGGGCTGGAGGGGTACGGCCTGTCCGTCCTCGGCCACCGCCCGATTCCCCTGCAAGACCAGTAACCGTCAGCCGAGCGACCCGAGATGACCGAAAAGCCCCATCTGATGATCGTGGAAGCCCGCTTCTACGAGGACATCGCCGACGAGCTGGTGAAAGGCGCCATCGCCGAGATCGAGAAGGACGGCGCCACCTACCAGCGCGTCTCGGTTCCGGGGTGCCTGGAAATCCCGGCGGCGATCCTGTACGCCCTGCGTTCCATGGACTTCTTCACGGCGCGCAAGCGCTTCGACGGCTATGTCGGGCTGGGCTGCGTGATCCGCGGCGAGACCACCCATTACGACATCGTCTGCAACGAGAGCGCCCGCGGTCTTCAGGACCTCGCGCTGCGCTACGCGCTGGCCATCGGCAACGGCGTGCTGACGGTGGAGAACCGCGAGCAGGCCTGGGCGCGGGCTTCCGTCGCGGCCAAGAACAAGGGTGGCTTCGCGGCGCGCGCCTGCCTTGACATGATCGAACTCAAGCGCCAATTCCGCCTCTATCCGCGGTGACCCCGCGGATCAATTCCTGACAGTATGAGCATCATGAGCAACGACGACGCGGCTGGCCGCGCGAAACAGAAGCGCGGCTCCCGGAACCGGACGGGTGGCGGATCGGCCAAGGCCCGGCGCAAGGCCGCGCGCCTTGCCGCCGTTCAGGCCCTGTACCAGATCGACCTGAACCAGATCGAACCGACCGGCATCGCCGTGGAATCCGTGATCGGCGAGTTCATCAACCACCGGCTGGGCGAGGAGATCGACGGGGCGAAGTTCGTCTCCGCCGACCCGCAGCTCTTCGCCGACATCGTGCGCGGCGCCGCGCACCGCCGGGCGGAGGTGGACGGCATGCTGGCTTCCGCCCTGGAGCCCCGCTACGCGCTGGACCGGATGGAACTGCTGATGCGCGCCATCCTGCGGGCCGGCGCTTACGAGCTGTTCGTCCACAACGACACGCACCCGCGCATCCTCATCAGCGAATATGTGGATGTGGCCCACGCCTTCTTCGCGGCGCGGGAGCCGGGGATGGTGAACGGCGTGCTCGACCATGTGGCCCGCGCGCTGCGGCCGGACGAACTGGCCCAGCCGGACCCCAGCCGTGATCAATCCAAAGACCGGTAATCCGAAGTCCGGCAAGCCGCTCGGCGAGTTCGGGCGAATCGACCGCTTCTTCAAGCCGCTGGCGTCCGGTTTCCCGGGCGCCCGCGGGCTTGCCGACGACGCGGCCGTGTTCGGCATCCCGCCGGACCAGGAACTGGTCGTCACCACGGACGCCATGGTTGCCGGCGTCCATTTCTTTCCAGACGACTCGCCCGGCGACATCGCCGCCAAGCTGCTGCGCACCAACCTGTCGGACCTTGCCGCCATGGGGGCGGTCCCCTACGCCTACACGCTGGTCACCGCCCTGCCGAAAACGGTGGGGGAGGACTGGCTGGGCGCGTTCGCCGCCGGTCTGGGCGAGGATCAGGCCCGCTTCGGCATCGCGCTGGCCGGGGGCGACTCGGTGTCGACCTCCGGCCCCGTAACCCTGTCGGTGACCGCCTTCGGTCTGGTGCCGAAGGGCAAGGCGGTGCCGCGCTGGGGCGGGCGTCCCGGTGACCGGCTGTTCGTCACCGGCACCATCGGGGACGCCGCGCTCGGCCTTCAGATCGCCTTCGGAAAGCTGGAGGTGACCGACGACTCGGCGCGTGCTGTGCTGCTGCGGCGGCTGCGGTACCCCGATCCGCGGACCACGCTGGGGCCGCGTCTGGTCGGGCTGGCGACCGGTTGCCTGGACGTGTCGGACGGACTGGTCGCGGATCTTGGCCATCTCTGCGAGGAATCGGGCTGTGCCGCGATCCTGGAGTCGGCCCGCGTGCCTCTGTCGGACGCCGCGCGGGCGGTGGTCGGAAGCGATCCGGCGCGATTCGCCCTGGCTTTGACCGGTGGCGACGATTACGAACTGCTCTTTGCGGCCCCGGCGGAGGCTGCCCCGGCGCTCGCCGCCCTGTCGGTGGAGACGGGCGTGCCGGTGACCGCCATAGGCCGGCTGGTGGAAGGGCCGGCGGGCAGCGTTGTAGTGACCGATCCGCAAGGGCGGGCGCTGGACCTGCCGACTCGCGGCTGGGACCATTTCTGAGGGTGCCTTCCCCGAGGGGGACCGCCTTCCGACTCGGCTTAACGCAATCGAAAGCAGGGCGGCGCTAGGCTCGATCCGTTCCGTTTCCGGGAAAGGGTGGGCGTGGTCAAGGCCGTCATATTGCTGGTATTGGGCCTGCTGCTGCTGGGCGGCGCGGGCTTTGGCGGCTGGATGATCTACAACAAGTATTTCGTCGAGCATGAGGAGGCGGTCCCCAAGAAGGAGGAGCCACCGCCCAAGCCACCCACCGGATTCGTCCGTATGCACCCCCTGGTCGTCCCGGCCATCGGCGCGCAGAAGGTGGAGCAGTTCGTGACCGTGGTGGTCACGCTGGAGGTCGTGCTCGACAAGGTTCCCTATGTGCAGGCCCGCCAGCCTCTGGTCTTCGACCGCTGTCTGACGGCTCTCTACGCCGGAGTCGACGACCGGTCGATCATGAGTGGTAATCTGGTCAACATTATTGCCGTAAAAGAAAAACTCGCCGCCGCCGCCGCCAAAGTCGTAGGGGAGGGCGTGGTGCAAAATGTTCTTGTTCAGGTGGTTACGCAGCGCAATTTGTAACCTTTCCGAAAAGAACCTATCCGAAAGTCAGTATCACCTCGGCCAAATCGCCGCGCCAATTCGGGCATGGCGGCTGTTGCATTGCGTCTCCCGCTTCGGCATCCTTTTTCGGAACAACTCGCCCGTCATCCACCTTCGTTTGCACGGGTCGTTCTCACGACAAGGCGGTAATCGGGCCCGATACCATAATAATTTGGGGGAACCGATGGCAGCAGCGTTCGTCATCATCATCGCCAGCGGCCTGTTGGCCCTGGCGTATGGGTATTACGCGGGCAGACAAGTCATGGCGGCCTCCGCCGGTTCCGAGCGCATGCAGGAGATCGCTGCGGCCGTGCAGGAGGGCGCCCGCGCCTATCTGAATCGCCAGTACACGACCATCGCCATCGCGGGCGTGGTGCTTCTCATCATCCTCGGCGCGTTCCTCGGCCTGCATGTGGCCATCGGCTTCCTGATCGGCGCGGTCCTGTCGGGGGCCGCCGGCTACATAGGGATGAACGTGTCGGTGCGCGCCAACGTGCGCACCGCTCAGGCCGCGACTCAGGGGCTTGCCCCGGCGCTGGACATCGCCTTCAAGGCGGGGGCGATCACCGGCATGCTGGTGGTCGGGCTGGGCCTGCTCGGGGTGGGCGTCTATTACGGCATCCTGACGATGATCTACCGCGTGACCGACCCGGTGGAGGTCCGCGCCGTGCTGGAGGCGCTGGTGGCGCTGAGCTTCGGCGCCTCGTTGATCTCCATCTTCGCGCGTCTGGGCGGCGGCATCTTCACCAAGGGCGCCGACGTCGGCGCCGATCTGGTGGGCAAGGTGGAGGCCGGCATTCCGGAGGACGATCCCCGCAACCCCGCGGTCATCGCCGACAATGTGGGCGACAATGTCGGCGACTGCGCCGGAATGGCCGCCGACCTGTTCGAGACCTACGCCGTCACCATCGTCGCCACCATGCTGTTGGCGGCGATTTTCTTTTCGGGCGAGGTGATTCGCCTGCTGCTCGTCTATCCGCTGGTCATCGGCGCGGTCTGCATCGCCGCCTCCGTCGCCGGCACCTTCTTCGTGAAGCTGGGCAGCAACAACAACATCATGGCCGCCCTTTACAAGGGCTTGGCGGCGACCGCCGGCATCTCGCTGATCCTGATCCTGATCGTGACCGCGATCATGTTCGGCTTCACCCGTCCCATCCCCCTGAATGACGGCGGTTATGTGACCGGCGGCAACCTGTTCGTCTCGTCCTTGGTCGGACTGGGCGTTACCGGTCTGCTGGTGTGGATCACCGAATATTACACCTCCACCGCCTTCCGCCCGGTGCGCAGCGTTGCCCGCTCGTCGGAGACGGGGCACGGCACCAACGTGATCCAGGGGCTGGCCGTGTCGATGGAGGCGACGGCGCTTCCCGTCCTGGTCATCTGCGTCGGCATCATCATCGCCTATGGGCAGGCCGGCATCTTCGGGATCGGCATCGCCGCGACCACGATGCTCGCGCTGGCCGGCATGGTGGTGGCCCTCGACGCTTACGGCCCGGTGACCGACAACGCGGGCGGCATCGCGGAGATGGCGGACATGCCCAAGGACATCCGCGTGACGACCGACGCGCTGGACGCCGTCGGCAACACCACGAAGGCGGTGACCAAGGGCTACGCCATCGGTTCCGCCGGTCTGGCCGCGCTGGTGCTGTTCGCCGCCTATGTGCAGGACCTGAAACACTATTTCCCGAACGTGAAGGTCGAGTTCCGGCTGGACGATCCCTATGTGGTCGTCGGGCTGCTGATCGGCGGCCTGCTGCCCTACCTGTTCGGGGCGATGGGCATGACCGCGGTCGGGCGCGCCGCCGGTTCGGTGGTGGTGGAGGTGCGCCGCCAGTTCCGCGAGATCAGCGGCATCATGGAGGGCACCGCGAAGCCCGACTATGGGCGCGCCGTGGACATGCTGACCCGCGCCGCGATCAAGGAGATGGTGATCCCGTCCCTGCTGCCGGTGCTCGCCCCGGTGGTTCTGTATGTCGTCATCGCCGCCATTGCCGGTCAGGCCCAGGCCTTCGCCGCGCTGGGCGCCATGCTGCTGGGCACCATCGTGACGGGCATCTTCGTCGCCATCTCGATGACCTCGGGCGGCGGCGCCTGGGACAACGCCAAGAAGTACATCGAGGAGGGGAATCACGGCGGCAAGGGGTCCGACGCGCACAAGGCGGCGGTGACCGGCGACACCGTCGGCGACCCGTACAAGGACACCGCCGGCCCGGCGGTCAACCCGATGATCAAGATCACCAACATCGTGGCGATCCTGCTTCTGGCGATCCTGGCGCAGATCGGCTGATCCCGCACCGAGCGGCGACAAAAGAAAAGCCCCGCGAAAGCGGGGCTTTTCGGTGTTTCCAGACGGACGGACGGGCGGTCGCGTCAGCGGCCCGGTCCGCGGTTGCGCGAGTCCTTGGCGGAGAAGCGCCCGACGTTGCCGAGCATCTGTTCCAGGAAGCTCAGCTCCCGCCCGGCGGTAGGGGTGCTGCGGTCCACGATGTCGACCTGCTGGCCGTCGCTGGCGTCGAGCTGCTTCATCTCCTTCACCACGCCGGAGTCGTCGAAGTGGACGACCACCACCCGGCGTTCCATCACGCTCGGCTGGAAGAAGGCGACCTTCTCCGTCTTCTGGCCGATGTAGTACCAGACATTCTGGTCGAAGGTTCCCACGGACGTCGGCGTGCCGAGGATGTCCGCCACATCCTCCCGCCGCGACTGGCCGGCCTTGATCTCGGCGATGCGGTCGGGGTCCGCCATGTTGCCGCGGGTCGCCACGGTGGGCGAGCACGCGGAGACGGCGAGACCCAGAAAGGCGAAGGCGCACAGCGCCGAAGGAATCGATCTCGTCATGGTGCTCAGGCTATGATGGCGCGGGCGGCCCGTCGGACCCTTGCGGCAGGCCGGACTCCGCCCCCAATGCCGGGACAATCGCACCGCGCGGTTTGTTCTGTCAACGAAACTCCGAGCGAGAGAGAAACCGTGCTCGACCGCCTGTTCCGGCGCCGGCGTGAAGCCCGCGCCGCCTCCGAATTCTATCTCAAGATCGCCGCGCAGGCCCGGCTGCCGGACTTTTACCGTGACCTCGGCGTTCCCGACACGCTCGACGGGCGCTTCGACATGGTGGTGCTTCATGTCTTCCTGGTGATGCGGCGCCTGAAAGGGCAGGGACCCGCCGCGGCGGACCGCTCGCGCCTGCTGTTCGAGGCGATGATCGACCATTTCGAGAAGTCGCTGATGGAGCAGGGGGTGGGCGACAGCGGAGTCGGGCGGCGAATCAAGACCATGGCCCGCGGCATCGCCGGACGGATCGAGGTCTACGACCGCGCCCTGGCCGAGGACGGCGGGCGAGGGTTGGAAGTGGCGCTCGACAACAACATCTATGGCACCGCGCCCGACGTGCCGCCGGAGCGGCTGGCCGCCATGGCGGCCTATGTCCGGCGCGAGGCCGCCGGGCTGGAGTCGCAGCCGCTGGAGTCGCTCCTCGCCGGGGAGATCCGCTTCGGCCCGCCGCCCTCGGGGGACTCGGACTGATCGGGCTTCGTTCGATCGGGCTTGCCTTTCCCGGCGTACGGATTCATCTCAGAACAGAGGAGGCGCCCGCATCAGAACGGGCGCTGTGACAAGGAACTGCCTCACATGCGCAACACGCCACCGCTTTCCTCCGGCCCCGCCCCGGAATTCTCGCGCATCGTCCGCGCCGACGCCGTTCACCGCGACGGCGAGATGGTCGAGACCATCGAGGCGACGGAGGCCGAGCGCAAGGCCCTGGCCGACCGGTTCGAGCTGGAGGGAATCGGGCGGCTGACCGCCACGGTCCGGCTGCGCTCCGTGCGGGGCGGACAGATGGTGCGCGTGGAAGGGGAACTGAACGCCGACGTGGTTCAGACCTGCGTCGTCACTCTGGAGCCGGTGCCCGCCCGCGTGTCCGAGCGCTTCGGCGCCCTGTTCGCGCCGGAGTCGATGGTCCCCGACGACGACGACGATGTCGAGATCGACCCGAACATCGCCGAGGAGGACATTCCGGAGGCCATGACGAACGGGCGCGTCGACATCGGTGAACTGACCGCCCAGCACCTGTCCCTTGCGCTCGACCCCTATCCGCACGCCGAAGGCATCGAGTTCGCCGGCTACAGCGAAGGCGAAGACGAGGAGGAGGGCGTTCCCTCCACCGATGATGATGCCGGCGCCGATCCGGAGAAGCCGAACCCGTTCGCCGTTCTGGAACGTCTGAAACGGCAGAATTGAGGATGGAACGGGCTTGCCCTTCGAGGGCAATTGCCGTATTGAATGCCGCTCGCGTCAGGCGGCCCCTCTTCGGGCCGCCTTTTACAATGAAGAGAGTTTACGGCCATGGCTGTTCCGAAGAAGAAGACCTCCAAGTCGCGCCGCAACATGCGTCGCTCGCACCACGCTCTGCCGACCTCGTCCTACGCCGAGTGCTCGAACTGCGGCGAGCTGAAGCGCCCGCACCATGTCTGCGGCTCTTGCGGTCATTACGACCAGCGCGAAGTGGTTCAGAGCGCTCCGGCGGCCTGATGGCGAATTGGTTGGACGCCCTACGTCCTAGCCAGGGAGCCTGTCCGCGGTGAGCCAGCGCCTGACCATTGCCCTTGATGCCATGGGCGGCGACAAGGGACCCGATATGGTGATCGCCGGGGCGGATATCGCCCGCGAGCGTCACCCGCAGGTGCATTACCTGTTGTTCGGGGACGCCGCCCGCATCGAGCCGCTGCTCGCGCAGCGGCCCGCCCTGAGAGCGGTGGCCGAGGTGCGCCACACACCGGACGCCGTGGCCGGCGACGCCAAGCCATCGGTCGCATTGCGCGCCGGGCGCCAGTCGAGCATGCGGCTCGCCATCGATTCGGTGGCGGGTGGACAGGCCGGCTGCGTGGTGTCCGCCGGCAACACCGGCGCGCTCATGGCCATGGCGAAGTTCGTGCTGAAGACGATTCCGGGCATCGACCGTCCGGCCATCGCGTCCTTCTTCCCGACTCTGCGGGGGGAGAGCGTCATGCTCGACCTCGGCGCCAACACCGAATGCCAGCCGGAGAATCTCGTGCAGTTCGCCGTGATGGGCGCGGTTTTCGCGCGCACCGCGTTGAACCTGTCCGAGCCGACCATCGGCGTGCTGAACATCGGTTCGGAAGAGGTGAAGGGGAACGAGGTGGTCCGTGCCGCCGCGACCCGCCTGCGCGAGATGCCGCTGCCGGGGCGTTTCCACGGGTTCGTCGAGGGCAACGACATCGCCACCGGCACGGTGGACGTGATCGTCACCGACGGTTTCACCGGCAACGTCGCCCTGAAGACCGCCGAAGGCACGGCGAAGCTCTTCACGGAGTTCCTGCGCCGGACGTTCCAGTCCTCCTGGACGGCGCGTCTGGGCTATCTGCTGGCCCGCGGGGCCTTCAAGCGGTTGAAGCAGCGCACCGATCCGCGCCGCTACAACGGCGCCATGTTCCTGGGCCTGCGCGGCGTCTGCGTGAAGAGCCACGGGGGCACCGACGCCATCGGGTTCGCCAACGCCATCGGTGTGGCCTACAATCTGGCGGCAAACGGTTTCAACGACCGAATCAAGGAAGAGATGCAGCGTCTGAGCGATGCCAAGCCTCTTCCCGACACGAAGGCGGCGGCGGTCTAACATCATGGTCAAGCGTTCCCGGATTCTCGGCTGCGGTTCCTATCTCCCGGCCAATGTCGTGACGAATCGCGATCTTGAGGCCCGTGTGGAGACGTCGGACGAGTGGATCGTCCAGCGCACCGGCATCAAGTCGCGGCACATCGCCGCCGACGGGGAACTGACCTCCGACCTTGCCATCGCGGCGGCGACCCGCGCGCTGGAGCATGCCGGGGTGGACGCCGCCAGTATCGACTGCATCGTGCTGGCGACGACGACGCCTGACAACACCTTTCCCGCGACTGCGACAAAGGTGCAGGCGGCGTTGGGGACGAAGGGCTTCGCGCTGGATATCCAGGCGGTGTGCGCCGGATTCGTTTATGCGATGTCCATCGCCGACAATTTCATCCGCATCGGGCAGGCCACCCGCGCCCTGGTCATCGGTGCGGAGACCTTTTCCCGCCTGCTCGACTGGAAAGACCGCACGACCTGCGTGCTGTTCGGGGACGGCGCCGGTGCGGTGGTGATGGAAGGCTACGACGCCGCCGGCACCGCGGCGGACCGTGGCGTCCTGTCCACGCATCTGCATTCGGACGGTGCCCAGTACGGGCTGCTCTACGTCGATGGCGGCCCGTCCACCACCGGCACGGCGGGGCATGTGCGGATGAACGGCCAGGACGTGTTCCGTCATGCCGTCAGCAAGCTGTCGTCGGTCGTCGAGGAGGCTCTGGCCGCCAACGGTTTGGAGCCTTCGGCGGTGGATTGGCTGGTCCCGCATCAGGCCAACCAGCGGATCATCGACGGCATCGCCCGAAAGTTGAAGTTGCCGACCGAAAAGGTCGTGCTGACGGTGGACCGTCACGGCAACACGTCCGCCGCCTCGATCCCGCTGGCCCTGTGCGAGGCGGTGCATGACGGCCGCGTGAAGCGCGGCGACCTGATCCTCATGGAGGCCATCGGCGGTGGCCTGACCTGGGGCGCCGCCATGGTGCGCTGGTAAGCGGGGCTGCCGGTTCCGTTCGCTGGATGGCTGCGTTTGCGGCCCCTCTCACAATGTGGCGATACAAGCTTTTGAATTGACCGGGTTCTTTCCCCGGATTACGGTTTTTCCCCTATGGTTTCGGGGGGGAAGCGAACCATGTCACAAAACACCGTTACACGCGCGCAACTCAGCGAGGCGGTCTACCAGGAGGTCGGCCTGTCGCGCAACGAATCCGCCGATCTGGTCGAATGCGTCCTGGAAGAGATTTCCGACGCATTGGCCCGCGGCGAGATGGTCAAGATTTCGTCCTTCGGCAGTTTCCAGATCCGTCAGAAGGGGCAGCGGGTGGGCCGCAACCCGAAGACCGGCGAAGAGGTGCCGATCCTGCCCAGGCGCGTTCTGGTCTTCCGGGCGAGCCATGTCCTGAAGAACCGCATCAACGAGGTCGTGGAAGCGGAAGAGGCCCAGGCTCAGCGCGTGAAGGCGGTGTCCTGATTCGCCGCCCTGCGCGGCTGTCAACAAAGGTTTCCCCGGATATGAAGGCGCGCGGCATCGCGAAGTCCGCCACGGCGTTCCGCACGATCAGCGAGGTTTCTTCCGAGTTGGACGTGCCGCAGCATGTGCTGCGATTCTGGGAAAGCAAGTTCCCACAGCTCCGTCCGCTCAAGCGCGGCGGAGGGCGGCGCTATTACCGCCCGGAAGACGTGGACTTGCTGCGGCAGATCCAGAACCTGCTGTATGGCGAAGGCTACACGATCAAGGGCGTCCAGCGCCTTCTGAAGGACGGACAGGTCGACGACGATCCGGAATCCCGGCGGGCGGATGCCGGTCCGGATGAGCCGGACGCCGCCGAAGCGCCTCCGGACGAGGGGCTGGACATCCCGGATGCCGATCGGGACGACATCGGGCACGCCCCGGTCCTTGCCGCCGAGGTGATGCCGGACGCCGTCCGGCGAGCCATCGCCGAAGCTCTTGAGGAGTTGAAAGAGGCAAGGCTTGCGCTCGCAAATAGAGAGGTGAAAGAATTTCGGGAAGTGTGAAAAAAAGTGAACTGTAGCGCTTGCGTTGGACCAAGGTCCCGGCTATAGTCCCGCTCCCTTCCGGAACGAAGGGCGGTCCGTCGAACGGAGCGTAGCGCAGCCTGGTAGCGCATCAGACTGGGGGTCTGGGGGTCGCAGGTTCAAATCCTGTCGCTCCGACCAATGTTCCGGAAGATGAAAAGGCCTCGGAGCTTATCAGCTCCGAGGCCTTTTCTTTTGGTGTCCTCGTTGAACTGCCGGCGGTTGTTCCGTTGAAACGGGGCCGCCGGCAAGCTCAGGCGGCGTTTTCCGATGTCGCCGTCGCGTCCGGAACGGCGGTGTCCTGCTGGTTCATCTTGCGCCGCTGCGCCGCCATGTCGATCAAAGCCGTGCGCAACGCCGGATGCCGGGCGGTGAACTGGTTGAAGTCGCGCCGGTCGAGAACCTGGAGCTGGCAGTAATCGACCGCGGCGACGTCGGCGTTCCGACGTTCGCCGCTCAGCAGAGCCATCTCGCCGAACATGGTGCCGGCGTCAAGGCGGATGGTCTGGTCTTCCGTCAGCACCTCCACGGCGCCGGAGGAGATGAAGTACATGGCGTTGGCACGGTCGCCCTTGCGGATGATCCGTTCGCCGGGAACCACCGACTTCGACCGGAAGAGCATCATCAGCCGTTCCTGCTCGTGCGCATCCAGCATCGACAGCACCGGGAAGGTCTTTGCCAGCGCCTGGATTTGCAGGCTGTGCTCCTTCTCGCGCTCCTCCGCCTGGTGGCGGGCGTCGGCGAGGCTGCTCTGGAGCCGCTCGAACTGCTCCCAACCATAGGGGGGGATTCCCGCAGGCCGCTTGGCCTGGAGATGCTTGCGCAGGACGCCGACCGCCGCGAAGACAGCCGGGTTCAGCGTGATCGACAGCAGCGCACCCGCCAGCACGAGGTCGCGCCCTTCCTCCGGCAGCAGGCCGAGCGACATCCCCAAACCGATGAGGATGAAGGAGAATTCGCCGATCTGCGCGAGGCTGGCCGAAACCGCCAGACCCATGCCCACCGGGAATCGCAGCAGGATCACGATGCCGAACGCGATCAGCGACTTGCCCACCACGATCAGGGCCACGACGGCGACGACCGCCAGCGGATCGCGCAGCAGGATCGACGGGTCGAACAGCATGCCGACCGACACGAAGAACAGAACGGCGAAGGCGTCCTGCAACGGCATCGAATCGGTGGCCGCCTTGTGGCTGAAGCGCGATTCGTTCAGCACGACGCCCGCGAAGAAAGCGCCCAGGGCGAAGGACACGCCGAACAGCACCGCCGAGCCGTAGGCGACGCCGAGCGCGATGGCGAGAACGGACAGGGTGAACAACTCGCGCGAGCCGGTGCGGGCGACGCTGGTCAGGATCACCGGAACGACCCGCGGGCCGAGCATGATCGCCAACATGGCGAAGGCGGCCACCTTGCCCAGCGTGAGGGCCAGCGTCAGCCACACCGGCCCGTCCGCCCCGGCGCCGTGGTGGTCGCCCGCAACGCCCGGCGCATGGCCTCCCAGAACCTCCGCCAGGGCCGGCAGCAGGACGAGCGCCAGGACCATCGCGAGATCCTCGACGATCAGCCAGCCCACCGCCACGCGCCCTTCGGCGGTGTTCAGCATGTCGCGCTCTTCCAGGGCTTTCAGCAGAACGACCGTGCTCGCCACCGAGAGGCTGAGGCCCAGCACAAGGCCGGCGCCGAGGCTCCAACCCCAGAGCCACGCCAGCCCGACGCCCAGGAGCGTGGCGAGGCCGATCTGGCCGACCGCACCGGGAATGGCGATCTTTCGGACCGCCAGCAGGTCCGAAGGCGAGAAGTGAAGCCCGACGCCGAACATCAGGAGAATCACGCCGATCTCGGCCAACTGCGCGGCCAGAGCGCCGTCGGCGACGAAGCCCGGCGTGAAGGGGCCGACGACGACGCCGGCGACCAGATAACCGACGAGGGGAGGCAGGCGGATGCGGTCGGCGATGTATCCGAAGACGAAAGCCAACCCGAAGGCGATGGCGATCATGGAAATGAGCGGAACGTCATGAGGCATGCGGGAATCCTGGCTGCGTCGGCGCGATGCCGCATAGTACGGATTCCGATGGCCGCCGTGGGCGATCTTGACCGGATTTTTTCAGATCCATCGCCCGCGCCGGCGCGGACTGGAGCGCAGCCCCGGACAATTCGCCTCAATTGCCCGTCGCTTCGGCAAGGGCGGCGGGATGGTCGATGTGACCTTGCTGGCCCACCGTCATCCGGGACTGGATAAGCGGGCCGGGGCCGCTATGCTCCGCTGGCCGATGGTGAGGTGAGGGGCATGGCGAGCAAGAGACGCAAGGCATCCAGGAAGACGGGCCGTGGCCGGTCGGGGGCAGGGCGCCCGCTGGCGGGGGAAACGATGGTGCTGGAGGGGCGGGCGGCGCGGCTCCCGGTTCGGACGCCTCCGGTCGCCCGCAACCGGAACGCGGCAAAGCGCGCCATCGCGCTGGACAGCGATTCGGGGGCCTTTCTCGGACCCGAGCAACAATATCTGCTGAGGAAGCGCCGGGAGGTCGAACGGCGCGAGGCACGGTTACGGCGTACTATGGCCGGAGTGCTGGTGGCGGTCGTCGTGGCCGCGGCGGCTGGCCTGTTCTGGCTCTTCACCGGGATGTGAGGGATGCCGCGCCCGCCCCCTGCCGGGAAACGGGCGCGGCGATGCTCGTCAGGCGCCCAGGCGGCGGCGCAGGAGCGACAGCGGCTGCGGATCGTCCAGCGACGGCTGGAAGCCGACGGTGATCTCCGTCAGGGCGTGCGCCCAGCTTTCCGGGTTGGTGTTCTCCGGCGCCTCGGCGGAGGTGAAGCCGGTGCGGACCAGGAACTGGTACTGGTCGGGGATAACGTGCCCGACCGCCCGGATCTCGCCCTGGAAGCCGTAGCGCTCCCGCAATTCGCGCGCGGTGGAGAAGCCGCGCCCGTCGCGGAACTTCGGGAACTCGATCGCCACCAGGGCGAAGCGGTCCAGATCCGCGGCGATGGCCGGGGCCAGGGTCCCGCTCTTCACCCGCAGGCCCAGCGCCGCGTTGCGCCCGTCGAAGCCCGCGCGTTCCGCCTGCCAGCGCTCGAAGGTGACGATGGCGGGGCGGTCGGCGGGAACCGGCTCGCCGTCCGCGACCTGCACCCACTCGTCCTCGACGATGCAGCCGTCCTTAATGAGCGGCATAGACTCTCTCCTTGAACGGGCCGTGGCCGACGCGCTTCAGCGTGTCGATGAAGCGTTCCCCGTCGTGGCGGTTGGACAGATAGACCTCGACGATGGCTTCGATGGCATCCACCGTCTCGTCGGCGGTCACCGCCGGGCCGAGGATGTCGCCGATCGCCGTGGTCAGGGTCGGGTCGCCGCCCACGGTGATCTGGTAGAACTCCTCGCCCTTCTTATCCACGCCGAGAATGCCGATGGCGCCGACATGGTGGTGGCCGCAGGCGTTGATGCAGCCGCTGATCTTGATGCCAAGCTCGCCGATGGCCTGCTGCCGCGCCGGGTCGGCGAAGCGGGCCGAGATGGCCTGGGCCAGCGGGATCGAGCGGGCGTTGGCCAGCGCGCAGTAATCCAGGCCGGGGCAGGCGATGATGTCGCCGATCAGGCCGGCGTTCGGCGTGCCCAGCCCGTTGGCCTCCAGCGCCGTCCACAGGGCGAACAGCGCGTCCTGACGGACATGGGCCAGGACGAGGTTCTGCGCGTGGCTGACGCGAATCTCGCCGAAGCTGTGCGCGTCGGCCAGATCGGCGACCAGTTCCATCTGCTCCGACGTGGCGTCGCCGGGGATGCCGCCGGCCGGCTTCAGGGAGATGGTGGCGGCAGCGTAGCCGGGGACCTTGTGCGCGGTGACGTTGACCGCCACCCAGCGGGCGAAATCCGGGTTCGCGGCCTTGGCGGCCCGGAAGGACTCCGGCTCGTCGGTCAGCGTCTCGAAGGCCGGACCGCCGAAGCGGCGGCGGATTTCGGCCACGATCTCCGGCGCGAGGCGGTATTTCGGACCGCGCAGCCGGGCGAACTCCTCCTCCACCTCCCGGGTGAAGGTCTCCTGGCCCAGCTCGTGGACGAGGATCTTGATGCGCGCCTTGTAGATGTTGTCGCGCCGGCCATACTGGTTGTAGACGCGCAGGATGGCTTCGAGGTAGGCGACGAAGTCCTCCTCCGGCACCCAGTCGCGGATCAGCTTGCCCACGAAGGGCGACCGGCCCAGACCGCCGCCGGCGTAGAAGGCGAAGCCGACCTCGCCCCGCGCGTTGCGCTTGGCATAGACGCCCACGTCATGGATGCGGATGGCCGCGCGGTCGGCGTCGGACCCCATGATGGCGATCTTGAACTTGCGAGGCAGATAGGTGAATTCGGGATGCAGGGTGGTCCACTGCCGCAGGATTTCGGCGTAGACGCGCCCGTCCACCACCTCGTCCCGCGCCGCGCCGACGAACTGGTCGGTGGTGACGTTGCGCACGCAGTTGCCGCTGGTCTGCAGAGCGTGCATGTCCACCTCGGCCAGCTCGTGCAGGATGGCCGGGGTGTCCTCCAGCTTGATCCAGTTGAACTGGAGGTTCTGGCGGGTGGTGAAGTGGCCGTAGCCCTTGTCGTACTTCCGCCCGATCTCCGCCAGCTTGCGCATCTGGCGCGAGGTCATCACGCCGTAGGGAACGGCGATGCGCAGCATGTAGGCGTGAAGCTGGAGGTAGAGGCCGTTCATCAGCCGCAGGGGCTTGAACTCCTCCTCCGTCAGTTCGCCGGACAGGCGGCGGGCGACCTGGGCGCGGAACTGCTCGACGCGCTCCGCGACGAAGCGGCGGTCGATCTCGTCGTAGCCGTAGACCCCGGCGTTGCGGCCGGGCGCGATGTGGTTCATGGAACTCGCCCTTGTCAGAATGTTGGCCGCCCGGATCAGGCCGCGGCCTGCTTGCCGAGATCGATGCGCACGGTGGGACCCAGCGCCCGGATGCGTTCCCGCGTCTTGACCGGCACGCGCAGCCCGTCGGTGATGCGCAGGTCGAAAGCGTAGACGTCCACGGCGAACTGCTCGCCCTCGGCCTGCGCCTTGGCGGCGGCAAGGGCGGTATCGGCGGTGGCTGCGTCCTCGAACAGGGCGGCGTCCGTCAGCCGCTCCGCCCAACTGGCATCGGGGGCGAGGAAGACCACCTCGCCGTCGCGCAGGCGGTTCGCGGTGATGGCCTTCAGCACCGCCTCGTTCCTGGACTTATCGTTCAACGCCATGCCTTCAACTCCTAACACGAACGCTCACGCCGACACGGCGATGGGAAACGGGTTCCGGCCGGTGGTCTGCTGCCACGCGCCGATCAGGGCGCGCAGCCGCACGACCTCGCCGACCACGACGATGGCGGGGCGCTTGGCCTGTAGCCGCACGACGTCCCGCGCGCAATGGACAAGATTGGTTTCGACGACGCTCTGCGCCTCGGTGCTGGCGCTCGACACGATGGCGACCGGGGTCATCGGCGGCTTGCCGGAGGCCACCAGCCGGTCCGCGATGGTGCCGATGGTGCCAAGCGCCATGTAGAAGACCAGCGCGCCGGGCATCCGCGCCAGAACGTCCCAGTCCAGATCGGCGGGCAGGCCGCCGGCCTTGTCATGCCCGGTGACGAAGGTCGCCGTGGTGCCGAAGCCGCGGTGCGTCACCGGGATGCCGGCGTAGGCCAGCCCTCCGATGCCCGCGGTCACGCCCGGAACCACGCGGAAGGGGATCTCCGCCTCGGCCAGCGCCAGGCACTCCTCGCCGCCACGCCCGAAGACGAAGGGGTCGCCGCCCTTCAGCCGCAGCACCCGCCGGCCTTCCCGCGCCAGCTCCACCAGCCGCGCGTTGATCGCCTCCTGCTTGGGGGAGGGGTGGCCGGCGCGCTTGCCCATGTCCACCAGAAGGGCGTCGGGGTTGGCGGCCTCCAGGATGCCGCCGCCGACCAGCGCGTCGTGGACGATGGCGTCGGCCTCGCCCAGCGCCTTGGCGGCCAGCAGGGTCAGCAGGCCCGGATCGCCGGGACCGGCCCCGGCCAGCCAGACGCTTCCCGGCTCGAAGACGGGCAGGCGGGACAGAAGAGACGCAGCAATCATGGCAGCCATCCTTTGGCGGCGATCAGGTCCCGGCAGGCGCGCAGAACCTCGGGTCCCTTGGCGCCCGCGCCGCGCAGCCGGTCGCGGAGAGCGGCAAGCTCCACCAGCCGGTCTGCCCAGACGGCGGGGAACAGAGTCTCCAGCCTCTCGCGGAGAACCTGGGCCAGAGCCGGGCTCTTGCCGCCGGTGGAGACGGTCAGGAGAAGGTCGCCGCGCCGTATCACAGACGGGGAGTGGAAATCACAGAGGGGAATCACATCCTCGACATTCACCAGGATGCCCCGCTCCCGCGCCTGACGGGCGAGTGCCGCCGCGGCCTCGTCCTCGATCCCGACGACGAACAACACCCGCACGTCGTCCAATTCGCCGGGCGAGGGCAGGGCGCGGCGCAGGCCATCACCGGCCAAGCCCGCCAATTCCGCATCCGCTTCCGGTGAATAGACCGCGGGGGCCGCGCCGCCTTCCAGAAGCTGGGCGAGGCGGCGTTTCGCCAGCGGTCCTTGGCCGACGAGCGCCATCCGCACATGCGCAGGATCAAGGGCAACCGGGATCACCGGAGCCCCCCAAAAAGCACACGAAGGATATCGTTAATAGGCGTCATGGGCGCATTTAAGCGCGATGCCGGGGTATAATCAACAGATTTCACAAACTCACGTAAACCTATAATACAACTAGACAATGTATATGCATTGCAATGCCGTAAAACCGGTGTTAATGTGCAATTCAGAACAAATACTCCACTGTGTGGATAGGCAAACAGGCCATGCTCGATGGATTTGCTCAGGCCGTGACATCTGATTGCGCTGCCGACCGCGTGGCGGGTCTGGCCGAACGCTATGGGCGGCTGGAAGG
The DNA here is from genome assembly GCF_008365375.1 of Roseomonas genomospecies 6. GTDB lineage: Bacteria > Pseudomonadota > Alphaproteobacteria > Azospirillales > Azospirillaceae > Azospirillum. The sequence continues at coordinate 176,720 of NZ_QOKW01000006.1, read as the reverse complement.
GGCGGTGCTTCTGAACGCGCTGCTGCGCGACGAATTCGACGGCCGCGTCGCCGTGGTGTCGTCCTTCGGAACGGAATCCGCGGTTCTGCTCGCCATGGCGGCGGAGGCCGACCCGTCCTTCCCCGTGCTCTTCGTCAACACGGGAAAGCTGTTCGGCGAGACGCTGCGCTACCGCGACAAGCTGGTGTCCGCGCTCGGCCTGACCGGGGTGCGCACCATCGGCCCGACCGACGCGGATCTGGAGGCGGAGGACGCCGACGGCCTGCTGTTCACCCGCTCGCACGACGCCTGTTGCCATCTGCGCAAGACGGTCCCGCTGGACCGCGCGCTGGAGGGCTTCGACGCCTGGGTGACCGGGCGCAAGCGGTTCCAGGCCGCCACGCGCGCCGCTCTTCCCCTGTTCGAGGCGGAAGAGGGCACGGGCCGCATCAAGATCAACCCGCTCGCCCTGTGGGACCGCGAGCGGATCGACCAGGAATTCGCGCGGCGCAACCTGCCGCGCCACCCGCTTGAGGCCGACGGCTTCCTGTCCATCGGCTGCTTCACCTGCACCGAGCGTGTCGCTCCCGGTGCGGACCCGCGGTCGGGCCGATGGGCCGGCACCGCCAAGACCGAATGCGGCATTCACACCTTCACGAAGACCGGAACCGCACCATGACCGCCGATCTCGACTATCTTGAGAGCCAGAGCATCTACATCCTCCGCGAGGCCTACAACCGCATCGACAAGCTGGCTCTGCTGTGGTCGATCGGAAAGGACAGCAACGTCCTGCTCTGGCTGTGCCGCAAGGCGTTCTTCGGGCGCGTGCCGTTCCCGGTCGTCCAGCTCGACACCGCGATGGAGCTTCAGGAGGTCTACGACTTCCGCGACCGCATCGCCGGGGAATGGGACCTCGACCTGCGGGTGGAGCAGTGCCCGCCGGAAGAGCAGATGGACCAGACCCTGCCGCCGCTGACCCGCGCCGCCGCCCGCAAGACGGAGGGGCTGAAGAACCTTCTGCGCACCGGCAAGTACCAGGGCATCATGGTCGGCATCCGCCGCGACGAGCAGGCGACCCGCGCCAAGGAGCGCGTCTTCTCCCCCCGCTCGCTGGAAGGCGACTGGGACGTGAAGGACCAGCCGGCGGAGTTCTGGGACCACTACAAGACCCGCTTCGACGAAGGCACCCACGTTCGCATCCACCCGCTGCTGCATTGGACCGAACTGGACATCTGGCGCTATTCCAAGCGCGAGGGGATTCCCATCGTCCCGCTGTACTTCGCCAAGGACGGCAAGCGCTACCGCTCGCTGGGCGAGAAGAACATCACCTTCCCGGTGGACAGCACCGCCGGCACCATCGACGAGATCATCGCCGAACTGGTCGTGACCCGCATTCCGGAGCGCGCCGGCCGCGCCATGGACAACGAGGCCGAGGACAGCTTCGAGCGCCTGCGCAGCTCGGGCTATATGTAAGAAGCGGGGATTGGGACCATGGATATCCGGAACGAATTGAACGGCCAGCTCCGCATCGTCATCGTCGGCCATGTCGACCACGGCAAGTCCACGCTGATCGGGCGCCTGCTGAACGACACCGGCAGCCTGCCCGACGGCAAGGTGGAGCAGGTCCACGAAATGAGCCGCAAGCGCGGCATGCCCTTCGAATGGGCCTTCGTGATGGACGCGCTCCAGGCCGAGCGCGACCAGGGCATCACCATCGACACCACCCAGATCCACTTCAAGACGGAGCAGCGCCCCTACGTCATCATCGACGCGCCGGGCCACACCGAGTTCCTGAAGAACATGGTGACCGGCGCCTCGCAGGCCGACGCCGCCCTGCTGGTGATCGACGCCGCCGAGGGCGCTCTGGAGCAGTCGCGGCGCCACGCCTTCCTGCTGCATCTGCTGGGCGTGCGTCAGGTGGCGGTCGCCGTGAACAAGATGGACCGGGTCGATTTCGACCAGTACCGGTTCGAGGCGGTGTCGCAGGAGATCCGCGCCTATCTGGCGGAACTCGGCCTGCACACCTCCACGGTGATCCCCATCGCGGCGCGCCACGGCGACAACATCGTCACCCGCTCCGACAAGGCGCCCTGGTACGATGGCCCGACCGTGGTGGAGGCGCTGGACGCCTTCCGCCCGCAGCAGGCCCCGACCGAGCTTCCGCTGCGCTTTCCGCTCCAGGACGTCTACAAGCCCGACGACCGCCGCATCCTGGCCGGCCGCATCGAGAGCGGGCGCCTGCGCGTCGGCGACACGCTGCGCTTCTCGCCCACCGGCGCCACCGCCACGGTGGTCAGCATCGAGGGGTGGAACCACAGCCAGCCCATCGTCGCCGCCCAGGCCGGGCAGAGCGTCGGCATCACGCTGGACAAGCGCATCTTCGCCGAGCGCGGCCACATCGCGCACCATGAGGAAGGGGCGCCGCACGTCACCCACCGGCTGGGCGTCCGGGCCTTCTGGCTGACGTCGGAGCCGTTGACGGTCGGCAAGACCTACACGCTGAAGATCACGACGTCGGAACACCGCGTGACGGTGGAGAGCATCACCGCCGTCATCGACATCGAGGACCTGTCCAGCACGCCGGCCAAGGCCGTCCACCGCAACGAGGTGGCCGAGGTCGTCCTGCGCTCCCGCTCGCCGATCGCCATCGATCTCGCGTCGGAGATGTCGCGCACCGGGCGCGGCGTGCTGATCGACGGCCACGACGTGGTCGGCGGCTGCATCGTCGTCGAGGTGGACGAGGGTCCCGCCGCGTCAGCCAACACCACCGAGGTGTCGCACACCGTCACGGCGGAGGAGCGCTCCGCCGCCAACGGGCACAAGGGCGGCGTGCTCTGGCTGACCGGCCTGTCCGGGGCGGGCAAGTCCACGCTGGCGATGGCGCTGGAACGGGCGCTGTTCGACCGCGGCTGGCAGGTCTTCGTGCTGGACGGCGACAACGTCCGCAACGGGCTGAACGCCGGGCTGGGCTTCTCGGCGGAGGACCGGGCGGAGAACATCCGGCGCGTCGCCGAGACGGCCAAGCTGTTCGCGGACGCGGGCGTGCTGGTCATCGCCTCGCTGATCTCGCCGCTCCAGGCCGACCGCGCGCGGGCGCGGGCCATCGGCGGCGAGCGCTTCCACGAGGTCTACGTGGCCGCCGACCTCGCCACCTGCGAATCGCGCGACCCCAAGGGCCTGTACCGCCGGGCGCGGGCCGGGGAGATCCCGGAGTTCACCGGCGTCTCCGCCCCCTACGAGGCACCGGAATCGCCGGAACTGACCATCGACACCGGCAAGGTCAGCCCCGTGGAGGCGCTGGGCGAACTGCTCGACTATGTGGACGGCGCGTTCGGCCGGAACGCCCTGAAGCGCGACCGGGTGTAAGGGGCCTTGATTTCCCTCTCCCGTCCCGGGAGAGGGAAGGGGCCCGCGCAAAGCGCGGGAAGGGTGAGGGTGCCGGCTACGGATCAGCGCCTGATCCTTGATCTTACCCTCACCTGGCGCCTTCGGCGCCACCCTCTCCCGGGGCGGGAGAGGGGATTATTAGCCATTTTATTCTGTTAAATGGCTCATTTCATCATTGCGACATGTGCAATTCACTCTTCCTTCCGATAGGAGATGTGCTAAATAGACGGCGTATTTCCTGCGAGGATGGATCAATGACCGCCCTGACCCGACGCTCCGCGATGCTGGCCGTGGCCGCCGTCGCCTCCCTGGCCGCCTTCACCCCTGGCATGGCCCGCGCCGCCGATCCGGTGAAGCTGGAGGTCGGCTACATCCCCATCCTCGCCGCCGCTCCGCTCTTCATCCTGGAAGGGGAAGGCTGGGCGCGCGAGGCGGGCATCGACCTGAAGCTGACCAAGTTCGAATCCGGCCCGCACGCGATCCAGGCGATGGCCGCCGGCAAGATCGACCTGCTCTATGCGGGCGTGGCGCCGGTTCTGGTCGCCCGTTCCAAGGGGGCGGACGTGTCGGTCATCGCCAATTCGGCGGTGGAAGAGATGGTCGTCGCCAGCCGCGGCGAGTTCGCCAAGGCTCTGGGCGGCAAGGCGACCGCCGAGTCCTTCGCCAAGTTCGTCGCCGACACGGGCCGCAAGGTGAAGATCGGCACACAGCCGCCGGGCTCGGTTCCGGACACGGTGCTGCGCCACTGGCTGTTCAAGGTGGTGAAGGCCGACCCGGCCAATGTGGAGATCATCTCCATGGGCATCGAGAAGACGCAGCAGGCCCTGCTGGCCGGCGCGCTCGACGCCGCGACGATCCGCGAGCCGACGGTGACCGTCACCCAGAAGGTCGACCCGAACGTCGGCCTGCTGGCGACCGGTGCGGAGATGTTCCCGAACCAGCCCGGCACGGTCGTTTCCGCCCGCGGCGCGGTCGTGAAGGAGCATGGCGAGGCGTTGACCCGCCTTCTGAAGGCGCACATCCGCGCCGTCGATCTGATCGCCAAGGACCCGGCCCGCTCCGCCAAGGTCGCCAACGAGTATCTGGGCAAGGGTCTGATGGAACCGGCCACGCTGGAGGCCGCCTTCCGCTCGCCGGGCTCCAAGTTCGTCGCCGACCCGCATGGCGTGGTTCCGGCGGTCGAGCAGATGATGGCCTTCGCCAAGGAGATCGGCTCCGCCGAAGGCACCGTTCCGGTGGCCGAGGCGTTCGACTTCCGCTTCTACGACGCGGCCGCCGCGAAGTAAGCGCGATGCGTCAGCCGCTGAAGTTCCACACCTCCATCGCCCTGTCGGCGCTCGGCGTCGGCGCTTTCCTGCTCGCCTGGGAAGCGCTGGCCCGCAGCGGCGTCGTGCCCGCCGGCCTGCTGCCGTCGCCCAGCGCGGTGCCCGGCGCCTTCCTGGCGGAGTTCCGGTCCGGCACCTGGCAGGCGATGGTCCTCGCCAGCCTGTCGCACTATCTGTCGGGGCTGGTGCTCGGCACCGTTCTGGGCATCACCTTCGGCACGGCGGCGGCGACCTGGGGGGTGTGGGACGCCTTCCAGGCCTGGGTGGTGCGCATGTTGCGCCCCATCCCGTCCATCGCCTGGATTCCCTTCGCGATCATCTGGTTCGGCGTCAGCGAGGCGGCGGCGACCTTCCTGATCGCGCTGACGGTCTTCTGGATCAACTATTACGCCACCTACAGCGCGGTGCGCGGGGTGGACAAGGACCTGATCGAGCTGGGCCACGCCTTCGGGCAGGGCGGTCTGATCCCGCGCCTGTTCAAGATCGTCCTGCCCGGCGCGCTGCCGGGAATCCTGTCCGGCGTGCGCGCCGGGCTTGGGCAGGGCTGGATGACCGTGGTGGCGGCGGAACTGTTCGGCATCACCGGCCTGGGCGCGCGCATGTCGGATGCCTCCGGCCTGCTCGCCACGCACATCGTCGTGCTCTACATGGTGACCATCGCGGCGCTCTACGGCGTGTGCGACTTCCTGTTCATGCAGGTTCAGCAGCGGGTGCTGGCATGGCAAAAGTAAACGGCGCGAACATGAACGGGTCTGCCGTAATCGACCTGAAGGGCGTCGCCATCGGCTATGGCGCCGAGGCTCCGCCGGTTCTGGTGGACGTGGATCTGTCCATCGAGCGCGGCAGCTTCGTCGCCATCGTCGGTCCTTCCGGCGTCGGCAAGTCCACCCTGCTGCGCGTCGTCGCCGGGCTGCACACGGCGCGCGCCGGTGCCGTCACCATTCACGAGACGAAGAAGCCGGGCCACCGTCCGGTCAGCCTCGTTTTCCAGGACGCCCGCCTGCTGCCCTGGCGGCGGGTCGCCAAGAACGTCCGCTTCGGTCTGGAAGGTCTGCCCATCGGCACCGCCGAGCGGGAGGAGCGGGTGGCCGCCGCGCTGCGCCTCGTCCGGCTGGACGATTACGGGCGGCGCTGGCCCTACGAACTGTCGGGCGGCCAGCGCCAGCGCGTCGGCATTGCCCGCGCATTGGCCGTCGATCCCGACATCCTGCTGATGGACGAGCCGTTCGGAGCGCTCGACGCCATCACGCGGCATGGCCTCCAGGACGAACTGCTGCGCATCCACCGCGAGACGGGCAAAACGGTGCTGTTCGTCACGCACGATCTGGAAGAGGCCGTGCACCTCGCCGACCGCATCATCGTTCTGGGCGGCAGCCCGGCCCGCATCGTGCAGGACGTGCGCAACGAGCCGGGCCGCGACAGCGGCGGCTTCCGCGAGCAAGTGGAGCAGTTGCGGTCGGGGATCGCGGACAATTACAGCATTTGACGCTGTTGAACCGGGCCCCCTACGACGCCACCCGCCGCACATCCCGTGCCGTCAGGTGGATGTTCGCATCTGGGTCCAGCTTGCGGTCCATGATGCGGGCCTCCACGGCCTTGTCGAAGACCGGGCGGTTCAGGCAGACATACTGCAACGCCTCGTCCGGCTTCGGCAGATGGCCGGCGAGGCTTTGCAGGGCGCGGCGCGGGACGAAGACCCGCCCGTGATACTCCCCGACCTCCACCGCGAACTCCACGGCATCGGCCTCCTCGTTCCAGGACGGGTCGTCGGGGAACACGAACAGCGGCATCGCACCCTCACGCAGAACACATCTCAGTCCAGGATGTAGGTAACATCGTAGCCGCTGCGCTTGAAGCGGGTCTTCAGCAACGTGCCCTGCGCGTCGAACCACAGGTCGCGCTCCACGTCGCCGGAGATGCGGTGATGCTGCGCCGGGACGGCCCGCCCGCCGATGCTCAGCGTCTCATTGCCCACGAGGTCGGTGCGCACCGCATAGGGCTTGCCGTCGATGACCGACAGCAGGGTGGGGCGCGTCAGCACCTCCGGAGTCCACAGCGTCAGGGGCAGGGCGTCGCCGCCGGCCTCTGCCGCCTTGCCGTCCGCGGTCACGGCGTAGCCGGAGCCGCGGCGGACCATCGCCACGGCGTGGGGCGTGCCGTCGTCGTCCGTCCGGGCGCTCATGGACTCCAGGGTCCGGCCCTTCCAGACCTCATCCCGCTTGTGGTCGTAGCGGAAATTCAGGAACAGCACCTTCACGCGGGTCGTGGCGGTGACGGCGACCTTCGTCACCTCACCCTGGTGTTCCAGCCGGACGGTTTCCGTGCCGACCGGATCGTCGTCCATCAGAATGCGGTAAGTCAGCGTGCGCGGGTCGGCGGCGTGCGCCGTGGCCATGGACAGCAGCAGGCCGCCAGCCGCCAGCGCCGCGCGCAGGGCGTGCGTCATGGTTCGTTCCCCCCTGAAATGATGGCGGCGGCTTATGGTGCCGCCGTCCGTTTGAGCCGTCCGTTTGCTTCGCTCAATCGTCCAGAAGCTGAGCCAGCTTCATGGCGACTCCCATGGAGCCGTCCACCTTCAGCTTGCCCATGGTGAAGGCCAGCATCGGGTTCAGGCGCCCGTCCATCAGCTTCTTCAGGTTCTCGGCGGAGATGCGGATGGTGCAATCGGGATCGGTGGCCCCGGCATCCTCCCGCGCGATGGCGACGGGCGTCTCGCGGGCGTTCACCCGCACCGCCTCGCCGTCCTCCAGAGCGAAGCGGACGTCGGCCTTCAGGCTGCGGAAGCTGGTGGAGCGGGACTGCAATTCGCGCAGGATGTCCTCAACCATGGATCGGTCTCTCTCCCCTTGGATTCATGTTTGTCGGTCTTGACAGTATGCGGACATTACGTTTACGTCAACGTCATAACCAAAACGTTCCCGGCGCCCGAACGATCCAGGGAACATCAAATCATCCAAGGGGAGTGAAACCATGCAGAACGCCGCCGCGCCCGGAATCCCGCTGCCCCGCACCGTCCAGCGCCGTCCCTTGTCCTGACCCGCCGCGCAGCCGGGAGGATCGGAGATGACCGAGAATCTTGCGCGTAAGGGCCGCACGGGGAACGACACGCCGGACCATCCCTGGCTGGCCCATTATCCCGAGGGCATTGCCTGGGACCAGCCCATCGCCGTGAGCCCGCTGGCCGATCTGTTCGAGGAGGCCGCCCGCCGCTACGCCAACCGCCCGTGCCTGGACTTCCTGGGCCGCCGCTACAGCTACGCGGAGGTGCTGGGGCTGGTGAACCGGGCGGCCAAGGGATTCGCCGCGATGGGGGTGAAGCCGGGGGTGCGGGTGGGGCTGTGCCTGCCGAACACCCCGACCTACGTGATCGCCTATTTCGGGATTCTGAAGGCCGGCGGCACGGTCGTGAACTACAACCCGCTCTATGTGGAGCGGGAGCTGGAGCACCAGATCGAGGATTCGGGGACCGAGATCATGGTCACGCTCGATCTGAAGCAGATCTACCCGCGGATCGAGGCGATGCTGGACCGCACGCGGCTGAAGACGGTCGTCGTCTGCCGCATGGCGTCCATCCTGTCCCCGGTGAAGAGCGTGCTGTTCCGCGTGTTGAAGCGCAGCGAGCTTGCCAGCATCCCGCAGGACGGGCGGCATGTGGATTTCGACGCGCTGCTGGCCAACGACGGCGCTTTCCAGCCGGTGCGGGTGGACCCGCGGCGCGACGTGGCGGTGCTGCAATACACGGGCGGGACCACCGGCGTGCCCAAGGGGGCGATGCTGACCCACGCCAACCTCGTGGCGAACGCAAGGCAGGTGAAGGCCTGGTTTCCCGGCATGGCGCTGGGGGAGGAGCGGATGCTCGCCGTCCTGCCCTTCTTCCATGTCTTCGCCATGACGGTGATCCTCAACATGGGGCTGGCGGCGGGGGCGGAGCTGGTCATGCTGCCGCGCTTCGACACGCTGCAGGTGCTGAAGACCATCGCGCGGCGCAAGCCGACTCTGCTGCCCGGTGTGCCGACCATGTACAAGGCGCTGCTGAGCCATCCGGACGTGGCGCGCTATCCGATGCGGTCGGTCCGCTACTGCATCTCCGGCGGGGCGCCGCTGCCGATGGAGCTGAAGCGCCAGTTCGAGGAAGCGACCGGCTGCGTCCTGGTGGAGGGCTACGGCCTCAGCGAGGCGTCGCCGGTCTGCGCCTGCAACCCGCTGACCGGCGTGAACAAGGAAGGCTCCATCGGCCTTCCGCTGCCGGGCATCATGGTGCAGATCCGCGCGCTGGACGATCCCGACCGCGTCTTGCCGGCGGGCGAGAAGGGGCAGCTCGTGCTGTCCGGTCCCAACGTCATGGCGGGTTACTGGAACAAGGACGAGGAGAGCCGGCGCACCGTCGTTGGCGGCTGGCTGTTCACCGGGGACGTCGGGATGATGGACGGGGACGGCTACGTCTTCCTGCTGGACCGGCTGAAGGAGCTGATCATCTGCGGCGGCTACAACGTTTATCCGCGCGTGATCGAGGAGGCCATCTACCAGCACCCGGACGTGGTCGCGGTCTGCGTCATCGGCATTCCCGATGACTACCGCGGCCAGAGTCCCAAGGCCTTCGTCCAGATCAGGCCCGGCGCCAGCCTGACGGCGGAGCAATTGAAGGACTTCCTGCGCGACAAGATCTCGCGGATCGAAATGCCGAAGCTCATCGAATTCCGCGCCGAACTGCCGAAGACGGCGGTTGGCAAACTGTCGAAGAAGGAACTGATCGCCGAGAGTTTGCAGAAGCCTGAGACGTGACATGGAGGGGCGCGCGGCTTTGTCTCGCCGCGGCGGGTGTGGTAGGAACGGGTGACGCTGTCCGGCGGCGTGGAGCGAACGGCTTTCGCCATCCACGCCGTCGCGGCGCGACGTGACGGAAGGCGTGCCCCCCACCATGGAACAGCTCTACACGGTCAATCAGTTGGCGGAGGAACTGGGCATCACCCCCCGCGCCCTCCGCTTCTACGAAGTCAAGGGGCTGCTGTCGCCCAACCGCCTGGGCAACAACCGCGTCTACACCAAGCGCGACCGCGCCCGGCTGAAGCTGATCCTGCGCGGCAAGCGGCTGGGCTTCTCGCTGGCGGAGATCCGGGAATATCTGGACCTCTACAACGTGGACGGCGGGGTGGAACAGTTGAAGGTTCTGCAGAAGCGCATCGACGCGCGGCTGAAGGACCTGGAGCAGCAGCGCCAGGACCTGGAGGCGACCGTGGGCGAACTGCGGGAAATCGAGGCCCAGGTGCAAGCCGCGCTGGACGAGCGCGGGGTGACGTCGAAGAGCGCCTGAGCCGGTGCGGTCCCATCCGCCCCGCCGGGCCGGAACCCGGAGGGGATGGGGCATGAATTTGCTGTTTCGCCTGATCGCCGTCGTCGCGGCTGCCCTGGCGGGGCGGGCGGTGGGGTTCCTGGAACCGGCGCGGCTGCGCTTCCGGGTCTGGCCCACCGATCTCGACCTCAACATGCACATGACCAACGCCCGCTACTTCAGCGTCATGGACCTGGGGCGGGTCGATCTGATGCTGCGCTCCCGCATGGGTCGGTCGATCCTGCGGCACCGCTGGCAGCCGGTGATCGGTGCGGCCAACGTGCGTTTCCGCCGCCCGCTGGCGCCCTTCCAGCGATTCGAACTGGCGACCCGCGTGCTGTGCTGGGACGACAAGTATTTCTTCATCGAACACCGGGTGGAAACCGCCGGGGGCACGGCGGCGCTGGCGGTGGTTCAGGGGGCCTTCGTCGTCCGCGGCGCCGTCGTTCCCCCGGCGGATATCCTGGCCGTTCACGGCGAGCATCGGGAATCGCCGCCCATGCCCGATTTCGTGGCCGCGTGGCGCGAACGCCCCCTGGGGATCTGATATGGCGATCTGATATGGCGCCCTGACGCTTGCGCCACGCCGTCCGGCTGCTCTATGGCTGGACGAAACCAGACAAGGCGGAAAGGCAACGGTCATGGGCGCGCACGGAATCGACGGCATCGACCATCTCGTCATCGTGGTCCGCGATCTGGAGAAGGCGCAGGATGCCTACCGCCGCATGGGCTTCACCGTCTCGCCGACGGGCCGGCACGGCGAACTGAAATCGGCCAACCACACGATTATGTTCGGGGCGGGCGACTATCTCGAACTGCTCGCCATCGAACAGCCGCACCCCTTCACCGCCTTCTACAGCGACGTCCTGAAGACCCGCGAAGGCATCGCCGCCGCCGCGCTGAAGACCGGCGATGCCCGCGCGGCGCGGCGCCTGCTGGCCGAAGCCGGCTATCCGGCGGGCGAGCCGGTGGAGTTCGGGCGTCCGGTGGACCTGCCGGGCGGGGCGCAGCAGGCGCGATTCACCACGACACCGATCGACGGCGTTCCGGAATGGGGCGGGCGGGTCTTCCTGTGCCAGCACCACACCCCGGACGTGGTCTGGCGCCCGGAACTTGTCCGGCACGACAACACGGCGACGGGCCTTGCCGCCCTTGTGGTCGCCGCCGACGATCCCGACGCCACCGCCGCCTCCTACGCGCGCCTGTTCGGCACGGCGGTGGAGGCACAGGGACCGGCGCGCGTCGTGCCGACCGGCAGCGCGCCCATCGTGGTGGCCGATCCCGCCGCGCTGAATTGGGGATGGACGGGCGACCCCGCCCTGACGGTGCTGCGCCCCTTCCTGGCCGGCGTGGTGGTGCGGGTGGCCGACCTGGAGCGCGCCCAGCAGGCCCTTCAGAAGAGCAAGTTCCCGACCGTGGTCGGCAACGGTGTGCTGCGCGTGTCCTCCGCCAGCGCCTGCGGCGCCATGCTGGCCTTCGCCAAGGACTTCGATCTGCGCGCCCTGATTCCCTGATCCTGGCCTGTCATAGCGGAATCATATTGCAGGACTGCGTTTGATCTATTGGACAGCGCGCCGCCGCGGGAGCACAGTCGCCACGGATTGATTATGCTGCAACGCAGCAGAGGCGGGCGACGTGGCGGACGGCGATTTCGGCAGGGTGGCGATCGAAGCGGCGGGACAGGGGAACGCGGCGGCGGAGTATCTCGTCGCCGGCACGCCGGCCTACAAGCGGGCAAGCCGAATCCTCTTCGTGGCCGGTTTCTCCACCTTCGCGGCGCTCTATTGCGTGCAGCCGCTGATGCCGGAATTCACGCGGGAGTTCGGTGTCACCCCCGCCCAATCGAGCCTTGCCCTGTCGGTGTCCACCGGCGTGCTGGCCTTCGCGCTGCTGATCGCCGGGGCGGTGTCCGACCGGTTCGGACGCAAGGCCATCATGGCGCTGTCGCTGCTCGCCTCCGGCACGCTGGGGCTCAGCGGGGCGGTGGCGCCGGACTGGGGTTCGCTGCTGGCCGTGCGGGCCTTGGAGGGCATCGCGCTGAGCGGCCTTCCCGCCGTCGCCATGGCCTACGTGTCGGAGGAGGTGGACCCGCGCTCCGCCGGGGTCACCATGGGGCTGTACATCGGCGGAACGGCGTTGGGGGGCATGTCGGGCCGGGCGCTGACGGCGTTGGTCGCCGACCTCGCGTCCTGGCGCATGGCGATGGGGGTGGTCGGGACGCTGGGGCTCGCCGCCGCAGTGGCGGTGTGGTTCGCGCTGCCCGCCTCGCGCAACTTCCAGCGCCGTCCGGCGGGCATGCGGGAACTGACGGCGGCGTGGCGCGGGCACCTGATGGACCGCGGGCTGCTGTCCCTGTTCGCCATGGGATTCCTGTCCATGGGGGCCTTCGTCACGGTCTTCAACTACATCGGCTTCCGGCTCCTGGCGCCTCCCTTCGAGTTGCGTCCGGCGGCGGTCGGAGCCGTCTTCATGGTCTATCTCTGCGGAGTCGTCAGTTCGCCGCTGTTCGGCGGGCTGGCCGTCCGGCTGGGGCGGGGCAGGGTGCTGGCCGCCGCCGCGGCGATGATGACCGGCGGGCTGGCGCTGATGACGCCGGACAATCTGTGGACGCTGACGCCCGGGATCGCGCTGTTCACCTTCGCCTTCTTCGGGGTCCACACCATCGCCTCCGGCTGGATCGGGCAGCGGGCGCCGGTCAACCGCGGGCAGGCGTCGGCGATCTATCTGTTCTGCTACTACATGGGCTCCACCATTGCCGGGACGCTGGGCGGCGTTTTCTGGCACGGGCTGGGCTGGGCCGGGGTTGGCGCCTTCGTCGGCCTTCTTCTGGCGGTCGGGCTTGCGGTGTCGCTGGGACTGGCGATCCGCCGCTGACACCCCAGGCGCGTGCATACCGGGATGTGTGGCTCCTCTTGCGGGTTGCGTTCTCCGACGGCCCATCTCATTCTGGGTGCATCTGCACAACGAGGCGGCCATGGCGCGTTTGACCGTCTACAGCGACACCGACCCATCCGTCGCGGAGCTTTCGTCCGCCGATCCGGCCCTGGTCACCGCCCATCTGGCGCTGGCCGGCGTGCTGTTCGAGCGCTGGGAGGAGCCACGGACCGTTCCCGATTCCGCCGACCCGCGGTCGGTGCTGGACGCCTACGCCGAGCCCGTCGCGGCCCTGATGAAGGCGCGCGGCTTCCAATCCGCCGACGTGGTGCGGATGCCGCGTGGCCTGCCGGACGCGGCGGCCCGCCGCGCGGCCTTCCTGGCGGAACACACCCATGACGAGGACGAGGCCCGGTTCTTCGTGCAGGGCAGCGGCGCCTTCTATCTGCACTTGAACGAGACGGTGTACCGGATCGTCTGCGGGGCTGGAGACCTGCTGAGCATTCCCGCGCGGACGAAACACTGGTTCGACATGGGGGCGGACCCGGAATTCACCGCCATCCGATTCTTCACGCGCCCGGACGGCTGGGTGGCGGCCTTCACCGGCGACGCGATCGCGGACCGCTATCCGAAATACCACCCGGATGAGCGCCCCGCCGGATGATCCGCCCATCGTCCTGACCCCTTTCGCCGCAGCCGATTGCGGGGGGAAACCTGCGCTGTTACAAGCCTTGCGGCACCGGTACCCGACCGGCAGCGCCGCGTCCACGCTTCGGAGGCTCCATGACCACGGACGGCCCTACCGTCCCGAGCACGGGCAACGGCTTCATCGACGCGAGCCATCGTTCGCTGATGGGGCGCGTCGATTCCATCCGCCGCGAATGCGCGGCCGGTGCCACCCGTGACGTCATGGTGCCCCATTTCAACCGCTTCGTGGACGAGATGCGGATGCATTTCGACCATGAGGAGGTCATCATCCGCGCCGCCGGATTCGCCCGGTGGGAGGAGCATGCCAGCCACCACGCGATGCTGGACCAGCAGTTCGGGCGCCTGATCGACTATGTGTGCGGTTGCGAGGTCACCACCGACTTCCTGTGCACGGTGGCGGAGACGCTGGACGCCGCCCTGAGCCGCCATGAAATCCGGCATGACGGAGACTACGCCGCGCTGGTGCGCGACGCTTCCACGGCGCCGGAGGGTGCGGCGCTGATCGTCTGGGACGACGCTTTCGATGTCGGGGTGGGGCCGCTCGACGCGCAGCACCGCCAGATCGCCGAATTGATGAACGAACTGGACGCGATGAGCCGCCAAGGCGCCCGGGCGCGCGAGTCGTTGGACCTGCTGGGGATGCTGCACGACCATGTGCACGCCCATTTCGCCATGGAAGAGGGGGTGTTGCGCCGCATGGCGCCCAGCCGCTTCGTGTCCCACCGCAACCATCACCGGATGCTGGAGAGCCAATTCGCCCGAATCCGGCAGCAGGTGGAGGAGGGGCGGCTCGACACCGGCGTGGCGGTGCGCGGATTCCTGCGCTTCTGGCTGATGGACCATGTGCTCGGCTCCGACCGCCCGACCTTCGCGGAAGCGGGCCGCTGAGCGCCGCAGTCGTTCCGATCCCGGGCCGATCCCGGGCCGATCCCGGCCTGTCATCAAAAAATCACTTGAATCGCCGGGGAAAAAGCGTAATTCATCGGGCACGACGCACTCGCACGTGCCAATGGCCCTCTGTGGTTATGCAACGACGTACCGCGTCCTTTTTGGCAGAACCGGTCATCAGTGGGCCGGTCCCGAGAGGGAGGTAGGCATGTTGGCTCTCCACGGCAGGGCTCTCAGACGGTAGCCCATAGCCGGACATCGACGCTTTGAACCTGCGGAGCTGTTAGCCCGCTCGTGAGCGTTTGACCCGGCTTTTCTCCGTCGCCTTTCACCACAACCCGAATTCCGATCCGCGGCCCTTGAAGCCGTGCCGGATTCCCGTCTGTTCGCTGGACCGCCCCACGCCGGGTGGCCCAGGGTAAGGAGTGCGCCATGGGCTTCATCCGCTCGCGTTCCGCCGTCGCCCCGCTGCGACGCGGCGTTTCCGTCTCCACCCCGTCCTTTGCCGGTTCTTCGGCCATGTCGGGGGCCGTTTCGGGGGCCGTGTCGGGCCGCCGCACCTCCGTCCATCAGGCGGTGGCGATGGCCCGCCCGGAAGAGCCGATGCATTGCATCCGTCCGGGCGTGCTGTCCGACACCGCGGCCAGCTTCGTGGCCGCCTTCGACGCCGCCGTGTCCGGCGACGTGCTCTACGCCGTGAAGTGCAACCCGGAGCCGGCGGTGCTGCGCGCCCTGTGGGCCGGCGGCGTGCGCCATTTCGACGTGGCCTCGCCCGGCGAAATCCGCCTGATCCGCCAGATGTTTCCGGACGCCGTGCTGCACTACATGCATCCGGTGAAGGGCCGCGAGGCGATCCGCACCGCCTACCAGCAGTACGGCGTGCGCGACTTCGTGCTGGACAGCATGGAGGAGCTTCAGAAGATTCTGGAGGAGACCGGCGACGCGCAGGATCTCGGCCTCGTCGTGCGTCTGGCCCTGCCGAAGGGCAACGCGGTCTACGACCTGTCCGGCAAGTTCGGCGCCCCGGCGGCGGAAGCCGTGGAACTCCTCCAGGCCGTGCGCATGGTGGCCCCGAAGGTCGGCGTGTCCTTCCATGTCGGCTCGCAGATGCTCGACCCGTCCGCCTACGAGCGGGCACTGGAACTGGCCGGCCGCATCGTCGCGGAGTCGGGCGTCGTGATCGACGTTCTGGATGTGGGCGGCGGATTCCCCGTCTCCTATCCGGGCGTCACCCCGCCGCCGCTCGGCGACTTCATGGCCGCGATCGCCCGCGGCGTGGCCAAGCTCGACCTGCCGGCCCATTGCCGCGTCTGGTGCGAGCCGGGCCGCGCGCTGGTGGCGCCGGGCGTGTCGCTGGTGGTGCAGGTGGTGAAGCGCCGCGGCAACGAGCTGTTCATCAACGACGGCGTCTACGGCGCCCTGTCGGACGCCGGGGTTCCCGGTTTCCGCTTCCCGGCCCGCATGATCCGTCCCTTCGCGCCGATGGGCGACGAGCCGATAGCGGCCTTCGCCTTCTACGGCCCGACCTGCGACAGCGCGGACCGCATGAACGGCCCGTTCCACCTGCCCGCGGACATCCGCGTCGGCGACTGGATCGAGCTGGGCCAGTTGGGGGCCTACGGCTCCTGCCTGCGCACCGCCTTCAACGGGTTCGACCAGGCCCGCGTGGTCGAGGTTTCGGACGCGCCGCTTCTGGAAACGCCCGGCTACGACCTGAAGAGCTGCGTCGCGTAAGTCCCGCATCGCGGGAAAGCGGTGGATATCCCTAAAAAATCACCGTAAACCATCGTTGGTCCGCCACCCTCCGCCTTTGCAAGAGGCGCGAGGGTGACGGGCTGTATTTTTGTCACGCCAACCACGGGGGACCGTCTTAGATGACCCTGGACACCAAGCACATCACCTTCACCGGCCGCATGGTCATTGTCGGCTTCGGATCGATTGGCCAGGGAGTGTTGCCCCTGATTTTGCGCCACATCGGAATCACGAAGGACCAGATCACCATCGTCACCGCCGAGGAGCGCGGTCATGCCGAGGCGGATGAGCTTGGCGTCAAATTCATCAACCTGCCGCTGACGAGGGAGAACTACGTCCAGGTGCTGGAGCCCATGGTGGGCAAGGGCGATTTCCTGGTCAACCTGTCGGTGGACGTGTCGTCCGTCGCCCTGTTCGAGTTCTGCCACAAGGTCGGCGCGCTCTACATCGACACCTGCGTCGAGCCGTGGGCCGGCGGCTACACCGACCCGTCCCTGTCGCCGTCGCTGCGCTCCAACTACGCCCTGCGCGAGACGGCGCTGTCGCACCGCGCCGCCTTCGAGGGTGGGCCGACCGCCGTTCTGACCCACGGCGCCAACCCCGGCCTTGTCTCGCATTTCGTGAAGCAGGCGCTGCTGAACGTCGCCGCGGACACGGGCGAATCCACGGAGATCCCGAAGGACCGCGCGGGCTGGGCCGCTCTGGCCGCCCGGCTGGGCGTCAAGGTGATCCACATCGCGGAGCGCGACACCCAGGTGTCCAACGAGCCGAAGAAGGTGGGCGAGTTCGTCAACACCTGGTCCATCGACGGCTTCGTGGGCGAGGGCTGCCAGCCCACCGAACTCGGCTGGGGCAGCCACGAGAAGCATTTCCCCGCCGATGGCCGCCGGCACGAGTTCGGCTGCGACGCCGCCATCTACCTGATGCGCCCCGGCGCCTCCACCCGCGTGCGCACCTGGACTCCGCTGGAGGGGCCGTTCCACGGCTTCCTCATCACCCACAGCGAAGCGATCTCGATTGCCGACTACTACACCCTGCGCGACGGCAACCACGTCACCTACCGCCCGACCGTGCATTACGCCTATCACCCCTGCGACGACGCGGTGAAGTCGGTGCACGAGCTGGCCGGCAAGAACTGGTACATGCAGCCGAGCCAGCGCCTGATGATGCAGGAGATCGTCAGCGGCATGGACGAGTTGGGCGTGCTGCTGATGGGTCACAAGAAGGGCATCTACTGGTTCGGTTCCCGTCTGGGGATCGACGAGGCGCGCGGGCTGGTGCCCTACAACAACGCGACCTCGCTCCAGGTCACGGTGGCGGTCCTGGCCGGCATTGTGTGGGCGCTGGAGAACCCGAACCGGGGCATCGTCGAGCCGGACGAGATCGACTTCCAGCGCATTCTGGAGGTCGCCTCGCCCTACCTTGGAGAGTTGGTCGGCGCGTACGGCGACTGGACCCCGCTGCAGGACCGCGGGCGCCTGTTCCCGGAGGATGTGGACCAGGACGATCCCTGGCAGTTCAAGAACTTCCGAGTCGTCTGACATAAGAAAGGGGCTCTGCGGAGCCCCTTTTCCTTTGCGGTTTTCAGAGCGTCAGCGCCAGCAGAAGCGCGCCGGCCACCAGGGCGATGCAGGCGCGCCGGTAGAGATGCAGGGCGCGGGTGATGTCCTGCGCGGTCGCCGCGGTGCGGCCCGGCCCCATCCAGGCGTCCTCGATCCGCGAATCGCCATAGACCCGCGGCCCGCCGAGCCGAAGGTCCAGGGCGCCGGCCATCGCCGCCTCCGGCCAGCCGGCGTTGGGGGAGCGGTGACGGTGGGCGTCGCGCCGCACCGACCGCCAGGATTCGTCCGCGTCGGCACCCTCGGTGAAACGGGCGGCCACCCAGATCAGAAGCGCCGACAGGCGGGAGCCGGGCAGGTTGACCAGATCGTCCAGCCGCGCCGCCGCCCAGCCGAAGGCCTCGTGCCGGGGCGTGCGGTGGCCGATCATGCTGTCCGCGGTGTTGATCGCCTTGTAGAGCGCGATGCCCGGCAGCCCGCCGACCAGCAGCCAGAAGGCGGGCGCCACGACTCCGTCCGAGAAGTTCTCCGACAGGCTCTCGATGGCGGCGCGGCTGACGCCGTGCTCGTCCAGGGAAGCCGGGTTGCGGCCCACGATGCGCGACACGGCCTCGCGTGCCGCGTCCAGCCCGCCGCTGCGGAAGGCGGCGGCAACCGCGGCCACATGGTCGTGCAGGCTGCGCTGCGCCAGCAGGGTGGAGGCCAGCGCGGCCTCCAGCAGGCCGCCCAGAGGAAAGTGCCGGCACAGGGCCGCCACCGCCGATGCCGCCCCGCCGACCACCAGCAGCAGGACGAGCAGGGCGAGCACCCCTGCCGCCTTCCGCACCGCGAAAGAATCGCTCTCCCGGTTGAGTGCAGGATCGAGCCGGGCGATAAGCGCACCGATCCACACCACCGGGTGACGGATTTGGGCGTAGAGTGCGTCCGGATAGCCGGCGGCGGCCTCGATGAGGAGAGCGGCGGCGAGCACGGACGGATGAAACTCCACGGGACGGAATCCTTTGGGGAAGGGAAGGGGCGGGATGATGGCGGAAACGGTGGCGGGGTCCAAGGGGATCGTCCATGGCGGCGACCTCGACGGCGCGCGGGCGGCCTTTCCCGGTGCGCCGGAACCCTGGGTGGACCTGTCCACCGGCATCAACCCCTGGCCCTATCCGCTGCCACCCATCCCGGTGGACGCCTGGGCGCGCCTGCCGGGCCGCTCGGCCGAATCGGCGCTGCGCGAGGCCGCGGCGGTCTGCTACGGCGCGCCGTCGCCGGACAGGGTCGCGGCGGCCCCCGGTTCGCAGGCGCTGATCCAGATCCTGCCGCGGCTGCGGGCGCCGGGAACGGTCGCCGTGCTGGCGCCGACCTATGCGGAGCACGCGGCGGGATGGGCCGGCGCCGGCCATCGCGTCGTCGCGGCTGCGTCGCTGGCGGGATGCGATGCCGACGTGATCGTCGTCGTCAACCCGAACAATCCGGATGGCCGCATCGTCCCACCGGAAATCCTGCTGGCGCTGGCGGAGCGGCAGGCGGCGCGGGGGGGCTGGCTGGTGGTGGACGAGGCTTTCGCCGAGGTCACCCCGGAGAGCAGCGTGGCGGCGGAGGCGGGGCGGCCAGGGCTGGTGATCCTGCGTTCCTTCGGCAAGTTCTTCGGGTTGGCCGGTCTCCGGCTCGGCTTCCTGCTCGGCGAACCGGCGCTGGTCCGGGCGCTGCGCGCCGCCGTGGGGCCTTGGGCGGTGTCGGGTCCGGCGCTGTCCGTCGCCACCGCGGCGCTGTCCGATTCGGCCTGGATCGCCGCCACCCGCCGCCGTCTGGACGCCGCCGCGGCACGGCTCGACGCCCGGCTGGCGGAGGCCGGCCTGACGATCGTCGGAGGGACGTCGCTCTTTCGTCTTATTTGCGAACCCGGGGCGGTTGCGCTTTACAATGAGTTGGGGCGTGCCGGGGTGCTGGTGCGCCGGTTCGACTATCGGTCGGACTGGCTGCGGCTGGGGCTGCCGGTGGACGGAGCGGCAGAGGATCGCTTGGCCGCTGCATGCGAAATGTTCAAAATTCGATAGATTTTGGTTTCGTTTTGGGCGATCACCACCATAGCGCGACAAGATGGCACACAGAGGCCAAAAGGCGCATCGGCTAACGTACTCTTGGTTTGCCCCTTCGTGGCGCAAGAATCTTCCATGACGCTGTGGGGGCCATGCTTGATTCGGTCGGATCGATGAACCCTTCAGGGGACGCGGAGGAAACCCGGGTGGCGCTGTGGCGCGTGTTCGACACGCTGCCGACGGGGGTCTGCGTCACCAGGGACGACGGGATCATCCTCTACGCCAACCCGGCCTTGCACAGCCTGCTTCACTACGCCCCCGGCGCCCTGACCGGCCTCGGTCTCGCTGCGCTCGAACTGGAGGACGTCTTCCTCCCGGCGCCGGCGGATGCCTCCGGCGAACGACGATTGCGGCGCCTGGACGGCGGTATCGTCTGGGTGGCGGAGTCGGTCGGCCCCATCGCGGACCCTCAGGGCGAACGGCTGTCCTTGCGCATTCTCACCGACGTCACCCACCACCGGCAGGCGCAGGCCGCTCTGCGCGACCAGCTCCTGATGAAGGAGGTTCTGTTCGAGACGCTTCCGGTCCCGGTCTTCGTGAAGAACGCGGCGGGTGAGTACACCGACTGCAACGACGCCTTCGAGCGCTACACCGGGCTGGAGCGCCGGAGCATCGTCGCCAAGACCGCCTTCGCGGTGATGGACCCGCAGATCGCCAAGCTGCACACCGACCAGGACCGCGAACTGATCGTCAACTGGGGCCAGCGCAGCTACGAGGAGGCGGTGCCCTTCGCCGGCGGCTCGACCCGGCTGACCAGCCTGACCAAGGCGGTGTTCTGCGACAACGCCGGAAATCTGGGCGGCATCGTCGGCGTGATCCACGACCTGACCGAGGGGCTGCCCAGCGAGGAGCGGCTTCAGGCCATTCTGGAGCAGAGCCCCATCGGCGTTTCGGTGTCGCGCCGCGAAGACGGCAAGATCGTCTTCGTCAACACCCGCTTCGCGGAGCTGATCGGGCTGAAGCGCGAGGATCTGATCGGCCGGCAGGCCCGCGACTACTATCTGGACCGCAACCAGCGGGAACGGGTGATCGAGCGGCTGCGCTCCTACGGGTCGGTGACCAACATGGAGGTGCAGTTCCGCCGGGCCGACGGATCGTCCTTCTGGACGCTGTTCACGGTCAACCAGGCCGTGATTCAGGGCGTGCAGGTGAATCTCGCCTGGATCTACGACTACACCGACCGCCGGAACATGGAGGAGGCGTTGCGGGACATGGCCTCCCGCGATCCGCTGACCGGCATCTACAACCGGCGCTCCTTCATGGAGCTGGCGCGCTCCCAACTGGCCCGCGCCCACCGCTTCAGCGAGCCGATGTCGGTCTTCGTGCTCGACGTGGACCATTTCAAGCGCATCAACGACAGCTACGGCCACGCCACCGGCGACGACGCCCTGCGCATGGTGGCGGGCGGCTGTCAGGCGATCCTGCGCGAATACGACATCCTGGGCCGTCTGGGCGGGGAGGAGTTCGTTGTGGTCCTTCCCGGCGCCACGGCGGAGGAATCCCGCGTGGTGGCGGAACGGGTGCGCCGGCATCTGTCCCGCATGGCGATCCCGGGGCCCGAGGGCCGGTTCCATCTGACGAGCAGCATCGGTATCTCCGCCCTGGACGGCGCCTACGACACGCTGGAAAAGGCCATTCACCGCGCCGACCTTGCGCTCTACCGGGCCAAGCGCGAGGGGCGCAACCGGGTGGTCGTCTACGAACAGGGCATGTGACACCGCCATCTTTCGGCGAATTTTCATAAAATTTCAGTCATGGAAGTGGCTGCCTTCCCGTCCGGGACTCCGAACCGCGCGGCGTGGTTCAACCCTTCATGCGCGTGACGCATGTGGTACAATTTGCCGCACTCCTGAGCCGTCCGTTTTTAAAGCAATCCGGTTATTACGTACGCTATGAGTTGATTAACGAAAGGTAATACCATCGGGCGAAGGGCTGGACCGTTCGCCGGGTATTCGAAGCTCTCCGGGCGTTTGAGAGGCGGACGGTCATGGCGGTCGGCACAGGCGGCGCAGATGGTACCCTGACCGGGCGGGAGCGGACCTTCCACCGCGACGAGATCATCGTCTCGAAGACCGATCTCAAGGGACGCATCACCTACGCCAACGACGTGTTCCTGCGCATCAGCGGGTACAGCGAAGCGGAGCTTCTGGGGCAGCCGCACAACATCGTCCGCCATCCGGACATGCCGCGCTGCGTCTACAAGCTGTTGTGGAGCCGGATCGAGGCCGGGAACGAAATCTTCGCCTATGTCATCAACCGGGCGAAGGGTGGCGACCATTATTGGGTGTTCGCCCATGTCACCCCGGTCTTCGGCAATCCGGACAACGGGAACGGGCGGTCCATCACCGGATACCATTCGAGCCGGCGCGTGCCGGCGGGGCCGGCGGTGGAGGCCGCGGCCGGCCTTTACGCCGCGCTGCGGGCGGAAGAGGCGCGGCACGCCGACCGGAACGCGGCCATGGCGGCCTCCGGGGCCATGCTGGAAAAACTCCTGCGCGACAAGGGCACGAGCTATGACGAGTTTGTCTTCAGTCTCTAAATCGCTCGCCGCCGCCGTTCTGGTCGCCCTGCTGTCGGCGGCGCAAGTGGTGTATGGTCTCGCCAGCGGGGACATCGCCGCCGCCGCGCTGGGCCTTCTGGCGGTCGTGCCCTGCCTTGCCGCCATCCGCTGGCTGTCCCTGACCAACCGGACCATCCGGAAGGCGATGGAGGTGATCGCAGCGGCGGAGAAGGGGGATCTTCAGCCGCGCATCCTGAACATCCGGGGAAACAGCCCCATCGCGGACATGCTGCGGACCATCAACCGCCTTCTGGACCGCGTGGAATCCTTCGGCAAGGAGGCCAACGCGGCCATGCAGCACGCGGCGGAAGGCCAATATTACCGCCGTATCGTGATGACCGGCATGGTCGGGGAGTTCGGCGCCTACGCCCGCCAGATCAACGACGGCCTCGCCGCCATGGACGGCAAGAGCCGCGAATTCGTGGAGAGCGCCACCCGCATCGGCGCCAACATCAAGGAGGTGGCGCAGAGCCTGTCGGCGAGCGCGGCCCAGCTCGAAGCCTCCTCCACCGCCATGACGGCGACCGCCGCCACGACCAGCGAGCAGTCCTTTTCCGCGGCCTCCGCGGCGGAGCAGGTGTCGTCCAACGTGGACGGGGTGGCCGCGGCGACCGGCGAGGTGTCGGGCGCCATCGGCGAGGTGGCCCGCGGCGTGTCCCGCACCGCCGACCTCGCCCGCAGTTCGGTGCAGAAGGTGCGGGAGGCGGACTCCACCATCCAATCGCTTCTGGCCGCCTCCGACCAGATCGGCGCGGTCGTCCAGCTCATCAACGACATTGCCAGCCAGACGAACCTGCTGGCGCTGAACGCGACCATCGAGGCGGCGCGGGCCGGCGAGGCCGGAAAGGGATTCGCGGTCGTGGCGACCGAGGTGAAGAACCTCGCCAACCAGACGGCCAAGGCGACGGAGGACATCACCGCCCAGATTGCCCAGGTCCAGTCGGTGACCCGCGACACGGCGGCGGTGATCCAGCATGTGGGCGGCA
This sequence comes from Roseomonas genomospecies 6, assembly GCF_008365375.1. Classification (GTDB taxonomy): domain Bacteria; phylum Pseudomonadota; class Alphaproteobacteria; order Azospirillales; family Azospirillaceae; genus Azospirillum. The sequence goes on along the minus strand of NZ_QOKW01000006.1, from coordinate 153,286 downwards.
TGATCCACGACATCGACGAGATCGCCGTGGGCATCGCCGGCGCCGCCGAGCAGCAGAGCGCGGCCATCGACGAGATCAGCCGCTCCATCCGCGAGGCATCGGCGGGCGTGCGCACCGTCGCCGACGCGGTGACCAGCGTGTCATCCGGCGCGCAGGACGCCAGCGCCGCCGCCAGTCAGGTGCTGTCGTCCGCCGGGGAGCTGGCGCGCCGCGCCGTGACGCTGAACGGCGACATCGACAGTTTCGTGGCACGGGTCTGCGGCGGGCAGCGCTGAGAAAGGACGGGGCTCCGCGTCTGGGGCGTTTTCTTTCCCTATGCATGACCGGATATGACGCCATCCCTGCGGCTTTATGTCCTTGGGGTGGTATGATTGATCGATTTTCATCCGAACTGATAGACTGCCTCCGGTGATTTGCTGGAGTGCCCGTATGTGTCGTCTGTTCGCCCGTCTGTCCATCACGGCCAAGGTGGTGGCCTTGAGCCTCGGCGGGCTTCTGCTGCTGGCGGCCTGCACGGTCGCGGTGTCGCTGCACCTGATCCGTGCCGAGATGGCCGAGCAGGCGGCCCGCCGCCAGGAATCCAACGTCGCCATCGCGTGGGAGGTGCTGCGCCATCTGGGATCGGAATTCCGCGTCCAGGACGGCAAGCTGTACGCCGGCAACACGGTGCTGAACGACAACAACGAGGTGGTCGACCGCATCGCCCGCATCGGCGGCGGCGGGGTCGCGTCGGTGATGATGGGTGACACGCGCGTGGCCACCAACGTCATCAAGCCGGACGGCAGCCGGGCCATCGGCACGCGGCTGGGGCCGGGGCCGGTCTCCGACGCGGTCCTGCGCGACGGCAAGCCCTACTACGGTGTGAACGAGGTTCTGGGCGAAACCTACTTCACCGCCTATGAACCGATCCGCGATGCCAAGGGGGCGGTGATCGGGGTGCTGGTGGTCGGGCTGAAGAAGAGCGACTTCTTCGCCATGGTGAATCCATTGATCGGAGCCATCGCGCTGACGGCCGGCGGGGTGGCGCTTCTCGCCTGTCTGATGTCGATCCTTCTGGTGCGCCGGCTGCTGTCGCCGGTCGGCCGGCTGAACGCGGTGCTGGGGCGTCTGTCGGCCAACGATTACGACGTGACCGTTCCCGCGACGGACCGGTCGGACGAGATCGGCGCCATCGCGCGCGCCATCGTCGCCTTCAAGGACAGCCTGCGGCAGGCCGCGGCCCTGAAGGCGCAGCAGGAAGCGGAGAGCCGGACCCGGATCGAGCGCGCCCAGCGCATCGAGCTGCTTCTGCGCGACTTCGAAGGCAAGGCGGAGGAGCGTCTGTCCGCGGTGAACGCGGGCGCCGACAAGATCCGCGCCACGGCGGAGGACATGGGCAGCGGCGTCAACCGCACGTCGCGGCGCACGCTGGAGGTCGCCCGCTCCGCCGAGCGGTCGCGCAGCAACATCCAGCAGGTGGCCAGCGCGGCGCAGCAGCTCTCCGCCTCGATCCGGGAAATCGGCAGCCAGGTGGTCGGCTCCTCCGTCATCGCGACGGAGGCGGTGGAGGAGGCGCAGCGCGCCAACGTCATGGTGCAGAGCCTCGCCCAGGCGGCAGAGCGGATCGGCGAGGTCGTCCAACTCATCACCGCCATAGCCAGCCAGACGAACCTGCTGGCCCTGAACGCCACCATCGAGGCGGCGCGGGCGGGGGAGGCCGGCAAGGGATTCGCGGTGGTGGCGAGCGAGGTGAAGAACCTCGCCAACCAGACCGCCAAGGCGACCGAGGACATCGTGGAACAGATCGGCGCCGTGCAGGAGGCCACCGGCGCGGCGGTCGGCGCCATCGGGTCGATCAGCGGCATCATCGAGCGCATGCGCGAGGTCTCCTCCACCATCGCCACGGCGGTGGAGCAGCAGCGCGGCGCGACGGAGGAGATTTCCCGCAACGCCCTGTCGGTCAGCGACGACACCACCACGGCGGCGCGCAGCGTCGTGGCCCTGACCCAGGCGAGCGCGGCGTCCTACGGGTCCGCCTTCCAGGTGCTGTGGGCGGCCAAGGATCTGCGGGAGCCGGCGGAAGCGCTGCGCAATGAAGTGGACGTGCTGCTGGCCGGCGTGCGAAACGCCTGACCGTGCCGGATGCAGCCGCAAGACCGTTCAATGATGGGTGCGATATGAACTACACCGTCCGCAACCAGGGCGCCGTCCGGGAAATCGACCTGCGGGGGCAACTGACCTTCGAATCCAACGACGATTTCCGCAAGATCATCGAAGGCATGGAAGGCGGCGCCTTCACCGACTGCGTGCTGAACCTGGAAAGCCTCGACTTCATCGATTCGGCGGGACTCGGCCTTCTCGTGCTCGCCAACAACACGGCAAACCGCTCGCGGGTGAAGCTTCGGCTGCGGCGGCCGCGCGGGCAGGTGCGGGAGATGATCGAGATTTCGGAGTTCCACACCATCATCACCTGCGATTTCTGATCCTCGGTGGCGACGAACGCGCCTGCCGGGCCGACCGCCGCGCGCCCAGCCTCCGGCGGCCAAAGGGTGCTGCTGGGTCAGCCGCGGGTCGGCGTGGCGTCGGCGTTGCGCGACAGCTTCGGGGCCATCGGCGTCCGCACCGTCGATCTGGCCTTCGACCCGGAAGAGACATTGGCATTGGCCGAGGCGACGCGGCCCGACCTTGCGCTGCTGGACTGGTCGCTGGTTCGGGGAACGCCGGAATTGATCGACGGGCTGCGCGCCGGCTGCGGCGTTCGGGACCTGCCGGTCGTGGTGATCGGGCGTTTCGCGTCGGCGGCGGAGCGCGGGCGGGCGCTGGCGCTCGGCGCCACGGACATCATCGCGCGCCCGGTCCTGCGGACCGAACTGAACGCCCGGCTGCGCCTCCATCTCGAAAACCGCTCGCTCAACCGTTCCTTGCAGGAGGTCATACGCAGTCTTCAGGCGTTCCACACCGGCGCCGTCCAGCGCATGGCGATCGCCCGCGACATGCAACTCGGCCTGTTGCCGGACGCCGCCGAGGTGCGGGATCTGGAGAAGCGCTACGCCGTCCGGCTGGACAGCCATTTCGAATCCAGCTCCGAATTGGGCGGCGACATCTGGGGCGCGCGGGCCATCGACGCGACGCGCTTCGCCGTGTTCCTCTGCGACTTCACCGGCCATGGGGTGGCGGCGGCGCTGAACACCTTCCGCCTGCACGCCCTGCTCGCCAAGATCGACCTGCCCGGCGACGATCCGGCGGCGATGCTGGGGGCGATCAACCGCTTGCTGGTCGGGCTGTTGCCGGAGACGCAGTTCGCGGCGATGCTCTACGCGGTGGTGGACACCGCGGAACACCGGCTGACCTATGCCACCGCCGGCGCGCCGAAGCCGATCATCGGCGTTCCCGGCCGGACCCTGCGGGTGGGGGAGAGCGTCGGCCTGCCGCTCGGGGTTTCGGCGGAGGCCCGCTACCGCAACCGTTGCCTCGACTTCCCGCCCGGCGCCTTCCTGTTCCTGTTCAGCGACGCCCTGTTCGAAGCGCGCGATTGGGAGGGGCGGCCCTTCGGCTATGACGGAGTGCTCGACCTCGTGCGCCGGTGCAGCGGAGAGGGAAAGCTGCCGGCCCTGCTGGAGCGCTACTTCACGGTGATGCCGCGCCCGCTCGCCGACGACCTGACGGCGCTCTGGATGACCCGCGCGATGTAACGGAGCCGACCGTCAGGGATCGGCCAGCCGCACGGTGCCGACCACGGTGCTGCCGCTGCCGAGGTAGGTCAGCTCGTCGAAGGCGATCATGCGGGCCAGCGCGATGCCGCGGCCATGCGAGGCGCTCAGCCGGTTGGCATCCATGGAGAGGTAACGGGTCCAGTCGAAGCCTTCGCCCATGTCCGATACGGTGAAGGCGACGGACCCGGGGGCACGTTCGATTCGCAGGGTGGCGAACTTGGCGTGGTTCTCCGGGCGGGCGAGCCGCTCCTCGATCTCCCGTGTCAGGCGGTTGCCCTGCTTCAGCGCGCTTTTCGTCTCGTAGCCGATGCCGAGATTGCCGTGCTCCACCGCGTTGAGAAGCAACTCCACCAGCCCGAAGGCGAGCTTGCGGGTCTTCGGCAGCGCGGAGGACACCGCGACGGCGAGATTGTGGGCCTCCTGCGGGGTACGGAAGTGGAAGACGCCCTCCTGAAGCAGGGCCATGGCCCCGGCGTGGGAGCGCACGTCGCCCTCCAACCGCTTCAGCCGCGTGTGGTCGTCGATGGCCGCCGCCGCGACGGAGCGCAGCAGATCCCCATGATAGGGCTTGATGAGATAGTAGAAGACGCCGGCCTGGATCGCCTGCGCGATGTCCGCGCTGCTGTCGGAGGTGGTCTGCATGACCACGGGAATGGAGGCCAGCTCCGCATCGGCCTTCATCCGGGCCAGCAGGGCCACGCCGTCCATGTCGGGCAGGTGCCGGTCCAGCAGCACCATATGCACCGGCTGCCGCCGCCCGGACAGAAGCTCCCAGGCCGCCTTTCCGGTCGGAACCTCCAGTGTCCGGTAACCCATGCGCGCCAGATAACCGGACGCGATGGCACGGCTCATCTCCTCGTCGTCCACGACGAGGGCGGTGATGGGATCGGCCATGGCGGCGAACTCACGTCGGAATGCGGGAAATGCCTCACCGGTCTTGCAATTTTACACAAGTCCCTTCCCCGGTGCCACCATCTCCCGCCCGCTCGGCACATCGTCCCGGGGGGCGCAAGCCCGCTCGGCCTCCCTCAGGGCGGCTTCCAGGGCCTGGATGCGGTCCCCGGCGATGCTGGCGGCGTCCTTCCGACGGGCCGCCGCCAAAAGTCCGTCGGCCAGCGCGGCGGCTTCGGCGAAGCCGACGTTGCCCGCTGCTCCCTTGAGGATATGGGCCTCGCGCTCCACCACGGCGAAATCGCCGTCCTGCGCGCCCCGCCCCAGCCGGTCGAGGTGGATGGCCGTTTCGCGGAGGAAGGTTTTCATCAGCAGGGCAAAGCCTTCGTCCCCGATCGCGGCGCGCAGGTCCTTGCGCTTGGCGTGGTCGATCCGCGGCGGGGCCGCCTTGGCCTCCGAATGCGATGTCGGTTTGACGGCACCGCCGCCCATCCCGGAACCGCCCCAACGATTGACGACTCGAAGAAGCTGCTCCGCCGCGATGGGCTTGGGCAGGTAATCGTCCATTCCGGCGGCCAGACACGCGGCCTGATCCCCCATCATGGCGTTGGCGGTCATGGCGACGATGGGAACCTGGGCGGCGGGGCCGTCGAGTTCGCGGATGGCGCGGCTGGCCGCGAGTCCGTCCATCTCCGGCATCTGCACATCCATCAGGACGAGATCGTAGGGCAGGGCGGCGACGGCGTTGACCGCCTCCAGCCCGTTCGACACGGAATCGACCATATGGCCGGCCCGCCGCAGCAGGGCCAGAGTCACCTGGAGATTCACCGGGTTGTCCTCGGCCACCAGAACGCGGCGGCGGGCCGTTCCGGGCGCCTCCCCTGGCGATTCCCCTGGCGATTCCATGTCGGGCGTGCCTTGCCGTGCCGGGGGTGCGCCCTGCGACGGGTCCCCTGGCTCATGGCGGTGGAACAGGCGCGACAGGGCCGCGCGGAGCGCCGCGGAGCGGATGGGCTTGACGATCCGCACCTCGTCGACACCGGCGGCGTTCCCGTCCAGCTCGTCCATCCGGTGGGACGAGGCCAGCGCCAGAGGAAGGTCGGCCAGGGCGGGCTCGGCACGGATGCGGGCGGCCAGTTCCGGCCCGGTCAGCCCCGGCATGCAGAGATCGAGGATGGCGGCGTCGAAGGGCCGGCCCTCCGCCCGAGCGGCCAGAAGCCGGCGCAGGGCATCCTCTCCCGTGGCGATGGACTCGGTCTCCAGCCCAATCGCGGCGAGCTGACGGGCGAGCAATTCGCGGTTCACCGTCACATCGTCCACCAGCAGAATCCGCCGCCCGGCCCAGGAGCCCGGCTGCCGCGGCGCGGGCGCGGCTTCCATCCGGGTGCCGCGCCACAACGGGATGGTGACCCAGAAGACGCTGCCTTCGCCGGGCATGCTGTGCACGCCGATGCGTCCGCCCATCAGCTCCGTCAGGCGCTTGCAGATGGCCAGGCCCAGCCCCGTCCCGCCGTGACGGCGGGCCGACGACCCGTCCACTTGGCTGAACATGGTGAACAGCCGCTTGCGGTCCGCCGTGGCGATGCCGATGCCGGTGTCGCGCACCTCGAACCGGACGGTCACGGGTGTTTCCTGCGGGGCGCGGTTCTCCGCGCCTTGCGGTTCCGGCCCGCCGTCCTCTTCGGTGGCGGTCTCCTGCTCCACCGACAGCACGACGGTCACGCTGCCGTGGTCGGTGAACTTGATCGCGTTTCCCGCAAGGTTGATGAGGATCTGGCGCAACCGCCCGGGATCGCCACGCAGCGGCGCGTGCAGAGCCGGAGGAACGTGGAAGGCCAGTTCCAACCCCTTCGCGGCGGCGCGCGGGGCCAGCAGTTCGACGACGCTTTCCACCAGCGGCACGGCTTCGAAGTCGGAAATCTCCAGCGTGAGGCGCCCGGCGTCGATCTTCGAGAAGTCCAGGATGTCGTTGATGATGGTCAGCAGCGATTCCGCGGAATCGCGGATGGTGTCGGCATAGCCGCGCTGCTCGTCGTCGAGGTCGGTTTCCTGAAGCAGGCCGGCCATGCCGATCACCCCGTTCATGGGCGTCCGGATCTCGTGGCTCATGGTCGCCAGGAATTCCATCTTGCTGCGCTGCCCGGCCTCGGCCTTCTCCTTGGCGTCTGTGAGTGCCCGCTCCACGCGTTTGCGTTCCGACAGGTCGCGGAAGAAGGCGGCGAAGAGGATGCCCTGCTGCGTCCGCACCTCGGCCAGGGACAGGTCCAGGGGAAACACCTCCCCATTCATCCGCAACCCGTCCACCTCGCGGGAGAAGTTCGGGCCGATCCGGCGGGAACCCGCCGCGATGGCGTCCATGATGCGGCTGTGGGCGGCGTGGTGCCGCTGCTCCATCAAATCCCGCAGATGGCGTCCGATCAGGCTGCCGGGCGGATAGCCGAAGATGCGGTGGGCCGCGGTGTTCGCGGACTCGATGACGCCGTCGGCCCGCGCCGTCAGAATGCCCTCCACGGCGGTTTCCAGAAGCGCGTTGAAACGGGCGTTGCCGTCCTCCAACTCGGCGTCCTTGCGGCGCAGCACGGTCAGCACGGTGGCGAACAGCAGGATGACCAGCCCGGAGCCCAGCGCGATGGCGGCGAGTTCCATCTGGTTGGTCCACCAGCCCGCCAGTTCCTCGTCCTCGCTGCGGCTGATCGCCAGAACCAGCGGCCAGATCGGCGTCACACGATAGGCGGTGATGCGCGCGCTCCCGTCCGGCGCGGTTTCCCGGAACACGCCGCCTTCGGCAGCGGGAACATGAAGCCGAAACAGATCGGTCCCCGCCATCAGCGCGCCGATGCCCTCCGCCCCGTCCTGCGGAAGCCGGGTCAGAAGCACCCCGTCCTGGCGGTAGAGAGACACCGTGCCACGCAGGCCGTTGCGCACCGCCCGGAAGACGCTTTGCAGATATTCGGGATTGACCGAGGCGACCGCCACTCCCAGAAGCTCCCCATCCGATCCGCGGATGGCCCGGCTCATCGGCAGGACCCATTTTCCGGATCGGTCGCCCGCCACGCCACCCGGCGCCAGGAAGCGCCCCCGCACCGGATTGCCGACATGGAGCCCGCTGCTCCTCCCGGACAGGTGGGAGCGGAACAGGTCCAACTCGGCGAAGGAGGAGCCGACCAGCCGCGGGTCCTCCGTGGTTGCCGCCAGAACGCCGTACCGGTCGAGCACGGACAGGCCGCGGATGTGCGGCGAGCGGCGGAGCCGCTCCTGAAGCAGGAGCGACAGCGCGGCGTCTTCGCCGCCTTGAGCTGCCGAACCGCGCAGCAGGCCACTGAAATGCACGGCATCGCCGACGGAGGCCAGCGTGACGTCCACCGTCTGGACCGTGCGGCTGATCGACGCTTCCAAAGCGCTCGCCAGATTGTCGACGTTCTCCGCCGCGTTCTTCAGCGTCAATTGCCGGTCGACATGGACGTCGTAGGCGACTGCGAACAGAAGGGCCATCACCGACAGGAAGGCCAGCGCGAGGAGGGCACCCCGATGCTGGAACAGGCCAGATCCGGCCATCACGCGCGGCTCCATGGGGGTGTGCTGACGTCGCGAGAATCTTAACAGGGGGCTGGCGAATCGCAAGCATCCGCTGTGCAGCAAGGGGGGGCGGTGCTATCCTGCCGCGGTCTGAGAGGCCGATTTCGGGGCCGCAATCCGGGGGCGCAAGGGCGTGCGGCGTCTGTTCATCGCACTGACGGCATTGGCGCTTCATACGGCGCTCCAGACGTCGTTTCTGGTCGCCGGCACGGCGCCGGCCCAGGCGGAGAGCCGGCTGGACCGGGTGCAGCGCACCGGGCTGCTTCGCGTCTGCATGTGGCCGGACTATTACGCCATCTCCTACCGCAACCCTTACAGCGGGGAGCTTCAGGGGCTGGACATCGACATGGCGCGGGCCTTCGCCCAGGATCTGGGCGCGCGGGTGAGCTTCATGGAAAGCGGTTTCCCGAGCTTCATCGCCGACCTGCTGGGCGACCGGTGCGACATCGGCATGTTCGGGATCGGCGTGACCGCGGCCCGTGCGGAGAAGGTGGCCTTCAGCCGGCCCTACCTGCGCAGCGGCATCTATGCCGTGTCCTCCCAGACGCATCCGCGCATCCTGCGGTGGGACGATCTGGACCAGGAGGGCATGGTGGTGGCCGTCCAGAAGGGCACCTTCATGGACGATTTCGCGCACCGGACCTTTCGCAAGGCCAGCGTCCACATCGTGTCGGGACCGCAGGAGCGGGAGGAGGAGGTCCAGTCCGGACGCGCCGACGCCTTTCTGACCGATTATCCCTATGGGCAGCGGATGCTGGCCTTTCACCAATGGGCGCATCTGATCGCGCCGGATCGCCCGGTGCAGACCACGCCCTATGCCTATGCGGTGGCGCCCGGGGACCCCGCTTGGCTGGATCGGGTGAACCGGTTCGTCGAGGCGGTCAAGGGCGACGGGAGGCTGGAGGCCGCCGCCGCCCGCTTCCGCCTGACCCCCATCGTGTCGCGGGATTAGATTTCACCCCCTCAGATTTCGACCCCCGTCAGATTTCCACCTGGGTGCCCAGCTCGACCACCCGCCCCGGCGGGATGCAGAAGAACTCCGTCGCCGACAGGGCCGTCTTCGACAGAAGGATGAAAGCGGGCTCGCGCCAGCCGGGCAGGCCGGTGGAGCGGGACGAGATCAGGGTCTCGCGGCCCAGGAAGAAGGACGTCTCCATCATGTCCAGATGCAGGCCGAAGCGGCGGCACCGCTCCAGCGCGCGGGGAATGTGCGGCTGCTCCAGATAGCCGAAGCGCAGGACGACGCGGAAGAAGCCCTTGCCAAGCTTCTCCACCATCACGGCGCGGTCCGGGGTGACGCGGGGCACCTCCTCGATGATGACGGTCATGACCACCACCCGCTCGTGCAGCACCCGGTTGTGCTTGATGTTGTGCAGAAGGGCGTGGGGAACGACGTCGGGGTTGCCGGTCATGAAGATGGCCGTCCCGGCGACGCGCTGCGGCGATTGCGGCGAGACGCGCTGAAGGAACAGGTCCATCGGCAGGGCGTCGGCGTAGAGCCGTTCGGCCAGGATGCGGCGGCCCCGGCGCCACGTCGTCATCAGCGTGTAGACCGCCGCGGCGATCAGAAGCGGAAACCAGCCGCCGTCCGGCACCTTCAGCAAGGTCGCCCCGAACAGCGCGAGGTCGATCACCAGCAGGATGGAGAAGGCGGCCACGACCAGCAGCGGGTTCCAGCGCCACAGCCGCCACGCCACCACCGCGGCCAGGATCGTGTCGATGGCCATGGCGCCCGTCACCGACACGCCGTAGGCGGCGGCCAGATTGCTGCTCGACCCGAAGCCGATCACCAGGATCACCACGCCGATCAGCAGCAGCCAGTTGTTGCGCGGGATGTAGACCTGCCCGACCTCATGCTCCGAGGTGTGGCGGATCTCGCGCCGCGGCAGGTAGCCGAGCTGCACCGCCTGCCGGGTCAGCGAAAAGGCGCCGGAGATCACCGCCTGGCTGGCGATGACCGTCGCCGCCGTGGACAGGATCACCAGCGGAAGCTGCGCCCAGTCCGGCGCCAGATGGAAGAAGGGGTTCTCCAGCGTCGCCGGTTCGTGCAGCAGCATGGCGCCCTGCCCGAAATAGTTCAGCAGCAGCGCCGGCAGAACGAGGTAGAGCCACGCCAAACGGATCGGCGCGCGTCCGAAATGGCCCATGTCGGCGTAGAGCGCCTCCGCCCCCGTGACGGCCAGGACGACCGCGCCCAGCGTCAGGAACGCGACCCAGCCATGGTCGAAGAACAGCGCCACCCCGTAGAGCGGGTTGAACGCGCGCAGCACGTCCGGCCAGTGCATCACCTGCATCAGGCCCAGCACCGCCAGCGTGGTGAACCAAACGCCCATGATCGGCCCGAAGAAGATGCCCACCCGGCCCGTTCCCTGCCGCTGGAAGAGGAACAGAAGGGTCAGAACCGCAACCGTGATCGGGACGATGTAGGGGGACAGGGCGGGGGTGACGACCTTCAGCCCTTCCACCGCGCTCAGCACGGAGATGGCCGGGGTGATCAGGCTGTCGCCGTAGAACAGCGCCATGCCCAGGATCGCCAGCGCCATGATGGCACGGTTGCCGAAGGTGGAACTCAGCCCCCGGTGCGCCAGCGTGCCCAGGGCCAGCACGCCGCCTTCGCCGCGGTTGTCCGCCCGCATGACCAGCAGCACGTATTTCAGGGTGACGACGATGATCAGCGCCCAGGTCGCCAGCGACAGGATGCCGAGAATGGTCGGCTCATCCAAGGGAAGGCCGGTGTGGGTGAAGGACTCCCGCATGGTGTAGAGCGGGCTGGTCCCGATGTCGCCGTAGACGACGCCCAGCGCCCCCAGGACGAGGGCCGGCATGCGGTTGGACTGAGAAGAATGGCCCGTGGGGGCCGAACCGGGGGCGGAGACCGGAGCGGCGCCGTTCGGTCCGTCACCGGTTTGCTGGTTGCCGCTGTCCATGATGGTCCGTTCGTTCGGATCGCGGTCCGGTGTCGGTGATTCCGCCTTGCGGGTGGAATGCCCCGGCCGCGATTCCTCTCCTTACATCAACCCTTCCCCACAACACCATATGGTTCCGGTTCCGCAACGCCGCCAGCCAGGGCGTGGAAGGCTTCACACCAAGAGGGAGGGGCCGGAACGGAATGGAACAAATTAAGAACTTCGAGGCTTGCGTTCATTTTTCGTTCTGGTATGACTCTCCTCATCGAAGCCGTCGCCATCCTTCGCAGCTTGCCCGTCGCGGCGCTGCCCATCGATGAAGGAGATTGCCATGTCGATCCTGGTTTTCCTGCGTGAACTCGCCGGTCTGGCGGCCCTGTTCGGCACCCTGTTCGTCTGGACGTTGCTCGGCCACGCCGCCGGACTTTGATGGGGCGGGTTCTCCGAAAGGAGTCGCCATAAGGGATGATCCTCCTCTGGATGATCATCCGAAATCCCAGGCAACCCTTGGCGTTCCATCGCTTACATCCGGAAAGCGTTCCCCGTACCGCTCCGGCGCCTCCAGCCGGGGCAGGGCAGGGGCGCGACGATGAGAAACCCGCCGGTCGAAGCCGGCGGGCGGCGACAACGCGGATTGCTGGGATCGGGACGGATGCGAAACTTCTTTCGGAAGCGGCGGGCGACCGCCGATGCGGATGACCGGATGTCCATGGGCGGCGGCATCACGGGTGGTGGAGCGGCCGGACCGGGCTCTGCCACCGGCAACACGGCTCACGGTCACCCACCGACTCAATCCCAGAGCCCCCTCGCGGGCCGTCCGGCACCGCACCTGCGGCCGGTCGGCGGTCCCATCGGAGGCGGGCTTGGTGGAGGTGGTCTGGGTGGAGGTGGTCTGGGCGGCGGTGGTCTGGGCGGCGGTCTGGGCGAGACCATGCGCGGCCCGTCGGGCCTGCGGCACGACCCGCTGAACAGCCCTCTTGGTGGCGGTCCGGGCGGCGGTCTCGGCGCCCAGCGCGGCCAACCGTCCGCCGACACGGAGCTTCCCCGCTTCACCATGACGGTGAACGGCGGGCTGCGCGGGCCGGGGGCGGTGGGCGCGCCGGCCATGCTGAAGGGGCTGACGCCGGAGTTGAACGGTCTCCTGCGCGAGGCCTTCACGCCGACGCGGCCGAAGCAGCAGTTGAACTCCCTGTTCATCGGGCGGACCGACACGCTGAAGCGCATCATCTCCGCCATCGAGGAGGAGCGGGCGCACGTCATCCTGTTCGGCGACCGGGGTCGCGGCAAGACCTCCGTCGCCAACGCCATCGAGAAGATCGCCGGTCAGGCCGGTTACCTTTCGCTGAAGCTGACCTGCAGCGCGGAGCTGAGCTTCGAGGACATCTTCCGTCATTTCCTGAAGAAGATCCCGTCGACCTATTACCGCTCGGGGGTCGACAATCCCTTCGCCTCGCGCCGCAGCTTCACCAGCTTCAACGAGCTTCTGCCGGAAGGCGGTTTCAGCGTGACGGAGCTGAACGAGGTGCTGGCGGGCATCCACGCCACGCATGTGCTGCTGATCCTCGACGAGTACGACCGCATCACCGATGAGGATTTCCGCAACAAGCTGGCGGAGCTGTTCAAGAACCTGACGGACAGCTCGATCCCCGTGACCCTGCTGGTCGTCGGCGTGGCGGAGAACCTCGACCAGCTTCTGGGCAAGCACCCGTCGATCCAGCGCTCGCTGGTGCCGGTGCATCTGCCGCTGATGACCGACGTGGAGATCGGACGCCTCATCAACGCGGGCGCCGAGAACGCCGGCATCGCCTTCGCGCCGGAAGCGGTGGACCGCATCGGCGAGTTCGTCCGCGGGCTTCCCTATTACGCGCAGCTTCTCGGCCTGCACGCGGCCCGCAGCGCGGTCAGCCGCGGCTCGACCGTGGTGGAGCGGGAAGACCTCGCCTACGCCGTCACCCGCTGCCTTCAGGAGGCGGAGCGCGGCATCGTGGACTCCTACGCCCGCGCCCTGGCCGCCGAACGCCGCGCCGAGCTGGAGGACGTGCTGCTCGCCTGCGCCCTGTGCCCGGCGGACTCCTACGGTACCTTCGACCCGAAGGAATTGGCCGGACCGGGCGGCGTCCCGCCGACCAGGGAGGCTCTGGACATCCTGGAACGGCTCTGCCGGGAGGAGTATGGCGGCGTGCTGGCGCCGGTGGTCGAGCCGGGTTGGACCCGCTACCGCTTCCGCAACCAGATGATGCGCCAGTATGTGCTGATGCGGCAGGCCCACGAGCGCGGCCAGATCTGACGGTCCATCCGCGGCAGACTGGTCCGGGGAGGCCCCTTTCCGCTTCCGGGCGGGAAGGGGCCTTCGTGCTTTCGGCGCGTCAGCGCGAGTCGAGCAGCATGGCGACGAGCACCGCCCCGGCAACCAGCGTGCACAGGGCGGCCACGATGGCAAGGCTGCGCAGGAATTGGCGCATTTCCCCCTGCTTCCAGGCGCTGCGGGCCAGCAGAAGCAGGTAGGCCATCGCCGCGACGCCGATCACCGTTCCCATCGCACCACGCACCGCATCCGTAGAGGCCATGTTTCCGCCATGTGGTTTTATGACCTATGGCCGTGGGTCGGAAGCGATCATAGGACGCACAACGCCGGGCGCGGGTGCGCTTCCTTGGCATGAGTGCCTCCTCTCCGTTTGGGTTCGGAACTTTTGGCAACTCCGATGAACCGGCTCCCTCCCATGCGCATCCAAAACGTGCGGCGTTTCGCAAAAAGGAGTTAGACAACTCCAGAAATATACTTTCGATTGGAGAGTGCGAGTACTTTAAAAGGGACGCAATAACCCATGATTAAAAGTAGCTTTGCGCATATGCCCAATGCGTTCTTCTTTTAATCCCACAGAGTGGTACCGTAATGCACGACACAGGGGTAAGGTCATCCAAAATATCGGCACGTCAATGCCATCGGTGGGGCACGGGTGGGGGAAACCTCGGGTGATTGGTAACCTACAAGATTGCCCAGGGAGTCAGAGCAATTTTCCGAAAATCGCGGGAGCTGACCAATGGAACCAGTGCGTGCTTTTCTGATCGACTCCAATAAGCTGTTCCGCGAAGGCCTGAAAAGGCTTCTCGACGATTCACCCTTTCAGATCGTTGCCGAGGCCGGCAATCTGCGCGAGGCGCTGAACTCCGTCGAAAACGGCCTGCGCCCGCAGCTCATCCTGCTCGATCTGGTGAACGGGGGCGAGGAGGAGGCCGACGGCATGCGGCGCCTGCGCGCCCAGCTTCCCGACGCGCGCATGGTCATCCTGACCAGCGACCTGTGCACCCGCCGCCTCGCCAACGCTCTGGAGGCGGGGGCGGACGGCTATCTGATGAAGGACCTGTCCTCCGACGCGCTGGCCCAGTCGCTGCGCCTCGTGATGATGGGCGAGAAGGTTTTCCCCACCCATCTCGCCGCCCTTCTGATCTCCGGACGGGTGAACGGGAACGGCACCGACATGCCGGTGTCCCGCAAGGGCCTGTCCCAGCGCGAGGTCCAGATCCTGCGCTGCCTTCTGAACGGCGACAGCAACAAGATGATCGCCAATCATCTGAACATCACCGAAGCGACGGTGAAGGTTCACCTGAAGAGCCTGCTGCGCAAGATCAACGCCTCCAACCGCACCCAGGCGGCCATTTGGGCGTTGAACAACGGGATCGGCGGCGAGCTTGCCGGTGCCGGAGCGGTGACCGCCGCGGTGGCCCACCAGTAGGCAGTCACCCGCGATCAGCGCCACCATCGATGCGTGCGCCGGACAGGACGGTCATTCCCACGGGAGTGGCCGTCCGGTCCGGCGTTTCCGTTCGGGGCTGGAGCCGTTTGGTCAGAGTGCGGAAATCCGCGAGACGGAAACCCGAAACAAAAATATCCCGGCGCAAAGGCCGGGATTCTTGCGTTCGACGGGTGAAGGACGTCCGTCGAACCGTCAGGATGTGCCGGTCCGATGGGCCGGGGCCGCGTGCATGTGCGGCGGGACCATTCCCTCTCGGGCGGACTGAAGCGCACCTTGCTGACGCGCGGCGAAGACGCCGGCTTCCGTTCTGTTGCGGAAGTGCAGCTTGGACAGGACGCTGCGCACCATCGACTTGATCACCGCTTCGGACAGGTCGAGCTGGTTGGCGATCGTCCTGTTGTTCAGCCCCTGGCCGAGCAGGCGCAGGGTCTCGAACTCCGGTTCCGACAGCCGCGGCAGCAGAGTCAGCCGGATCTCGTCGACGCCCAGACGGGACAGGAACTGCTTGGGCATCAGACAATGCCCCTCCAGCCCGAGATCCAGCAGTTCGTTGATGCGATCCACGTTGATGTCCTCGAACACCCACGCATCGGCGAAAGCCAGGATGTGTGCGGCGTCCAGCAACTCCCGCGACGACAGCACCACGACGATCCGCGACCGGCGCGACAGCCGCAGATACACCATCGGTTCGTTCTCGCGCAGTGCGGTGAACTGCTGAAGACCGATCAGGATCGCATCGGGCGTCAGCGTGCTCTGCGTCAGTTCCGATATGTCGTGGAAGACGGTCACACGATGGCGGCCGGCCCGGTCGAGCGCCTGCACCACGGTGTCGGTCAGGGAATTGTTGTCGAGGATCAGGCAGACGTGCATGGGGGTCACCGCGTTGCGGGTCGAGTGCGATGCTTTCTCTTGGGCGTACTCATGGTTCATGTGCATGGGTCAGCTCTGTTTGGAGGAGGCATCCACGGCAGGCCCTTGTCGGGCATTGTCGCCGCCTGTGTGATAGGCTTGTCTCGTGCTCTCTATCCGTTGGCGCTTTGTCTCTTTGCTGAAGTCGCTTCGTCGAAAGACTGCATCGAATTTCTGTCATATATCCATCAAACCTGGAAAAAAACTTGACACTGTGATAAACAGTTTATAAATTAGGCGTGTAACACGTAAATCAAACGATAGATGATCACTCAAGATCGTCAAGCGCATCTGAATGGCGACTGGGTCGCTCCAAGCGATAACTCTTTCGTGACCGGATGCGCTGAAAGGACAGTATAGGCGTGTGCGTCGGAGTGTGGCATTCGCCCCGGATAAACACCGGCCTTCCGCACAGGGCGCTGCATCGTTGGAGTAGGTTTTCACGTTTCCCGGCATCGTTGGCGCTCCTTTTCGCGCACAGGCTGTGCGCGATCGGTGGCGTCCGCCTTCCTTTTTGTAAACAACCAAACAGCGCAGAAATCCCGATGTTTCTTTCTTTCGGGTGGATGCTTAGATAAAAAGTAATAGTTCTTGTTTCGTTCAGTCGGCCTTCGCCGTATCGAAGGGCTTCTTCCGTCCGCAAATGACCTATGGCGCTTGTCCGGATATTGGCCCTCTTCCGAATGTGGTAGCAGTCGTTCAGGTCACGCGGCGAAAGGGTGGGTGGATCGCCAATGGGGTGGCCCGGTCAGTCCGAAAGGGGCTGGTCCGAAGCAACGGGTAAACGAAGGCGGACGGGGCGATGAAAATACTGATCGGTGACGACCATCTCCTTTTTCGTGAAGGCCTGCGCCGTCTTCTGGAGCAGCTTCACGGTGATGCGGTTTTCGTCGAGGCGGGAACGTTCGATGAGGTTCTTCAGCAATGCCGGGTCGGGGGGCCGTACGACGTGGTGCTGATGGATCTCCACATGCCGAACTGGCCGGGCTTCGACGGGCTTCGGGAGGTGCAGAGCCTTCAGCCGGGCGTGCCGGTGGTGGTCATCTCCGCATCCGAAGCGCTCAGCGACATCCGCGGCGCGCTCGACCACGGGGCCACCGGCTACATTCCGAAGTCCAGCAGCGTCAAGGTGATGATGGGCGCGCTGAATCTCGTCTTCTCCGGCGGCATCTACGTGCCCCCCGGCGCGCTCACCGCCGCCGCCGTGGCCTGGACGGCGCCGACCGCAGCGCCTACGGCCTGACCCAGCGCCAGCGCGAGGTTCTGGACTGCCTGCGCGCCGGCAAGTCGAACAAGCAGATCGCCTATGAACTTGGCCTGTCCGAGGGCACGGTGAAGATCCACGTCACGGCGATCTTCAAGTCGCTGGGCGTCAAGAACCGCACCCAGGCGGTGATCGCCGCCGCCGCGATGGCCTCGTGAGGAGAGCCCTAGGGGCGCAAGGGACCTGGGAGTAGGGTCGGAGACCGACAAGGCCGCGAGAGGGCACGAACAAGGTGCCGCCGCGGCCTTTTCGATTCCAGGTTTCGCCTCACCTCATAGAGTCACGCTCGGTATAGGCACGCCCAAGCCCGCGCCGCCTGTTCGCGGCGTGTCCATGGGACCCCGGAAGAAGGAGGAAAGCGATGGCGGCGGAAACCCCGGTGTGCGACTTCGGCCGGAAGGCGGAGGATTTCAGCCTGAAGGGCACCGATGGAAAGACCTACAGCCTGGCCGACGTCCAAGGGCCGAGCGGCACGCTGGTCATGTTCATCTGCAATCATTGCCCTTACGTGAAGGCGGTGATCGGGCGAATCGTCGAAGAGGTGAACGCCCTGAAGCCCCACGGCATCGGCGCCGTCGCCATCATGTCGAACGACACCGACGCCTACCCCGACGACGGCTTCGACAACATGAAGCGCTTCGCGGCGGAGCACGGCTTCACCTTCCCCTATCTGATCGACGAGACGCAGGAGGTCGCGCGGGCCTACGGCGCGGTCTGCACGCCCGACTTCTTCGGTTTCAACGCCGATCTGTGCCTGCAGTACCGAGGGCGGTTGGACGCCTCCAAGCGCGAGGCGATCCCGGACGCCCCGCGCGAACTGTTCCACGCCATGGTCCGCATCGCCCAGACGGGGCAGGGGCCGACCGACCAGATCCCCAGCATGGGCTGCTCCATCAAATGGCGCAATCCCGCCTGATTCCGTCCGAAGCGTGGCTTTAATGTCCGTAAGGGCGCCGTTGCGCCTTGACCGCGTGCGGCGCCCAATGCTATCCGGCCTTTTGAACCATCAGAACCGCCCGCCGCAGCCGCGCGCGGGCGCAATCCCCGCTTTAACGGTCGCCGGGCCTTAGGGTGCGGGCCGTAGGATGCCGCTGTAGGGCCATGAGCGATATTTTCCGCGAAGTCGACGAGGATCTGCGCCGCGACCGCATGGAGCGCGTTTTCAAGCGCTACGGCGGCATCATGCTGGCGGCTGCGCTGGCCGTCGTGGCTGCGACGGGCGGCACGGTCGCTTGGCGCAACTGGCAGCAGTCGCAGAAGGAACACGAGACGACGGCGTTGGCCGCCGCCTTGTCCCAAGCCGTCCAGGGTCCGGAGAAGGGCGTGGAGGCGCTGGCCGCCTTCGCCGCCAAGGCCGACCCCGGCATGGCCGCTCTGGCCCAGTTGAACGCCGCCGCCCTGTTGGCCCGCGAGGGCAAGACGGCTGAGTCGGTGGCCGTCTACGACAAGCTGTCCGGCGATGCGGGCGCTGCTCCGGTCTACCGCGAGCTGGCGGCCCTGCTGTCGGTGATGCACCAGCTCGAAACCGGCGATGCGGCGCAACTCCAGGCGCGGCTTCAGCCGCTGACGGCGGACGCCAACCCCTGGCGCTTCTCCGCCCGTGAAATGACCGCGGTGCTCGCCGCCCGCGCCGGAGACAAGGAGCGGGCGCGCAGCCTGTTCCAGCAACTGGCCGACGACTCGCAGGCTCCGGCCGGCGTCCGGTCGCGCGCCGCCGATCTCGCCACCCTCTACGGCAAGAGCTGATGACCCGCATTCCCATGGCCGCCGTCCCGACCGCGCACACACCCGCGAAGCGCCGCTCCCTGTCGCGCACCGCGCTGATTTCCGCCCCGCTGCTGGCCCTCCTGCTCGGCGGCTGCGACACCGTCAGCGGATGGTTCGGCAAAACCCCCGATCCGCCCCTGCCGGGCGAGCGCGTCGCCGTGCTGACGCGCGAGCGCAAGGTGGAAGTCGATCAGCGGCTGGCCGGCACGCCGGTCGCACTGCCGCCCGCCACCGTCAACGCGGCTTGGGCGCAGGCCGGCGGCACGCCGGAGCATGGCGGCGGCAATCTTGCCCTGTCGGCCACGCCCGGCGAGGCGTGGCGGGGCGACATCGGCGCCGGGGCCAGCAGCTCCCGCTCGCTGTTGTCCACGCCGGTGATCGCCGACGGGCGCATCTTCGCCATGGACGCCGACTCCCACGTCGCCGCCCTGGACGAGCGCACCGGCCGCCAGATCTGGCGCGTGGACACCAAGCCGGAGCGGGAGCGCGGCGGCGCCAGCGGCGGCGGCGTCGCCTACGCCGACGGGCGGGTCTTCGCGGCCACCGGTTTCGGCGAGGTCGTGGCGCTCGATCCCGCCAACGGTTCCATCGTCTGGCGCAAGCGCGTGCCGGGTCCCGTCCGTGGCGCTCCGACCGTCGAGGGCGGGCGCGTCCTGGTCCTGACTCTGGACAACCAGTTGACCGCCCTGTCGGCGTCCGACGGTGAGGTCCAATGGTCGCACCAGGGCATCCTGGAAACCGCGGGCCTTCTAGGCGCCGTCAGCCCGGCGGCGTCGCCGACTCTGGTCGTCGCTCCCTATTCCTCGGGCGAACTGTACGGCCTGCGTCCGGAGAACGGGCGTCTGGCGTGGCAGGAAAGCCTGGCGGCGATCCGCCGCAGCGGCGCCCTGAGCAGCCTTGCCGACATCCGCGGCCTGCCGGTGATCGACCGCGGCGTCGTCTACGCCATCGGTCATTCGGGCCGCATGGTCGCCATCGACGAGCGCATCGGCATCCGCCTTTGGGAGACGGAGATCGGCGGGACCCAGACCCCTTGGCTGGCCGGCGACCACCTCTTCGTCGTCACCAACGACTCGGAAGTCGTCGCCCTGACCCGTCAGGCCGGCCATGTCCGCTGGGTCACCCCGCTCGCGCGCTTCACCGATCCGGAGGACAAGAAGGGGCCGATCACCTGGTCCGGCCCGGTCCTGGCGGGCGGCAAGCTCTACGTCACCGGGTCCAACGGGCAGATGCTGGCCCTGTCGCCCGGCGACGGGCAGGTGCTGACCCGTTATTCGTTGCCGGCTCCCACCTATTTGCCGCCGGTGGTGGCGAACAACACCCTATATGTTCTTGGCGAGAACGGTACGCTGGTGGCGTACCGCTGATCGCCGGTCCTGGTTCTTTTGTGAGGCCCCCGGCCAGATGTCTTTCACCGTCGCTCTCGTCGGTCGGCCGAATGTCGGCAAATCGACTCTGTTCAACCGTTTGGCCGGCAAGAAGCTGGCGTTGGTCGACGACACGCCCGGCGTGACGCGCGACTGGCGCTCGGCACCCGCCCGCGTGGGCGGTCTGTCCTTCACCGTGGTCGATACCGCGGGCCTGGAGGACGTCACCGACGACAGCCTGGAGGCGCGCATGCGCCGCCAGACCGAACGCGCCCTGGAACGCGCCGACGTGGCGCTGTTCATCGTGGACGCCCGCGCCGGCATCACGCCGCTCGACCGTCACTTCGCGGCCCTGCTGCGCAAGGGCAAGACCCCGGTCGTCCTCGTCGCCAACAAGGCGGAGGGCAAAGCCGGCATGCCCGGTCTTTACGAAGCCTTCGAACTTGGCCTCGGCGAGCCGATCCCGCTGTCGGCGGAGCATGGGGAGGGCATGGCCGATCTGGTCCAGGCCCTGCTGCCCTACGCCCCGCCGGAACCGGAAGAGGTCGAGAGGACCGTCACCTCCGCCTTGAAGGGAGAGGACGGGGAGGAGCTTCCCGTCGGCGACCAGCCGGAAACCGACGAGGAGCGCGCCCGGCCCATCCAGATCGCCATCGTCGGGCGCCCGAACGTCGGCAAGTCCACCCTGCTGAACGCCCTGATCGGCGAGGAGCGCGTGCTGACCGGCCCCGAGGCCGGCATGACGCGCGACGCCATCAGCGTCGATTGGGAATGGCGCGGCCGCAAGTTTCGTCTGGTGGACACCGCCGGCATGCGCAGGCGCGCCCGCGTCGATGCCAAGGTGGAGAAGTTGGCCGTCGCCGACGCCCTGCGCGTCGTCCGCATGGCCCAGGTCGTCCTTCTGGTGGTCGATGCCAACCAAATCCTGGACAAGCAGGACCTGACCATCGCCCGCATGGTGGTTGAGGAAGGCCGTGCGCTGGTCATCGCGCTGAACAAGTGGGACGCGGTGGACGACCGCGCCATGGCCCTGCGTCAGGTGGAGGACAAACTCCAGGCCGCTCTTGCCCAGATCAAGGGCGTGGAGGTCGTGACCATCTCCGCCCTTCAGGGCAGGAAGCTGGACACGCTGCTGGACTCGATCCTGTCGACCTACGGGCAGTGGAACCGGCGCATCCCGACCGCCCAGCTCAACCGCTGGATCGAAGGCGTGCTGGATCACCACCCGCCGCCCCTGGTCGAGGGCCGGCGCATCAAGATCCGCTACGCGACGCAGGTGAAGACCCGCCCGCCGACCGTGGCGCTGTTCGTGAACAAGCCGCTCGACCTGCCGGAGAGCTACCAGCGCTACCTGATCGCCCACTTGCGCGAGACGTTCGAGCTGCCGGGCGTGCCGGTGCGGTTGCTGCTGCGCAAGCAGAAGAACCCGTTCGCGGACGATTGATCGGCGTTTCGGGGTGAAAAGCAAAAGGCCGCGCGAATTGCGCGGCCTTTTTGCTTTGGCGGGCAAGGCTGCCATTTCACCCCTGCGCCGACACCACCTCGCCATGGCGGGTGCAGGACGCTTCCGCCAGTTCCACGAAGGCTTCGGTCACGTCGTCAGGCTGGGCCAGCTTGGTCTGGTCCTCGCCGGGGAAGGCTTGCATGCGCAGCTTGGTCGCCACGATGCCGGGGTCGATCAGATTGACGCGCAGGTTCGACGCGGCGATCTCCATCGCGTAGGTCTTCACCATCATCTCAAGCGCCGCCTTGCTGGCGCCGTACGGGCTCCAGTAGGGGTAGGGCGCGGTCGCGGCCCCGGACGTCACGAAGATGGCGCGCCCCGAATCGGAGGTGCGCAGCAGGCGGTCGAAGGAGCGGATCAGGCGGAAGTTGGCCGTGACGTTCACGTCCATCACGCGCTGCCACAGCTTCGGATCGTAATGGGCAACCGGCCCCAGCGCCTCCAGAACGCCGGCGTTGCTGACCAGGATGTCCAGCTTTCCGAACCGCTCGAAGATCGAGTAGCCGAGCTGGTCGATCTTGTCGAATTGCCGCAGGTCCAGCGGGACCAGCGTGGCGTTCCGGCCCGTGGCCTGGAAGATCGCGTCGTCGGTCTCCTCAAGCCCGCCGACGGTGCGGGCGGCCAGGATGACGTGGGCGCTTTCAGCGGCGAAGCGTTTGGCGACGGCGGCGCCGATGCCGCGCGAGGCGCCGGTGATGAGGGCGGTGCGGCCGGAAAGACGGGACATGGCGGCGACTCGACGGTGATTTGAGAGGGGGGATTCGGGAGGGGGATCGGCAAACGGGCCGGTCCGCTGGGTTGCGGCCGGCCCGTCGCGGCGGTGGTCAGGCGCTTACGCGCGGATGCGGACGTTCGCCTCGACCGGCGGATGGTCCAGCGCATCGGTCAACGCGATGGGGTAGTCGCCGGTGAAGCAGGCGTCGCAGAAGGTCAGATTCTGCGGATCGCGCCGCTCCGCGCCCATGGCGCGGTAGAGGCCGTCCAGGGAGATGAAGGCGAGGCTGTCGGCCTGGATGAAGTCGCGCATCTCCTCCACCGACATGCGGTGGGCGAGCAGCTTGCTCTGCTCCGGCGTGTCGATGCCGTAGAAGCAGGGGTGCGAGGTCGGCGGGCTGGAGATGCGCATGTGCACCTCCTTCGCCCCGGCGGCGCGCACCATCTCCACGATCTTCTTGGAGGTCGTGCCGCGCACGATGCTGTCGTCCACCAGCACCACCCGCTTGCCCTCGATCATGGCGCGGTTGGCATTGTGCTTCAGCTTCACCCCCAGATGCCGGATCTGGTCGGTCGGCTCGATGAAGGTGCGGCCCACATAGTGGTTGCGGATGATGCCCAGTTCGAACGGAACGCCGCTTTGCATGGCGTAGCCGAGGGCCGCGGGCACGCCGCTGTCCGGCACCGGAACCACCACGTCAGCGTCGATCCCCGATTCGCGGGCAAGCTCCGCCCCGATCCGCTGGCGCGCGTTGTAGACGGAGGAGCCCTCCATCACGCTGTCGGGCCGCGCGAAGTAGATGTATTCGAAGATGCAGAAGCGGCGGCCCTGCGGCTGGAAGGGGCGCAGGCTCTGCACGCCCTGGTCGTTCAGAACGACCATCTCGCCCGGCTCCACGTCGCGCACATATTCGGCGCCGACGATGTCCAGCGCGCAGGTCTCGCTGGTCACGATGTGGGTGTCGCCCAGCTTGCCCAGGACCAGCGGGCGCACGCCCAGCGGGTCGCGCACGCCGATCACCTCGTTCGGGGTCAGCGCCACCAGGGAGAAGGCGCCTTCGACCTGCCGCACCGCCTCGATCAGCCGGTCCACCGGCGAACCGCCCCGCGCGATGGCCATCAGATGGACGATGGTCTCGGTGTCGGTGGTGGACTGGAACAGGCAGCCGCGGCGGACGAGCTGGCGGCGCAGCGTGTGCGCGTTGGTCAGGTTGCCGTTGTGGGCCAGCGCGAAGCCGCCGAACTCGAAGTCGGCGTAGAGCGGCTGGACGTTGCGGATCGTCGTGTCGCCGGTGGTGGCGTAGCGGACATGGCCGATGGCCTGCGGGCCTTTCAGCTTGCCGATGATCGCTTCGGACGAGAAGTGATCGCCGACGAGGCCCAGGGCATGCTCCAGATGGAAGCGGTTGCCGTCGTGGCTGACGATGCCGCAGGCTTCCTGGCCGCGATGCTGGAGCGCATGCAGGCCGAGCGCGGTGATGGCCCCCGCCTGCGGATGGCTGTGGATGCCGAACACGCCGCACTCCTCGCGCAGCTTGTCGTCGTCGAACGGATGCGTCGTCAGCATCGGAAGATCCTCGTCATACACAGCATCACCAAAGGGCATTGCCCCGGCGGCCTCTTGCCAGCGGGGCGTTACACACAGGCACTCTGCACCGCGCGGCGCTCAACGTGCGTTCTGGATCAGGCGCTCAAGGTCGCCGCGGTCCCGGTCCTTATAGCCCGTATCGGACGGCGAAGCACCACCGGTCTTGGGCGCGCCGGGCACCGGCGTGGACAGCCGGTCCAGCGCTTCCTTCGCTTCCACCGCCTGCCGCGCGCGCTCCCGCGCCATGTCCATCTGGCCCAGACCGTCCTTGCGCAGCGATTCCGGCATCACCTCGTAGATCATGGCGGCGCCGGAGACCAGCATCGGGCGGGTCTTGGCACCTTGCAGCCAAGCCGGATGCTCCGCCGGGTTCGGCACCAGCCAGGCGAAGAACAGATAGGCGACCGAGGCGAGGATTGCACCCTTCAGCAGGCCGAAGACGAAACCCAGCGACCGGTCGAGCGCCGAAAGGCCGGAATTCTGTACGCCGCGCGAGATGACGCGGCCCAGGATTGTGAGAAACACAAGGCTGACGACGAACAGCGCCACCGCCGACGCGGCGTAGGCGGCCATTTCGACATGAATGTAGTTCTGCGCGATGGGCAGCACGTGGGGCAGGGCGTTCAGCGTGATCAGCGCGGCACCCACCCAGGCGGCGACCGACAGCACCTCGGCCACCATGCCGCGGGTGAAGGCCAGCAGGGCCGAGAGCAGAAGCACCACGATGACGGCCAGGTCCGCCGGGTTGATCGGGAAGGTGTCCATAACTCCGCTTCGCCTCGTGTGCTCTCGCCTGAAAGCGCTTGTGTCAATCCCGGCCGCGCGGCGGACGGGGTCCCGATCCGGCTTGGAACAACGGCAGCAACTCGCCGAGCTGCTGCAACTCGACCGTCTTCAGGCCGTTGTCGCCGCGCCCCGGCTTCTTGCCGTTCCGTCTAGCCGGAAAGATCGCCGTTGAAAACCCCAGCTTTGCGGCTTCCTTCAGCCGGGCGTCGCTTTGGCCCACGGCGCGCACCTCGCCCGACAGGCCGATCTCGCCGAAGACCACGGCGTCGGCGGGCACCGGCTCCCCGGTCAGCGAGGAGACGAGCGCCGCGGCGACCGCAAGGTCCGCCGCCGGCTCGGTGATCCGCAAACCGCCGGCCACGTTCAGATAGACGTCGTTGGCGCCGATCTGCACGCCGCAGCGCGCCTCCAGCACCGCCAGGACCATGGCGAGCCGCGCCGAATCCCAGCCGACCACCGCGCGACGCGGCGTGCCGAGCGGGGAGGGGGCGACCAGAGCCTGGACCTCCACCAGAACCGGGCGGGTGCCCTCCATCCCGGCGAAGACCGCGGCGCCCGACACGTCGCCGCGCCGCTCCGCCAGGAACAGGGCCGAGGGGTTGTGGACCTCGCCCAGACCGCCGTCGGTCATCTCGAACACGCCGATCTCGTCCGTCGCGCCGAAGCGGTTCTTCACCGCGCGCAGGATGCGGAACTGGTGGCCGCGCTCGCCCTCGAAATAGAGAACCGTGTCCACCATGTGCTCCAGCACGCGGGGACCGGCGATGGTGCCTTCCTTGGTGACGTGGCCGACCAGAAGCAGGACGCAGCCGCGCCGCTTGGCGACGCGGATCAGCTCCTGCGCGCTCGCCCGGACCTGGGCGACGGTGCCGGGGGCGCTGTCCAGATTGTCCACATACATGGTCTGGATCGAGTCGATGACGACCACCTCCGGCCCGTCGGTTCCGTCCAGCGAGGCCACGATGTCGCGCACGCTGGTCGCGGAGGCGAGCTGGACCGGGGCCGCCGCGCAGCCGAGCCGCAGGGCGCGCAACCGCACCTGATCCACCGCCTCCTCGCCGGAGACGTAGGCGCAACGGTGCTCCTGCGACAGCCGGGCCATCGCCTGGAGGAGAAGGGTGGATTTGCCGATGCCGGGATCGCCGCCGATCAGAATCGCCGATCCGGGAACGAGGCCGCCGCCGCAGACGCGGTCGAACTCCTCGATGCGGGTCATGCGGCGGGGCGGCGCCTCGCTGGAGCCGGCGAGGCCGACGAAGTCCAGCCGGCGCCCGCGCGCCACGCCCAACCCCTTGGGCGCGGCCTCCGGAGCGGCTTCCTCGACGAGGGTGTTCCATTCCCCGCAGGCGTCGCAGCGACCCGCCCATTTCGGGAAGGATGCGCCGCAGGATTGGCAGACGTAGCGGGAGGTCGGCTTGGCCAAAGGTCTAGCGATGGGTTGGGGCGGAAGCGCCCCACATATAGCAAGCGGACGTCCTAAATCCTATGGCCGAGGCGATAAAAAGCTGGGGCTTTTCTTGGGCCGTTCCGGTGGTAGGTTCTGCATCGGAATCATGACGACCGATACGAGGTGACACGGTGGCGGACAAGGACGCGCGGAAGATCCCGCTGCACGGGGCGGAGGAGTTCGAGGCGATGCGCAAGGCCGGGCGGCTGGCCGCGGCGACCCTGGACTACATCACGCCCCATGTGGTGCCGGGGGTCAGCACGGGCCAACTGGACCGGCTGATCGAGGCCTACATGCGGGACAACGGCGCGATCCCCGCGACCATCGGCTACAACGGCTACCCGGCGGCGAGCTGCATTTCGCCGAACCATGTGGTGAACCACGGCATTCCCTCCGACGACAAGAAGCTTGTGGACGGCGACATCGTGAACATCGACGTCACGGTGATCCTGGATGGCTGGTATGGCGACACCAGCCGCATGTTCTTCGTCGGCGAGAAGATCGGGGTGAAGGCGCGCAAGCTGGTGGACATCACCTACAAGGCGATGATGGCCGGAATCGCGCAGGCCAAGCCCGGCAACCATCTGGGAGACATCGGCCACGCCATCCAGACGCTGGCCGAATCCCACCGCTACGGCGTCGTCCGCGACTTCGGCGGCCACGGCATCGGGCGGGTCTTCCACGACGCGCCCCATGTGGACCATTTCGGCAAGCGCGGCACGGGCGTGCTTCTGGTGCCGGGCATGGTCTTCACCATCGAGCCGATGCTGAACGCCGGAAAGCCGGATGTGAAGATCCTGTCGGACGGCTGGACCACGGTAACCCGCGACCGCTCCCTGTCCGCCCAGTTCGAGCATCAGGTCGGCATCACCGAGACGGGCTGCGAAATCTTCACCCTGTCTCCGGCGGGCTTCACCCAGCCGCCCTATGAGAGCGCCGCCGGGGCCGCCGCGGCATGAGCGAAGCATTGAAGCCCTGGACGGTGCTGGAGCGGCGGACCCTGCTCGACGCCGGTCCGTTCCTGCAGGTGCACGCCGAGACCATCGAAACGCCGGACGGCCGGCGGGTGGAGAATTTCCATCAGGTCGAACAGACGGACTTCGTTCTCATGTTCGTGGAGGACGAAGGCGGGCGGGCGCTGATGCTCCGCACCTACAAGCACGGCCCGCGCCGCGTCAGCCTGACCTTTCCCGCCGGGGCGCTGGACCCCGGAGAGGAACCCCTGACCGCGGCGAAGCGGGAGTTGCTGGAGGAGACGGGCTACGCCGCCGAGGACTGGACGCCGCTCGGTTCCTACGTGGTGCAGGGCAACCAGCGCGGCTGCGTCTGCCACATGTTCCACGCCCGCGCCGCCCGCAAGGTGGCGGAGGCGGATTCGGGGGACCTGGAGGAGATGCGGCTTGAGCTTCTGACCCGCGAGGAGCTGATCGCGGCGGCGGCAGAGGGCGATTACGCCCTGCTGCCCGTCATCGCCATGCTCGGCGCCGTCCTGCTGCCGGAACTGCGCGACACC
The DNA here is from genome assembly GCF_008365375.1 of Roseomonas genomospecies 6. Taxonomy (GTDB): domain Bacteria; phylum Pseudomonadota; class Alphaproteobacteria; order Azospirillales; family Azospirillaceae; genus Azospirillum. The sequence continues at coordinate 125,607 of NZ_QOKW01000006.1, read as the reverse complement.
CTTGCCAAGGGGACGGCGCGCGCCGGCGGGTGAGCGTCACTTCGCTTCGGTCGGGCCTGCGAAGAAGTGGGCGAGCGCGTCGGCGGCTTCGAGCGACAGCGGATTGTCGTTCTTGATGAGCTGCTCGTGGGCGTTCTTGATCGTCTGCACCGTCTCTTCGTTGGTCAGCAGACCCTTGGCCTGGAGCGTCTCCAGGATCTTGGCGCTCAGCATGAAGCTCGCGAAGGCCAGGCCGTTCGTGGTGATGTCCGCCATACTCGTCTCTCCGATGGGAAACCGGCATGAAGGAAGCCGGTGATCTTCGTGGCCGACCCTACCGGGCGACAGGTTAATTTTGCACGAACCCGCAGTGAAGGGGGCGTTACAGCGCCCGCACCTGCATCTTGATCGGGCCTTCCCCCCGGCCATGGACGAACTGGTCCACATAGGGATTGCCGGAGTTGTCGATGTCGTTGGCGTGGCCGGTCCAGACGATTCGGCCCTGATAGATCATCGCCACCCGGTCGGCGATCTTGCGGGCCGAGGCCATGTCGTGGGTGATGGTCACGGCGGTGGCGCCCAGATCCTTCACGCACTTCACGATCAGTTCGTTGATCACGTCGGCCATGATCGGGTCGAGGCCGGTGGTCGGTTCGTCGAAGAAGATGATCTCCGGCTCGTCGGCGATGGCGCGGGCGAGGCCGACGCGCTTCTGCATGCCGCCCGACAACTCCGACGGGAACAGCTCTCCCACCTCCGGACCGAGACCGACGGCGCCCATCTTGGCGATGGCGATCTCCTTCGCCTTGGCGCGCGGCATGTGCTCGCCCTGGATCAGGCCGAAGGCGACGTTCTCCCAAACCTTCAGGCTGTCGAACAGGGCCGCGCCCTGGAACAGCATGCCGAACTTGTGCAGCAGCTTCTCCCGCTCACGCGGGCGGAGCCTGGTCGTCTCCTCGCCGTCCACGCGGATGGAGCCGCTGTCCGGCGACAGCAGGCCGAGGACGCACTTCAGCATGACCGACTTGCCGGTGCCCGACCCGCCGATGACGACCAGCGATTCGCCGCGCCCGACCTCCAGGTCGATGCCGTTCAGCACGACCTTCGGCCCGAACGCCTTATGCACGTTCTTCAGCGAAATCTTCGGCGGATGAGCGGGGGGGACCTGCGACATGACTCGGCTCATTGGTCTGCGCTCATTTCGTCGAGAAGAAGATGCCGGTGATGAGGTAGTTCCACACCAGGATCAGGATGGAGGCCGAAACCACCGCGTTCGTCGTCGCCGCACCCACGCCCTGGGCGCCGCCGCGGGAATGGTAGCCGTGGTAGCAGCCCATCAGCGACACCATGAATCCGAACACCGCCGCCTTCACGAGGCCGGAAATCACGTCGATCGGCTCCAGGAACTCCCAGGTGCGGCCGATGTAGGAGGCCGGGTTGAAGTCCAGCCGGTAGACGCCGACCAGAAAGCCGCCGAACACGCCGATGATGTCGGCCACCAGCACAAGCAGCGGCAGCATGGTCAGCCCGGCGATCAGGCGCGGCGCCACCAGATACTTGAAGGGGTTGGTGGACAGGGTGGACAGGGCGTCGATCTGCTCGGTCACGCGCATGGTGCCGATCTCGGCGGCCATGGCGGCGCCGATGCGCCCAGCGACCATAAGGCCGCCCAGCACCGGCCCCAGTTCCCGCGTTACCGAAAGGGCGACCACCGTGGCGATGGCGCCCTCCGCCTGGAAGCGGGAGAAGCCGGAATAGCTTTGCAGCGCCAGCACCATGCCGGTGAACAGCGCGGTCAGCCCGACCACCGGCAGGGAGTAGTAGCCGATGTCGATCATCTGGCGCAGGATCTGCCGCGGGTACAGCGGCGGACGCACGCAGTGCGACAGGGCGGTGGCGGTGAACATCGCGAGCTTTCCGGTGGCTTCCAGAAAGATCAGGAAGGCCCGTCCGGTGGCGGCAAGGAAACCCATCAAGCGACCTCAGGCGGCGGCGGGTCGCGGTAGACCCTGTGATAGCGCGCGCCCAGCGAGGTCAGGATCTCGTAGCCGATGGTTCCGCCCTCGTCCGCCACGGTGTCCACCGGGCGGTTCGGGCCGATCAGCTCCACCAGCCCGCCGGGCGTCACCGCCTCGTCGGGAAGGTGGCTGACGTCCACCGTGACCAGATCCATCGAAACACGCCCAACCACCGGAGCGGCCACGCCGTTGACGAAGACATGGCCGCGCCCGCTGAGCGAGCGCAGATATCCGTCGGCATAACCCACTGCGATGGTTGCGATTTTGCCTCTCGCCGCAACGCGGTGCGTGGCACCGTAGCCAACGGTCATAGGGCTGTCAACGTTGCGCACCTGAAGCAGCCGGGCGTCCAGCCGGATGGTGGCCCGCATCGGGTTCGCGAAACCCGGCGTCGGGTTGACGCCGTAGAGCGCGCAGCCGGGCCGCACGAGGTCGAAATGGAAGGCCGGTCCGTGGAAGATCCCGGAGGAATTGGCGAAACTCGCCTTGGCCGCCGGAAGACGCCCGACCGCCGAGCGGAAACGACCGAGCTGTTGGCTGTTCATCGCCGAATCCTCGTCGGCGCAAGCGAGGTGGGTCATCCAGACCTGAACTTCCACCCCGTCGATCCGGGAAAGGTCGCCGACGAGCGTGTCCAGCTCGTCCGGACCCAGCCCGAGTCGGTTCATGCCCGTGTCGATGTGGACGACGGCGGGCAGGGGTGTGTCTTGCGCCTTGGCGTGGGCCTGCCACGCGGCGATGTCGCCCAGATGGTTCAGCACGGGCAGGATGCGGTGCGCCGTGAAGTCCGGCGCGGTGCCGGCGGGCAGGCCGCCCAGCGACAGCACGCGGGCGTCGGGCGGCGCCACGGCGCGGACGGCCAGTGCCTCCTCGAACTGCGCGACGACGAAGGTGCGGCAGCCGGCGGCGGCCAGAGCCGGGACGACGCGCTCCACCCCCAGGCCGTAGGCGTTCGCCTTGACCACGGCGGCGCATTCCGCGGGCGCCACCCGGTCGCGGAGCTGCGTCCAGTTGGCGACCACGGCGCCAAGGTCGATGGTCAGAACGGCGCCGGCGCGGGCCAGCGGATCACTCAGTAGGGCCGAAGTCATGGGTCGTGTCGAGGTCGCCGAATTTCGTGAACTGTCCATCGAAGAACATGCGGACATTGCCGATCGGGCCGTGGCGCTGCTTGGCGATGATCGCCTCCGCGGTGTTGTGCACCTCGGCGTAGCGCTTCTGCCAGTTGGCGTAGCGGTCGTTGTACTTGTCCTCCGTCTCCTCCGGCCGGCGGGCCGGCTCGGCGCGCTCAAGATAGTACTGTTCGCGGTAAACGAACATCACGACGTCGGCGTCCTGCTCGATGGAGCCCGATTCGCGCAGGTCGGCAAGCTGGGGCCGCTTGTCCTCGCGCATTTCCACGGCGCGGCTGAGCTGCGACAGGGCCAGCACCGGCACCTCCAGCTCCTTGGCGATGGCCTTCAGGCCGCGGGTGATCTCCGAGATCTCCTGCACGCGGTTCTCGTTGCCCTTGGTGGAGCTGCCGCGCAGAAGCTGGAGATAGTCCACCACCACCATGCCCAGACCGTGCGTGCGCTTCAGCCGGCGGCAGCGGGTGCGCACCGCGGCGATGGTCAGGGCCGGCGTGTCGTCGACGAAGAAGGGGACGCGGCTGAGTTCCTGGCTGGCCGCCACGAATTTGGGAAAGTCGCTGTCCTTGATCTCGCCGCGGCGGATCTTGTCGCCCGACACCTCGGCCTCGCCGGCCAGGATACGGGTGGCGAGCTGTTCCGCCGACATTTCCAGCGAGAAGAAGCCGACCGGCGCGCCCTCGCCACCGTTGGTGCGCATGTGCGCCTTGGCGGCGTTGAAGGCGATGTTGGTGGCCAGCGCCGTCTTGCCCATGGAGGGGCGCCCGGCCAGGATGACGAGGTCCGACGGGTGCAGGCCGCCCAGCTTGCGGTCGAGGTCGCGCAGGCCGGTGGTCACGCCGGTGACGTGGCTGGACCGCCGGAAGGCCGTCTCCGCCGTGGCGATCGCCGCCTTCAGCGACTCGGAGAAGGCGATGAAGCCTCCCCGCACGTCGCCCGTGGAAGCGAGGTCGAAAAGCTGCTTCTCCGCCGTCTCGATCTGGTCCATGGCGTCGATGTCGAGGTCGTGCTGGTACGCCTCGTTCACCATGTCCGTGCCGACCTCGATCAACTGACGGCGCAGGAACAGGTCGTGGATCGTCTTGCCGTAATCGCCCGCGTTGACGACCGTCACGACGTTGGCCGCGAGCTGCGCCAGGTAACTGGCGCCGCCGTCCGGCGCCAGTTCCGGATCGTTGTCGAAATAGGCCTTCAGCGTCACCGGGTTGGCGATCTGGCCGCGCTCCACCATCTTGGCGATGGCCGAGAAGATGCGCTGGTGCGCCGGGTCGTAGAAGTGCTCGGCGCGCAGGAACTCGCCGACCTTCTCGTACGCCTTGTTGTTGACCAGGATGGCGCCGAGCAGCGCCTGCTCCGCCTCCTCGTTGTGAGGCGGCGTGCGGTATTCCGCCGCGGGCTTCGCGGCACCGGCACGGGACAGCCCGCCGTCGAGGGGGCGCGGCTCGAAAAGCTGGGTGGTCTTGTCATCCATGGCGGCACTTTAGCAAAGGGCGGGGCGCAAAGCTGTGCGATCGGGGTAAGGCCACCCACATTCCTGTGAATAACTTTTTTCCACAATTGATGAGTTCTGGGGGTAAACGGGAAAAAGCAATATATTTCAACGCTATCTAGAGGAACCTTGCCTGTGGATGACCGCCGGAGCGGCGTCTTTCAGCGCCGCTTCGGTATGGACCATGTAATCGCGGACCAGCGGAACCGCGCCAAGCGACCTGGCGAGCTGGATCTGAAAGACCATGTGCCCCTGGTAGCGGAAGCTGATCTCTGCTCCAGCCAGATAGAACTCCCACATCCGGCAAAAGCGCTCGTCATACATGGCGCGAGCTTCCTCCCTCCGGGCCAGGAAGCGTTCCCGCCAATGATGCAGCGTCTCGGCGTAATGGAGGCGCAGGATTTCCACATCGGTGCTCCACAAACCGGCCTTCTCCACCGCCGGAATCACCTCCGACAGGGCCGGCGAATAGCCGCCGGGGAAGATGTATTTGCGCAGCCAGGGATTCGTCGTGCCAGGACCATCCGATCGTCCGATGGCGTGCAGCAGCGCCACCCCATCTCTGGCCAGCCGGTCGCGCAGCGTGGCGAAGAAGGTGCCGTAGTGCGGCACCCCGACATGCTCGAACATACCGACCGAGACGATGCGGTCGAAACACCCATCCATCTGGCGGTAATCGCGCAGTTCGAACCGCACCCGGTCGCCGAGTCCCTCCTGCTCCGCCCGTTTCCGTGCGACGGCGAGCTGTTCGGCCGACAGGGTGATTCCAGTGACATGGGCGCCGGTGGTCCGGGCAAGGTACAGCGCCATGCCGCCCCAGCCGCAGCCGATGTCGAGCACCCGCATTCCCGGCTGAAGCAGCAGCTTCGCCGCGATATGCCGCTTTTTGGCCTCCTGAGCCTCGTCCAACCCAGTGCCCGGCGTAGCGAAGTATGCGCAGGAATATTGGAGATCGCGGTCGAGGAACAGCTCGAAGAAAGCCCGCGACAGGTCGTAATGGTGGGCGACGTTCTGCCGTGACCGCCGCAGGGGATTGCTCTGCTGGAGGAGCCGAAGGGCCGGTGCGAGGGCCTCCCGCACGTTGCCCAACACGCCCTGGACATTCTCCGGTCCGGCGCACAACAACGCCAGGAAGTCGTAGACCGTCCCGCCCTCGATGGACAGGCGGCCATCCATGTAGGCTTCCCCGAAGCGCAGCCGTGGGTTCACGACGAGGTCACGGTGCAAAGCCTTGTCGTGCAGGCGAAGCGTCAGGGACGGAGTGCCGGCTCCCAAACGGTGCCTTCGTCCATCGGCGCCCACGATGTCCAACGCGCCTGCGGTCATCGCCGGACCGAGCAGTCGGGCAAGCAGCATCGCGCATCTCCTCATCCGTCGACCACGATTCGGTCTGGATTATCGCCGCACCAATCACCCGGAACGAGAGTCGGAGGGTGGGGTGGGAGAGGGCAACCCACCGGTCGGGGCAGGGGGGCGGGGCGTCCGGGGGAGCCGGAAGGAGGAGCGGGACGGAAAAGGGGGTGCAAACGCGGAAAAGCCGCCTCGCCCCTTTCAGGGGCGGGCGGCTTCCGGACGAGCGGACTGGTCTCGTTGAGCGGGCGGTCAGCCCTCCTCGGAAACCTCGGCCTCGGCGGCCTCGGGGGCCTCCTCGATCTCGTCTTCCTCGTCGTCGCGCAGGTCGGCCGCGGTGACCATGCCGCCGCGGGAGCGCTGCAACTCGGCCTCTTCCTGCGAGCGGGCGACGTTCACCGTGACGGTGATGCTCACCTCGGGGTGCAGGACGACGCGCAGCTTGAACAGGCCCAGCGTCTTGATCGGGTTCTCGATCGACACCTGCTTGCGGTCGACCTTGTAGCCGGCGGCGTCCAGGGCGTCCGCGACGTCGCGCGGGGTCACCGAACCGTACAGCACACCGGTCTCACCGGCCTGACGGATCACGACGACCGACACGTCGTTCATCTTGGCGGCAACCTGCTCGGCGTCCTTGCGGCGCTCCAGGTTGACGGCCTCCAGGTGGGCCTTCTGCTTCTCGAAGAACGCCATGTTCGCCTTGGTGGCGCGCAGGGCCTTCTTCTGCGGCAGCAGATAGTTGCGGGCGAAGCCGGGGCGCACCTTCACGACCTGGCCCATCTGGCCGAGCTTCTCGACCCGCTCCAGCAGAATAACTTCCATCACTCGTCCTCCTGATCGGGGCCGGCGGGCCGGAGACGGCGACGCAGCCCAATCCATTGCTCGATCATGCCCAGACCGACCATCAGCACGATCGGCCAACCGAAAAGAAACAGGAACATGTAAAACCCGACGAGGATCGGCAGCTTGGCCGACCGGCTTCGGGCGAATGCATGCACCACCGAAAGCCCGGCAAAGGCGAATGGCAGGGCCAGGATCAGCGCGGCGTTGACCGCGAGGAACCCGACCGGGTCCGGCGCCAGGGAGGCCGCCAGCATGGCCGCCAGGAACGCGGTGGCGAGCCACCGGGGCAGTTCCAGGTCGTCCAGCCGCATGGCGGGGCGCCGGTTGCGGCCGAACCGCATCAGGGCGCCCTGCGCCAGGGCTCCGTTGACGATCGTCATGACGAGCCATGAGATCACCGCGAAGCCCGGCAACACCTCGGCCATCCAGATGTCCTGCGGGTCCGGGGCCGGCTGGCCCTGTGCGGAGAACATCTGGTCCGCCATGCGGCCCAGCGTTTCCCGCACCGCGCCCTCCAGCCCGCCGGGCTGATCGAGCGTCAGAACCGCGGCACCCAGAAGGCCCGCCAGTCCCATTCCGGTCAGCGCCATCAGGAGCCGGCCCGGAGGATACCATTCCACACTCCCGTCGGAAGCCGTCCGCGCCAGAAGCGCCTGCCGCACCACCAGCATGACCGGGACAGCCGCGGTCACCAGATAGGCGAGAGACACCAGAAGGCTGGACGACACCGCCAGGACCGCCACCGTCCCCGCCGCACCGGCGAGAAGGGAGGCGGTGGAGCCGAGCCACAGTCCCGCGAGGAACAATGGCAGCGGCGCCAGATAGCCCAGGATCAGCGCCCCGAACCCGCCGAACAGGACGGCGAGGTAGAAGAACGCGCTGACCACGCCGACACCGATGGCAGCCGCCAGAGGGGCGGCCAGGGGCGAGGCCATGGGAACACCTTTGCCTAGTGTCCGCTTCGGGTCCTTACTTCACCACGTAGGGAAGCAGGGCCAGGAAACGGGCGCGCTTGATGGCGCGGGCGAGTTCGCGCTGCTTCTTCGCGGAAACCGCGGTGATGCGGCTCGGCACGATCTTGCCACGCTCGGAGATGAAGCGGGACAGGAGCTTGACGTCCTTGTAGTCGATCGCCGGAGCGTTCGCGCCCGAGAACGGGCAGGTCTTGCGGCGGCGGAAGAACGGACGGCGGGGACCGCCACCGGAACGGGCCGGAGCGCCCGAGGTCTGCTTGTCGGACATTTAAGCGTTCTCCCCTTCGGCAACGGTGGGTTCCTGGCGGCGCGGCGGGCGCGGGCCACGATCCTCGAAGCGGCGCGGGCCGCGGTCGCCGCGATCACCGCGGTCGCCACGCTCGCCGCGGCTCTGCATCATCACCGACGGGTTGGCGTCCAGCGCGTCGACGCGGACGGTCATGAAGCGCAGCACGTCCTCGTTGATGCCCATGTTCCGCTCCATCTCCAGGACGGCGGCGGCGGGGGCGTCAAGGTTGAACAGGGTGTAGTGACCCTTGCGGTTCTTCTTGATCTTGTAGGTGAGCGTCTTCAGACCCCAGTATTCGGTCTTGACGACCTGACCGCCGTTGTCGCGGATGATCTGGGCGAACTGCTCGCCGAGCTGCTCGGCCTGGGCGGCCGAGATGTCCTGGCGCGCGATCAGCACGCACTCGTAAAGAGCCATCTTACTCCCCATGGCTGTTCATGGTCCGGCGCTGCGCCCCATCCCCTATGGACAGGATCAGCCGCCCGGGCCTAGCCGGTGGCACGCGGGCCGCCGGCAAGGAGTTATGAAGCGGCGCAGTATGCACAAAAGCCCTACCCGGACAAGCGGAAACATGAGCCGCCCGGCGATTCCGCTTTCCGCGGCCCGGAGTGCCCCTTCCTTCCTGTCGCCGCTGCATCGCAGCAATGAAAAAGCGCCGGAAATGCAACAGAAAGGCACCAATTCCAGCCCTTCAACGTTGAGCATCGCTTGACTTGCCCGAACGGCAGGGTATGACTGTCGCCGAATTCAACGGCAGCGCCGCTGGTGGCGTGCCTATTTATTAGGGTTTCCAGACAGCATGACCAGGGCGTTCGTCTTTCCGGGCCAGGGCAGCCAAGCCGTCGGCATGGGCCGCGAGCTGGCCGAGGCGTTCGAGGTCGCGCGGCACACCTTCGAAGAGGTGGACGACGCGTTGAACCAGCGCCTGTCCCGCCTGATGTTCGAAGGCCCCGAGGCCGACCTGACCCTGACCGAGAACGCCCAGCCGGCCCTGATGGCCGTGAGCATCGCGGTTCTGCGGGTGCTGAAGGACCAGGGCGGGCTCGACCTCTCCAAGCACGCCGCCTTCGTCGCCGGCCACTCGCTCGGCGAATATTCGGCCCTCTGCGCCGCCGGCGCCTTCACCGTGGCCGACACCGCGCGCCTGCTGAAGCTGCGCGGTCAGGCCATGCAGAAGGCGGTTCCGGTCGGGCAGGGCGCCATGGCCGCCCTTCTGGGCGCCGAGCTGGAGCAGGCCCAGGCCATCGCGGCCGATGCCGCTCAAAACCCTGCGGGCCAGAACGAGGTCTGCACCGTCGCCAACGACAACTCGTCGGGTCAGGTGGTGATCTCCGGCCACGCCGAGGCCATCGACCGGGCGATACTGATCGCGGCGGAACGCGGGCTGAAGCGCACCGTGCGTCTGCCGGTCAGCGCGCCCTTCCATTGCCCGCTGATGCAGCCGGCCGCCGACGCCATGGCCGAGGCGCTCGCCGCCGTGACGATCGGCGCCCCGGAGGTTCCGGTGGTCGCCAACGTGACGGCCTTTGCCGTCTCGGACCCCAACGAGATCCGCCGCCTTCTGGTGGAGCAGGTGACCGGGATGGTCCGCTGGCGCGAGAGCGTGCTCTATATGAAGGAGCAGGGCGTCGACACGCTGGTGGAGCTCGGTTCTGGCAAGGTGCTGTCGGGTCTCGCCAAGCGCATCGACAAGGAATTGGCCGGCACCTCCGTCCAGGGGCCCGCCGACGTCGAATCGTTCCTGAAGACCCTGTGAGGCATTCCATGTTCGACCTGACCGGAAAGAAGGCGCTGGTCACCGGCGCGTCGGGTGGCATCGGGGCGCAGATCGCCCGCGCGCTGCACGCGCAGGGCGCCACCGTCGCCCTGTCCGGCACCCGCGTCGCCCCGCTGGAGGCCTTGGCCGCCGAGCTGGGCGAGCGCGCCGTCGTGGTGCCCGGCAATCTGGCCGACGCCGCCGGAACCGAGCAGCTTGCCAAGGATGCGGAGGCCGCGCTCGGCCAGATCGACATCCTGGTCAACAACGCCGGTTTGACCCGCGACCAGCTTGCCATGCGCATGAAGGACGACGACTGGCAGTCGGTGCTGGACGTCAACCTGACGGCCGCATTCCGTCTGTCGCGCGCCGTTCTGCGCGGCATGATGAAGCGCCGCTGGGGCCGCATCATCGGCATCACCTCGATCGTCGGCGTCACCGGCAACCCCGGTCAGGCCAACTACGCCGCCTCCAAGGCCGGCATGATCGGCATGTCGAAGTCGCTGGCCGCGGAGGTCGCGTCGCGCGGCATCACCGTGAACTGCGTCGCGCCGGGTTTCATCACCACGGCGATGACCGACGCCCTAAATTCGGAGCAGAAGGACAAGCTGCTCACCGCCATTCCTTCCGGCCGCATGGGCGAGCCGGGGGAAATCGCCGCCGGAGTCGTGTACCTGGCGAGCGATGAGGCCGCCTATGTCACCGGCCAGACGCTGCACATCAACGGCGGCATGGCCATGATCTGAGGCGGATTCGCTGCCTGAACCACAGGTTCGGACCGGCTCCCGCGGGCGCTGGTCAAGGCTGTTAAAATGTGTTATCGGACGGGGCTTTTTGTGGCAGGAAGGCACGCAGCCGCGTGTTGAACCGGCCGAATTCGCCCGAGCGGTCTCAAGGATTGGAAGGTCTGAAAAAATGAGCGATGTCGCCGAGCGCGTTAAGAAGATCGTGGTGGACCACCTGGGCGTCGAGGAAGGTAAGGTGACGGAGAACGCCTCCTTCATCGACGATCTCGGCGCCGACAGCCTCGACACGGTCGAGCTGGTCATGGCTTTCGAGGAAGAGTTCGGCTGCGAGATTCCGGACGACGCCGCCGAGAAGATCCTGACGGTGAAGGACGCCATCGACTTCATCAAGGCGAACGCCGCCGCCTGATAAGGCGATGGTGCGAGAGGGCCAGGCAGCTTTACCAAGTGGCCTGGCCGTCGCTGAGTTTTCCGAGGAAAGGTCAAGGAATACCCCATGAGACGTGTCGTCGTTACCGGCCTCGGTCTGGTCACGCCGCTCGGTGTCGGCCACAAGCTCAACTGGGAGCGTCTGATCGCCGGCCAATCGGGCATCCGCGCCATCACGGGTTTTGACGCCTCCGATCTGGCCTCGAAGGTTGCCGGGCAGGTTCCGCGCGGGGATGGCGATGGGTTGTTCAACCCCGACGCCTTCATTCCGCCGAAGGACCAGCGGAAGATGGATGATTTCATCATCTTCGCCATCGCCGCCGCCCACGAAGCCATCAAGGATTCCGGCTGGGTCCCCCAGACCGACGAGGAGCGCGAACTCACCGGCGTCATGGTGGGCTCGGGCATCGGCGGGCTGCCGGGAATCGCCGAAGGTGCGGTGACCTTGCATGAAAAGGGTCCGCGCCGCATCTCCCCCTTCTTCATTCCGGCCTGCCTGATCAATCTGGCGTCCGGCCACATCTCCATCCAGCACGGCTTCAAGGGTCCGAACCACGCGGTGGTGACGGCCTGCTCGACCGGCGCGCACGCCATCGGCGATGCCTCGCGCCTGATCATGCTGGGTGACGCGGACGTGATGGTCGCCGGCGGCACGGAAGCGGCGGTCAGCCGCCTTGGCGTCGGTGGTTTCGCCGCCATGCGCGCCCTGTCCACCGCCTTCAACGACACGCCGGAAAAGGCGTCGCGTCCCTACGACAAGGACCGCGACGGCTTCGTCATCGGTGAAGGGTCGGGTGTCGTCGTCCTGGAAGAGCTGGAGCACGCGAAGAAGCGCGGCGCCCACATCTACGCCGAGGTGGTTGGCTACGGCATGTCGGGCGACGCCTACCACATCTCCGCTCCGGCGGAAGACGGCAACGGCGGTTTCCGCTCCATGCGCAACGCGCTGAAGCGGGCCGGGATGGAGCCGGCGGCCATCGACTACGTCAACGCCCACGGCACCTCGACGCCCCTTGGCGACGAGATCGAACTGGGCGCTGTGAAGCGTCTGTTCGGGAGCGCGATGGACAACGTCGCCATGTCCTCCACCAAGTCGGCCATCGGTCACCTGCTGGGTGCTGCCGGCGCGGTCGAGGCCATCTACTCGATCAAGGCGATCAACCACGGCATCGTCCCGCCAACGCTGAACCTTGAGAACCCGTCGGAAAGCTGCCTCGGCGTCAACCTCGTTCCGAAGGTTGCGCAGGAGCGCCGCGTGCGGGCCGCTCTGTCGAACTCGTTCGGCTTCGGCGGCACCAACGCCTCCCTGGTCTTCAAGGAATTCGCCTGAGCGGCGAAGCATAGCGGAGACCGCCGATGGGCTGGGGCCTCCGAATCGCGGCGGGGGCGTTGTCCGTCCTCACCGCGGGCAGCGCTTTGGTGTTCTGGGGTGCCCTCCGCGTGATGGCCCCCGGACCACTGGAGCATGCTGAAACGGTCGTGATCCCGCGCGGCAGCGGGCTTGAAGCCATCGCGCTGACCTTGGGGGATGCGGGGGTCGTCGAGTCTCCGATCCTCTTCCTGGTCGCCGCGAAGCTGGAAGGCCCGCTGAAGGCGGGTGAATATGCGTTCCCGGCGGGGATCAGCATCGACGGTGTCCTGGACATGCTGCACCAGGGCAAGACCGTGGTCCGCCGCTTCACGGTGCCGGAGGGGCTGACCTCCGCCCAGGTCGTGGCCTTGCTCGACGCCGAGTCGGCGCTGACCGGCGAGTTGAAGGCGGTTCCGAAGAACGGAAGCCTGCTGCCGGAAACCTATCACTATTCCTACGGCGATTCGCGCTCCGCTCTGGTCGAGCGCATGCAGCACGCCATGACCCAGGCGCTGAACGACGCCTGGAAGAACCGCGGTCCGGATCTTCCTTACGAAAATCCGCAGCAGGCGCTGACCATGGCGTCCATCGTGGAGAAGGAAACCGGAGTCGCGGCGGAGCGCGCCAAGGTGGCCGGCGTCTTCGTGAATCGGCTGGAATCCGGCATGAAGCTCCAGTCCGACCCGACGGTCATCTACGCCTTGACGGATGGCAGTGGGGAACTTGGGCGGGCCTTGACCCGGAACGACTGGAAGTTCGAATCGCCCTACAACACCTATGTCGCGGCGGGGCTACCGCCGGGACCGATCGCCAATCCGGGGCGAGCCTCCATCCAGGCGGCCTTGCATCCGGAGAAGCACGACTTCCTGTACTTCGTCGCCGATGGCGGGGGCGGGCATGTCTTTGCGAAGACCTTGCCCGATCACAACCGGAACGTCGCCAAGTGGCGCGAGGTGCAGCGCCGGCAAACGGGCAACGGGGACACGCCGCAGGAGTGAGCGGTCCCCTGTTCCCGGTCGGAAGGCACGGCGATCAGACGGCGGTCAAGCGGCGTTCGACGTCATCAGCTCCAGCGCCACGACCCCGCCGAGCGCGCCATAGCTCTTGCGGGCGGCGCGCATCTTCTCCAGCGATTCCATCAGGCTTTCCTCGGCGAAGCCAGGGGCGAGCTGCGCCAGTTCCTGTTCCGTCAAAGCGATGAAGGCGTCCAGAAGGCGCGCGTGGATGCGGCACGCCTGGCGGACTTCATCGGCGACCATCGGTGCTGGCATGGTAGGCTCCCAATCACGGAATAAAGAGAAACACGGTCCGTCCGTGCGTGGGAATTCTCTCGGCTTGTGGTTAATAGAGCATTAAATGCAATTCATCATCCCGGAAGGAAGAAGAGTTACCACTTCAGACGAAATGAGCGAAATTGGGACGTTTTTGATTGCGAGTTGTGACGGAGATGAGTCGGCTTTTGAGACTTTCGAATATTCATCATTGAAAGATGCGCTTTGCTCCCTCTCCCGCGGTGGAAGAGGGAGCCGTTCAGCATTTATCGCCGGATTTCCTTGTCCAGGTTGAGTTCGGCCTTGGCCCCCTGGATGCGCGCCCGGTAGACCAGCATGGCCTCCATGACGCGCTGCACGTAATTGCGCGTCTCGTAGATCGGGATCAACTCCAGCCAATCCACCGCGTCGATCGCCTCGCCGCGCGGGTCGCCGTAGGTGTCGATCCATTGCCGCACGCGGGTGGGGCCGGCGTTGTAGGCGGCGATGGCCATGATGTAGGAGCCGTTGAACCGGTCGATCATGTCCGCCAGATAGGTCGAGCCGAGCCGCACATTGTAATCCGGGTCGCTGATCAGCTTCGCGTTGTCGTGCTTGACGCCGAGCTTGTTGGCGACGAGCTGCGCCGTTCCGGGCATGAGCTGCATCAGGCCGCGCGCGCCGGCCGAGGACACGACGCGGGTGTTGAAGGTGCTCTCCTGCCGGATGATGGCGTGCACCAGGGCGATTTCCGGAGTGGCGGGACGGCTTTCGATCATCGGATAGCCGGCTTCGACCAGGAAAACGTCGTTCTGCGCGGCGTCCTTCGCGGCGGCCACGGCGAGGTCGCGGCGCCCAAGCTCCCGCGCCAGCTTGGCGGCCAGCACATAGTCCGCCGGCTCCTTCGCGTCCAGGCTGAGGCGGCGGAGGAAGGCGGTGACCCGCTCGTCCGTGTTGCCCTCGATCTCCGCGAGCAGCTTCGTCACGCGCACCACCTCCCGCCGCTCGAAGGCGGTGGCATCGGCGTTGGACACGCGCGGCTCGACGGGCAGGGCGATGCGCCCGTTCCCGGCGTGGCGAGCGGCGAGCTGTCCGTAGAAGGTCGTGCCGTACTGGGCGGCCTTGGCGTACCAATCCTTGGCCTGCGCCGTCTGGCCCAGAGCCTCCGCCGCGCGCCCGCACCAATAGGCGCCGCGCGCCTTGCTGATCGGCGCGCCGACGGAGCGGTAGAGCTTGTGGAAATGGTTGAAGGCGCTCGACGGATCGTCGAGGAAGCGCAGCGCCAGGAAACCGGCCAGGAACTCCGCCTCCGCCGCACCGCTGCCCTCGGTCTGGCCGTGCGCTGTCACCAGCCGGTAGGCCAGGTTGTGGTCGCCGTTCACCATGGCGCGGCGGGCCAGGATGTGGCGCTCCGTCCACCAGGCCTGCGGGCGGCCCATGTCCTTGGGCGCCTGTGCGATGATCTCCAGCGCGCCCGCGTCGTCCCCCTTGCGGCGGCGGTAGCGGGCGCGGTCGAACAGCAGGCCGGGGTCGTTGCGCAAGGAGGCGGGAACGCGGGCCAAGGCGGCGTCGGCGTTCTTGGCATCGCCGTCCAGCGCGATCCGCGCCTCGATCAGCAGGTCGTAAGCCTCGTCGAAGAAGGGCAGCATGCGGCGCACCGCGGCTTCCTGCCGTTCCCACAGCAGCCGGTCGATGCGCGCCTTGTGCTCCTGCTGGCGCAGGTGGGAGCGGTAGCGGGCCAGGAACTGCTCCTCGTCCGCCGCGGTGAAGTTCGCCTCCACCCAGCGGTCGCGCACCATCCGCACGGCCCGCTCGGCGTTGCCGGTCGCCAGAAGCGTGTCGGCGTGGCGCATGAAGCCTTCGTTGGACAGGGGAGGGTACTGCTTGAACCAGGCGAGCACCCGGTCCTCGTCCAGGTCGATGGGCATCGCCTTCTCCGCCTGCCGGCGAAGCTGCGCCTGGTTCGGCCAATCGCCGTTCTCGCGGATGAAGGCGGCGATCTCGTCGAAACTGCCGCCGCCGGGAGCCGCCAGGGCCATCCAGCGGATCACCTTGGCCGGCAGCTTGTTGGACGCCTGGCCGGCAATGCGCAGCGCCTCGTCGTGCCGGTCGTTGTCGGCGGCCTTGAAGGCCTGCCGGTAGACGGCGAGGTCCTGCGCCGTCAGGCTGGCCGCCCCGGCGGGCTGGGCCAGCACGATCAACCCCAGCAGGGCGGCGGCAATGGCGGAACGGGTGGCATGTCGGATGATCATCCGGGCGCTCTTGCTCGGGGGAACGGGTGCGGCTAAGGTGCGCGACACTTTTCTTGAAGTCCGTCGGAGGTGGCAGGCATGTTGTACGGTTCCATCGTCGCTCTTTTGACCCCGTTTAAAAACGGGAAAGTGGACGAGGCCGCCTTCCAGTCCTTCGTCGAGTGGCAGGTTGCGCAGGGCACCCACGGTCTCGTCCCGTGCGGCACCACGGGCGAGTCGCCCACCCTCTCCCACGAAGAGCACAACCGGGTCGTCGAGCTGTGCATCGAGGCCGCGGGCGGGAAGGTTCCGGTCGTCGCCGGCACCGGATCGAACTCCACCGATGAGGCGATCTCGCTGACCCAGCACGCGAAGAAGGCCGGCGCCACCGCGGCGCTGGTGGTCACGCCCTATTACAACAAGCCGACGCAAGAAGGTCTGTACCAGCATTTCAAAGCGATCCATGACGCGGCGGATTTGCCGATCGTTATCTACAACATTCCCGGCCGCAGTGTCGTGGATATGTCGGTGGCAACGATGGCCCGCCTCGCCAAGCTGCCGAACATCATCGGCGTGAAGGACGCCACGGCCGATCTGGCCCGTCCGGTCCGTCTGCTGCAGGAGGTCGGCCCCGACTTCATCCAGCTTTCGGGCGAGGACGCGACGGCTCTGGCTTTCAACGCGCAGGGCGGCGTCGGCTGCATCTCGGTGACGGCGAACATCGCGCCGGCCCAGTGCGCCGCGATGCAGGACGCTTGGCGGAAGGGCGATCTCGCCACCGCCTACAAGTACCGCGACCTGCTGACCCCGCTGCACGATTCCATGTTCGTGGAGACGAGCCCGGCCCCGGTGAAATACGCCGCCAGCCTGCTCGGCAAGTCCACGGACGAGGTTCGCCTGCCGCTGGTCGCCGCGTCGGAGAGCACGCGGACCATCGTCCGCGATGCGATGAAGAAGGCCGGGGTGCTGTCCTAAGGGACGGCACCACCCCGCCTTAGGGAAGGAGGATACGTGGCCGCCCGCGAGCCCGAACCAAGGCGCATGGCGGCACAGAACCGCCGCGCACGCTTCGACTATTTCATCGAAGACACCCTGGAGGCCGGTCTGATCCTGACCGGCACCGAGGTGAAGTCGTTGCGCGGCGGCCGTGCCAGCATCAACGAGGCGTACGCCGGCCTCAAGAACGGGGAACTGTACCTGTTCAACGCCTACATCCCGGAATACGGGCAGGCGGGCCGCTGGCTTCAGCACGAGACCAAACGGCCGCGCAAGTTGCTGGTGCACCGCCGTGAGCTGAGCAAGCTCATGGGCGCCATCAAGCAGAAGGGGATCACGCTGATCCCGATGTCGGTCTACTTCAACGACCGCGGCATCGCCAAGGTCGAGGTGGGCCTCGCCGCCGGCAAGAAGAAGCACGACAAGCGCGAGTCCGAGAAGGAACGGACGTGGCAGCGCGACAAGGCTCGGCTGATGCGCGACCGGGGCTGAGACGAAGGACGACATTCACCACGGAGACACGGAGACACGGAGGTCGCGCCTTCTCCGTGTCTCCGTGTCTCTGTGGTGGGGGTCCCTCACCAACACGACCATTGACGGGAAAGAACGTGAGCCGCTTGTCCAACCGCGCCGGTGACCGGGAAGCCACCGTGGCCGGCGTCGCCGCCGACCTCTTTGCCGAACGCCGTCCCCAGGGCCGCATTCTCGTCGCGGGCGACGCGGACGGGGCGATGGAACAGGCGCTCGCCGACGGTGGAGCGGAGGTGGTGTCCTGGCGCCGGCTGGCTCTGGACGGGAAGCCGGCCACGCCTTGGCCCGCCGATGGAGCCTTCGACGGCGCCGTTCTGCGCCTGCCGCGCGGCTGGGCCGCCTTCGAGATGGCGCTGCACGCTCTCGCCGCGCGCCTTCCCACCGGCGCGCCGCTGTGGGTCGTCGGCAGCAACGACGAGGGGATCACCTCGGCGCCCAAACGCTTCGACGGGTTGGTGGACGGGGTGGAGACCCTCGCCATCAAGCGCCGCGCCCGCGTCCTCGAAACCCGCCGGACCAGCGCTCCGACCAAGGGCAATCTGGAGGATTGGCGGGAGACCCTGGCCCTGCCGCTGCCGGGGCGTGACGGCGCGCTCGATCTGGTGTCCTATCCGGGCCTGTTCGCCCACGGGCGGCTGGACGCCGGCACGGAATGCCTGCTCCAGGTCCTGCCGGAGATTGCGGCGGGCACCGCCGTTTTGGATTTCGGCTGCGGCGCCGGGGTGATCGCCCGCGCGGTGCGGGAACGCACGCCGGACGCCCGGCTGACCCTGTTGGACATCGACGCGGTGGCTCTGCACGCCGCCCGCCAAAATGTGCCGGACGCGGAATGCGTGCTGAGCGACGGTCTGGCGGGGCTCGGCGCGCGGGAGCGGTTCGGGCTGATCGTCTCGAACCCGCCGCTCCACCGCGGCAAGGACGAGGATTTCGGGATGCTGGAGGCGCTGGTCGCCGGCACCAAGCAGTATCTGAAGCTGCGCGGCTCTCTGGTCGCGGTGACCCAGCGGACGGCGGGCGTGGGCAAGCTGTTCAAGACGGCTTTCGGTCACGCCGACCTGCTGTTGGAAACGCCGCAGTTCCAGGTGTGGAAAGGCACGCCGAAGTAACGGGAGAGGCGGAGGCCGTGCCGGAGCGCGGCCTCTCGCGCCCCGCTCAGCCTTCCTTCAGCAACCGCGCGGCGTCTACGGCGCCATACGTCAAAATCGCGTCGCAGCCGGCGCGCTTGAAGCCGGTCAGGGTTTCCAGCAGGGCCTTTTCATAGTCCAGCCAGCCGTTCTGCGCGGCGGCGCGCAGCATCGCGTATTCGCCGGACACGTGATAGGCGAAGGTCGGGACGGCGAAGCTGTCCTTCACGCGGCGGATGACGTCCAGATAGGGCAGGCCGGGCTTCACCATCACCATGTCGGCACCCTCCTGGAGGTCGAGAGCGACCTCGTGCAGGGCCTCGTCGGTGTTGGCCGGGTTCATCTGATAGGTCTTTTTGTCGCCCTTCAGGAACCCGCCGGAATTCACCGCGTCGCGGAAGGGGCCGTAGAAGGCCGAGGCGTATTTGGCGGCGTAGGAGCACAGCCGCACCAGCTCGTGCCCGTGGCTGTCCAGACGGTCGCGGATCAGGCCGATGCGCCCGTCCATCATGTCCGACGGGGCGACGATGTCCACGCCGGCTTCCGCCTGCGAGAGGGCCTGCCGGGCCAGCACCTCGACCGTCTCGTCGTTCTGGATGTAGCCGTTGCGCAGGATGCCGTCGTGGCCGTGGCTGGTGTAGGGGTCCAGCGCCACGTCGCCCAGAATGCCGACCTCCGGCACCGCGGCCTTCAGCGCGCGGATGGCGCGGTTCATCAGGTTGTCGGGGCGGTAGGCCTCCGCCGCGTCCTCCGACTTCGCGTCGGAGCCGACGACCGGGAACAGCGCCACGCAGGGGATGCCGAGTTCACCGGCCCCGGCCACCGCCTCGGTCAGCAGGTCGATGCTCAGCCGCTCCACGCCGGGCATGGAGACCACGGGCACCCGCTGGTTCTCGCCCTCGATGACGAAGACCGGCCAGATCAGGTCGTCCACGGTCAGGCGGTTTTCGGCGACGAGGCGGCGGGTCCAGGCGTCGGCGCGGTTGCGGCGCAGCCGGGTGCGCGGGAAGGAGGCCGGGGACCGGAAATGCGAGGCGGACATGCGGGGACCTGATGTTCTCTCAAAACTTGCGGCGCGATCCTACGCCGCATGGCCGCCACGACTCAAGCCGCACCGCTCACAGGCCTGAATCCCGTGTCCTGCATTTCCATGACCCAGCGATGCCCGTCCTTGCGCCATTGCGAGACCAGCCCGCCCGTGAAGGCTGCTCCTTCCCACGACCGCACCTCGAAGGTGACGCGCGGCGGGTCGATGGCGATGAGGTTGTAGGCGTTGGCTTCGTTGCGCAGTCGGGTGGAGGTCGCGGTCGAGGCCTGCGCCACCAGGATGGAGCGCGCGACCTGCGTGTGGTGGGTCATGATGTCGCCGGAATAGGCGCGGTGCAGATGCCCCGCCAGCAGCAGGTCCACCCCGCAGCTCTCCAGCGCGGGCAGGGCCAGCCTGTGCCTCCCGACCAGCTTCGTCTTCGGCGCGTCCGGCGGCGGCAGGAAGGGGTGATGGGTGAACAGCACCTTGAACACCCGGTCCGGCACCTCGCAGAACACCTCCCGCACGCGCTTGATCTGGGCCTTGTTCATGCGCCCCTCGGAGAAGTCCATGATGACGGAGCGCGCCGTGTTGATCCCCAGAACGGCGATTTCCGAATCGATGTGGAAGGGGCTGAGGTCCTTGGTGATGTAACGCTTGTAGTTGCCGAACGGGTCGAGGAAGCGGCGCACCACGTTGTAGACCGGAATGTCGTGGTTCCCCGGCACGACCAGATAGGGGAAGGGGAGCTTTTCCAGGAAGGCGCGGGCCTCCAGGAAGTGGCGGGCCTTGGCGCGCTGGACCAGATCGCCGGAAATGACGATCAGGTCGGGCCGCGCCGCCGTCAGGTCGGCCAGCAGGCCTTCGACCACCACCGGGTCGATGCGTCCGAAATGCAGGTCCGAGATGTGGGCGAGCTTCTTCACGACACCTCCCCAAAAGCCTTCCCGGTCACGCGCCGCCACCGGCACCGTCGGGTGCGCCGTCCGTCCTGGGGGCCAGAATCTTCAGCGCCTTGTGACGGATGCGGTAGTTCAGCGGCGGCTCCATCTGCAGAATCTCGCCGTCGTTGACCATCTTCAGCCGGTGCCGCCGGCTGTGCACCGTCAGTTGCGCGGCCGTCAGGGTTTCCAACTCCTCATCATGCTGCCAGGTTCCGAGCACGGTGCGCCCCATCAACCGAAGCAGCCCCCATGTGTCGCGCTGCCGCGCCACATAGACGCCGAGCTTCCCGGAATCGAGGCTGTTGCGGCGCAGGAGCATGCTGCCCGCCTCGCCGTCGTAGGGGTTGTTGGAGACGACCAGCACCGGGGTGCGCACCCGGCGCGGTCCCTCGCCCCAATCGATCCGCACGTCCAGCAGGGGCAGGCGGCGGATGGTGCGGACCAGCGCCAGCCCCATCGCCGGCCATTTCAGCAGGCGGTGGCGCTTGCGCTTCTCCTCCCGCTCCTGCACGACCTGAGGGTAGAAGCCGAGGACGGAGCTGTTCAGGTAGACCTTGCCGTTCACCTCCGCCACGTCGATGCTGCGCACCTCCCCGGTGGCCAGAGCCTCGAACGCCTCCTCCAGATCCAGTGGGGTCTTCAGGTCGCGCGCCAGCAGGTTCATGGTGCCCAGCGGCAGGATGCCCAGGATCTTGCCGGTGGGCAGGATCATGTTGACCGCGGTGTGGATGGTCCCGTCGCCGCCGCCCACGATGACCAGTTCGGCGTCGGACTCGATGGCCTTGCGGATCGCCCCGGTGCAGTCCGCCGGTTCCACCGCCGACAGCGCGACCTCCGCCCCCTGCCGCTCGAAGGCGTTGCGGATGGCCGCCACCGTCTCCTCGATCGGTTGTCCGACCAGCGATCCGGCGGAGCGGTTGAGGATGATGGCCGTCTTCCGGCCCGGCCCCTCCTGACGTGACGCTTGCGCTGCTGAGGCTGCCATCATGGAATTGTCCCGCTCATGACTGTGGGGCCGCAACGGTTGAGGCGGGGGCGGTGTTCCGTGACGCTGCGCTGCGAAACAGCGGTTTGACACGCCGCCCACCGCCCGTATCATCGCCCGAAATCAACACGTCCGCCCAATCAACGAAAAGATGGAAACGACCCGTACCATGAGCGACTCCGCCGAGATTCTCTTCGAACGCCGCGGCTCCATCGGGCTTGCGACCCTCAACCGCCCGAAGGCGCTGAACGCCCTGACCCTTGGCATGATCCGCCTATTCGATCCCCAACTGCGGGCGTGGGCGGCCGATCCGGAGATCAAGGCCATCGTCGTGCAGGGGGCCGGGGAGAAGGCCTTCTGCGCCGGCGGCGACGTGGTGAATCTGTACGAGTCGGGCAAGGCCGCCAAGGCGGGGGAGAGCGACGGCGCGTCCATCCGCGCCTTCTTCAGCGAGGAGTACGTCCTCAACCGCCTGATCCACAACTGCCCGAAGCCCTATGTCGCGCTGATCGACGGCATCACCATGGGCGGCGGCGTCGGCCTGTCGGAGCATGGGTCCCACCGCGTCGTGACGGAGCGCACGATGTTCGCGATGCCGGAGACGGGAATCGGCCTCTATCCGGACGTCGGCGGCACCTACTTTCTGCCGCGCCTGCCAGGGCAGGTCGGGACGTGGCTGGGCCTGACGGGCGACCGGCTGAAGGCGGCGGACATGCTGGCGGTCGGCGCCGCCGACGCCTTCGTCCCCAGCGCCAAGCTGGAGGCCCTGATCGCCGATCTTGCCGAAGAGGTGCCCGCAGACGAGGCCATTGCGCGCCACCGTGAAGAGGCGGGCGACCCGCCGGTCGCCGCCAACCGCGGGGCCATCGACCGCTGCTACGCTCACGACCGCGTGGAGGCCATCGTCGCGGCGCTCGAGGCGGAGGGGACGGACTGGGCCGCCGGTCAGATCGCCACGCTGAAGCGGGTGTCGCCGACCAGCCTGAAGGTGACGCTGGAGGCGCTGCGCCGCGGCGCCAGGCTCGACTTCGACGCCTGCATGATCCAGGAGCTCCGCCTCAGCCTCGCCTTCCTCGCCCGCCACGATTTCTACGAGGGCATCCGGGCGGCGCTGGTGGACAAGGACCGGAATCCGCGCTGGTCGCCCGCCACGCTGGCAGAGGTGAAGGCCGAAGAAGTGGAGCTTTACTTCGCCGAACCCAATGGCGGGGATCTGCGCTTTACCGATTGATGAGGCGCGCTCCCCTTTATTGCAGCCAGAACGTGCAAGGATGCGGGCACATTCCGCGCGTTTCTGCGTTAGTATCGGGGAAATCCTTGCGGGACTTGTCTCAAACCTGACCGTTGTCGGTGAAGGTCGGATGGGATGGGTCGGCATCTCTTCCCGGTTCGCCGGGTGGAGATGCCGCCGGGACATCCGGATTCGGTGGATGTCGTTGCACGCAACGGGGCCTGGTACGGCAGGACGGGCGTATTCCGCAGGGCCAGGCTGTTCTACAACCCGGGCTGTGCTTTTGGGGCATTATTGAGGTGATTGCCGGACAATGATCGGTTAATCTCCCCTTAAGGACCCCGGAAAGGCCACAGGTCGGCCCATGTCCGGTTCGAGCCAAAGGAGACCGCGGTGCGCAAACCCTATTATGAAAGCATCCTCTTGATCGAACGGCTTCACCGCCACTTTCTCGAGGTGCTGAAGACCGAGCTTGATCGGCTCGGTATCCAGGACATCAACAACGTCCAGAGCCTGATCCTGTACAACATCGGCGAAGACGAGATGACCGTCGGCGAACTGACGGCGCGCGGCTACTATCTCGGCTCCAACGTGTCCTACAACGTGAAGAAGATGGTCGAGAACGGCTATCTCGGGCAGGAGCGTTCGCCGCACGACCGCCGGTCGGTGCGCGTCCGCCTGTCGGAGAAGGGGCTCGACCTCCGCGAGAAGATCAGCCGCATGTTCGAGCGCCATCTGACGGCGCTGGAAAAGGCCGGCTTCAGCGACGAGGAACTGGTCAAGGCGAACGAGACCCTGCGCAAGCTCGAACGCTTCTGGTCGGCGTCGCTCGATTACAGCGGCTTTCCGCTGACCTCCGCGGCCTGACACGGGGCGGCCCTGACCCGGGGCCGCCTGAGTCCGATCGGTACCGCGGTTTCCGGCTCCTGCGTCGAAAGAAAAAGGCTCGCTCCCGGACCCTGATCCGGGGGCGAGCCGCGAGTCGGTGTGCGGCCCTGCGCGGCCGCCTTTTTCATGTCCGCATTTTGGCGTCCCGACTCCCACCTTTGCCGGCTGAATCGCCTTCCGGCCACGGATTGTCACGCCTTCGGTCGTTCCGGATGGACGGGATTGAGTTCTTTCCGTAAGCTGTACGTGTGACCGATTGCTGATAACCTGAACCAAACAACGGGCGGTCCCCCACATGGCCGCTGAAAACAGGGAACGGGGAGGATATGGCAAGTGACGTCATTCTGGAGACGCGCGGACTGACCAAGGAGTTCCGGGGCTTCGTCGCCGTCCGCGACGTCAGTCTGCGGGTGCGGCGGGGCACCATCCACGCGCTGATCGGTCCCAACGGGGCCGGAAAAACCACCGTTTTCAACCTTCTCACCAAGTTCCTTCCGCCCAGCAGCGGAAACATCCTGTTCAACGGGCGCGACATCACGGCGGTGAAGCCGGCGGACGTCGCGCGCCTGGGCATCATCCGCTCCTTTCAGATCTCCGCGGTGTTCCCGCATCTGACGGTGCTGGAGAATGTGCGCGTCGGCCTGCAACGGCCGCTCGGCAACTCCTTCCAGTTCTGGAAATCGGAGTCGGTGCTCGACGGGCTGAACGGGCGGGCGATGGAACTGCTGGAGGATGTCGGCTTGGCCGGCTACGCCCACCTGCCGGCGGCGGAGCTTCCCTATGGCCGGAAGCGCGCGCTGGAGATCGCCACGACGCTGGCCCTGGAGCCGGAAATGCTCCTTCTGGACGAGCCGATGGCCGGCATGGGGCACGAGGACATCGACCGCATCGCGGCGCTCATCAAGCGGGTCTCGGCGAACCGCACCATCCTGATGGTGGAGCACAACCTGTCCGTGGTCTCCAACCTGTCGGACTGGATCACCGTTCTGGCCCGTGGGGAGGTTCTGGCCGAAGGCCCCTACGCCGAGGTGTCGCGCCACCCGAAGGTCCGTGAAGCCTATATGGGGAGCGGCCATGCCTGACGGTTCGATCGTGAAGACCGCGATGCTGGAGGTTTCCGACCTTCAGGCCTTCTACGGCGAAAGCCACGTCCTGCACGGGGTGAACCTGGAGGTGCGCCAGGGGGAGGTCGTGACCCTGCTAGGCCGCAACGGTGCCGGCAAGACGACGACCATGCGCTCCATCATGGGCATCGTCGGCAAACGCACCGGTTCCATCCGCTTCCAGGGACAGGAGCTGATCGGGATGGCGCAGCACAGGATACCCCGTCTCGGCATCGGCTATGTGCCGGAGGAACGGGGGATCTTCGCTTCGCTGAGCGTGGACGAGAACCTGATGCTGCCGCCCGTCGTCAAGGAAGGCGGCATGACGGTGCAGCAGATCCACGAGCTGTTCCCGAACCTTCAGGGCCGCGGCTCGACCCAGGGCACGCGCCTGTCGGGCGGCGAGCAGCAGATGCTGGCCATCGCCCGCATCCTGCGCACCGGGGCCACCATGATCCTCCTCGACGAGCCGACGGAAGGGCTGGCCCCGGTCATCATCGAGCAGATCGGGGTGGCCGTGCGCAAGCTGAAGCAACGCGGCTTCACCATCCTGCTGGTGGAGCAGAACTTCCGCTTCGCCGCCACCATCGCCGACCGCCATTACGTGATGGAGGAAGGCCATGTCGTGGACATGATCCCCAACGACCAGCTCGCCGCCAACATGGAGAAGCTGCACGAGTATCTGGGTGTCTGAACCAAACAAACAGAAACGTTCGAACTTGAACCGGGAGGAATGGAATGATTGCACGTCTGCTTGCCGGGGCGGCGCTCGCCGCGCTGGCCGTCGGTTCCGCGCAGGCCCAGCAGAGCAAGGTTTCGGGCGACGTCGTGAAGATCGGCGTCCTGAACGACCGCTCCGGCCTTTATGCGGACCTGGGCGGTGAAGGCTCCGCGGTCGCCGTCCGCATGGCGGTGGAGGAGGTGGGCGGCAAGATTCTGGGCAAGCCGATCGAGGTCGTCGCGGCGGACCACCAGAACAAGCCGGACATCGGGTCGAACGTCGCCCGCCAATGGATCGACCGCGACGGTGTGGACGTCATCGTGGACGTGCCGAACTCCGGCGTCGCTCTGGCCGTGCAGGAGGTGACGCGCGAGAAGAAGACGATCTTCCTGATGCAGGGTCCGGCGACGTCGCGGCTGACCGGCGACGCCTGCTCCCCCACCGGCTTCCATTGGGCCTACGACACCCGCGCGCTGGCCGTCGGCACCGGGCAGGCCATCGTGAAGGAGGGCGGGAAGAGCTGGTTCTTCCTGACCGCCGATTACGCCTTCGGCCACCAGCTCGAAACCGACACCGCGGCGCAGGTGAAGAAGGCCGGCGGCAGCGTGGTGGGGGCGGTCCGCGCGCCGCTGAACACCGCGGACTTCTCCTCCTTCCTGCTCCAGGCGCAGTCGTCGGGCGCGCAGGTCATCGGCCTCGCCAACGCCGGCGGCGACACCATCACCTCGATCAAGCAGGCGTCGGAGTTCGGCCTGACGCAGAGCGGGCAGCAGAAGCTGGCCGGTCTTCTGATCTTCCTGTCGGACGTGCACGCGCTCGGGCTCCAGGTTGCCCAGGACCTCGTCCTGACCACCGGCTTCTACTGGGACATGGACGACGAGAAGCGGGCCTGGTCCGAGAAGTACAAGGCGAAGACCGGCAAGATGCCGACCATGGTCCAGGCCGGAAGCTACTCCTCCGTGAAGCACTACCTGAAGGCCATCGAGGCCGCGGGCACCGACGACGGCCCGACCGTCGCCGCGAAGATGAAGGAGATGCCGGTCAACGACATGTTCGCCAAGAACGGCAAGATCCTGCCGAACGGGCGCATGGTCCACGACATGTATCTGGCCCGCGTGAAGAAGCCCAGCGAGTCCAAGGGGCCGTGGGATTATTACCAGATCATCCGCACCATCCCCGGCGACGAGGCCTTCGCCACCATGGCGGAAAGCGGCTGCAAGCTGCCCGGCTGATCCCCGCCCGCTCCGGCGTTCCGTCTCCCGCTGCGCGTGGGGACGGGCGCCGGGGCGATCACCCGCCGCGCAGAACGGCCGGAGG
Source organism: Roseomonas genomospecies 6 (assembly GCF_008365375.1). GTDB lineage: Bacteria > Pseudomonadota > Alphaproteobacteria > Azospirillales > Azospirillaceae > Azospirillum. The sequence continues at coordinate 98,905 of NZ_QOKW01000006.1, read as the reverse complement.
CGAACCACATGTCCACCATCTTCGGAATCCCGCCCCAGGCGCTGTTCGGGCAGCTTCTGCTGGGGCTGATCAACGGCTCCTTCTACGCGCTGCTCAGCCTCGGGCTGGCGGTCATCTTCGGAATGCTGAACGTCATCAACTTCGCCCACGGCGCGCTCTACATGCTGGGCGCCTTCGTGGCGTGGCTGCTGCTGACCACGGCGGGGATCGGCTATTGGTGGGCGCTGCTCCTGGCCCCGCTGATCGTCGGCGCCTTCGGCGTGGTCCTGGAAAAGACCCTGCTCAGCCGGCTCTACAAGCTGGACCATCTCTACGGATTGCTGCTGACCTTCGGAATCGCGTTGATCATCGAAGGAGTCTTCCGCCACCAGTACGGCGTCTCGGGCCAGCCCTATCCGATCCCGGACGCGCTGCGCGGCGGGCAGAATCTGGGCTTCATGTTCCTGCCCAATTACCGCGGCTGGGTCGTCGTCGCCTCGCTGGTCGTCTGCCTCGCCACCTGGTACGCCATCGAGCGGACGAAGCTTGGCGCCTATCTGCGGGCGGCGACGGAGAATCCGGTGCTGGTCCAGGCCTTCGGCATCAACGTGCCGGTGATGATCACCCTGACCTACGGATTCGGCGTGGCGCTGGCCGGGCTGGCCGGGGTTCTGGCGGCGCCGATCTATCAGGTGTCGCCGCTGATGGGCTCCAACCTCATCATCGTCGTCTTCGCGGTGGTGGTGATCGGCGGCATGGGGTCGATTCTCGGGGCGGTGCTGACCGGATACGGGCTTGGCCTGTTGGAAGGTCTGACGAAGGTGTTCTACCCGGAGGCGTCCAACATCGTCGTCTTCGTCATCATGGCCGTGGTGCTGATGATCAAGCCCGCCGGCCTGTTCGGGCGGGAGAGGTGACCCATGGCGACCGAAACGCAAGCCGTCCGCCGCGAAGCCGCGGCTCCCGCCACCGGAAGGCCGGCGACGCCGGGACTTGTGGCGCTGGCCGTTCTGTTGGCGGTCCTGATCGCGGCGCCTTACGTGCTGTATCCGGTCTTCGTGATGAAGGTGCTGTGCTTCGCGCTGTTCGCCTGCGCCTTCAACCTGCTGATCGGCTTCGCGGGGCTTTTGAGCTTCGGGCACGCCGCTTTCTTCGGCGGGGCGGCCTACATCACCGCCCACACGGTGAAGGTCTGGGGGCTTTCGCCGGAACTCGGCATCCTGCTGGGCACGGCCTTTTCCGCCACGCTGGGGCTGGCCTTCGGAGCACTGGCGATCCGGCGGCAGGGCATCTACTTCGCCATGATCACTCTGGCGCTGTCGCAGATGGTCTTCTTCATGGCGCTGCAGCTCAAGTTCACGGGCGGTGAGGACGGCATCCAGGCGGTGCCGCGCGGGCATCTGTTTGGCGTGATCGACCTGAACAACCCGCTCGGCATGTACTACACGGTGCTGGCGGTTTTCCTGTTCGGCTTCGTGGTGATCTGGCGCACCGTGCATTCGCCCTTCGGTCAGGTGCTGAAGGCGATCCGCGAGAATGAGCCGCGCGCCGTCTCGCTCGGCTACCGGACCGACCATTACAAGCTGATGGCCTTCGTCCTGTCCGCCGCTCTGGCCGGTCTGGCCGGCGGCACGAAGGCCATCGTCTTCCAGCTCGCCACCCTGACCGACGTGCAATGGCAGATGTCCGGCTCGGTGGTGCTGATGACTCTGCTGGGGGGCATCGGAACGCTGTTCGGGCCGGTCGTCGGGGCGGCGCTGGTGGTGACTCTGGAGAATTATCTGGCGGCGACCAACCTGCCGGTGCCGGTGGTGATCGGCGTGATCTTCGTCGCCTGCGTGCTGCTGTTCCGCCGCGGCATCGTCGGCGAGATCGCCGCCCGGTTCGGCGGCAATCGCCGGTAGGCGGAAAAGGGCGTTGCGGCTACAGCCGCAGCGCCTCCTCCGCCGACTGGTAGGGCAGCCCCTGGGCATCGGCCACCGCCTTGCAGGCGACGGCACCCGCGTGGATGTTCAACCCGGCCCGCAGATGCGGATCGCGCGCCAGAGCGGCGCGGTAGCCCTGATCGGCGAGGGCCAGCGTGAAGGGCAGGGTGGCGTTGTTCAGCGCAAAGGTCGAGGTGCGCGCGACCGCCCCCGGCATGTTGGCGACGCAATAATGGACCACCCCGTCCACCAGATAGGTGGGCTCCGCGTGGGTCGTGGGGTGCGACGTTTCGAAGCAGCCGCCCTGATCGATGGCGACGTCCACCACCACCGCCCCCCGCTTCATGCGCGACACCATGTCCCTGGTCACCAGCTTCGGCGCCTCCGCCCCCGGCACCAGAACGGCCCCGATCACGAGGTCGGCGTCGAGCACATGCTCCTCGATCGTGTCCACGGTCGAATAGAGAGTCTGGAGCTTCGCGCCGAATTGCAGGTCCAGTTCCTTCAGGCGGGGCAAGGATTTGTCGATCACCACGACCTTTGCCTCCAGCCCCATGGCCATGCGCGCGGCGTTGGTGCCGACCACGCCGCCGCCCAGAACCACCACCTTGGCCGCCGGAACGCCGGGCACCCCGCCCAGCAGGACGCCGCGCCCGCCCTGCGCCTTCTCCAGGCAATGGGCGCCGGCCTGCACCGACATGCGGCCCGCGACCTCGCTCATCGGCGCCAGAAGCGGCAGGCCCCCGCGCGGGTCGGTCACCGTCTCGTAGGCGATGGCGACCACGCCGGACTCCAGCAGCAAACGGGTCTGCTTCGGATCGGGGGCGAGGTGCAGATAGGTGAACAGAATCTGCCCCTTGCGCAGCATCGCGCATTCCTGCGGCTGGGGCTCCTTCACCTTCACCACCATCTCGGCGCGGGCGAAGACGGTGGCTGCATCCGGCACGATCTCCGCCCCGGCGGCCTCGTACTGCTCGTCCTCCAGGCCGATGGCCGCGCCGGCTCCCCTTTGCAGCAGCACCGTGTGCCCGTGATGAGCGAGTTCACGGACCGATGCCGGGATCAGCCCGACGCGGTATTCGTGGTTTTTGATTTCCCTCGGCACACCAATGAGCATGGGCATCCTCCGCGGGTGGAGCCGGTGCCGGAAAGACGGACGCACCGCACCGGTCTTCTGATTGCTACTCCGGAATTTGGGGAGTGTTGGTGCGGCCTGCACCTCTCTTATGGCGTGATTGAGTGAAATTCATCGCCTCAAAAGCAACATTCTCGAAAATTTGTTGAGAAATCCATTGAGGAAGGGATTTCGAGAAATTTCATGGTATCTGCAAAAAAGTATGGAAGGTTAGTTTTTAGAGTTGTGGAACGACTCTTTGCCACCATGATATACGGATGCTTGTGCCGCAGCGCACAAAACTGGAAGAACCCAATAATAAAACGGGGGGAGCGTCCGATTCGGACGGAATGAAACCAGGAGCAAGGCAGATGGCATCAGAGAAGGACGCGCAGACCATCGCGCGCGAAAACGCCGCCAAGGGCCGAAACGTTGCCGAGGACACCACCCGGCGCATGGCGGAAACCGCCGCGGAAACGACACAGCGTGGCGCCGACACGGCCAACGACGTGATGGGAAAGGCGACTCAGATCGCCGGCCAGACCTCCGAACAGTTCAACCGCATGATGGGGCTGTCGGCGGAAGCCCAGGGCGAGGTCGCCCAGCAGGCCCGCGAGAACATCGACGTCATGGCCCAATGCGGGTCCGTGCTGATGGAAGGAATGCAGTCCATCATGCGCGAATGGATGGGCTTCGCGCAGGAGGCCATGGCCCGCAATGTGGAAGGCGTCAACGCGATGATGCGCAGCCGGTCCGTCCAGGACTTCTACGCGGCGCAGAGCAGCATGGTCAAAGACGAAGTGGAATTGCTGCTGAGCCGCAGCGTCAAGGTGTCGGAGATGTCGGCGAAAACCGCGAACGACGCGGTGCGGCGGCTGAACGCGCGGGCCGAAGGGGCCGCGCGCCAGACGCGCCGCAGCGCCTGACGCTCCAACAAAGATCCATCCTGGCCTTGCGCCCCTGGACCGGCTGGTCCGGGGGCGTCTTTTTTCGGCAGCCAATCAATTCGGCAGCCAATCAATTCGGTAGCCCGTCATTTCGCCACGATGCGGCCTTCGACCTTTGGCGCGACGGTCTTCTTCGCCTCCACGTAATCCATGACCATGGTCGCCATCAGAACGGCGCCGGAGGCGTCCACCACGGTCCGTCCACGGGTCAGCGCGGTGTAACCGTCGCCACCCTTCAGCATGTAGTCGTTGGTCGCCACCCGGTAGCTCTTGCCCGGATCGAGTGGCTGGCCGCCCACCGTCACGTTCGTCACGCGCGTGCCGGAAGGCAGCTTCGGGTCATAGGTGAAGCTGAGGCCCGACACCTGGGGGAAGCGCCCGGCTTTCTCCTCCACCTTCGACACGCCGTGCTCCAGAGCGGCCAGCAGGTCGGCCCCGGACAGGACGGTCAGCACGGCGACGTTCCCGAACGGCATCTCCGCGAAGATGTCCTTGCGGGTCAGCGGACTGCCCGCCGGGCGCAGCGCGTCGGCGCGGATGCCGCCGCCGTTGGTGATGGCGGCATCGGCCTTCAGCCCCTCGCGCAGCGCGTCGGCGATGAGGTTGCCCATCGTCGTTTCCTGGGAACGGATGACGTCCTTGCGGCTGTCCAGGTCGGTTTCCGCCCGCCCGATCACCCCGGCCAGCGCGGTGTCGAGCTGGTCGGTGTATCGCTTGACCAGGGCCGCGATCTCGGGATCGGGCGCCGCCCCGGCGGTGGTGACGAAGCGCCAGCCGGTGGGAAGCACGCTGGTCGCCGGCCCCTTGTCGGTCGCCTTGGTGCTGACCGCCAGATCGATGACGCCGAGATAATGGCCGTCGGCCCCCGCCTTCAGGATCAAGGTCGATCCTTCGTAAAAGCTGATGGGGTCGTGGTCGTGACCGCCCAGCATGAGGTCGATCCCCTTCACCTTGGCGGCCAGATCGCGGTCTTCCGTGATGGTTTGGTGGGTCAGCGCCACGACGACGTGCGCGCCCTCGCCGCGCAGGGCCTTCACCGCCAGGGCCGCGGCGGCCTGCACGTCGGTGAAGGTCGCCTCCGCCCCGCCGCTGGAGAGTTGCGCGGCCTCCGGGGTCAGAATGCCCAGGAAGCCGACCTTGATGTCGCCGACCGTCTTCGTCCAGGTGGCGACCGATCCGGGGAGCGGCTTTCCGTCCGGCCCGGTGATGTTGGTTCCGACCCAAGGGAACGCCGATTCGGCGATGCGGGCCTTCAGCACCTCGACGCCGAAGTCGAATTCGTGGTTGCCGAAGCCCACCACATCCACGCCCATGGCGTTGAACAGGGCGGTCATCTGCTCCCCCCGCGTCGTGCCGGACAGCAGGGACGGGGACAGGAAGTCTCCGCCGACCGTCGTCACCGCACCGGCGCTGCGCTCCCGCTCCGCCTTCAGCACCGTCATCAGGGGAGCGAAGCCGCCGCGGCCCTTCACCGGGCTGATCTCGTAGATGTCGTTGAAATGCAGGAAGGTCAGCGTGCCGTTCTGAGCCGCGGCCAGAGTAGGAAGGAGCAGGGTACCGGCAACGGCGGCGGCCACCGCAAGCCTGCGAATCCGGGTCAGCATTGGTTTCGTCTCCCTGGGGAAGTCCGACAACACTGTACGCCCTGCCGCGTTGCAGCGCATAGCCGCCTTGCATCGCTTGATTTCACTGTGACCGCCGCTCATTAACGGTGAACCGTCCGCTTCGCGGAAACCGCCTCAACCAACGTGGCCCCCCATCCGCATCCTGGTCGTTCAGAACAACCGAAACGCCCCCGCCGGCATCGTGGGACAGGCTCTGTCCGATTTCGGAGCGACGCTGGTCACCGTCGCCGCGGATGAGGGGGAGGCGCTGCCCGGCGCGGCGGACGGTTACGACGGGCTGCTGGTTCTGGGCGGGCCGCAGGACGCCTGGAACGACGCGCAGGGACCGCATTTCCCGCGGGTGATGGAGCTGATCCGCGCCTTCGCGGCGGAGAAGCGTCCGGTGATGGGCATCTGCCTGGGCGCGCAGCTTGCCGCCCGCGCCTTCGGCGCCCGGGTCTACCGCCATTCGGTGGCGGAGATCGGCGTGTCCGCCGTCCGGCTGTCCGACGCGGCGGCGGACGATCCGGTGCTGGGCGGGCTGGCCCCGGAACTGCACATGGTGCAGTGGCACTACGACACCTTTGAGTTTCCCGAAGGCGCCGTGCCGCTGGCCTGGAACGAGGCGTGCGAACGGCAGGCCTTCCGGCTGGGCCGCAACCTCTACGCCTTCCAGTTCCATCCGGAGGCCGACGCCGCCATCGTCCGCGGCTGGGCGGAGAAATTCGGTGTGGAATCGCGGGAGCGCAACCGCGCCATCCTGGACGGACTGGACGCGGCGCTGGAGCGGCATCTGCCCGCCGCCGACGCGGTCGCCCGGACGATCTCCCGCCGCTGGCTGGATTTGGTGATCGAACGGGCGGCGTGACGCCCTATCCGCGGAGTTCCGCCAGAAGGTCCGGCGTATCCACGTCGTAGAGGATGCCGCCGTCCTCCACCGGCACCTCCACCACCTGATCGGCGTGGGTGGCCAGCAGGGACTTGGCCCCGGAATCGCCCGTCAACTTCGCCATCTCCGCGAAGAAGCCGCGATCCCAGAGGACGGGGTTGCCCCGCTTGCCATGGACGGTCGGGACGCAGACGGTCCGGCCTTCCAGCGGGTTGTAGGCGGCGATCAGCCGGTCGATGGCCTGCGGCGTGACGAGCGGCATGTCGCCGAGGCAAACCACCACCCCATCGACATCCGCCGGCAGGGCCGCCAACCCGGCGCGCAGAGAGGCGCTGAGCCCGTCGGCGAAGGCCGGGTTGTGCACGATGGTCAGCGGGCGCCCGGCCAGCGGGGCGGACACCGCCTCCGCCATATGACCGGTCACCACCACCACCGGCTTGGCTTGGGACGCCAGGACCGATTCGACCGTGCGGACGACCAGCGGCTCCCCGCCGACATCGGCCAGCAGCTTGTTGCTTCCGCCCATCCGGCTCGACCGCCCGGCGGCCAGCACCAGAGCGGCGATGCGCGGCGCGCGTGGCGGCTCCACGACGGTGGCGCCGGCACGGGGCAGGGGGCGGCTGGGGATCTCGGCGAGCAGACCGCCGACCCCCATGCGCATCACGTCGGCCCGCGTCACCGGAAGGCCCGCGGCGACGCGCTGAAGCACCCAATCGAATCCGTTCAGCTTTGGCGACCGCGCGCAGCCGGGAAGGCCGAGCACCGGCGTCTCACCGATGCGGGCGATCAGCAGCAGGTTGCCCGGATCGACCGGCATCCCGAAATGCTCGATCACGCCGCCCGCCCGCTCGATGCCGGCGGGAAGCACGTCGCGCCGGTCGGTGATGGCCGACGCCCCGGCGATCAGCAGCAGATCGACGCGCCCCGCCGCCGCGATGGCGTCGGCCAGAGCCGCTTCCCCATGGTAGCAGCGCGAATCGCGGACCAGCCGCCCGCCCATCGCCTCCAGCCGTTCCCGCGTCACGGTCACGGTCTTGTCCAGAACGCTGTCCTTCACGCCGGGCAGGCGGGTCTGGATCAGCGCGGCGGTCAGGGGGCGGAAGGGAGCGACGCGCAGAGCCGGCGTGCCGGCGGACGCCTCCACCTCCGCCCCCTCCACCGCGGCACGGGGGGCGGCGAAGGGGATGATTTTCACCGTCGCGACCATCTGGCCGGGTTCGACCGGCGCGAAGGCGGGCAGGGTGGCGACCGTTACGCTTTCGTCGATGAGGTTCAGCGCGGTGATCCGTTCGACGTCCGGAACGAACAGGCCGCGCGATTCGGCAAACAGGTTCACCCGCCCCGTGAAAGCCGCGCCCGTGCTGATGTCCTGTCCCTTCAGCGCGGCGGCGATGCGGGCCGCGGCGGCGTCCTCGCCCACGTCGTCGTCGCCGAGCTTGGCGGCGGTTACGGTGGTGAAGCCGGCGTCGCGCAGCGCCGTCACGTCCTCGGCGCTGAGGATGCGGCCCTTCTTGAAACTGACGGAGCCGCGCCGGACCGAATGCGCCAGGATGGCGCCTTCCAGGTCCCGCAGGGGCAACGGGCCGAAAAACATGCCGATGCTCTCCTTCAGGCCGCGCCGGCCTTGCGCCGCACGGCGGTGATCTGGGCCATGACCGACAGGGCAATTTCCGCCGGGGTTACCGCGCCGATGTCCAGCCCGACCGGGGCGTGGATGCGCGCCAGCTCCGTATCGGTCACGCCCTGCTCCTTCAGCCGGTCCAGCCGCTTGGCGTGGGTCCGCTTGCTGCCGAGCGAGCCGACATAGAAGGCGGGGGAGCGCAGAGCCACCAACAGGGCCGGGTCGTCCAGCTTCGGGTCGTGGGTCAGCGTCACCACGGCGGTGCGGCGGTCGATCTTCAGGGCGGACAGCGCCTCGTCCGGCCAGGCGTCGTGCAAGGAGACGCCGGGGAAACGCGACTCCGTGGCGAAGGCGCCGCGTGGGTCGATCACCGTGACGGCGTAGCCGGTCAGCGCGGCGAGGGGGGCCAGCGCCTGGGCGATGTGAACGGCACCGACCACCAGCAGCCGCAGCGGCGGGTTGTGGGTCTGCACGAACAGCCGCAGCCCATCCTCGTCGTCCTCCGCATCGGTGATGAGGCCGGAACGATCCTGGCGCAGCCGCTCCCGCACCTCCGCCAGAAGATCGTCCTCCAGGCCGAAGCCGCCGTGCACGGCGTCCTCATAGACCAGGGTCTGGAGGCCGGTGCTCAGGTCGGTGACCAGCGCCACGGGACGCCCGGCCTCGCGGGCGGCCAGCAGCCGTTCGGTGATGTCGCGCTTCATTCCATGGCCTCGACATAGACCTGCACACGGCCGCCGCAGGCGAGACCGACTTCCCAGGCCATTTCGTTGCTGACGCCGAAGGAGATCAGGCGCGGCTCGCCGTCCTCCATGGTCTTGCGGGCCTCGTGCACCACCGCGCCTTCGATGCAGCCACCGGAAACGGAACCGATCATCGACCCGGCGTCGTCCATCGCCATCTGGCTGCCCACCGGGCGGGGAGAGGACCCCCAGGTGGCGACCACCGTCGCCAAGGCCACCTTCCGCCCTTCCGCGCGCCAGCCCGCGGCCTGCTCCAGAATATCGTCCCTCATGCGGCCTCCTTCAGCCACTTGCGCAGGCTTTCGGCCCGTCGCGGCCCGTCGCGGTTCAGCGCGTCGGCGAGCCCGGCCAGACTGTTCAGGTTGTGGACCGGGCGGAAGTCGTCCACATGAGGCAACAGGGCCCGGATGCCGCTGGATCTTGGTGCGAATCCCTCCCACCGCAAGAGCGGGTTCAGCCAGACCAGACGGCGGCAGCTCTTGTGCAGGCGTTCGGCCTCCGCCGCAAGCCCTTCGCCCGCATCCCTGTCCAGCCCGTCGGTGATCAGAAGCACGACGGCTCCCTGGCCCAGAACCCGGCGCGCCCAGGTCCGGTTGAAGGCGTGGAGCGCGGTGCCGATGCGCGTCCCGCCCGACCAGTCGGCCACCGCCGCCGACACGGCGTCCAGCGCCACGTCCACGTCCTTGTGCCGCAGATGGCGCGTGATGTTGGTCAGGCGGGTGCCGAAAACGAAGCTGTGCACACGGTCGCGGTCGTTGCTGAGCGCGTGCATGAAGTGAAGCAGCATCCGCGAATAGCGCGTCATGGAGCCGGAGATGTCGCACAGCACGACCAGCGGCGGCGGGCGCGTGCGGCGGCTGCGCCGCGCCAGATCGGCCAAGTCCCCGCCGGAGCGCAGCATCCGCCGCAGAGTCGACCGCGGGTCGACCCGTGGCCCTTGAGGGTCCGGTCGGTGGCGGCGGGTCGTCACCTCGGCCACCGGCAGGGCGATGCGGGCGAGCATGCGCTTGGCCTCCGCCATCTCCGCCGCGGACATCGTCTCGAAGTCCTTTTCCTGCAACCGTTCCTGGGCGGAGACGGTGAAGGCGGCGTCCACCTCGATCTCCGACTTTTCCGGCCCCTCGGCTTCCGGCGCGGTGCCGCGCAGCGCGTCGGCGACGCGGCGCGACAAGGGGTCCTGCGTGTCTGGCGACTCCGTGCGGATGGTCGGCAGCATCATGCCCATCATCCGCTTCAGGATGTCCGGGTTGCGCCAGAAGACGTGGAAGGCCTGATCGAAGACCTCCCGCTGGTCGCGCCGGTTCACGAAGACGGCGTGCAGCGCCCAATAGAAGTCCGTCCGGTTGGCGATCCCCACCGCCTCCACCGCCTCGACGGCCTGGAGCAGCTTGCCCGGCCCGACCGGCAGCCCCGCCGCCCGCAGCGCGCGGGCGAAATGCATCAGGTTGATGGCGAGGCCGCCTTGCATGGCCGCTCACCGGGCCGTGGTGGCGGCGAGTTCCGTCTTGACCTGTGCCAGGATGCGCGCGGCCTCGCTGCCCTGGATGCGGGCGATGTCGTCCTGGTACTTCAGCAGCGTGCCCAGCGTGTCGTTGATGACCGAGGGTTCCAACTCCAACTGGTTCAGCTCCACCAGCGCCTGCGCCCAGTCCAGCGTCTCCGCGACGCCCGGCGCCTTGTAGAGGTCCATCCCGCGCAGGCTCTGCACGAAGCCGACCACCTGGGCGGCAAGCCGCGCGTCGGCGTTCGGCGCCTTCACCGTCAGGATGGCGCGCTCGCGCTCCGCGTTGGGGTAATCGACCCAGTGGTAGAAGCAGCGCCGCTTCAGCGCGTCGTGAATCTCGCGGGTGCGGTTGGAGGTCAGGATGACGATGGGCGGTTCCGGCGCCTTGACCGTGCCGAACTCCGGGATCGAGACCTGGAAATCGGACAGGATTTCGAGGAGATAGGCTTCGAACGGCTCATCGGTGCGGTCCAGCTCGTCGATCAGCAGGACGGGAGGACCGGCGAAGTCGGGTTCCAGCGCCTGGAGCAGCGGGCGCTTGATGAGGAAACGTTCGGAGAAGAGGTCGGCGCCGAGCGCCTCCCGGTCACGGTCGCCCGACGCCTCGGCCAGCCGGATTTCCATCATCTGGCGGGCGTAGTTCCACTCGTAAACCGCAGCGGCGATGTCGAGCCCCTCGTAGCATTGCAGCCGCAGCAGGCGCCGGCCCAGCGTGGCGGACAGCACCTTGGCGATTTCGGTCTTGCCGACCCCGGCCTCGCCCTCCAGGAACAGCGGGCGCCGCAGCTTCAGCGCGAGGTACAGCGCCGTCGCCAGCGACCGGTCGCCGACGTAGTTCCCCCGCCGCAGCAGGTCCAGCGTGTCATCGACGGAGGCGGGGACGGACGCGGGGAGGGTGTTGGGCATGTTGCCTTCCGGATGATCCGCAATTTTTAGGACGAACGGCCTCAGGCGGCGGCAGACCGCTGCTACCGAGCCCGCTGCCACAGGGTATCCGCGGCGTAGTCGATCTCCGGTTCGTCCTCGTCTCCTCCCCAGCCGATGGCCCAGCCCCAGGAGGCAACCCTGACCGCCGCGAACAGGGCGGGGTTCGACAAGGGACGCAGCACCGAAAAGCGGCGGATCGGCTCCGACAGATCGACCACGTCCCTGGTCCCATCGATCCAGGTGAGCCGGACGCACTGGGTCCCGGCGATGGCCTCAACGGCGGCAATGCGTGGCTGGTCCATGCGTCACTCCTCTCCGTTGATCTCGATCCAGCGGAGGGCCAGAAGGGGCCGGTTGTCCGCTGCCCAGTCCAACACCTTGCGCAGAATATCAGGCGGTGCCGAACCCTTGATCACCACAAGATCGTTGATGCGGACCAAGGCGTTGAAGTCCGGGCCAACGATATGGAAATGCGGCGGGTTATGGTCGTCCGCATAAATGTAGACCCGTGCGTTTCCAATGCGGACGACGATCGGCATAGGCGAAGCCTAAGGCCGATCGTCGTCCGGTGTCAAACCGGCTTCACCCACACGCCTCCACCGCGCGCCGGGCCATCACCCGAACCAGATGGGCGCGGTAGTCGGCGCTGGCGTGGATGTCGGCGTTCAGCCCGTCCGCCGACACGGAGGCGCCGTTCAGCGCGTCCGCCCGGAAGTCCTGGGCCAGCGCCGCCTCCATGTCGTCCGCCCGGAAGACGGACGGGCCGGCGCCGGTCACGGCCACGCGCACCTCGTTTCCGAAGACGGCCACGAACACGCCGACGATGGCGTAGCGGCTGGCCGGGTTGCGGAACTTGGTGTAGGCGGCCTTGTCCGGCTTCTGGAAATGCACGGCGGTGACGATCTCGCCGGGCTCCAGCGCCGTTTCGAACATGCCGGTGAAGAAGTCGTCTCCCGCGATCTCCCTCCGGTCGGTGCGCACCGTGGCCTTCAGCGCGACGACCGCGGCGGGGTAGTCGGCGGAGGGATCGGCGTTGCAGATGGACCCGCCGAGCGTGCCCATGTTGCGCACCTGCCGGTCGCCGATGCCCTCCGCGAGGCTGGCAAGCGCCGGGATGACGCGCTGCACCGCGTCGGAATGGGCGACCGCCGCATGGCGGGTGAAGGCGCCCACGGTCAGCCCGCCGGCCTCCTCGCAGATGCCTTGAAGCTCCGGGATCTGGCCGAGATCGATCAGGTCGCTCGGGCGGGCAAGGCGCTGCTTGAGAGTCGGCAGAAGCGTCTGCCCGCCGCCCAGCAGTTTCGGCTCCTCGAACTGGCCGAGCAAGGCCGCCGCGTCGGCAAGAGTCTTGGGCCGGTGATAGGTGAAGGCATACATGCGGTTTCCTCCCTTACTCGGCCGCCTGGGCGGTGCTGTGGCTCCGGATCGCCTGCCAGACCCGTTCCGGGGTCGCCGGCATGTCGAGATGCGTGACGCCGTAGTCGGACAGGGCGTGCACCACCGCGTTCATCACGGCGGCGGAGGCGCCGATGGTCCCGGCCTCGCCGCAGCCCTTCACGCCCAGCGGGTTGTGCGTGCAGGGCTGGTCCTCGTGGTAGCGCACCGTGAAGGACGGCACGTCGTCCGCCCGCGGCATGCAGTAGTCCATGTAGGAGCCGGTGATGAGCTGCCCGGACTCCTCGTCATAGACGCAGTTCTCGTACAGCGCCTGCCCGATGCCCTGGACCAGACCGCCATGAACCTGCCCCTCTACGATCAGCGGGTTGATGACGCGCCCGAAATCGTCCACGGCGGCGAAGCTCACCACCTGAACCACGCCGGTGTCGGGGTCGATCTCCACCTCGCAGACGTGGCAGCCGTTGGGGTATGTGAAATTCTTCGGGTCGTAGAAGGCCTGCTCGTCCAGCCCCGGCTCCAACTCGTCGAGCGGGAAGTTGTGCGGGACGTAGGCCTGCAGGGCGATGTCGCCGATGGTCAGAGCCTTGTCGGTTCCGGCCACGACGAAGCGTCCGTCCTTCGCCTCGATGTCGGCCTCGGCGGCCTCCAGCATGTGGGCGGCAATCTTCTTGGCCTTGCGCTCCACCTTGTCCATCGCCTTGACGATGGCCGACCCGCCGACCGCCAGCGAGCGGGAGCCGTAGGTGCCCATGCCGAAGGGAATCTTGCTGGTGTCGCCGTGGACGATCTCCACATTCTCGATCGGCACGCCGAAGCGTTCGGAGACGAGCTGCGCGAAGGTCGTCTCGTGCCCCTGCCCGTGGCTGTGGGAACCGGTGAAGACCGTCACGGAACCGGTGGGGTGGAAGCGCACCTCGGCCGACTCGTACAGGCCCGCCCGCGCGCCGAGAGCGCCCGCGATGTTGCTGGGGGCGATGCCGCAGGCCTCGATGTAGGTGGCGAAGCCGATGCCGCGCAGCTTGCCGCGCCGGGCGGACTCGGCCTTGCGCGCCGCGAAGCCGTCGTAATCGACCAGGGGAAGGGCGATGTCCAGATTCTTGGCGAAGTCGCCGGTGTCGTATTGCAGCGCCACAGGGGTCTGGTAGGGCATGGCGCTGGCCGGCACGAAGTTGCGGCGGCGGATCTCCGTCTTGTCGATGCCCGTCTCGGCGGCGGCGACCTCGACCAGCCGCTCGATCAGGTAGCAGGCCTCCGGACGCCCGGCGCCGCGGTAGGCATCCACCGGAACGGTGTTGGTGAAGACCGCCTTCACCTCCGCGTAGATCGCCGGGGTCTTGTACTGCCCGGCCAGCAGCGTGGCGTAGAGGTAGGTCGGGATCGACGGCGCGAAGGTGGACAGATAGGCGCCCATGTTGGCGATGGTGGAGACGCGCAAAGCCAGGAAGTTGCCGTCCTGGTCCAGCGCCAGTTCCGCGTGGCTGACGTGGTCGCGGCCATGGGCGTCGGTCAGGAAACTCTCGGAACGCTCCGCGGTCCATTTCACCGGGCGCCCGACCTTCCTCGCCGCCCAGGTAACGACCGCCTCCTCCCCGTAATGGAAGATCTTGGAACCGAAGCCGCCGCCGACATCCGGGGCGACGACGCGCAGCTTGTGCTCCGGAATGCCCAGCACGAAGGCGCCCATCAGCAGGCGGATAACGTGCGGGTTCTGGCTGGTGGTGGTCAGCGTGTGCTCGCCGGTCGCCCGGTCATACTCGCCCAGCGCCGCCCGCGGCTCCATCGCGTTGGGAATGAGCCGCTGGTTGACGAGGTCGAGCTTCGCCACATGCGCCGCCTGCGCGAAGGCCGCGTCCACCGCCGCCGCGTCACCCAGATGCCAGTCGAAGCAGAGATTGCCGCCGACATCGTCGTGCACCAGCGGAGCGCCACCCTCCAGCGCCTTCCGCGAGGTCACCGCCGCCGGCAACTCGTCGTAATCGACCATGACCAGTTCGGCGGCGTCCCTCGCCTGTTCGCGGGTTTCGGCGATCACCACGGCGACGGCATCGCCGACGTAGCGTGCGCGGTCGCGGGCGATGGGGAAGTGCGGCGGTTCCTTCATCGGGGAGCCGTCCTTGGAATGGATCTGCCAGCCGCAGGGCAGGCTGCCGACCTTGTCCGCCTCCATGTCGGCGCCGGTCAGCACGGCGATCACGCCGGGGGCCTGCATGGCCTCGGCGGCGTCGATGCCGCGGATGCGGGCATGGGCGTAGGGGGACCGGACGAAGACCGCGTGGGTCTGGCCGGGCCGGTTGATGTCGTCGGTGTAGGTGCCGCGCCCGGTCAGAAAGCGCGCGTCCTCGCGCCGGCGCACGGGGGCGCCGATGCCGTTGGGGTTCGCCATCTTCGTGTTCCTCCCATGAGAGCCTTTTTCTTCCGGTTTATTCGGCGGCGGCCTTCATCGTGCCGCCCTGCATCGCTTCCGCGCCCGCCATCACGGCCTTCACGATGTTGTGATAGCCGGTGCAGCGGCAGATGTTGCCCTCCAGCCCCTCGCGGACGTCCTGCTCGGTGGGGGAGGGGTTGGCCGTCACCAGATCGACGGCGCTCATCACCATGCCCGGCGTGCAGAAGCCGCATTGCAGGCCGTGATGCTCGCGGAAGGCCGCCTGCATCGGGTGCAGCGTGCCGTCCGCCGCCGCCAGCCCTTCGATGGTGGTGATCGAAGCGCCGTCCGCCTGGGCGGCCAGCATGGTGCAGGACTTCACCGAACGCCCATCCACATGCACGACGCAGGCGCCGCACTGGCTGGTGTCGCACCCCACATGCGTGCCGGTCAGGCCGATCTGGTCGCGAAGGAAGGTGACCAGCAGGGTCCGCTCCTCCACCTCGCGCGAGACCGTTTTTCCGTTGACGGTCATGGAAACGGTACACGGCATCCGCTGTCCTCCCATTGTTGGTGACGTTCTGTTGCCCCGACCTTCGCGACGCTTCTTTCGACGGTTCTTCCAACTCTGCGGGATAAAGTGTGGCGCAAGACCAACCGGAACAAGGATAGGGGGGTCTCGTCCTTTCCGGTCAAGACGCCGTTCGGCCTCCTCCGAAGGGAGTGGGATCGCGCCGAACCGCCGGGTTTCTTTCGGTTCCTACGTACTGGCGAACCTCCTGTCCGCAAGTTAGGATAGCCAACAATCCGACGCAAACCAACGCGTCTTACGAATGATCCGCTACGGACAGTCTTTCGGGAGGATAGAAGAATGAAGCGTTTCCTGGCCGCGGTCGGCGTCTGCATGCTCACCGCACTGCCCGCCCAGGCCGAGCAGTTCGTCACCGTTCTCACCGGCGGCACCAGCGGCGTCTACTACCCGCTGGGCGTGGCGCTGTCCGGCATCTACGGCAAGGCCATTCCGGGGGCGAAGGTCACGGTCCAGGCGACCAAGGCGTCGGTGGAGAACCTGAACCTGCTTCAGTCGGAGCGCGGCGAGATCGCCTTCACCCTCGGCGATTCGCTGAGCGGCGCCTGGAAGGGCGACGAGGAGGCCGGCTTCAAGAGCAAGCTGACCAAGCTGCGCACCGTCGCCGCCATCTATCCCAACTACATCCAGATCGTCGCCAGCAAGGATTCCGGCGTCAAGACGCTGGCCGACCTGAAGGGCAAGCGCGTGTCGGTGGGCGCTCCGAAGTCGGGGACGGAGCTGAACGCCCGCGCCATCTTCGCCGCCGCCGGGCTGGGCTACAAGGACTTCTCCAAGACCGAGTATCTGCCATTCGCCGAATCGGTGGACCTCATCAAGAACCGGCAGCTCGACGCGACCCTGATCTCCGCCGGCCTCGGCGTCGCGGCGATCAAGGATCTGGCGACCTCGCAGGAGATCACCATCGTGTCGATCCCGGCGGACGTGGTGCAGAAGGTTGGCGATTCCGCCTACATCGCGGAGACCATCCCGGCCAACAGCTACAGCGGACAGAGCGAGCCGGTGCCGACGGCCGCGGTGCGCAACCTGCTGGTCACCCATTCCGGCGTGTCGGACGACGCGGTCTACGCCATGACCAAGGCGATGTTCGAGAATCTGGAGGCGATGGCCGCGGCCCACGCCGCCGCCAAGCAGATCAAGCTGGACGCCGGCGCGATCCAGTCGCCGGTCCCGCTGCACCCGGGGGCGGAGAAGTTCTACAAGGAAAAGGGGCTGATGTAAGCGCGCCGCGTCGTCCGGGACATCCAAAGCGATGAACGCATCCTCCCAAGCGGCGGCCCCCAAAACGGCAGACGACAAAATCCGTCAGGCCATCGACCGCGAGAATCCCTCGACGGTCGTGGCCTTCGAAGGGGTGTCGGGCAAGGCCGTCTTCGCCATCGCCGTGGCCTTCTCGGTGTTCCAGATCTGGACGGCGGCGTTCAACCCGCTGTCCAGCCTGGTCGTCCGCTCGGTCCATGTCGGATTTCTGCTGCTGATGACCTTCGCCCTGTTCGGCTTCCGGTCGCATGGGGAACGGCGCAGCGTGCCTTGGCACGATTGGCTTCTGGGCCTGACCGGATTCGTGCTGGCCTTTTACCATTATGTGTTCGAGGCCGACCTGATCCAGCGGTCGGGCGATCCGACCATGACGGACCTCGTCGTCGGCGCGGTCACCATCGCGCTGGTGTTCGAAGCCGCCCGGCGGATCATGGGATTGGCGCTGCCGATCATCTGCGGCGTGTTCATCCCTTATGCGCTGTTCGGTCGCCATCTCCCCTTCGGACTGGCCCACCGTGGCTACGACATCGATCAGGTCATCGACACCCTGTTCCTGTCCACCGAAGGCATCTACGGCACGCCCGTCTTCGTGTCGTCGACCTTCATCTTCCTGTTCATCCTGTTCGGCGCCTTCCTGGAGCGCGCCGGCATGATCAAGCTGTTCAACGACGTGTCGCTGGGGCTCGTCGGCCACGCCAAGGGCGGGCCGGCGAAGGTGGCGGTGATCTCCTCCGGCTTCATGGGGACGATCAACGGATCGGGCGTGGCGAACGTGCTGACCACCGGCCAGTTCACCATTCCCCTGATGATGCGCTTCGGCTACCGCCCGGCCTTCGCGGGGGCGGTGGAGGCCACCGCCAGCATGGGCGGGCAGCTCATGCCGCCGGTCATGGGGGCCGCGGCCTTCATCATGGCGGAGACCATCGGCGTTCCCTTCAGCGACATCGCCATCGCCGCCGCCATTCCGGCAATTCTCTATTTCGGCAGCGCCTTCTGGATGGTGCATCTGGAAGCCGGCAAGCGCAACCTCGTCGGCCTGCCGAAGGACCAGTGCCCCAGCGTGTCCCGCGCGCTGATCGAGGGCTGGTACCTGATCCTGCCGCTGGCCGCGCTGGTCTATCTGCTGTTCTCCGGCTTCACGCCGCTGTTCGCGGGGGTGATCGGCATTGCCGCCACCATCGCCCTGATTCTCGGCACGCGGATCGTCGGCGCTATCGGCCCGATGGCCCTGCGCGTCGCCTTCTGGGTCGTTCTCGGCCTGATCGCCGCGGCGCTGTGGCGCATGGGGTGGCGGACGGAGCATCTGGCCTTCGCCCTCGTCGGGCTTCTGGTCATTCCCTGCCTGATCGTGAAGGGCGGTCGGGAAACGCTGGCCATGCTGGTGCAGAGCCTTGCC
The DNA here is from genome assembly GCF_008365375.1 of Roseomonas genomospecies 6. GTDB lineage: Bacteria > Pseudomonadota > Alphaproteobacteria > Azospirillales > Azospirillaceae > Azospirillum. Next base: position 80,644 of record NZ_QOKW01000006.1, on the reverse strand, counting down.
GACGGTGCCAAGAACGCCGTGGGCGTGGGTGTCGCCTGCGCGCTGGTGGGTGTGCTGATCGGCATCCTGACCCTGACCGGGCTGGCTTCTAGCCTTGCGGCGACGATCTTCGAGCTGTCGGGCGGCAACCTGCTGGTCGCCCTGATCCTCACCATGCTGGCCTGCATCGTGTTGGGCACAGGACTGCCGACGACCGCCAACTACATCGTCACGGCGGCCATCGCGGCGCCGGCCCTGTTGCAGATGGGCGTGCCGCTGATCGTGTCGCACATGTTCGTGTTCTACTTCGGCATCATGGCGGACCTGACGCCGCCGGTGGCGTTGGCGGCGCTGGCCGCCTCGTCCATCTGCCGGGCGGGGCACATGCAGGTCGGCTTCATCGCCACGCGCATCGCCATGGCGGGCTATGTCGTGCCCTTCATGGCGGTGTACTCCCCCGCGCTGATGCTCCAGACCACCGACCCGCTGGCGGTGGCCTACATCCTGTTGAAGGCGCTGATCGCCATCGGCCTGTGGGGCGCGGCGGCCATCGGCTTCTTCTGGACGCCGCTGAATTGGGCGGAACGGGCGTTCGGGGCGGCGGCGGCCTTCCTGTTCGTTCTGGCCCTGCCGGTGACGGACGAGATCGGGTTCGTCATGACGGCGGTATTCCTGCTGTGGCAGCGCTACCGCCTGCGCAGTCTGGGGCGGTCCGGCGCGCCGGCATGAACCCGGTATGAGCGCCGCTTTGTGCCTCTCGGCGCTCGGTGGGGCGGTTCTGGCCGCCCTGCCGGGTCCCGCCTTCACCCTGTCCTGGACCCATTCGGTGGAAAAGACCGAATGGCGCGAGGACTGGCGCATCGAGCAGGGGCGGCTCGTCCTGACCGAAGCCCGCGTGAAGGGCGGCGGCGCCGGGATGGAACCGCCCGAAGGCGCGCGGCTGGCCGGCGGCTGGTGGGTCTGGGCTCCGGCCCTTCCGCCGCAGGAGCGTGTCGTCCTTGCCGCGTCGTCCTTCACGCCGGACCATACCCTGTGCGCGGGCGGCGAATGCCGTCCGCTCCGGGGCTGGACCGGCGGCACCCTCCCGGGCCCGCTGGAACTGAAGCCGTGCCGCTGAAGCCATCCCGTTCGTGCACGTCGGTTAAAGGATTTCCGACTGGTCGATCCATATTGGCTTAACCCGTTCGGGGGCGCATACTCGTCAACTGATATGACAGACAGCCGAATGCGTGCGATGACCGACGCCAGCCCCACCCGAAATCGCCTTCTCCGCTCTCTGGCCGCCCTGACGGGGCTCGCCGCCGCCGGAATTCCGGGGCTGGCCCTGGCGGCGGAGGGGGCGGGCGCCCCTCACCTGGACGGCGGCAGCCTGAGCGTCGTCTGGGTCATTCCCTTCGTCGGGATTCTGCTGTCCATCGCGCTGATGCCTTTGCTGATGCCGTCCTTCTGGCACCATCATTTCGGCAAGGTCGCCGCCGGCTGGGCCATCGCCTTCCTGCTGCCCTTCGCGCTGACCTTCGGTGCCGGGCTCGCCACCTACGAGCTGCTGCACACCCTGCTTCTCGAATACATTCCCTTCATCGTTCTGCTGACCGCGCTGTTCACGGTGGCCGGCGGCGTGCGCATCGCCGGCACCCTGGTGGGCACGCCGGTGGCGAACACGTTTGGGCTTGGGCTGGGCACATTGCTGGCGAGCCTGATGGGAACGACGGGCGCCTCGATGCTGCTGATCCGTCCGCTGATCCGCGCGAACGAGCATCGACGGCACAAGGTCCACACGATCGTCTTCTTCATCTTCCTGGTGTCGAACGTCGGCGGCTCGCTGACGCCGCTGGGCGACCCGCCGCTGTTCCTGGGCTTCCTGAAGGGGGTCGGCTTCTTCTGGCCGACGGTGCATCTGTTCTGGCCGATGATGCTGGTGTCCGGCAGCCTGCTGGCGATCTATTTCGTGCTGGACCTCTATCTCCACACCAAGGACCCCGGCAAGCACCCGCTGATCGAGGGCGTGCATGAGCGGGAGCCGGTGCGGATCGAGGGGGCGGTGAATCTGCTCCTGCTCGTCGCCATCGTCGGCGCCGTCCTGCTCAGCGGCGTCTGGCATCCGGGGGTTGGGGTGGATATCTATCACATCCACGTACCGCTGGAGACCATCGTCAGCAACCTGCTGCTGCTGGCGATCACCGGCCTGTCGCTGAAGCTGACCAGCGCGCACAGCCGCCGCCTCAACGCCTTCACCTGGGGGCCGATCCTGGAGGTGGCGAAGCTGTTCGCCGCGATCTTCCTGACCATCATCCCGGCCATCGCCATCCTGCGCGCGGGCACGGACGGGGCGCTGGGCGCCATCATCGCCGCGGTGAACCAGGGTGGGGAACCGGTTCCGGCGGCCTATTTCTGGGCGACGGGCGTGCTGTCCAGCTTCCTCGACAACGCCCCGACCTATCTGATCTTCTTCAACACCGCGGGGGGCGACGCGCAGGTGCTGATGACCGATCTGGCGCTGACGCTGGCGGCCATCTCGGCGGGCGCGGTGTTCATGGGGGCCGTCACCTACATCGGCAACGCCCCGAATTTCATGGTCAAGGCCATCGCGGAGGAGCGCGGCGTGGCGATGCCGAGCTTCTTCGGCTACATGCTGTGGTCCTTCGGCTTCCTGGTTCCGCTGTTCGTCGTCGTGACCTGGGTGTTCTTCCTGTAGATCAGTGCGACATCAGCACCGGGACTTCGAGATCCGAGAGGATCGTGCGGGTCGTCCCGCCCAGGACCAGTTCCCGCAGGCGGGAGTGGCCGTAGGACCCCATCACCAGCAGATCGCCGCCCAGATCGCGGTTGCTGGCGATGACGACGTCGCCCACGTCGCCGCCCTGGTGGATGTTCGACTGGTGGCCGCTGCGGACGCCGTGGCGTTCGAGCCAGATCATCAGGTCGCGCCCGCGGTCCAGGCTGTGCCCCGGCGGGTCGACGGTCAGCACGGTCACCTTTTCCGCCGCCTTGAGGAAGGGCATGGCGTTGCGCACCGCCCGCCCGGCCTCCCGCGTGTTCTTCCAGGCCACCACCACATGACGGCCGATCACCGCCGGCGCGGGGACGCCGTAAGGCAGCACCAGCGTGGGGCAGGGGCTCACCAGCGGCAGCCGGTCCGGAAGATGCAGCATCACCCGGTCGTCGAGATCGTCGCCATGGCTCTGCGTCACGATGGCGAGGTCGGCGTAGGCGGCGCGGGCCGCCAGCAGCTCCACATGGTCGCCTTCCTCGATCGTCCAGGAATAGGAACAGTCCTTCAGCGCCTGCCGCACCACCTGTTCGATCCGCTCGGCCTTCTCGTGGGCGATGGCCGTGGCCTCCGCGATGTAGGCGTATGAGGCGGCGCGTCCGGTCACCGCGGCGGGCATGGACACCGGCGAGGCGACGAACAGCACCTCCACGAAGGCCGAGAAGCGCTTGGCGAGACCGACCGCGACCTCCAACCGCTGGGCATGGCGGTCGTCGTTCGACATATGAAGCAGGATTGTCTTGATCGGCATGGTCTCGCTCGCAGGTTTCGAACCGGTTGACCCAACGTACAATAGGTAACGTCTGACGGGCCGGTCTGGCAACGGCCCGGCTAGCGGCTGGCCAACCCGGTTGGGGCGCCCGTACCGGGGTCCGGCGGCAGGCCTGAAATCTCCAGAAGCAGCTTGCTGAGGATCGCGTCGGCAAAGGCTTCGAAGCTGACGGCGGGGACCAGGAAGGCGCCGGGACCGCCGATCACATGGTCCTGGTAATAGCCGTCCAGGTTGGTCGGCGCCGCCCCGCCCCAGGGATTTGGGCGGTCGTTCAGGATCGGCAGGCCGTTGATGGTGATCCCCGCGGCGACCGCCTCGTCGCGCGCCCATTGCACCGGGCGCCCACGGTTGTTGACCCCGTCGCCCGAGACGTCGATCACCCGCCGCACCCCTTCGAACCCGTTGTCGTTGAACAGGCGGGCGCTGAAGTCGATGGCGGCGCTGATCGAGGTCCATTGCGCGGTGAGGTAGGGCGACTCGGCGATGGAGGAGGCGAAGGACTCGACGCTGTTCCGGTCGCTCAGCAGGGTCCAGGGCACCGTGACCCGCTGGAAGCCGTCCCCGGCCCACTCCACATAGGTGACGGCGATGCGCCCATAGGGGCCGCCGCGGATCGCCGCCTGGACCTTCGGGTCGGTAAGGGCGGCGACATAGCCCTCCCGCTGGAGGCGGCCTTCCTCCGCGTCCACGCTGCCGGACACGTCCACCGCCAGCACCAATTCCAGATCGACCGGCGTGTCGGCCTTGGCCGCCTCGTCCGCTCCTCCCGCCAGCAAGACCGCGACGGCCACCCCCGCCAGACGCCACGCACCGTCCATGCCGTGCCTCCCCCGCGGATGTCTCCCCAAGCCCACTCAAGAAAAGAGGTCGCCGCGGCGCCGGGACAAGGGGCGTTCTGCGCGAGGCGTTGACGGACGGGCTTCCCCGCGCCACCTCTCCACCCCATGCCGACCGATTTTCCGACCGCCGATGTTCCGACCGCCGATTGTCCGAGCGACGTCACCATCCGCCCGCTGTTCCTGGGCAGCGAGATCTACCGGGGCTCCAGCTACGGTGCGAAGCATCCGCTGGCCATCCCGCGGGTATCGACCGCCATCGACCTCAGCCGTGCCATGGGGTGGCTGCCCGACACGGTCTATCGCGACAGCCCGATGGCGACTCCTCACGAACTGGCCCGCTTTCACGCCCCGGACTACATCGCCGCCCTACACCGCGCGGAGGCGGAGCAGCGCGTGGATGCCGGGACCGGAGAGCGCTACAATCTGGGCCGGTTGGAGAACCCCGTCTTTCCGGAGATGTACCGGCGCCCCGCCATCAGCACGGGGGCGGCCATCCTGGCTGGGCGCCTGCTGGCCGGGGCGCCCGCCGGCATCGTCTACAGCCCGGCCAGCGGCACCCACCACGCCCGTCCGGGGCGGGCCAGCGGCTTCTGCTATTTCAACGCGCCGGTGCTGGGCATCCTGGCGTTGCTCGATTCGGGAGTCGAACGGGTCCTCTATGTCGATCTGGACGCCCATCACGGCGACGGGGTGGAGGACGCCTTCGCCGACGACGACCGGGTCCTGACCCTCTCCGTCCACGAGGACGGGCGCTGGCCTTTCACGGGAAAGGCAGAGGACCGGCCCGGTGCACTGGCTTGCAATCTGCCGGTGCCGCCGGAGTTCAACGATACGGAGATGGACTATCTTCTGGAGACGGTGATCCTGCCGCTGGGACTGGCGTTCCGACCGCAGGCGCTGGTGATCCAGACCGGCGCCGACGCGCTGGCCGAAGACCCCTTGAGCCGTCTGGAACTGTCGAACGGCGCGTTGTGGCGGGCGGTGCGTGCCCTGATGGGGCTTGCGCCGCGCGTGCTGGTGGTTGGGGGAGGGGGATACAATCCCTGGTCCGTCGGTCGCTGCTGGGCCGGAATCTGGGCGGTTCTGAACGGGATCGACCCGGCGGTGCCGCCCACGCCGGAGGCCGAAGGCGTGCTGCGGGCGCTGTCCTGGTCGCGCGCCGCCGGACGGAACCCGCCCGAGCATTGGTTCACCACCTTGGTAGATGCCCCGCGTCCCGGTCCTGTCCGGGAGGAGGTGCGTCGGGTTGCCGCTGCGGCAAAAACGAAGATGGAACTCTTTGGATAATCTTTGGAAAGGTTTTCCAGATGGAATGACACTCTGTTGACGGAGCGATGCGAATCGGCCAGCCTGATTCGCGCGACTCGCGCCGTCTGCAGACCGTTCCGCGATTGCACGCCGTGCCGGAGAAGAGGGAGAGGGGCAGGCCGCCGATGTCCAACACGACCTTGCTCCTGCTGACCATCGCCGCGATGATGCTGGCCGCGATCCCCGTCGCCATGATGCTCAAGCGGTTCCTGCCCGAATACCTGCACCGTGCGGCGGGAATCAGTCAGCTTGAGAACCGCATCTACGTCCTGCATTCGGAGATTCACGAGCTTCAGGACCGGGTCAACGTGAAGGTTCAACGGCGCAACCAGGTGTCCGCCGACAAGCACCGCATCGAGTCCGAGAACCGGAAGATGGAGCGGGCCATCGCAGAGATCGCGCTGCAACCGCCCCTGTTCGTGCACGAGGTGGGCGATCCCCAGGCCGGCATGTCGAAGTTCCTGGTGAACATCGCCCAGGAGAAGGCGTCCTCGACATCAAGGAACAGCGGCGACAAGTCCCAGGTCAACCCGATTTGGCGCTGCGCCAACGTGGCCGAGGTCTGGGCATCCGGAATGGAGGAGGCCAGGCAACTCGTCGAACTGGCCTTTCCCTTCAAGATGGGCTTCACCAAGAACTTCCAGAAGACGCAAGGGCGCCCCAACCCCGTCCGGATCAAGGCCAAGGCGCCCCCGTCATGATGGTCAACTTCCTCATCATCCTTGGGATCATCGCCATCGGGGCGTGGCTCGGCAACGTGCTGCTGGCGGTCGATTCGGAGGTGGCGCAGAGCCGCAGCCGGATGCGCGCGGCCAAGGACACCGTCGGCAAGCTGGAAGCGACGATCCGCCGGCTCCAGCACGAGGAGGAGAACGTCGCCAAGGAGATCGAGGAGTGTTTGGCCGACACGGTCGAGGCGCGCCGCAAGCAGTCCGACATCCAACGCCGCCTGTCCGAGGCGCAGGCCAGACAGCGCCCCCAGTTGCTGATCCTTACCGACCGGCGGAACCCGAACGACAAGGAATGGTTGGTCACCGTCGTCAACCAGCAGATCGGCGAGATCGACGCCCTGCACCCTCTGGCCGTCGAATGGGCGCGCGGGCGCGACTATCTGGTCTGGGCCGAGAGCGAACGGGAAGCCGCCGAGCGGGCCAACCGCCGCTTCAGCGCCCGGCCGGGCTATCAGATCAAGGAGGTCAAGCCGGTGACCAAGGACATCTACAGCACCTCGACCGACCGGACGGCCGCGTAACGCCGCTGGACAGGCGCCCCCTCCAACGGCATCGTCCGGCCCGGAACGTCAAAGGAATGGGTTGAACGCGATGATCGGACGGGCTGTGCGTGGTGGGATTCTGGGCGGGATTCTGCTGGGTGTGATGATTCTGCTGTCCGCCCTGCCGGCGGCGGCACTGGAGAGCTTCGCGCGGTCCACACTGACCATCGAGACGGCGGGCGGCGGCAAGTACCGCTTCGACGTCGAACTGGCGGAAACGCCGGCCCAGCAGGCGCAGGGGCTGATGCACCGCGAGAGAATGGCCGCCGATGCCGGAATGCTGTTCACCTACGATCGCCCGCAGCCGGCCAGCTTCTGGATGAAGAACACGCTGATCCCGCTGGACATGATCTTCATCGGGGCGGACGGGCGCATCGTGAACATCCATGCCAACGCCGTGCCCCATTCGTTGGACGCCGTGAACTCCACCGGGCCGGTGAAGGGCATTCTGGAGATCAACGGAGGGATGAGCGCGCGTCTGGGCATCCGTCCGGGCGACCGCGTGGTGCATTCGGCCTTCGGCACCGCGAAGTGACGCCCCTGCGGCGTTAGGCCACGTCCGGGAGGCCGAAGGCGGTCAGGACGATCCGAGCGGCCTCCTCCGGATCATCATCGACGCTTCTCGCCGGCACGGCGGCGCAGGGTTGCAGCCGGCTCCGCAGGAAGCGCCGCAGCCTTTGCTCCAACGGCGAAGGCGCATCCTCCAGCACCGCCACGGGCGTGCCGCAGCAGGACAGACGGGCGGCGGCCAGAGCGACCAGACCGGCGTCCGACCCCGATCCGATCAGCCCTAGGGGACGCCGCTCCGCGACGATCCGGGCCAGCGCCAGGACGGAGGTGGCGGTGTGACGCCTGGCAAGGTCGATCTGCCCGATGCCGGGAAGCAGCGCCGTTCGCAGCGGCCCACCCCCCATCGGCGCCACGACGTCGAGTCCATGGCCCCGCCGATGCAGCGCGTTCGCCAGGGCGACGGCGGCGCGCCCGGAGGGGATGTCGTCCAGTCCGGAAACGAAGACGGCGATGCGGGATTCCGGTGGGGCGGGAGCGTTCACGGGGGCGGCGTTCGGCACGGTCGAAAGGGGGCGCATCATACGGAAGGTCCACCCTGCGGGATAGATGCTCCTGCTCCTTGCCGTCCGCGCGGGGTTCGTGTATTTCACTCCGCGACGTCGGGGCGTAGCGCAGTCTGGTCAGCGCGCCAGTTTTGGGTACTGGAGGCCCCCGGTTCGAATCCGGGCGCCCCGACCAACGAAATCAGAACGATGCAACACGCACGTATCAGAGGAGATGCCGCGTCATGAAAGTCCGGATCTACCAGCCGAGCAAAGCGGCCACTCAGTCCGGGCGTGCCAAGACGCATCGTTGGCTGCTCGAGTACGAAATCGAAACCCCGCGCCGTCCGGAGCCGCTGATGGGCTGGATCAGCTCCGGCGACACCCTGAACCAGGTGCGCATCGGCTTCGAAACCTCGGAGGAGGCCGTCGCCTTCGCCAAGCGCAAGGGGTGGGAATACACGGTGCAGGATGCGCCGGTGCGCCGCGTCCGCCCGCGCAACTACGCCGACAACTTCCGCATGGACCGTCCGCGCTTCTGAGCCGGACCGAGGCCCCATAGCTCAGTTGGATAGAGCAATCGCCTTCTAAGCGATAGGTCGCAGGTTCGAATCCTGCTGGGGTCGCCACCTCCCAATCCGGCATTTGCCTCGAGCCGCGCACGCGTCCGCGCCGCTCTCATGGGGTGAAATTCCGCTCACGCGTGTTGCGGCGTTCCGATCGCTTCCGGCATCGGGATGCGTTCGTACACCCAAATGTTCAACAAAGTTATCCCCATATCTCTTTTGGCGTATTCAATGTCGTCAAAAGGCTGCCATCACAGCCTTATGGATTGGATGTCCTGAACATCCAACGGCTTCCCCGCACGGCGGGCACGCTCAAATCGGGGGTATGCAATTTCAGCACTGCCTCTCCAATTGGCTTTCAGACTCATTCACAAAGTTATCCACAGATTTTGGGGATAGCCCGAAAGCGGCGGCGACAGGCCATCCAAAGACGTTCCTTTCCGCTCCTCCATTGCATTGGCGGCGCAAGGAACCGCGTCCTCGTCGACTGCGTTTCATGGAACGCTTCGGCAGTCCCATGCCGTCCGCCGAACGTGCGAGGTGATGTCTTGGTGGGTTGGGTCGTCAAAACGCTGTTGCTGTGCTTCGTGGTCGGGTTGGTCCTGTCCTTCCTGGACATCGATCCCGCAAATATCCTGACCAACAGTTGGAGCACCATCCAGGAGATCGCGCGGCTGGCCGCGGATCTGTTCCATTGGGCGCTGCCCTACATTCTCATCGGTGCGGTGATCGTCGTGCCGCTGTCCATACTGGCGGCGGTCATGCGCTGGACGCGCACGCGGCACCGCCCATGAAACAGGCGGTTCGCTTCTCTACCCGGACAAGAAAAAACCGGAGATTCCATCGAATCTCCGGCTAAGTGAATACAGGGAGGGTTAGAGACAAGGAGTGTTTATCCGTTCGGCATATCCGCTTCGTTGATCTACATCAACCTACGCTAATTTTCTCGATTCGCTTCAACCGGATGCGGCTTGTACAGGACACGATTTATCTGCGCACAAAAAAATAGCCGAGGGTTCCAATGGAACCCCCGGCATAGGCGAATACAGGGAGGGTTAGAGACAAGAGCGTTGTACCTCTTCCCGCCCCCCTGCACGTTGACATAGATCAAAAGCTTTTCGCATTGCAGCGAAGGTTTAGCGTCTTACCGATGTCCATGCCCGTAGAGAATGGAAGGGTCGGTTTCAACATCCTGAATAACTTCAAGTTTTCCGTCACGCACCGCTCGGTAGAAACAACTGCGCCGACCGGTGTGACAAGCCACGCCGTCCTGCTCCACGATCAGCAGCAGGGTATCGCCGTCGCAATCGACCCGGAAATCCTTCAGCCGTTGCATCTGGCCGGAGGTTTCGCCTTTGCGCCACAGCCCCTTGCGCGACCGCGACCAATAGCAGACGCGGCCCGTGCGCAAGGTCTCCAGAACGGCTTCGCGGTTCATCCAGGCCATCATCAGGATTTCGCCGGTTCCGTCCGCCTGGGCAATGGCCGGAACCAACCCATCGGTGTTGAAAGAGATGGCGGCGATCACATCCTCGAACGCGGTGGCGTCCGTCATGGTCCGATCCTCGTGCTTGTGCGGCGTATCGCCGGGAAGCCCGTCACAGGGCGTTGTTCAGGCGGGTGAAGGCGCCATCGAGATCCCTGATGAGATCGTCCACATCCTCCAACCCGGCATGGAGGCGCAGCACGGTGCCGGGATCGGTCCAGCGGGTGGCGGTGCGGACGGCGGCGGGGCGTACCGGCAGGATCAGGCTTTCGAACCCGCCCCAGCTATAGCCCAAACCGAACAGCTCCATGGAATCCAGCATCGCCGACAGGGCCGGCTTGGGCACCGGGTTCATGACCACGGAAAACAGGCCGGAACTGCGCCCGATGTCCCGCTTCCAGATGTCGTGGCCCGGGCAGTCCGGGAAGGCCGGATGCAGGACGCGCGTCACCTCGGGCCGCTTCGACAGCCAGTCGGCCAGGGCGAGCGCGCTTTCCTCGTGCCGTTTCAGGCGGACGGACAGGGTGCGCAGGCCGCGCAACCCCAGATAGAGGTCGTCGGGTCCGGCGCAGGTGCCCGTGCGGGTGGCGGCCTTCTTCACGGCCAGCCAGCTTCCCTCGTCGGCGCAGGCGATCACGCCCAGCATCGCGTCGGCGTGGCCGACCATGTATTTGGTGGCCGCGTGGATGGAGATGTCCACCCCATGCCGCAACGGCTGGAAGAAGAGGGGGGTCGCCCAGGTGTTGTCGATCATCACCGTGGCGCCCCCGGCCTTGGCAGCGGCGGCGATGGCCGGAACGTCCTGCACCTCGAAGGTCAGGGAGCCCGGCGATTCGAGGAACACGACGCTGGTGTTCGGCCTGAGAAGGGCGGCGATTCCGGCACCGACGGTGGGGTCGAAATACTCGACCTCCACGCCGTAGGGGACCAGCGTGTCGTTGGCGAACCGGCGGGTCGGACCATAGGCGCTGTCGGTGATCAGCACATGGTCGCCGGCCTTGGTGAAGGCCAGCAGAGCGGTGGCGATGGCGTTCAGGCCGGACCCCGTGTTGACCGCCCGATAGGCGCCTTCGAGTTCCGCCACCGCCTGTTCGAAAGCCGCCGTCGTGGGGGTTCCGACGCGCCCGTAGTTGACGGTGTCGAAGGGCGTCCGGTCGCTCGCCTCAAGCGCCGCCAGAGTCGGGAACAGCACGGTCGAGCAGTGGTAGACCGGCGGATTCACGATTCCGTGATTGTCGCGCGGGCTGCGCCCGGTGTGACCGAGGACCGTATCTTTTCGTGCGTCTTTCATGGGTCTTTCCGCAACAACAGCGACGTTGGCCGTATCCTGACAGTCCGAGATTGTCCCGGCCAAGGAAGATTCTTTTACCTAAGCCTCTGTAAGGGATAACCAATCCAAATGCACGGCTTAAGGATGATTCGACAAGCCGGATGCTGTTGGTGCACTCTTGTCACATGCGCGTGGCCGCCATGCGGAGCGTGCATTGCATGAACCTAAGCGTAAAAACGCAAGAACAGGGTGGAGCATAAGATGAAATCGGGAATCCTCGCCGCTGCCGTCGCAGCCGTGGTGTTCGGCGCCGCCAGCGGTGCCCAGGCTGGTCCGACTCTGGACGCCGTCAAGGGCCGCGGCTTCGTTCAGTGCGGCGTGAACGCCGGGCTTCCGGGCTTCGGCAACCCCGACAGCGCGGGCAACTGGACCGGCCTCGACGTTGATTACTGCCGCGCGGTCGCGGTTGCGCTGTTCAACGATCCGAACAAGGTCAAGTTCACCCCGCTGTCGGCCCAGCAGCGCTTCCCCGCCATCCAGTCGGGCGAAGTCGATCTGCTGTCGCGCAACACCACCGTGACCCTGACCCGCGACACCTCGGTCGGCCTGAACTTCGCCCCGGTCACTTACTATGACGGCCAGGGCTTCATGGTGAACAAGAAGCTCGGCGTGAAGAGCGCCAAGGAGCTGAACGGCGCCACCGTCTGCGTCCAGGCCGGGACCACGACCGAGCTGAATCTGGCGGACTATTTCCGCACCAACAACATGTCCTACAACCCGGTCGTCATCGAGTCGAACGACGAGGTGAACGCCGCCTACTTCGCCGGCCGCTGCGACGTGCTGACGACCGACGCCTCCGGCCTGGCCGGCACCCGCGCCGGCGTGGCGCCGGTTCCGGACGACCACGTCATCCTGCCGGAAATCATCTCCAAGGAGCCGCTGGCCCCCGCCGTCCGCCACGGTGACGACCAGTGGTTCGACGTGGTGAAGTGGACCGTCTACGCCACCATCCAGGCGGAGGAGATGGGCATCACCTCCAAGAACGTCGACGAGTTCGTGAACAGCAAGAACCCGGAGATCCAGCGTCTCCTGGGCAGCTCGCCGGGCATGGGCAAGGCGCTCGGCCTCGATGAGAAGTGGGCCTACAACATCATCAAGACCGTGGGCAACTACGGCGAGATCTTCGAGCGCAACGTCGGCCTCAAGACCCCGCTGAAACTCGAGCGCGGTCTGAACGCCCTGTGGACCAACGGCGGTCTGCAGTACTCGATGCCGATCCGCTAAGGCGGGAAAGGGGGACCGCGGACCACAGGGAGGCCCGCGGTCCTTCCTTTTTACGGCTTCATGACGGCGGGCAAGGCGGCTCCAGGGCGACAAGAATCAAGGCCCGTGCCGCAGGCCCGTTTGGGAGACGATTTACGTGGCGCAAGCGTGCGGCGGACGTTCGGGAGGCGGCCGGCGCCCTTATGCCATGCTGGTGAGGGGAGAGAACCGTGGCCAGCAAGACCCGGGACACCGCGCGCCCAAGCGCGCACGGCGGTGTTTCATTTTCCCTCAGCGACCCGACGGTCCGTGCCGTGTTCTACCAGATTCTGGTGGTCGGCATCGTCGTCGCGGTCGGCTGGTTCCTGATTCACAACACGCTCGACAACCTGTCGAAGCGGTCCATCGCGACGGGATTTGGATTCCTGGAGCGCGAGGCCTCATTCGGCATCGGTGAGAGCCTGATCGACTACCACCCGCGGGACAGCTATGGCCGGGCCTTCCTGGTCGGCGTTCTGAACACGCTGAAGGTGTCGATCATCGGCGTCGTCCTGGCAACCGTGCTGGGCACGCTGATCGGCGTCGCCCGCCTGTCGAGCAACTGGCTGATCGCCAAGCTGGCCTCCACCTACGTGGAGATCGTCCGAAACATCCCGCCGCTGCTCCAGCTCTTCTTCTGGTACGCGCTGGTCTCGGAGAGCATGCCGCCGGTGCGGCAGGCGCTGAACCCGATCCCCGGCGTCTTCCTGTCGCAACGCGGCCTGTTCATGCCGGTGCCCGCCGCCGACCCGGTGTGGGCGCACATGGGCTTCGCGCTCGCCATCGCGGTGATCGCCGTGATCTTCCTGCGGCGTTGGGCCAAGACCCGGCAGGAGCGGACGGGCCAGCCCTTCCCGACCGGCTGGGCGACGCTCGGCCTTCTGGTCGGGCTTCCGCTGATCGCCTACATCGCCGGCGGCGCACCGACGGCGATGGACGTTCCGAAACTGCAGGGCTTCAACTTCGTTGGCGGCGTGGTCATCACGCCGGAGTTCTTCGCGATCCTGGTCGGTCTGGTCGTCTACACCTCCGCCTTCATCGCCGAGGTGGTGCGCAGCGGCATCCTGGCGGTCAACTGGGGCCAGACGGAGGCATCGCGCGCTCTCGGGCTCGACAGCGGCAAGACGCTGCGGCTGGTCGTGCTGCCGCAGGCGCTGCGGGTGATCGTGCCGCCGCTGACCAGCCAGTATCTGAACCTGACCAAGAACAGTTCTCTGGCGCTCGCCATCGGCTACCCGGATCTGGTGTCGATCGCCAACACGACGCTGAACCAGACCGGTCAGGCGATCGAGGGCGTGGCGATGATCATGGGCACCTATCTGGTCATCAGCCTGGGCATCTCGCTCTTCATGAACTGGTACAACAAGCGCATCGCGCTGGTGGAGCGCTGACGGACATGACAGACAACGTCCATACCGGCAACGTCCATACCGGAAGCATCCCCGACGAGCGTCCGCCGGCCAACACCGTCGGTCCCGTGGCGTGGCTTCGCAACAACCTGTTCAACACCTGGTACAACGCTCTCCTGACGATCCTGATCGCCTGGCTGCTGTTCAAGGCGATCCCGCCGCTTCTCGACTGGCTGATCTTCAGCGCCAACAGCTTCGGCACGCCGCCGCAGGTGTGCCGGCAGGAGGGCGGCGCCTGCTGGACCTTCGTCAGCGAGAAGCTGCGCTTCGTCATGTTCGGAACCTTCCCGTACGACGAGCAGTGGCGGCCCCTGGTCACCATCGTGATCATCATCGCGCTGGTGCTGGTCAGTTGTGACCGGCGCTTCTGGAAGCCCTGGCTGGGCCTTCTGTGGGTCGCCGGCCTGACCGCGGTCGGCGTCCTGATGTGGGGCGGCGTGCTGGGGCTGACCTACGTCGAGAACACGCTGTGGGGCGGCCTGCCGCTGACGCTGATGCTGTCGGTGATCGGCCTGTCCGTGGCCTTCCCGGTGTCGGTCCTGCTGGCGCTGGGGCGGCGGTCGCAGCTTCCGGCGATCCGCGTGATCTCGGTGACCTACATCGAGCTGATCCGCGGCGTGCCGCTGATCAGCCTGCTTTTCATGGCGTCGGTGATGTTCCCGCTGTTCCTGCCGACCGGCGTGAACTTCGACAAGCTGCTGCGCGCCCAGATCGCCTTCATCATGTTCGCCGCCGCCTATATGGCGGAAGCGATCCGCGGCGGTCTCCAGGCGATTCCCAAGGGCCAGTACGAGGCGGCGGACGCGCTGGGCCTGAACTATTGGCAGGCGATGCGCAAGATCATCCTGCCGCAGGCGCTCGCCATTTCCATCCCGCCGCTGGTGAACACCTTCATCAGCTTCTTCAAGGACACGTCGCTGGTCATCATCATCGGCCTCTACGACCTGCTGGGCACCGCCAAGGCGGCGCTGTCCGACCCGGCGTGGCGCGGCTTCTACCGCGAGGCGTACCTGTTCATCGGCGTCATCTACTGGGTGTTCTGCTACTCGATGTCCAAATACAGCCAAAAGCTCGAACGCGACCTGCGTCGCGGACACCGTCGTTGAGGGAAAGGGGAAAAGAGATGACCATGGCCCAGACCGCCGGCGCCGCACGCAGCTTCGCCAAGGGCGACGAAATCATCCAGTGCCGCGGCGTGCACAAGTGGTACGGCGAGTTCCACGTCCTGAAGAACATCGACCTGTCGGTGTCCAAGGGGGAGCGGATCGTGATCTGCGGTCCCTCCGGCTCCGGCAAATCGACCATGATCCGCTGCCTGAACCGGCTTGAGGAGCATCAGAAAGGCTCCATCGTCGTCGACGGCATCGAGCTGACCGGCAACCTGAAGAACATCGAGCTGGTCCGCCGCGAAGTCGGCATGGTGTTCCAGCACTTCAACCTGTTCCCGCACCTGACGGTGCTGGAGAATTGCACGCTCGCCCCCATCTGGGTCCGCAAGAAGCCGAAGGCCGAGGCGGAAGAGCTGGCGATGCGTTACCTGAACCGGGTGCGCATCGCGGAGCAGGCGCACAAGTATCCCGGCCAGTTGTCCGGTGGGCAGCAGCAGCGCGTCGCTATCGCCCGCTCGCTGTGCATGAGCCCGAAGGTGATGCTGTTCGACGAGCCGACCTCCGCCCTCGACCCCGAGATGGTGAAGGAGGTGCTGGACGTCATGATCGGGCTGGCCGAGGACGGCATGACCATGCTCTGCGTCACGCACGAGATGGGCTTCGCCAAGTCGGTCGCCGACCGCGTGATCTTCATGGACCGCGGTGAGATCGTCGAGCAGAACACGCCCAACGAGTTCTTCAACAACCCGCAGTCGGAACGGACGCGGCTGTTCCTCAGCCAGATCCTGAACCACTGACGCGTCGTCACCGCGCCGGAATGGGCCGGAATGGATTGTTCCGGCGCGGTAAACCAACGCAACCCCCACGCGACGCTGGCGGGTTGTGCCGGTTTCAGGTTCAATGCTGCCCGTTCGTGCTGTTGCCATCCTGCACAACGGAGTCTGCCTGATGGAGCTGCTGAGTCCCCGTCCCGGAATCGGTCAGATCAAGCCCTACCGGCCCAACCGTCCTCCCGAGGATGGCGGCGCCTGGGTCGATCTGTCGCTGACGGTCAACCCGCTGGGGCCGGGGCGGAAGGCGCTCACCGCCTACCGCCACATGGCGACGCAGATCCACCGCTATCCGGACTGGTCGCAGGACCGGCTGCGCCACGCCATCGCGCGCCGCTACGATCTGGACGCCAACCACATCACCTGCTCCAGCGGCTCCGACGAGATGATCCATCTCGTGACCCAGGCCTTCGCCGGGCCGGGGGACGAGGTTCTGTGCCACGAGCATGGCTACCGTGGCTTCATGAAGGCCATCCGCGCGGCGGGCGCGACCCCGGTGGTCACGGCGGAGCGGGATCTGGTCGTGGATGTGGAGGCCATGATCGACCGGGCCAACGAGAGGACGAAGCTCTGTTTCCTCGCCAACCCGAACAACCCCACCGGCACCTACATCCCGTCCGATCTGGTTCACCGGCTGCGCGCCGGCCTGCCGCCGCACACGCTTCTGGTTCTGGATTCCGCCTACGCCGACTATTGCCGCCGCGACAACTACAGCGACGGGACGGAGATCGTCGAGCACTCCGACAACGTGCTGATGGTGCGCACCTTTTCCAAGCTGCACGGGCTGGCCGGGCTGCGCGTCGGCTGGGCCTATGGTCCGGCGGGCGTGATCGAGGCGATCAACCAGACGCGCGGCCCCTTCAACGTCGGCATCGCCGCCCAGGCCGCGGCGGAAGCCGCCATCGGGGACACCGAGCATGAGGAGGCGACCTTCGCCCACAACAGCGCGTGGTTGCCCTGGCTGAGCCACGAGCTGGAGCAACTCGGCGTGCGCGTCTATCCCAGCGTCTGCAACTTCATCCTGGCGCGCATCCCGACCGACCCGTCGCTGGGCGTGCAGGCGGTGCTGGACCATCTGGCCCGCCGGGGCATCCTGGTGAAGCCGACCCAGGATTACGGATTGGCCGACTGCCTGCGGATCACCGTTGGGCTGGAGGAGGAAAACCGGGCTCTGGTGGCCGCTCTGGGAGAGATTCTGAGCTGACCTCGTCCTCCGGGGGCTCGGGAACCGGGTCCGGGTGCCGGGCGTGTTCGCGGGCGAAGATGAACAGCCCGGAGCCGACGACGATGACGATGCCGAGCAGAGAGAGCAGGTCCGGCCACTCGTCGAAGAAGATCGCCCCGATGGCCAGCGCCCAGAGGATCTGGCTGTATTGGGCCGCCCCCACGCGGTCGGCGGGAGCGTAGGCGGCGGCCAGGGTGAACAGCGCCTGGGCGGCGAACGTCGTCGTCGCGAAGCCGATGGTCAGAATCCATTGATCGCGCGTCGGCCATTCGAAGCCGGGGATCATCAGGAGGCCGGATGCCAGGGCAGTGGACAGGAAGACCGTCCCGATCAGGGTGAAGCGCTTCTCCGAATGCCCGATCATGCGTCCGGTGACCACCACCACGGCGGAGCTGAGGGCGCAGCCCAGCGCCGCGAAATGGCCGGGCAGAAGCTCGCGGAAGCCGGGGCGGGCGACGATCAGCACGCCGATGAAGGCCGCTCCGATGGCCAGCCGGCGGCGCCAGCGCACCGGCTCCTTCAGCACCAGGATCGACAGAAGCGTGACGAGGCTGGGCATCAGGAAGATCATCGCGAAGGCTTCCGCGAAGGGAAGGCTTCGGAACGACATGACGCTGAGCGGGGTGGAGGCCGCCACGAAGATCAGCCGCACCGTCATCAGCCAGGGCCGGTTCCAGCGCAGCAGGTCGCCGATCCGGTCCCCCTTCGTCATGAAGACGGGGGAGAGCAGCAGCGGCAAAATGTAGGCGAAGAAGGTGACTTCGAACGGGTCCAGCCCATGCCCGATTGCCTTCACCAGCGCATCGCCCCAGGCGAAGAAGGCGAAGGCCAGGAACGCGAACAGGATGCCCTTCATCATGGCGTCGGATTCCTGGCCGTGGGAGGACCCGTGAGGGGGATTATTCGATGATCGGCCTACTCGATGATCGGCCTACTCGATGATCGGAATGTGCGGCGCCGAGGTCCGCGGCAGCCATCCCTGGACACGGGGATCGCGGATCTCGCGGGTCACATGGCGGTAGGGCACGAACCCCATGGACTGGTAGAGCGGCAGCGCCTTCGGATGGTCGAAGGTGCAGGTGTTGACGAGAAGCCGGGCCGTCCCGCCCTGCCAAGCCAGCCGGATCGCGGTGTCGAGCAGCCAGGGGCCGAGGCGCAGACCGATGAAGTCCGGGATCAGCCCGAAATAGGCCAGATCGGTGTCCTCGTCCCGCCGGTCGATCTCGGCATAGCCGGCAGGCGTGCCGTTCACATGGAGGACCCAGATCTCCACCCGCGGGTCGGTGACGATGCGTCCCAATTCCGGCATCGGCATGCGCCGCCGCTCATGCCACAACCAGGGCTCGCCCACCGTGTCGTAGAGATAGCGGTAATAGGAGGCGGTCGGCGGGTTGGCCCGCACCACCGCCACGTCGCCCGCCGGGCGGGGCAGGGGCGCATGGGCCGGCGGCGCCGTCATCTCCAGATAGGTGACGATGACGGACAGGCAGCCGGGCGGAACCGGCGCCGCGCTCCGGGAGGACGGCAGGGACGATGACGGGGACGACCGGAGGGGCGGCGTCAGGGAGAATCGGTCTTCAGCCATTTCTGCATCACGGTAACGGGACCGGTGGCATAGCCCAGCCGCTCATAGAACGCCACCACGGCGTGGTTCGTCGCGCGTACCATGAGTTGCGCCTTGGGCATACCTGCCTCGCGCAGCCAGCCCTCCGCCGCCGCGACGAGCGCCCGCCCGTACCCGCAGCCGCGTCGGGCGGGGTCGACCGCCAGATAGTAGAACCAGCCCCGGTGCCCGTCGTGCCCCACCATGACGGACGCGACGGTCCGGCCTTCCTCGCTGCCGATCAGGATCGTCGCGTTCGGCTTCGACACGGCGAGCGCGATGTCGGCCACCGGGTCGTTCCACGGCACCACGAGGTTGCAGGCGGTCCACAGCGCCACCACGTCGTCGCGGTCCGCCGCCTCATAGGAGCGGATGCTCAGCGCGCCGCTCACCGCGTCACCGGTCCAGCTTCCAGAGGCAGGTCGGCGCGCAGGCCCCACTCCGCCCAAGACCCGTCATAGACGGCCACGTCCTCCTTGCCGGCGGCGGCCAGCCCGAGCGCGATGACGCAGGCGGTCACGCCGCTGCCGCAGGAGGCGACGACGGGACGCTCCAGATCGAGACCGGCCCCCTTCGCCCGCTCCGCGATGGTTTCGGGCGGCAGCAAGGTCTTGCTCTCCGGATCGATCAGGTCGGTGAAGGGCAGGTTGAAGCTGCCGGGGATGCGTCCGCTGCGGCGGCCCGGCCAGGGTTCGGCGACGGCGCCCTCGTACCGGTTGGCGGCGCGGGCATCCACCACCTGATCCGCATGCGAGTCGATGTTGGTGAGCACATCGTCGGCCCGGCGCAGCAGGCCGGGTTGCAGCGACGCCGTGAAGTCCGCCGGGGCGGGACTGGCCGGTCCGGATTCGTTGGGCCGCCCCTCCGCGATCCATTTCGGCAGACCGCCGTCCAGGACGGCGACGCGGTTGTGCCCGAACAGGCGGAACATCCACCAGACGCGCGCCGCGGCGGTCGCCATGCCGGCGCTGTCGTAGACGACCACCGTATCCCCGCTGCCGACCCCCAGCGCCCCCACCTTGGCGGCGAAGGTCGCCTCGTCCGGCACCATGTGCGGAAGCGGGTGCGTGTCCGGCTGCGCCACGTCGTCGATGTCGATGCGCACCGCGCCGGGGATGTGCCGCTCCAGGAACTCGGCGTCCGGGTCGCGGTCCGAGCCGGGCATGAACCATGAAGCGTCAAGGACGCGCAGGCCCGGCTGGTTCAGGCGCTCCGCCAGCCATCCCGTCGGGACGATGGGGCCGGGGAGGGTGAGGGTGTTCTGCGATTCGGTCATGGACTGTCCTCCCCGTTCAATCCCGGAGCGCGACGATCACGCGCCGGTTCTGCTTGCCCTTGTTCTCGATCTTCACGACGTCCAAGCCGCCGATCTCGCCCAGCCGCTTCACATGGGTGCCGCCGCAAGGCTGACGGTCCACCCCGGCGATGTCCACCAGCCGGACGCGGCCATGGCCGCGCGGCGGCTTCACCGTCAGGGTGCGGATCAGGTCGGGGTTGGCGTCAAGCTCCTCGTCGGTGATCCAGAGGGAGCCGACGGGCGTGTCCGCGGCGACGAGCCGGTTCAGAGCCGCCGCGATGGCCTCCTTGTCCAGCCCTTCGGTCGGAACGTTGAAGTCCACGCGGCTGCGCTCCGCCCCCACCTGGGCGCCGGTGATCGACGCCCCGGGCAGGACCGCGCAGACGAGGTGAAGCGCCGTGTGCATCCGCATGTGGCGGTGCCGCCGATCCCAATCGATCTCCGCCTCCACCGGCGTGCCGGGAGCGGGCAGGCGGGCGCCGGATTCGGGCACATGGACCACGTCGTCCGGCCCGTCGCCCTTCACCGTGTCCACGATGCGCAGCGTTGCGCCATCGAAGCGCAACAGGCCGGTGTCGCCCGGCTGACCGCCGCCGTTGGGGTAGAAGACCGTCCGGTCCAGCCGGATGCCCCGCTCGTCCACGGCGGTCACGGTGGCGGTGCAGGAGACGGCGTAGGCGTCCTCGCGGAAGATCAGTTCCATGGAACCTCGGGTGCGTTTACGAATCCAGCCAGTCGGGCACAGGCAGATTCTTCTCACGCAGGAACTCGGGATTAAAGAGCTTCGATTGGTACCGCTGCCCTCCGTCGCAGAGAATCGTCACGATGGTGTGCCCCGGCCCCATCTCCTTCGCGATTCGGATGGCCGCCGCCACGTTGATTCCGCTTGAGCCGCCCAACACCAACCCCTGAGTCTTGATGAGGTCGAAGATGATCGGCAGGGCTTCCTCGTCGGGGATCTGCATCGCCTGATCGACGGGAGCGCCTTCCAGGTTGGCGGTGATCCGGCCCTGGCCGATGCCTTCGGTGATGGAGCTGCCCTCCGCCTTCAACGTCCCATGGGCGTAGTGGTGGTAGAGCGCGGCGCCCATCGGGTCGGCCAGCACGATGCGGACGTCCGGGTTCCGCTCCTTCAGCGCCAGCCCGACGCCGGCCAACGTGCCGCCGCTGCCCACCGCGCAGGTGAAGGCGTCGATCCGCCCCTCGGTCTGGTCCCAGATTTCCGGCCCGGTGGTCAGGCGGTGGCCTTCGCGGTTCGCCACATTGTCGAACTGGTTGGCCCAGACGGCGCCGTTCGGCTCGGTCTTCGCAAGTTCCTCCGCCAGACGGCCCGAGTAGCGGACATAATTGTCGGGGTTGGAGTAGGGCACCGCCGGGACGAGGCGAAGGTCGGCGCCGATCAGGCGCAGCATGTCCTTCTTCTCCTGGCTCTGCGTCTCCGGCATCACGATCACGGTGCGGTAGCCGAGCGCGTTGCCGACCAGAGCCAGCCCGATGCCGGTGTTGCCCGCCGTGCCTTCCACGATGGTCCCGCCGGGACGCAGCAGCCCCCGGCGCTCGGCGTCGCGGACGATGGCCAGCGCCGCGCGGTCCTTCACCGATCCGCCGGGGTTCAGGAACTCCGCCTTGCCCAGGATCTCGCATCCCGTGGCCTTCGAAGGCCCTTCCAGCCGAATCAGCGGCGTGTTGCCGATGGAGCCGATGAAGCCGGTGCGGATGTCCACGGAGTGTCTCCCGAAACGATTGATGAACCGGGCAACACTATCGGGGTCCGCACCAGGGAATTCAAGGCGGGCTTGTGAAATTCAGTATTGAACATTTTCTGAATGTTCTTTAGGTCCGGCTCCATTGGGTCCGCAGCCGCTCGCGGTTCCGCGCGAACCAGCCCAGCGCAATGATGGCGATGGAATTGTTCAGCCGATTCTCGTCCAGCAGCCGGATGGCCTCGTCGGACGGGACGGTCATGATGCGGATGTCCTCGTGCTCGTCCGCGCAGCCGCCGGTCGCGGCGAGTCCCTGGCTGTCCACCCGGCCGCAGAAGACGGTGACGTGCTCGTCGTAGGCGCCGGGGCTGGGGTAGTAGTCGCAGATCGTTTCGATCTCCTGGATGGTGCAGCCAGCCTCCTCCCCGGCCTCGCGCCGCGCCACCTGCTCGGGGGTCTCGCCGTCGTCCAGCAGACCGGCGACGATTTCCGTCAGCCAGGCCGGGCCACCCGCGGAGGCGGAGCCCACCCGGAACTGCTCGATCAGAACGACGCTGTCCCGGTCGGGATCGTAGAGCAGCACCCCCACGGCCTGTCCGCGCACGCAGACCTCGCGCGGCGGCAGCACGCCGGTCCAGGAGCCGTCGAACTTCTTGTGGCGCAGGCGGTAGACGTCGACCTTCAGATAGCCGTCGTAGGCGGTCTTCCTGTCTTGAACCTCGATGTCCGGGTGTTCCACGGCGCGGCTCCTTGGCTTGCGGGGATGCACGGACCAAGGATGTAGCGCATCAGAAGGTCGGGTTCAGCTTCAGCGTGCTGTAGCGGTCGGCGGACGGGACGGCCACCGGCTCCAGTTTCGGGCCGCGCAGAAGTTCCAAGGGCACGGTGACGCCCGCGGGGCCGAGGTCCCAGACCTTCCGGTAGAAATCCGCCAGCCCCTTCAGCCTCTGGCCGCCGACTCCGACGATCATGTCCCCCGGCCGTATGCCGGCGCCCGCGGCGGGACCCTGCGGGGTGACCCGCTCGACCAGCAGGCGGCCCTGCTCCTCGCGCAGCGTGACGCCCAGCCAGGGGCGCGCCGGCTCCTGCCGCCGCCCGAAGGCCAGCAGGTCGGCCAGGATCGGCTTCAGGGCGGACACCGGAACGAACATGTTGCCGGGAATGCCGCCGTGGGCCGGCACCGCGTCGCGCACGATCAGCGAGCCGATCCCGACCAGCTCGCCCTTGCGGTCGATCAGGGCGGCGCCGTTGAACCCGGTGATCGGCGGCGTGGTGAAGATCGCCTCGTCCAGCAGATACTCCCAATAGCCGGCGAACTCGCGCTTCGCGGCGATCAGCACCGGCTGCACGCCGGTGGAGCCGTGCCGGGTGAGCACCATGGCGCGCTCCCCTTCCTTCAGGGAATCGGAGTCGCCGAGCCGGACCGGGTCGGCGCTGAACCCCATGCCCGCGCGCAACAGGCCGAAACCGCTGGCCTGATCGTAGGCCACGAACTCCGCAGGGTAGCCGCGCCCTTCGCCGGTGGTGACCTGAAGCTGCGACGCTTCCAGAATCGTGTAGCCGATGGTCAGGATCAGGCCCGACCCGTCGATGACGACCCCGGTCCCCTCGCGCTCCGTGCCGAGCGAGCGGGCGCTCTGACTGTCCGGAAGGACGGTGGCCGAGATGCGGACCAGGGCGCCCGCCAGTTTGGCCGCGTCGAGCTGGTCCGCGCGCGAGCCCGTAAGCGGGATAAAGAGGGCGAGGAAAGCCATGGTCCAGGGGATGCGGCGCCAGCGACCCGTCATGCTTCCCTCCCTTGCCGGAATCGGGCCGGGCCGGATGCCGCATCGCTCGATTCCCGGAAGTAAACATGAGCGCCGGCGCGCCGCCATCAAGGGCCGCCATCAAGGGGGCTTCGCGATTCGACGACCGGCGGCGTGTCGGCGGCGTGAAACCTCCGCCCGCCGGGCAGCGTTACCCGGGTCAACGACACCACAAGGAACGGGAACGATGCCGATCAACAGCGAACGCGAACTCGAACAGGCGGTGGCGGAGTTCCAGCGCCTCGCGGAGGCGCCCGCGGGCTCGTCCGAGGAGCGCCGGAAGCTCGAACTGGACGCGGAGATCAAGGCCTTCTACGTCCAGCACTCCGACGACATGCGCAAGGGCAAGCCGCGCCACGAGTGATCCGGCGGAAGCGCACCGACGGCCGCGCATTTCTTCATCGACGCGGAGGGGGCGCCTGACCGACACTGCCGCCGCTCCCGGGCCGGGTCTCCGTCCCGGGACGCTGCCGTTGAAGGAAGGAGCGCGTCCCCACGATGAAGCGAATCGACAACTGCTACACCTGCCTGTTCTGGGAAGGGCAGGGCATCCGCCAGAGGGGACCGAAGGGCGTGTGCCGCCGCTATCCGCCGCAGGTGACTCCGCGCGACACGGAGGGGCGCTTTCCCATCACCCTTTCCACGGACTGGTGCGGCGAATGGAAACGCGACATCGGCGACCCCGCCGTCGAAGCGGCGGACAACCGCCTGATCTACGACGATCCAGAGGCCCGTTAGGAGCCGTTGAAGAGGGGCCGCGTGGTCATCGCGGCATCGGAGTGACCACCATGGACCGCTGGTTTTCCGGCAGCGCCACGTCCCCCCGGACAAGCATCCGGTGCCAGTCGATGCCCAGCAGCGCGACCGCCAGCGCCATGGACAGGGCGATGACCGCCAAGGCCCCGAGCCAACCGCCGCCCCTCTCCGGCCCATCGGACCGCGACGGGTCTTCCTGATTGGGTATGGGCTGCATGGCCATTGGCCGCCTCCACCGCTTAACAGGCGCAATCCCGACTCGCAAGAGATGCTCTGGAACTCTAGCGCCGGGATCGCGGAGGCGGCATCGGACCTTTGGTCGGAACGCGCATTCCTTCGGGTGATGCCGGAAGCGGTGGGGTGGAGAGCCGATATGAGAAAAGGCCGAGCCCTTGGAGGACTCGGCCTTTTCTTGAAGTGGCTCCCGGTGCTGGACTCGAACCAGCGACACGCGGATTAACAGTCCGCTGCTCTACCGACTGAGCTAACCGGGATCAGTCTGGCCGGTCTTGCGAGGTGCAGCGACCGGCGTGGGCGGCTATATAGCGGACGCTCCGCCGCTTGCCAAGTCTTTTGATAGCAAAAATTCGTTTGCTGCGGCGGGGCAGGGCAGCGGCGCGGCGAAGGTCTGCAAACGCACGAAAACGCACCGCGCCGCCCCGGCCCGATGCGATCGAACTCATTAAGAATGCTGACTTTCCAGCCGGATCAAGGATGGAGGCGCGGGCGGGAATCGAACCCACGTACACGGATTTGCAGTCCGCTGCATCACCACTCTGCCACCGCGCCATCCTTGCGTCCGGCACCCCCTAGCGGGAGCGCCGCGGCGTGGGAGCGGACGTATACTGCGCTTCGAATGGGTGGTCAAGCGCCTTGGTGACGAATTTCCAAGTTCCCGTGCGGCGTTGTGTTCGTGAGACTTTGAAGATATATACGCGACGAGGCAGCGAGGCCGCGTGTACCACGGCTTGGCGCCGCGCTCCGTCCACCAGATTGTAAGCGACCGCCATGTCCGAATACGCCGCCGCCCGTTATAACATGGTCGAAGGGCAGATCCGACCGAACAAGGTGACCGACCAGCGTCTGGTCGATGCCATGATGGAGATTCCCCGCGAACAGTTCGTGCCGAAGGCGGCGCGTGGCATCGCCTATGTGGATGAGGACCTGCCCATCGGCAAAGGCCGCTTCCTGATGGAGCCGATGGTCTTCGCCCGCATGCTCCAGGAAGTGAGCATCGACGAGACCGACGTCGTGCTCGACGTCGGCTGCGGCTCCGGCTACTCGACCGCCGTGCTGGCCCGTCTCGCGGCGACCGTCGTCGGCATCGAGTCCGACGTCGAACTGGCGCAGCGCGCGACCGAGGCCCTGACCGGCGTCGGCGTCGACAACGCCGTGGTCATCACCGCGCCCCTGACCGAAGGCTATCCGGCCCAGGCCCCCTACGACGTGATCGTGATCGAAGGGCTGGTGTCGGACGTGCCGGCGGGCATCCTCGAACAGCTCGCCGAAGGCGGACGGCTGGTCGCCGCCGTTCTGGGCGAGCGCGGGGTGGGCGAGGTAAAGCTGTACCAGCGCACCGGCGGCATCACGTCCGGCCGCATCCTGTTCGAGGCGCATCCGCGCCCTCTGCCCGGTTTCGAAGCGAAGCCGAAATTCGTATTCTGATGTTTGCCGGGGCTTCGGCCCCGGTTTTTCCTGTCCCCCAGCCTGTCCCTTGTCTTTCACCGGCCGCGGTCCTGCGGCCCGCAGCGGAGAATCAAGGCATGCCGGCACCGTTCGAGATGGAAGTCGAAGAGCTGGACCGAATCCGAAAATCCGGAGACGATCCGCTCGTGCTCGACGTACGGGAACCGGGGGAGGTGGCCATCTGCGCGCTTCCCGACAGCCTCCACATTCCGATGGGCGCGCTGCCCGCCCGTGTCGGGGAACTGCCGAAGGACCGTGACATCGTGGTCGTCTGCCACCATGGCGGGCGCAGCGCGCAGGTGACCATGTGGTTGCGCTCCCAGGGCTTCTCCCGCGCCACCAACCTGAATGGCGGGGTGGATGCCTGGGCGCGCCGAATCGACCCGAACATGAAGGTCTATTGAACATGACTGTGCGAAGCCGTTTCGCGCGCCATTTGATGGCGACCGCCCTCACGCTGGGGGTCGCCTTCGTCGGGGGCATCGACACCGCGTCGGCCCAATCCCTCGAAGACGCGCTAGCGCAGGCCTATTCCAACAATCCGGCGCTCGCCGCCCAGCGCGCGCGCCAGCGCGCCGTGGACGAAAGCGTTCCGCAGGCCCTGTCCGGATACCGTCCGACGGTGCGGGCGACGGCGGGCATCACCCGCAACGCCAGCAACAGCACGTTTCAAGGCGGCGAAACCGGCGCCGAGAACAACGCCAAAAGCGTCGGAGTCACCGCCACCCAGCCGCTCTACGACGCGACCGTAGGCCCCGCCGTCCGCCGCGCCGAGCGCACCGTCGAAGCGCAGCGCGCCACCGTGCTCGCCAACGAACAGCAGATTCTGCTGAACGCCGCGGCGGCCTATCTGGACGTCGTGCAGAACCAGGCGGTGCTGGAACTTCAGGCCAACAACGAGCAGGTGCTGCGCCGCCAGTTGGATGCCGCACGCGACCGCTTCCGCGTCGGCGAGTACACCCGCACCGACGTCAGCCAGTCCGAATCGCGCCTGGCCGCCTCCATCGCCGCCCGCATCTCCGCCGAAGGGACGCTCCAGGCGTCGCGCGCGACTTACGAGCGCGTCGTCGGCTCGATGCCCGGCAAGCTGAAGGCTCCGAAGCCGAAGTTCAAGCTGCCGGCAACGCTGGACGAAGTGGTCGAGATGGCCCGCTCCAACAACCCGTCGGTGCTGTCCGCCTCCTACACCGAAGCGGCCCAGCGCGAGGCGGTGGACCAGCAGTTCGGCCGCCTGCTTCCGTCGGCCAACCTGTCGGCCCAGGCGAACCGCACCATCGACGCGGGCCGTTCGTCGGGCATCGACATCAAGCGGCAGGACGGCGCGCAGCTCACCGCCCAGATCACCATCCCGCTCTATCAGGCCGGCCTGCCGGAAGCGCTGACCCGCGAGGCGAAGCACACCGCGAATCAGGCCCGCCTGCAGATCGACGACACCCGCCGTCAGGCGGTCGAGGCGGCGATCAGCGCGTGGCAGGGCCTTCAGGCCGCGCGGGCGAGCATCGAGTCCTACAACTCCCAGATCCGGGCCGCCGAGATCGCGTTGGAAGGCGTGCGTCAGGAAGCCCAGGTCGGGTCCCGCACCGTGCTGGACGTGCTGAACCAGGAGCAGGAACTGCTCAACGCCCGCGTCAACCTCGTCCGCGCACAGCGGACGGAGATGGTCCAGGCCTTCACGGTCCTCGGTGCCATCGGCCAGTTGACGGCGCGGCAGCTCAACCTGCCGGTCCAGTATTACGACGCGGACACGCACTACAAGCAGGTGCGGAACAAGTGGATCGGAACCGGCGTGCCGGAGTGAACGCTCCGGGCTGTTCGATTCAGGATGTTCGAAACGGCCCGCTTCGGCGGGCCGTTTTTGTCTGGTGGCTTTTTACCCAGTCCTGCCCTAGTGTCCGGGTCAGGATGACGTCCCCGGGTTTGCCACGATGAGCGATAAAGGCCAGCAAGAACCGTCGATGGAGGAGATCCTCGCCTCCATCCGCCGCATCATCTCGGAGGACGGCGAACCCGCGAAGGCGGAAGCGGCGCCCCCTCCGCCCCCCCCTCCACCTCCTCCTCCGCCGCCACCGCCCCCTCCACCGCCGCCACCGCCTCCCATGGAGGACGATGACGACGACGTCCTGGAACTCACCCAGATGCTCCAGGACGACGGGCGGGAGGAGCCCGAGGAGCCGGAGCCCGATCCCTGGCGCGACGAGCCGTCCTTCTCGCTGGACCCGGAACCGGCCTTCCACGAGCCGGAACCCGAACCGCCCCCGCCGCGGCCCGCGGCGCGGCGTCCGGCGCCGGCCTTCGACGACTTCGACGACGACGAGCCGCCGCCGCCTCGGCCGCGCATCCGCCCGTCGGATCTCGACGACGGGCTGATTTCCCGCCGTGTGGCGGAGGAGTCGTCCCACCACTTCACGCATCTGGCGCGCCAGCTCGGCGACGATCTGTCCATCGGTCCGATGCCGGTCGGCATCCGCACCGTGGAGGAAGTGGTGCGCGAGCTGTTGAAGCCGCTGCTGAAGGAATGGTTGGACGAGAACCTGCCGACCATCGTCGAACGGCTGGTGCAGCAGGAAATCGACCGGATGATCCGGCGGTCCCAGAAATTCTGAGCGGCGTTGTGCACGCCACGCATTCCGATTGAATTCGTAAGCGAAAGTTCCTGGTGATGTTGGAAAAGACGTACCGGCCCGCCGAGGTCGAGGAAAAGCACTACCGGCTGTGGGAAGAGTCGGGCGCGTTCGCGGCGAAGACCGAGTCGAACGGAAAGCCCTACACCATCATGATGCCGCCGCCGAACGTGACCGGCAGCCTGCACATGGGCCACGCGCTGACCTTCACGCTCCAGGACGTGCTGACCCGCTACAACCGCATGCGCGGGCGCGATGCCCTGTGGCAGCCGGGCACCGACCACGCCGGCATCGCGACGCAGATGGTCGTGGAGCGGAATCTCGCCAAGGAAGGAAAGACGCGCCACGACTTCGGCCGCGACGCCTTCATCGACAAGGTGTGGGAGTGGAAGGCCGAATCGGGCGGCACCATCACCCGCCAGCTCCGCCGCCTGGGAGCCTCGCCCGACTGGCCGCGCGAGCGCTTCACCATGGACGAGGGGCTGAGCCGCGCCGTCCGCAAGGTGTTCGTGGAACTGCACAAGCAGGGCCTGATCTACAAGGACAAGCGGCTGGTCAACTGGGACCCCAAGCTGCACACCGCCATCTCTGACCTTGAGGTCGAGCAGAAGGAGATCAAGGGCAACCTCTGGCACTTCCGCTACCCGATCGAGGGCGAGTCGGACCGCTTCATCGTCGTCGCCACCACGCGCCCGGAAACCATGCTGGGCGACACCGGCGTCGCCGTCCATCCGGAGGATGAGCGCTACAAGGATCTGATCGGCAAGAACGTGGTGCTGCCGCTGGTCGGGCGCCTGATCCCCATCGTCGGCGACGAGTACGCCGACCCGGAGACCGGCTCGGGTGCGGTGAAGATCACCCCGGCCCACGACTTCAACGACTTCGAGGTCGGACGGCGGAACAACCTCGCGGCCATCAACATCATGGACCGCGACGCGCGCATCACCGGCGACGAGGTTCCGGAGGCCTATCGCGGGCTCGACCGGTACGAGGCGCGCAAGAAGGTCGTGGCGGAGCTTGAGGCGCTGGGTCTTCTGGAGAAGATCGAGCCGCACACCCACATGGTCCCGCACGGCGACCGCTCCGGAGTCGCCATCGAGCCCTGGCTGACCGACCAGTGGTATGTGGACGCCGCCACGCTCGCCAAGCCGGCCATCGAAGCGGTGGAGACCGGCAAGACCGTGTTCGTGCCCAAGCAGTGGGAGAACACCTATTTCGAATGGATGCGCAACATCCAGCCCTGGTGCATCAGCCGCCAGATCTGGTGGGGCCATCAGATTCCCGCCTGGTACGGGCCGGACGGCCATTTCTTCGTCGAGGAGACCGAGGAGGCGGCCATCGCCGCGGCCAAGGCCCATTACGGCAAGGACGTGGAGCTGACCCGCGACCAGGACGTGCTGGACACTTGGTTCTCGTCGGCCCTGTGGCCCTTCTCCACGCTGGGCTGGCCGGACGAGACTCCGGAACTGGCGCGCTACTACCCGACCGACGTGCTGGTGACGGGCTTCGACATCATCTTCTTCTGGGTCGCCCGGATGATGATGATGGGTCTGCACTTCATGAAGGACGTGCCCTTCCGGACGGTCTACATCCACGCCCTGGTCCGCGACGAGAAGGGCCAGAAGATGTCGAAGTCCAAGGGCAACGTCATCGACCCGCTGGACCTGATCGACCAGTACGGCACCGACGCGCTGCGCTTCACCCTGACGGCCATGGCCGCCCAGGGCCGCGACATCAAGTTGGCGGTCAGCCGCGTGGAGGGCTACCGCAACTTCGCGACGAAGCTGTGGAACGCCGCGCGCTACACCCAGATGAACGGCGTGGCCCCGGTCCCCGGCTTCAAGCCGGTCGGGCTGACCCAGACGGTCAACCGCTGGATCGTCGGCGCCCTGGCGGAGGCGGCGAAGAAGGTCGGCGAGTCCATCGACGCCTACAAGTTCAACGAGGCCGCCAACACCGCCTACGCCTTCACCTGGGGCACCTTCTGCGACTGGTATCTGGAGTTCACCAAGCCGATCCTGAACGGCGCGGACGAGGCGGCCATCGCGGAGACGCGGGCGACCACCGCCTGGGTGCTGGACGAGATCCTGCACATGCTCCACCCGCTGATGCCCTTCATCACGGAGGAGCTGTGGGAACAGCTTTCCGCCGACCGGGCGAACCGCCTGATCTCCGCCCACTGGCCGGATCACGGCACGGAGCTGATCGACGCCGCCGCCCGCGACGAGATGGATTGGGTGGTGCGGCTGATCTCCTCGGTCCGCTCCATGCGGTCGGAGATGAACGTGCCGCCCGCGGCGCAGATCGAGCTGAAGCTGAAGGACGCCGGTCCGGAAAGCCTGAAGCGGCTGGACACGCACCGCGACCTGATTCTGCGCATGGGCCGTCTCGCCAGCGCCGAGCCGCTGTCCGGACCGGTGCCGAAGAGCGCCGTCCAGGCGGTTCTGGACGAAACCACGCTGATCCTGCCGCTGGAAGGCATCGTGGACCTTGAGAAGGAGCGCGCGCGCCTGACCAAGGAGATCGAGAAGCTGTCCGGCGAGATCAGGAAGATCGACGCCAAGCTGTCGAACGAGCAGTTCGTCGCCAAGGCGCCGGAAGAGGTGATCGAGGAGCAGCGTGACCGCCGCGACACCGCGGAGCAGGCCCGCGAAAAGCTGCAGAAGGCGCTGGAGATGCTGGCCGCGTAAGGCCGGTCATCCAGACCAAAAAACGAGAAAGGGCAGGGGCTTCGGCTCCTGCCCTTATTTTTTCGTTGAAGGCCGCGTTACAGCTTGATCGAGGATACGAACCGGTCGGCGTCGGCTTCGAGTTGCCGAAGCTCGTCCGCCAACTGGGCGGCGGAGTAGATCATCTCGATGGCCGACTTGCCGGTTTCCGCGGCGGTGATCGCCATGGTGCTGACGCTTTCGGTCACCTCGTGGGTGTTGTCGTTGGCGCGGCCCACGGCGCCGACGATCTCCTCCGTCTGCTCCAACTGGTCGCGGACGGCTGCGGAGACGTCCTCCGACAGATGGGCCACCTCCTCGACCGTCGTCCGGATGGCGCGGATCGCCTCGACGACGGAGCCGGTGGCGTCCTGAATGGCGCTGACCTGCCCGGCGATGTCCTCCGTCGCCTTGGCGGTCTGGTTGGCCAACACTTTCACCTCCGACGCGACGACGGCAAACCCCTTGCCGGCCTCGCCGGCCCGCGCCGCCTCGATGGTCGCGTTCAGAGCAAGCAGGTTCGTCTGTCCGGCGATGTCGTTGATGAGCCGCACGATCTCCCCGATCCGCTGCGAGCTGTCGGCCAGCGCGGCAACCGCCGAGTCACTCTGCCGGGCGTGGTCCACCGCGCGGCGGATGGCCGTGCTGGAGGTGCTCACGCGCCCCCCGATCTCCCCGATGGAGGCGGAGAGGGTGCGCGACACGTCGTTGACGATGCCGACCACCTCGGACGTCCGCTCCGCCTTCTCCGACGTGTCGAGCGCCTGTTCCTTCATCTTCTCCGCGGTGTCGCGCAGGATATGGGCACCGTTGCGGATCTGGTCGGCGGCATGCCCGACGGTGTGCAGCACGCGCCCGAAGGCCGAATCGAAGTCGTGGGCGATGGCGCGCAGCGCGCTTTCCCGCTCCTCCTCCGCCCGCCGTTCGGCCCGGCGGGCCTCCTGTTCCAGTTCATGCGTGCGCTGAAGATTCTCCTTGAACACGCTGACCGCACGGGCCATCGCGCCGATCTCGTCGCGTCGCCCGGTTTCCGGAACGGTTGCCGTGCGGTCTCCTCCGGCCAGCCGCTCCATCACGCCTTCGATCAGGCGGAGGGGCCGGGTGATGCTGCGCGCGACGAGCAGGCTGATGACCGCGAAGCCGATCAGCAGGATCGAGCCGACCTGAAGCACGCTGGCGATCACCTCGCCGCGCACCCGGTTCTGGGTCTCCACGGCACCGGCCATGCCGGCGTTGGCCGTTTCCAGCAGGGCCTCGAAACGCGGGACCATGGCCTGGAAGGCGTCGTTGAAGGTCTGCACCTCCGCACGGAACGCCTTGGTGGCGTCCACGAAGCGGCCCAGGTCGGTGCGGTAGGTGCGGGCCAGCTTTTCCAGCTTGGTCTGGGTCGTCGCGTCCAGGCCCGAATCGGCCAGGAAGAAGGTGAACTCGTTGAAGGCCTTGCGATGGCCGGACAGCAGCGATTCGTCGCTGTAGATGATGAAGTCCTTCTCCATCTTCCGCATGGATTCCATGCGGCCCGTCAGCTTGTCGGCGTTCGGCCACTGCTTCAACTCGTCCTCGATGGCGCGAGCCGAGGCGCGCAGGACACCGCGCAGACCGCTGTCGTCGGACAACCCCAGTTCCCTCGCCCGCGCGACGACGGACGAGAACCGCTCCTTCAGCGTGCCGATGCCCTGGGACAGGTTGTCCAGCTCCCCCTTCGGCAGGCGTTCCGCACCGCGCAGCTTGAGATCGTCCAGCAGACGGGAGGCTTCCGCCGCGTTCTTCGCAAAGGCGTTGGCCGCGGCCTCGTCCCGGTCGGCTACGAAGCGCAGGGCCTGGAAGCGCAGACGGCTGGCCCGGCGTTCGATGGCGGCGGTGTGTTCGTAGGCGTCACGGAACTGGTCCAGCTCGGCGGTCGCCTCGAACATGCGCTGGGCGCCGACGGTGACGGTGCCCCCCAGAAGGCCCAAGGTGACCACGGACGCGGCGACCAGCAGCGCGATTCGCGTGCCGATGGAGATGTTCGACAGCATGGGCGGGAAATCCTCGGTTGCGCCGCGGACCTTACCCGCCGCCGGAGACGCCCCTGTTACGCTTTCATGGCGGATTCGTTACCGTGCAATCCCCCTGGGCAGCGGGCGCGAACGCCCGTATCTAGGAACCACGGAAAATCGAAAGGGGAGGTCGGCCGTTGTCCTTCGTGCTGTCGAAGCTGCTGTGGCTCCTGGTTTCGCCGGGCAATTTTCTGGTGCTGACCCTGGCCGCCGGAACGCTGTTGCTGTTCATCCGCCGTCTGGCCCATTGGGGGCGGCGGCTGGTCGCGGTGGCGGCGGTGGGCTTCGTCATCGTCATGGTCACGCCGATCGCCTCCCTGGTCGCCCTGCCGCTGGAGGAACGCTTCCCCCGTCCGGACCTGCCGGAGCGGGTGGACGGCATCATCATGCTGGGCGGGGCCGTGAACCCGCCGATCGCCCGCGACCGCGGCGAACCGTCCGTCAACGACGCGGCGGAACGGATTCTGGGCTTTGCCGAGCTGATCCGCCGCTACCCCCAGGCGAAAGCCGTCTTCACCGGCGGTTCGGGGCGGCTGATGGCGCAGGACGCCATGGACCTGCGGGAGGATGTGGCCATCCGCGGCGCGCTGCGGCAGACCGGGATCGACCCGGACGGCGTGATCTTCGAGAACGAATCCCGCAACACCTGGGAGAACGCCCTGTTCAGCCAGCGGATCGTCCAGCCGAAGCCAGGGGAGACCTGGATTCTGGTGACGTCGGCCATGCACATGCCGCGGTCCGTCGGCATCTTCCGGCAGGTCGGCTGGGAGGTGATCGCCTACCCGGTCGACTACCGCACCCGCTTCGGCGGCCGGCCCTTCTTCCGGTTTGAGTTCGACAAGCAGATCGACGCCCTGCAGGACCCCGTCCGCGAATGGATCGGCCTCGTCGCCTACCGCCTGATGGGGCGCACCGACTCGCTGTTCCCCGGCCCCGGCCCGGATCGCAGCGCGGCACAGCCGGCGTCCTGACGGATGGTCGGCGGTTGGCGTGCGGAGGTAACTCGGCTAGAGTGGCGCCACCAGATATAGCGGGGTGGTGTGATGCGGCGCGCGCATATGCTGAGGGGGGCTGTGGTGCTCGCCGGGGTGCTGACGCTCGCCGCCTGCGCCTCCGCACCGCCCGCGCCATCCGCGTCCGGATTGCCGCGCAGCGGCGTCTACAAGATGGGCAAGCCCTATCAGGTCAACGGCGTCTGGTACTATCCCGCCGAGGATTACACCTACAGCGAAACCGGGATCGCCTCCTGGTACGGGCCGGGATTCCACCAAAAGGTCACCGCCAACGGCGAGGTTTACGACCAGAATGAACTGACCGCCGCGCACAAGACCTTGCCGATGCCAAGCCTCGTGCGCGTCACCAATCTCGACAATGGCCGGTCGCTGGTCGTTCGCATCAACGATCGCGGCCCTTACGCCAACGGGCGAATCATCGATATGTCGCGGCGCGGCGCGCAACTGCTGGGGTTTGAAGGCACGGGCACGGCCAAGGTGCGCGTGCAGATCCTGGCGGAGGAAAGCCGCGCCATCGCCGCAGCGGCCCGCCAGGGCACCCCCGCGCCCATTCTGGCCGAACTGGAAGGTCCGCCGCCGAAGGCCGCCCCGCGCAACTCGGTGGAGGTGGCCGGCGCCGCGCGTCCGACCCCCGCCGCGGTCAGCCGCGCCCCGGTTCCGCCGCCGACGACCGTGCCCGGCGACATGGTGGACGGGCGCTTCGTCCCGGCTCCTGTGGTCGCCGAATTGCCGGTGAAGCCCTATGAGCAGATCTATGTCCAGGTCGGCGCCTTCGGCAGCCAGGACAATGTCACCCGTGTGCGCGCCCGTCTGGCCGCGCTCGGCCAGCAGGCGCAGGTCACGCAGACCGTCTCCGGCCGGCAGCGGTTGCAGCGCGTGCGGGTGGGGCCGCTGGCCAGCGTCGAGTCCGCCGACGCCGTTTTGAACCAGATCATTCAAGCCGGCCTTACCGAAGCCAAAATCGTGGTTGATTGATCACCCGCACAGAGCCAAGTCCGCGCTTTGTCCCGTTCCTCAGTCCTGTCCAGTCCGCGTTTCGAAGGGAGTTGTCATGGTCGCTGTCGTCCGCACCCGCGTTGCCCGCACCCGTTTCGCCATGGGCCTCGCGGTCGCGCTGTTCGCGGCGGGGGTGGGGCCGGTGGCTCACGCCGCCAGCATCGAAACCATCGCCAAGCAGGCGATCCTGGTCGATATCACCTCGAACACCGTGCTGTTCGAGAAGAGTCCGGACCAGCGCATGGCACCGTCCTCGATGAGCAAGATCATGACGATGTACATGGTCTTCGATGCGATCAAGGAAGGCCGCCTGACGCTGGAAAGCACGCTGCCGGTGTCGGAACGCGCGTGGCGGATGCAGGGCTCAAAGATGTTCGTGGAACTGCACAACAACATCAAGGTCGACGATCTGATCAAGGGCGTGATCGTGCAGTCGGGCAACGACGCCTGCATCGTCTTCGCCGAGGGGCTGGCCGGGTCCGAATCGGCCTTCGCGGAGCGCATGAACAAGCGCGCCCGTGAACTGGGGCTGAAGGACACCAACCTGACCAACTCCACGGGCTGGCCCGACGCGAACCACTACATGACCGCCCGCGACCTCTCGATCCTGGCGGAGCGGCTGATCCGCGATTTCCCGGAGTACTACCACTATTACTCGATCCGGGAGTTCAAGTACCACGGCATCAACCAGGGCAACCGCAACCCGCTGCTCTACCGCGGCATGGATGTGGACGGCATGAAGACCGGCCACACCGATGCCGGCGGCTATGGCCTGACCGCCTCGGCGGAGCGGGAGGGGCGGCGCCTCGTCCTGGTGGTCAACGGGCTTCCCAACATGCAGGCCCGCGCCGACGAATCGGCCCGCCTGATCGAATGGGGCTTCCGGGAGTTCGCCACCTACGCCCTGTTCAAGACGGGAGAGACGGTGGATCAGGTGCCGGTCTGGCTGGGCGCCCAGGACGCGGTTCCGGTCACCGTGCCTGAGGACATGAAGGTCACCATGGCTCGCGCCGACCGCGGCAGCATGAAGGTTTCGCTGGTCAGCAACGCCCCGGTGGCCGCTCCGGTGAAGAAGGGCGACGTGGTGGGCAAGGTGGTGGTGTCCGCCCCCGGCTTCCCCGGCAAGGAGTTCCCGGTGGTCGCCGCCCAGGACGTGGAGAAGCTGGGCTTCGTGGGCCGCGCCCTCGCGGCCGCGAAGTTCCTCATTTTCGGGGCGAGCTGATTGGTGTAAGCCGGCCCGTCCCCGCCGGAGTTCGGCAAAGGGCGGGCCACCTCACCATCGGGAGCAGACCATGACGCGCGGGCGGTTCATCACGCTGGAGGGTGGGGAAGGGGCGGGCAAGACCACCCAGATCCGCCTGCTCGCCGACGCGCTGGTCGCCTGCGGGAAGAAGGTCGTGCTGACCCGCGAGCCCGGCGGCTCCTCCGGCGCGGAGGACATCCGCAACCTTCTGGTGTCCGGCGAAACCGGGCGCTGGGGACCGGTGACCGAGGCGCTGCTGCACACCGCTGCCCGCCGCGACCATCTGGAACGCACCGTCTGGCCGGCGCTGAAGGCGGGGCACTGGGTCGTCTGCGACCGCTTCCTCGACAGCACCATGGCCTACCAGGGCTATGGGCTGGGTTTGGGGCGCGAGCTGATTGCTACGCTTCAGGGGGCCGCGCTGGGTGACTTCCGGCCCGACCTGACGCTGATCCTCGACCTGCCGGTGGAGGACGGGCTGGCCCGTGCCGCCGCCCGCCGTGGCGGGGAGGACCGCTACGAGCGCATGGACATTGCCTTTCATCGCCGCCTGCGGGACGGCTTTCTGGACATCGCCGCGCGGGAGCCGGAGCGTTGTGTGGTGATCGACGCGACACACCCCGTCGAGACGGTCCAAGCGGCCATTCTGGACAGCGTGACGCGCCGTCTGGGAGTGTCCTGAGGTGAGCCGAGCCCGCGCGCCCGAGCCGGTTGCGGAGGAGGACACCCTCTCCCCGCGCCGCAACCCTTACCTTACCGGTCACGTGGAGGCCGAGCGCCTGTTGCTGGACGCCTGGAATTCCGGGCGGCTGCCGCACGCATGGCTGATCGGTGGACCGCCGGGGATCGGCAAGGCGACGCTGGCCTTCCGCTTCGCCCGCTTCGTCCTGTCCCAGGGACACGAACCGCCCGACGCGGGCCTGTTCGGCGCGCCGCCGCCGCCGGCCTCGCTGGCGCTGCCCGCGGATGCTCCGGTCTTCCGCCGCGTGGCATCGGGCGGGCATGCCGACCTGCTGACCGTGGAGCGCCAGCGCGACGAAAAGCGTGACCGCTTGAAGCGCGACATCGCCGTGGACGACGTGCGCAAGATCGGCCCCTTCCTGCGCAAGACCGCCGCCGAGGGAGGTTGGCGGGTGGCGGTGATCGACGGCGCGGATCGCATGAATCTCAGTGGCTTGAACGCTATTCTTAAGATTTTGGAAGAGCCGCCTCCCGGCGCCCTGTTGCTGTTGGTCAGCGATAATCCCGGCGGCATGCTGCCCACCATCCGCTCGCGCTGCCGGAAGCTCACGCTTCAACCTCTTCCTGAAGAAACGGTCATCAACCTTCTGATGCAGCATCGTCCCGACCTGGGCGATGAGGACCGGGCGGCGCTCGCCCGGCTGTCGGAGGGCAGCATCGGCCGGGCCATCGGGCTGGCGGAGGCCGGCGGGCTGGACCTGTACCGGGAACTAGTCGGGTTGCTCGGCACCCTGCCGCGACTGGACATCACCGCGGCCCACGCCTTCGGCGACAAGCTGACCCGCAAGCAGGACGACGGGCTGTACGAGACGGCAACCGACCTGCTTGTCTGGTGGCTGGCACGCTTCGTCCGATCTCTGGCGCGCGGGGCCTGGCCGGCGGAGGTGGTGGCCGGGGAGGCCGCCCTGATGACCCGTCTGGCCAACGCCCGCGGCCTTGAACGTTGGGTGGAGGTGTGGGAAAAGGTCCAACGCCAGTTCGCCCGTGCGGAATCCGCCAATCTCGACCGCAAACAGGTGGTCCTGAACGCCTTGGCGACGCTGGAAGCGGCTGCTAATTAACACGTACGACAACACACCATGCTCCACCGGACCGGCGAGATGCCGGGCCGGCGCATTCTCGGGAGAGCCGCTGACATGACCGGGTCGAAGACCTTCTACCTGACGACTCCGATCTACTACGTGAACGACGTGCCCCACATCGGGCATGCGTACACCACGCTCGCCTGCGACGTGCTGGCCCGTTTCATGCGGCTGGACGGCTACGACGTGAAGTTCCTCACCGGCACCGACGAGCACGGCCAGAAGGTGGAGAAATCCGCCATGAACGCCGGGATCGCGCCGCAGGAGTTCACCGACCGCGTGTCGAAGAACTTCCGCGATCTCGTGTCGCTCATGAACTTCTCCAACGACGATTTCATTCGCACGACGGAGCCGCGGCACATCGCGTCGGTGCAGGAACTGTGGCGCCGTCTGGAGTCCGCCGGCGAGATCTATCTCGGCAGCTATGCCGGCTGGTATTCGGTGCGCGACGAGGCCTTCTACGGCGAGGATGAGCTGACCACGTCGCCATCGGGCAAGAAGATCGCTCCGACCGGCGCCGAGTGCGAGTGGGTGGAAGAGCCGTCCTACTTCTTCCGCCTGTCGGCCTGGCAGGACCGCTTGCTGGAGTTCTACGAGCAGAACCCGGACTTCATCGCCCCCGCCGGCAAGCGCAACGAGGTCGTCGCCTTCGTGAAGTCGGGGCTTAAGGACCTTTCGGTCAGCCGCACCACCTTCAAGTGGGGCATCCCGGTGCCGGGCAATCCCGACCACATCATGTACGTGTGGCTGGACGCCCTGGCCAACTACATCACCGCGGTCGGCTTCCCGGACGAGGGCGGCGAATACGCCAAGTACTGGCCCGCAAACCTGCACATGGTGGGCAAGGACATCCTTCGCTTCCACGCGGTCTATTGGCCGGCCTTCCTGATGGCGGCCAAGCTGGCTCCGCCGAAGCGCGTCTTCGCGCATGGCTGGTGGACCATCGAAGGCCAGAAGATGTCGAAGTCGCTGGGCAACGTCATCGCGCCGGAGACGCTGGTCAACACCTACGGCCTGGACCAGACCCGCTATTTCCTGCTGCGCGAGGTGCCCTTCGGCAACGACGGCGACTTCTCGCACAAGCAGATGGTGCAGCGGATCAACGGCAATCTCGCCAACGATTACGGAAACCTCGTCCAGCGTTCGCTGTCGATGATCGGCAAGAATTGCGGAGCGGCCGTGCCGCAGCCCGGCGCCTTCACCGACGCCGACAACGCTCTGCTGGGGGCCGCTCACAATCTGCTGCCCATCGTTCGTGCGGAAATCCAGTCGCAGTCCTTCCACAAGGCGCTGGACGCCATCTGGTCGGTGATCGGCGACGGCAACCGCTATGTGGACGAACAGGCGCCCTGGGCGCTGAAGAAGACCGATCCGGCGCGCATGGCCACGGTGCTGTACGTGCTGGCCGAGACCATCCGCCACCTCGCCATCCTGACCCAGCCGATCATGCCGGAGGCTTCGGCCAAGATCCTGGACCAGTTGGCGCAGGGGCCGGACGCCCGCGGGTTCGACCGGCTGGGGGCGGGCGGGGCGTTGGTCCCCGGCACGCCGCTGCCCACGCCGCAGGGCGTGTTCCCGCGCTATGTGGACGAAGCGAAGAGCTGAGAAACGATGCTGGTCGATAGCCACTGCCATCTCGACTTCCCCGATTTCGCCGAGGAGCTGGACGCGGTCGTCGACCGCGCCCGGCAGGCGGGGGTGGGTCGGATGGTGACCATCTGCACCTACCTGTCGCGGTTCGACCGGATTCTGGCGGTCGCGGAGCGGTACGACGACGTGCTGTGCTCCCTGGGGGTCCATCCGCATCAGGCGGCGGAGGAGATCGCCGGAGTGACCGTCGAGCGCCTCGTCGAGCTGTCCAGCCACCCGAAGGTGATCGGATTGGGCGAGACCGGGCTCGATTACTTCTACGACAAGAGCCCGCGGGACGTTCAGCAGGAGTGCTTCCGCCGGCACATCCGCGCCAGCCTGGAAACCGGCCTGCCGCTGATCGTGCACACCCGCGACGCCGACGACGACACCATGCGGATCATCCGTGAGGAAGCCGCCGGAGAGCCGGTCAACGGCTTGCTGCATTGCTTCAGCTCCGGGCGGCAACTCGCTGAAGAGGCTCTGGATTTCGGCTTCCACATCTCCCTGTCCGGCATCGTCACCTTCAAGAAGTCGGAGGATCTCCGCGCCATCGTGAAGGACGTCCCGCTGGACCGGATTCTGGTGGAGACGGACGCGCCCTATCTGGCGCCGGTGCCGTTCCGCGGCAAGCGCAACGAGCCGGCCTACGTCGCCCACACTGCGGCCTGCGTCGCGGAGGTGAAGGGCGTGGATGCGGCGGAACTGGCGCGGATATCGACCGAGAACTTCTTCCGCCTGTTCCCGCGCGCCGGCACGGCCCAGCAGGCCGCCGCATGACGTCTCAGCGGGTCACGATCCTCGGCTGCGGCGGCTCGCGGGGCGTTCCCGTGATCGGCCTCGGCTGGGGGGCCTGTGACCCGGCGAACCCCAGGAACCACCGGTTGAGGCCATCCGTCCTGGTGGAGTGGGAGCGGGGAACGGGGCAGGGCGGGGTCGGTGTCCTGGTCGACACCTCTCCGGATCTGCGCCGGCAGCTTCTCGACGCCGATGTGCGGCGGCTCGACGCGGTCTTGTGGACCCACCAGCACGCCGACCATTCGCACGGCATCGACGAATTGCGGGAGCTGTGCCGGATGATGCACGCCCCCATCGATGTCTATGGCGGCGCCGAGGATCTTGCCGAGTTGCGCCGGCGCTTCACCTATTGCTTCGAACCGTTGCGCCCGGGCGATCCTTTCTACCGACCGGTGCTGACATCCCATGCCGTGGAAGGCCCGTTCGAAGTGCGTGGCCATCGGATCGTGCCGTTCGAGCAGGACCACGGCTACATGAAGACCTTTGGCTACCGCTTTGATAAATTTGCTTATTCGACCGATGTTGTGAGATTGGATGAAGCCGCCTTCGCGGCGTTGGACGG
Source organism: Roseomonas genomospecies 6 (assembly GCF_008365375.1). GTDB lineage: Bacteria > Pseudomonadota > Alphaproteobacteria > Azospirillales > Azospirillaceae > Azospirillum. The sequence continues at coordinate 39,172 of NZ_QOKW01000006.1, read as the reverse complement.
CATTGAGGTGTGGGTGGTGGACTGCGCCCGCGTGGAGCCACCGCATCCGGTCCATGCTCATCTTGCCCTGACGCTGGAATGGATCGCGCGGGTGCGGCCGAAGCGGGCCTATCTGACGCACATGGATCAGACCATGGATTACGACACGGTCCGCCGCCTTCTGCCCCCCGGTGTCGAGCCCGCCTACGACGGACTCGTCATCGAGCTTTGATCCTGCCGCCGCCGGCCTCTGATGCCGGACAGGGCAGGGCGGCCATCAATCGTCCGGCATGATGAGGCCCAGCCGCCCGGCGATGAACCGGTCCCCGGCGGCCTTCGCGGCCTGATCGGCCGTCTGCGGAAGCAGCTTGAACCTCTCCCTGTAAAGCTTTGATGTCGCAGCGATCGCAGCGGGCAAGGCCGCGACCGTGGCCCGGTACTCCGCCTCCGGCCAGACGTCGAAGTCCTTCCAGGAGCGGAAGGCGGCCACGGCTTTCCCGCGCTGCTCGGCCATCTTCCGGGCTTCGGCGGATATGGGGGCTTCCAGAAGGGTGCTGGGGACCAGCGATGCCTGCAGGTCGTCCACCTCGAACTGGCGCTCATAGCCGTGGCGGATGCTCCCGCGCTCCGCGAGAGCCGGTTCGATGGCCGGGTCCATGTGGGTGGACACCGCTTTCCATTCCGGCAGATCGAACACCGACGAGGGTGGGCGGCACGGACCGGGCGTCTCGTCGCGGGCGTTGCCCCAGAAGGCGCCGAAGGCCTCGAACGCCGGCTGTCCGTGCCTGGTGAAGAGGAAGCAAGGCGCGTCCATCTCCGTGGTGGACAGGACATGGCGCAGGAAGAAAAGCGCGGTGCCCAGAGGGGCGCTCGGCACATCGCCGAGATTGTTCATTTCCTCAGAGAGATACGGGTCTTTCTGAAGATGCCGGTTCAGGATATCGTCCACCAGTTTGCGCAGCGTGGAGTCCTTGTCCGCCACCGGCACGGTGCCGCTCTGGTAAAGGTAGACCAGCCACGCCTTGGCGGCGGCGCCATCGTAACGCTGGAGCGCGGCTGCGGCGGCCTTGGGGTCCTTTGGAATGCCGGCGACGATCGCGGCCAGCTTCTTCTGGGACGCGGAGTTCTGGGCGGCGAGATCGGCGGCGCGCTTCTCATACAGGCCCCGGCAAGCCGGAATGGAGGATTTGTCGGGGCAAGCGCCGTCACGTTCGGTCAGGAATGCCTTCTGCGCACGCTCGACGGAATCGCGGCCATCGACCGGCGTGTTGCCCAGCGTGTCGCGCAGAAGCGTCGCCACATCTTCCGCGGCGACCTTCAGATCGGCGCTGGCGCAGACGGTCCGCTCGGCTCGGCTGGCCGGCTTGGTGCAATCCAATGTCTGGTCCGGCATCTGGGCCAGAGCGGAAACCGGGATCAGGCAGAGCGACAACGCGGGACCGAAAAGCCACGAGGAACGAGCCATAAGGCGCAGCCTTCATCGACGGGAACGGACGGGGAAACGCGAGCCGAGACGATAGTCCAACGGCCGGAACGCCGGAAGGGTCGGATTGGTGCCCTGCTCCCTTCGTTCCGGCTTTATTTTCCATAATATAGATTATATGACTGACGATGTCCCACGTCGGCACGGTGCCTCCTCCCTTGGCGATGCCCGAAATGCACGCTACATAAACCACAGTTTATACCCAACGGTCAGGTTCTGGTGAAGAACGCGCAGGCGCGGACGACTTGGAGATTGCGATGCGCCGCGGCGTTGCTCTCCGCCATGACCGGAGCCGCTTTCGCAGCAGCGACCGTCTGGCCCGCCCATGCCGTCGCCGCCGAACCAGTCGAAGGCCAAGCCCCGCCCGCCGCACATCCGGCGCCTGCGACAACGGGCGATCCGCCGGTTCCGGCCACACCAGCCGCGCCCGACCTGTCGGCCCTGCGTGCCGCCCTGTCGGAGTTTCATTGCGCCGAACTGGACGTTGCCGTCGGCAAGGACCAGAGGTTGGCGATCTCCGGCCTTTCGGCGGGCGACACCGACCCGAACAGCCTTGCGCTGCTCGCCCAGGACTTCTTCGCTGGGCAACGGGCCGCGGTCGATGTCGAGCAGGCTCCCCCTGCCCTTTGCGAGCCGCTGACCCTGATCGGCTCGTTCCGTGCCGCCAATGCCGCCGCCGCGACCCCCTTGGCCGTTCGTTTCGAGGCCGGCGCCGCACCGTTCAAGGGCGGGCAGGAGTTGGTGTTCGATGTCTCGGCCCCTGATTTCCCCGCGCATCTACAGGTGGATTACTTCACGTCGGACGGCAATGTGATCCATCTTCTGCCCAATCCCCTGGAAATCAGCAGCCGGGTCGACTCCGGCGCGGTCCGCAGGCTTGGCGAACGCGGTGGCGGGGGCCGATTCTGGACCATCGGTCCACCCTTCGGTCATGAGCTGATCGTCGTGATCGCAAGTCCCGCGCCGCTTTTCGCGTCACCGCGGCCCGAAGCCGAGACGGCGGCGTCCTACCTGCCCACCCTGAAACAGGCCCTGGACGGTGCCGCTCCGGGAACTCTGGCAACCGCACGCTTTCTGAAGACCAAAGCGCCTTGAGCGGGCGCGGCGTTCAAGCCGAAGCAAGGACGAAGCGGGCCAGGATGATGGTGATGTTGTCCGGTCCGCCCGCCCCATTGGCGAGATCGATCAACCGGGCGCAGGCGTCTTCCGCCGCGGGCCGTGGCTGCTGGGTCAGCGTCCGTTGGATCACGCCTTCCGGCACGACACCGGTCAAACCGTCCGAACACAGTAGGTAAAGATCGTCTGGGGCCAGATCGTGAAGGGTCACGTCCGGCTCCAGTTGGTCCCCGGTGCCCAGCGCGCGGATGATGATGTTGCGATGGGGCGCGGGTCCGCGCCGTCCGTTGTCCAGCCAGACCTGGTAAAGGCTGTGATCGCGCGTCAGCAAGCGCAGTTCGCCGTCGCGCAGCCGGTACAGGCGGCTGTCTCCCGCGTGGAAGACGACAATCCGCCCTGTTCCCGGCTGCCCTGTTCCCGGCACGCGCCAGAGCCCCACCAGCGTGGTGCCCATGCCCCTTCCGTCGGGGAACCCGCGCTGCCGGTTCAGGGCGTGGATGCGGCGGTTGGCAGCCACGACGGCGGTACGGGCCAATGAGGCGGCGCCCGCTGCCCTTTCCTCCTCCGCCATGCGCTCATGCGCACGGTCATGGCCGGCGATGGTGGCGGCCACGGCATCCACCGCGGTGCGGCTGGCGATGTCACCACCGGCGTGGCCGCCCATGCCGTCGCAGACGACCGCCAGCCCGAGCGTCGGATCGAGGTGGAAAGCGTCCTCGTTGCGCGCGCGGGCGCGGCCCACGTCCGTACGTCCGGCGGCGATCATCTCAACGGAGGCGGAATGATTCACGCGTACAGCTCCAGCGCGTCAGCCTTCGGCAACGCGAAAAATGCCGGGGCTAGACGCAGAATAATGGCGGAGAGACGAACGCTTGAACAGCGGATTGAACGCGTAAAAACGCCTCACGGCACATCCGGGCTTTGGATCAGACGCTGACGTCCAGAAGCGAACCGCGCTGCTTGCGGCCATAGCCGGTGCCGTTGGTCCGGGCCTGGACCGCCGCCGCCTGCGGGTCCACCGCCTGCCCCGACTGGGTCGCGTTGCGCGTCTCCCGCGTCGGGTCGATCTTGCCGACCGCCTGGGTCGCTTGGACCGTCTGGGTGCGGATGGTCGGGGTGGTCTGTTGCGCCGCCTGAACCGCCGGAGACAACGCCATCTGCATCGCCGGGGTGATCGGCGCCTGCGGCTTTGCCAACGGAGGCAGGTTGAGCGGATTTAACTGCATATTAAGAAGATGCGCTCACGCACCCACCGATTCAAGATCCGAAACGACGCAGATGCCGATTCCGGGGCGAAGACGCCGAGCGCCCTCGCCTCTCCCGCGCTTCCCGCACAAGGCCGCTTCCTCAGACCGCCGGCTGCTGCTGGGTGATGCAGTGGATTCCGCCGCCCCCGCGCACGATGTCGAGCGCCGGGATCTGCACCACCTCGCGGTCCGGGAAGGCCCGACGCATGACGCGGAACGCCTCGTCGTCGGCGGGGTCCTCGAAGGCCGGCATGACGATGCCGCCGTTCGCGATGTAGAGATTCGTGTAGGACAAGGTCAGCCGCACGCCGTTCTCGTCGCGCCGCGCCGGCTGGCGGACCGGAATGACCTCCAGCTCCCGCCCCTGGGCGTCGCGGGCGCGCTTCAGCCGGTCCAGATTGTCCTGGAACGCCTTGAAATTGGCATCGCAGGGATCGTCGGTGGTGATCGCCATGACGACGCCGGGCTTCACGAACAGGGCGATCTCGTCGATGTGACCGTCCGTCTCGTCGTCCTGATAGCCCTCTCCCAGCCAGATGACCGTGGAGATGCCGAGATGCTCCCTCAGAAGCTCCTCGATCTCCGCCTTGCCGAGATTGGGGTTGCGGTTCGGGTTCAGCAGGCACTGCTCGGTCGTCAGCAGCGTCCCCTCCCCGTCCACATGGAAGGAGCCGCCCTCCATGACCAGAGGCGCCTCGAAGCGGCGCAGACCAAGATGTTCCAGCATCAGGCGCCCGACCTCCTGGTCCTTGGCGCACTCCGGGTAATTGCCGCCCCAGGCGTTGAAGCGCCAGTGGACGCCCGCCAACTGCCCTTTCCCATCGGTGACGAAGCTGGGGCCGGTGTCCCGAATCCAGGAATCGCTGATGGGCAAGGGCAGGATTTCGACGCCCGGCCCACAGGCCAGGGAGGCATCGGCGACGTCGGCGGGGTCGCAGACCATGGTCACCGGCTCGAACCGGCTGATGGCGCGCGCGACGTCGGTGTAGGCGGCGGCGGCGGCGTCGAAGGCCCCGTCGGGCCACGTCTCGGGCCGGCAGGGCCATGCCATCCAGCAACGCGTGTGCCGGTCCCATTCGCCCGGCATGGTGAAGCCTTCCGCCGCCGGTGTGGTCATTGCTTGAGTCTCCTGCCAAATCCCTGAAATGCCCGGCTCTTTTGCGTGGCCGGAGCGCGTCGTCACGACGTCACCCGTGATCCACGGTCACCCTAACCACGGAGCGGAGGATTTGGCAACGGCCACCGACAGGGGCCACCGAAGCGCCCGAAGGGGCTAAGCTCTCGACCGCTCAACGGCGGGAGGGCGGGCGATCCGAGTAACGGCGCACCGGCGCCGAAAAGGGCATCGAAAAACCAAGACGAAGCATCGGGAACCATAAAAGCGCACGCATGACGCGGCCTCATTCGCTGTTGCAGATGCCCACAGCATAGCAAAAGCAACAGCGAACGGCCACCCCTGCCGTCTGCTACCTTACGGTATAGTCCCTGAGAGGCGGACCCTCGGGGTAAGACGGAGCCTTGCGCCTTTTTTCAGCCCCCCTGCACCGCCATTTGCTCGTCCCGTTTTTTCTGCCGCTCCTGCCGGGCCATGACGAGGCTCGCGATGAAGATGCCGGTGGCGACGACCATCATCATCAGGGTCGCCAGAGCGTTGATCTGCGGGCTGATGCCGAACTTCACGCTGGAGAAGATGACCATCGGCAACGTGGTGGAGCCCGGCCCCGACACGAAGCTGGCGACCACCACGTCGTCGAGCGACAGGGTGAAGGCCAGAAGCCAGCCCGACACGATGGCCGGCGCGATGATCGGCAGGGTGATGACGAAGAACACCTTGGCCGGGCGGGCGCCCAAATCCATCGCCGCCTCCTCCAGGCTTTCGTCCAGGCTGACGAGGCGCGACTGGATGATGACCGCGACATAGGCCATGGTGAAGGTGGTGTGGGCGATGGTGATCGTCGTCATGCCCCGCCCGTCCGGCCAGCCGATGGCCTGCTCCAGCGCCACGAACAGCAGCAGAAGCGACAGGCCGGTGATGACCTCTGGCATGACCAGCGGTGCCGTGATCATGCCGCCGAACAGCGTCCGCCCCCGGAACCGCCCGAACCGGGCCAGCGCCAGACCGGCGGCGGTGCCCAGGACGACCGACGCGGTGGCCGACATCGCCGCGACCTTCAGCGACAGCCAGGCCGCTCCCAGAAGCTGGTCGTTCTGCAACAGCTCCGCGTACCATTTGGTGGAGAATCCGCCCCACACCGTGACCAGCCGCGACTCGTTGAAGGAGTAGAAGATCAGCAGCGCGATCGGCACGTAGAGGAAGGCGTAGCCGAACCACAGCGCCCAGGCCAGTTTTCCCATCCGCGTCATCGCCCCGCCTCCGTCTGGCGTCCTTGGACATGCTGGAAGACCATGATCGGAACGACCAGGAACAGCAGCAGCGCGATGGCCACCGCCGAGGCGACCGGCCAATCACGGTTGGCGAAGAATTCGTTCCACAGAACACGCCCGATCATCAGCGTGTCGGGGCCGCCCAGCAGTTCCGGAGTCACGAACTCGCCGACCGACGGGATGAAGACCAGCAGCGACCCGGCGATGATCCCCGGCAGCGACAGCGGCAGCGTCACCGTCAGGAACGCCTTCCAGGGCCGGCAGCCGAGATCCGCCGCCGCCTCCAGCAGCGTCGGGTCCAGCTTCTCCAGCGTCGCGTAGAGCGGCAGCACCATGAAGGGCAGATAGCAGTAGGTCATGCCGATGTAGACGGCCCAGTCCGAATAGAGCAGCTCGAACGGCTCCGTCGTCAGGCCGGTCCATTGCAGCAGGTTGTCCACCACCCCGTTGGCCTTCAGAATGCCGATCCAGGCGTAGATGCGGATCAGGAAGCTGGTCCAGAAGGGCAGGATGACCAGCATCATCAACGGCCCGCGCTTGGCCGGCTCCGCCCTGGCGATGGCGTAGGCCATGGGATAGCCCAGCAGCAGGCAGCAGACGGTGGTGACCAGCGCGATCTTGACCGAATTCAGATAGGCCAGGATGTAGAGATCATCCCCGCCCAGCCGCATGTAGTTGGACAGATTCAGCAGGATTTGCAGCTTGCTCGTGCCCGCGTCCTCGTCCACCAGCCATTCGAGCAGCGGCGCGTAGGGCGGCTGCGCCAGCATCGCTTCCGACAGGCTGATGCCGAAGACGATCAGGAAGGGCACCAGGAAGAATAGCAGAAGCCACAGGTAGGGGATGGCGACCACCACCCCCCGCCCCCACAGGCCGATCCGGCGCAGAAGGTCGATCATTGCGTCAGCACCACCCCGGCGAAGGGACGCCAGCTCAGATACACCTCGTCGTCCCAGGTGATGGGCATCTCGGTCCGCCGCACCACGTTGGGCGCCGTGACGCGCACCGTCTTGCCGGTCTTCAGCTCCACCAGATAGATCGAGACGTCGCCAAGATAGGCGATCTCGCGCACGATGCCGCTGGTGACGTTGCGCCCATCGGCGTTGGTCGCGGCGTTGGCCGGCGGCTCCTTGCTCAGCGCGATCTTCTCCGGACGGACGGCGACGCCCACCGTGGCGCCGGAGGGAACCGACACCGCGTGGTTGATGTACAGGTCGCAGCCGGCGTCCTCCGACCGGATCAGCACATGATCGGCCTGATCCTCCACCACCCTGCCCTCGAACATGTTCACGGAGCCGATGAACTCCGCGACGAAGCGGGACTGCGGATACTCGTAGATCTCGGTCGGCGTGCCGGTCTGCGCGATGACGCCGTGGTTCATGACGGCGATGCGCGAGGACATGGTCATGGCCTCCTCCTGGTCGTGGGTGACCACGATGAAGGTGACGCCCAGCTTTTCCTGGATGTTGACCAGTTCGAACTGGGTCCGCTCGCGCAGCCGCTTGTCCAGCGCGCCAAGCGGTTCGTCCAGCAACAGCAGCTTGGGCCGCTTGACCAGCGAGCGGGCCAGCGCCACGCGCTGCCTCTGGCCACCGGAAAGCTGGTGGGGCTTGCGCTTGCCGAACTGGCCGAGCTGGACGAGGTCGAGAATCGCCCCCACCCGCTCCTTGATCTCCGCCTTCGGAACGCCGTCCTGCTTCAGGCCGAAGGCGACGTTCTGCTCCACCGACATGTGCGGGAACAGGGCGTAGGACTGGAACATCATGTTGACCGGCCGCTCGTAGGGCGGAATGCCGGCCATATCGACGCCGTCGATGAAGATCTTGCCCTCGGTCGGCGTCTCGAACCCGGCCAGCATGCGCAGCAGGGTCGTCTTGCCGGACCCGGAGCCGCCCAACAGGGCAAAGAACTCCCCCCGGTAGATGGACAGGCTGACCTCGTCCACGGCGACGAAATCGCCGAAGGTCTTGGTCACCTTGTCGATGCGCACATAGGGCGTCTGCCCCGGGTCCTGCCAGGGTTCCAGGCGCGTGGGCTTGCGGATCGGCTGGACGGCCATGCGGCTCCTCTCGGCGTCCTCTTCTCAAGGGAACGCCCCGGCCGTTCCCGACAGGGAGCGACCGGGGCGCGTGTCACGCGTGCCGGCTTGCGCGGCGCGCTTACTTGCCGGTCTTCACCTTGGTCCAGACGCGGGTGCGCGCCCGGTCGGTGGACTGCTTGATCGACTTCAGCGCGAAGAGCTTCACGTCGCTGTTCGCCGGCAGGAAGACGGCGGGGTTGGACTTCACGCCCTCGTCAACCGAGGCCAGCGAGGCCGGAACGGCGTTCGCGTAGCTGACCGTGTTGGAGATCGCCGCGATGTTCGCCGGGTCCAGGACGAAGTTGATGTAGGCGTGCGCACCGTCCTTGTTCGGCGCGTCCGCCGGGACGGCCAGGGTGTCCCACCACACCTGCACGCCTTCCTTCGGCGTGATGTATTCTACCTTCACGCCGTTCTTGGCTTCCTCGGCGCGGGCCGCACCCTGGATGGCGTCGCCGTTGTAGGCCATGACGACGCAGGCGTCACCGCCCGCCAGGATGTTGATGTTCTGGCCGGTGACGAATTGCTTGATGTAGGGGCGGACCGCCAGCAGCGTCTTCTCGACCTTGTCCAGATCCTCCTTCTTCTCGGAGTTCGGATCGAGGCCGAGGTAGTTCAGCACCGACGGGATCACGTCGATGGCCGAATCCATCACGGTGATGCCGCAGGCCGCGACCTTCTTCGCCACCTCCGGCTTGAAGATCAGGTCCCAACTGTCCAGCGGGACGTCGGGGGCGACGGCCTTGATCTTCTCCGGGATGATGGCGATGCCGACCGTGCCGCCCAGATAGGGCACGGCGAACTTGTTGCCGGGGTCGGAGTTCTCGAGAAGCTTCAGAACCTTCGGATCGACATTCTTCAGGTTCGGGATCTTCGCTTTGTCGAGCGGCGCCACGACCTTCGCCTGGATCATGCGCGACAGGGTCGGCTCGGCGGTCGGGACGATCACGTCATAGCCCGACTTGCCGACCAGCACCTTCTGCTCCAGCAGTTCCAGGCTGTCGTACAGGTCCACCTTGGTGTCGTAGCCGGTGGCCTTCGTGAAGTCGGCCAGCGTCGATTCGCCCAGATAGTCGTTCCAGATGTAGATGTTGACCGGCTTCTTGGCCTGGGCCAGCGCCGGACCGGCGATGGCGATCGCCGCGACGGCGCCGATGACGCTGAGAGCGAAACGTTTCATACAGAAAGCCCCCGAATTCTGAATCGTCCGTCGGTTCCCGACCGTTCGACGTTTGGCCATTCGACTTGGGGGGCGGCGCGCATCGCACGGCGTCCCCGGCGCGAGCGCTATTGCACTCACGGGGAGGTTCGTTGTCAACGGTTTGCGGGGAATTCGCGGGATAGAAACGCCCCCTTCCGCGGCAGCGGCGGAAGGGGGCGGGAGAGTGCTCAAACGTTCAGCAGAAGATTCTCGCGTTCCCAGGAGCTGATCACGCGGTGATAGGCCTCGTACTCCGCCTCCTTCACGCAGGTCACCGCATCCAGGAACTTCTCGCCCAGCACCTCCTTCAGCGGCTTGCAGGCGTTGAACTTCTGGAGCGCGTCGCCCTGGTGGCGCGGCAGGGTGAAGGCCAGCCGGTAGGCGGACCCCTTCACCGGGTCCGTCGGCTCCAGCCCCTGGGCCATGCCGAGATAGCCGCAGGCCAGCGACGCGGCGATGGCGAGGTACGGATTCGCGTCCGCGCCGGCCACCCGGTTCTCCACCCGGCGCGAATCGGCAGGCGAGACGGGAACGCGCAGGCCGGTGGTGCGGTTGTCGCGGCCCCAATGCACGTTGATCGGCGCGTCGGAGTTCGGAACCAGCCGGCGGTAGGAGTTCACGTTCGGGGCCAGCAGCGGCATCGCGTAGGGCAAATATTTCTGAAGGCCGGCGATGTGGGACATGAACAGCGGCGTGTCCGCCCCGCTGGAGTCGGAGAACAGGTTGCGCCCCGATTCGGCATCGACCACCGACTGATGGATGTGCATGGCGCTGCCCGGCTCGTTCTGCATGGGCTTGGCCATGAAGGTGGCGTAGACCTGATGGCGAAGCGCCGCCTCGCGCGCCGTCCGCTTGAACAGGAAGGCCTGGTCGGCCAACTCCAGCGCGTCGCCGTGGTTGAAGTTGATCTCGATCTGCGCGGCCCCGGCCTCGTGGGTCAGGGTGTCGATGTCGATGTCCTGCGCCTCGCAGAAGTCGTAGACCATCTCGAAGATCGGATCGAACTCGTTCACCGCGTCGATGCCGAAGGCCTGCCGCCCGCTTTCCACGCGCCCGTTGCGCCCGACCGGCGGAACCAGAGGATAGTCGGGGTCCTTGTTGACCTGGACGAGGAAGAACTCCAGCTCCGGCGCCACCATCGGCTTCCAGCCGCGCTCCTCGTAGAGCGACAGCACCCGCTTCAGGACATGGCGGGGGGAGAAGTTCACCGGGCTGCCGTCGGCGTAGACGCAGTCGGTGATGACCTGGGCGGTCGGCTCCTCGTACCAGGGAACGAAGCGGATCGTCCGCTCGTCCGGGATCATGTAGATGTCGGAATTCTCGTCGGAGGTGACCGAGTCGTCCTCCGGATACTCCCCGGTGACGGTCTGGACGAAGATCGCCTCGGGCAGCCGCAGACCGCGGTCGCGCAGGATGCGCAGGAACTTCTCGGCGGGCACGATCTTGCCGCGCGCGATGCCCGACATGTCGGGCACGAGGCATTCCACTTCGGTGATGCGGTTCTTCTTGATGAAGTCTTCCATGAAACCCATGAACGTATGGACCGCACCGGACGGTGGGCAGCCCCTCCCTGCTGTGAACGACCGCCATATTATGATCCCGCACCCCCTTCTTGCGCCAGAGGGGAACAAAGACCCTGTCCAAATGACCGCCGGAATCATTGACGGGGCGGGGGTCCCTCCCCTAACTCGGCGGTTATGCCGAACCCGACCCACATCCGTTCCTGGTACGCCGACACCGCGACACCGCACCCGCGGCACCCGCCGCTGGAGGGGACGCTGTCCTGCGACGTCTGCGTGGTGGGGGGCGGCTACACCGGGCTGATGACCGCTTTGGAGCTGGCCGAGCAGGGCTACGACGTCGTGCTGCTAGAGGCCAACCGCGTCGGCTGGGGCGCCTCGGGCCGCAACGGCGGGCAGATCATCACCGGCTACAACAAATCCATGGCGACCATCGAACGCTGGGTCGGGGCGGAGGACGCCCGGCGCCTGTGGGACCTCGGCGAGGACGCCAAGACCCTGCTGGCCGAACGGGTCGAGAAGCACGCCATCGCCTGCGACCTCACCTGGGGGTTCGTCCACGCGGCGGTGAAGCCGCGCCACATGGACGACGTGGCGGACATGGAGCGGGAGATGCGCGACCGCTACGGCTACGGAAAGGTCCGCGCGCTGGACCGGGACGCCATGCGGGCGGTGGTGCGCAGCGACGCCTATGTCGGCGGGTTGTCCGATGCCGGAAGCGGCCACCTGCACCCGCTGAACTACGCGCTGGGCCTCGCCGCCGCCGCCGTCCGGGCCGGCGTGCGCGTCTTCGAGGACAGCCGCGTCACCGCCATCGACACCGGGGACCGTCCCGTCGCCACCACGGCGAAGGGGCGCGTGACGGCGCGTTTCCTCGTGCTGGCCGGCAACGCCTATCTGGGGGGGCTGGCCCCGCGCCTGTCCACCATGGTGATGCCGGTCGCCACCTACCTGATCGCCACCGAACCGCTGGGGGAAGCGACCGCGGCGTCGCTGCTGCCGACCAACGTGGCAGTCAGCGACATGAACTTCGTGCTCAATTACTTCCGACGCTCTTCCGACCACCGGCTGCTGTTCGGCGGCGGGGTCAGCTATTCCGGGCTGGACGCGCCGGGACTGCGGATGACCATGCGGTCCAAGATGCTGGCGGTCTTCCCGCAGCTCCGCGACGCGGCGGTGGAGCATTTCTGGGGCGGCCACGTCGCCATCACCATGAACCGCATGCCGCATGTCGGGCGGCTGACCCCGACCACCTGTTTCGCCCACGGCTATTCGGGCCACGGGGTGGCGCTGGCGGGCATGGCCGGGCGGGTCATGGCGGAGGGGATTCGCGGAACGGCGGAGCGGTTCGACGTGTTCGCCCGCATGCCCCACCTGCCCTTCCCCGGCGGGCGGCGGTTCCGCACCCCGGCGCTTGTCCTCGCGATGCTCTGGTTCCGGCTGCGCGATCTGCTGTAACCTGCCCGTCCCCTTCCCGCTTCCGGTCCCCGCCCATGTCCGACGTCAACGATCCCGAAACCGGAAGCACGGAAGCCGAGGTTCCCGTCGCCGACGCTCCTCCGGCGGAGGCGGCGCCGGCTGCGGAACCCGCGGCCCCCATGCGCGACACGCATTTCGATTTCGAGCACAAGGTCTTCAGCCTGTCCGGCGCCTTCTTCGGCATCGACCCGTCCTCCAAGCAGCCGGTGCTGCACATCCTGCTCGGCGATCTGAACGCCGCCCTGCCCTTCAACACTCTGATGGAATCCTTCGACATCAAGGAGGACAGCCGCGACGCCAAACTGCTGGAGGTGGTGGAAAAGGGGCTGGCCTATGTGAAGCAGATCCGCCCCGGCGAGCAGATTCCGGGGGAGCTGCTGGACGGCCGGGCCTCCTGGTCGGTGGAGGAGAAGCACCGGAACATCGCCCGGGGGCGCCTGACGGTCCAGCTCGTCTCCTCGATCTCCGGAACCGAGATGATCGTGGTGAACGCCGACGAGCTGGAGCAGATCGTCGAAGACCCCCAGACCAAGCAGCGCGTCAAGGCCGCCTTCAAGGACATCGCGGCAAAGCTGGGCCTGAAGGACAATTACGAGCAGTACCTGACCGACCGCATCGAGGATCTGACGCAGGAGCTGTCCTACATCGAGGCGCTGCGCGACCGCTTCAACGCCATCCGCTCGATCAGCGGCAAGCTCACCCGCCTGACCCAGCTCTACCGGACCGACCGCACCCTGTGCAACGAGGTCGCCCGCATGCAGGGCCTGCTGAGCAAGCCGGTGAAGGGCTACGACGCCATCTTCGAGCAGGCGGACGCCCAGACCGGCGAGATCTTCGGCGCGCTGAAGGCGTTCGACACGACCGTGACCTTCATCCGCAAGATCCGCGACGATCTGCGCGCCCGGCTCCTGGAGTGGGAGGAGATCCTCCAGGCCTGGGAAACCACCCCCTTGGAAAAATCGCCCGCCGTCGAACAGTTGCAGAAGCAGACCTACCGCTTCCTCGCCAACCGCTTCATGGAAACCAAGGTCTGGATTCGCAAGTAGGCGAATCCTGCGGCATCCCGGCCCATCGCCCCCGTCGCGCCGAATTCGAATGGCTGTGCTGACGGCAACCGGCTTGTCATTCGACGTTGGCGACCTATCCGTCCATCCGCCCCTAGACGGCGGCTGGCCCGGAGGATGTCGCGATGAAGACGATCAAGCTCACGCTTTGGGTTTCGTTGGCTTTCCTGACGGCCTTATGGCTTGCCGCCGAGCCGGACGTGTTCCACGCGAACGGCTTCTTCGGCTTTCGCTCCCTGATGGTCCAGTACAGCGGCATCGTTGCCATGGGCGCCATGGGCATGGCGATGATCCTTGCGCTGCGCCCGCGCTGGCCGGAGGCGTGGTTCGGCGGCCTGGACAAGATGTACCGCCTGCACAAATGGCTGGGCATCACCGCGCTCATCGTTGCAATCGCTCATTGGCTGTGGTCCCAGGCCCCGAAATGGGCGGTTGGCTGGGGTTGGCTGGCCCGACCGCAGCGGGGACCGCGCGCGGCCCCGGAGAGCACCCTTGAACAGTCGTTGCGGAGCCTGCGCGGCACCGCCGAATGGGTCGGTGAATGGGCCTTCTACGCGGCTGTTCTGTTGATCGCGCTGGCGTTGCTCAACCGCTTTCCCTACCGGCTGTTCCTCAAGACGCACCGCCTGCTGGCGATCACCTATCTGATCCTGGTGTTCCATACCGTCGTGCTGACGAAGTTCGTCTATTGGAGTTCGCCCATCGGCTGGGTGATGGCGCTGCTGATCGCCGGCAGCGTCTGGGCCGCCCTCGTGGTGCTGTTCCGCCGGGTTGGCGCCGGCCGGCAGGTTCCCGGCACGATCGGCGCTCTGCACTATTTTCCGGGTGTCCATGCGCTTGAAGTCGGGATCGACGTGCCGCAGGGCTGGCCGGGCCACAAGGCAGGGCAGTTCGCCTTCGCCACCTCGGACACCGCGGAGGGCGCCCATCCCTACACCATCGCCTCCGCCTGGAACGGCACCGACCACCGCATCACCTTCGTGGTCAAGGAGTTGGGCGACCACACCCGGCGGCTTCGGGAAACGCTGCGGGTCGGCCAGGCGGTGACGGTCGAAGGTCCCTACGGCTGCTTCACCTTCGACGACTCTTGCCCTCACCAGATCTGGGTGGGCGGCGGCATCGGCGTCACCCCCTTCATCGCCCGTATGAAGTTCCTGGCGGAAACCCCCGGGCGCCCGCGCCAGACCGTCCACTTCTTCCACACGACCAGCGAGTACGACGAAGAGGCGCTTGCCAAGCTCACTGCCGACGCGGCGGCGTCGGGGGTGCGTTTTCATGTCCTCATCGACAGCCGGGATGGCCGGTTGGATGGGGACCGCATTCGCGCAGCGGTTCCGGAATGGCGTGATGCCAGCGTGTGGTTCTGCGGCCCGTCCGGTTTCGGGCAGGCGCTGCGGAAGGACTTCGCAGCCCACGGCATGCCGGTGGACCGGCGCTTCCACCAGGAACTCTTTGCGATGCGATAGTCCGCCGGCCGTTCGTCCGCGCGGCGTCACCCGGCCTCCGGTTCGCGCAGCAGGGCGCCCTGGCGCAGCAACTCGCGCTGGATGGCACCGACCGGGATGTCGCGGGTGCGCTCGCGCCGCCGGGCCGCCATCGACGCGCAAACCCCGGCGGCCTGCCCCGTCGCCATGCAGGTGGGAGTCACCCGGTAGGAGGAATGGGCCTCGTGGCTGCCGGAAATGCAGCGGCCCGCCACCAGCAGATTCTCCATCCCCTTGGGCAGCAGGGCGCGCATCGGCAGTTCGTACCACTCGCCGGAGGGCACGCGCTTCAGCACCGTGCCGCGGCCCGTCGGGCTGTGGATGTCCACCGGGTAGGTGCCGCGGGCGATGGCGTCCTTGAATTTGGCGGCGCCCAGCACGTCGTCGGCGGTCATGGCGTAGTCGCCGACGATGCGCCGCGTCTCGCGGATGCCGATTCCGGTGCCGGTCTGGCAATTGTAGGCGTCGGCGAATCCCGGCACGTACTTGCGCAGGAAATTGGCGATCTGCGCGGCCTGCCGGTGGCTCTCCCACTCCGCGCGGGTCAGGTCGAAGACGTCGGTGCCCAGCACGCCGGTGACCCGGGTGCAGTTCAGGGCGATCTCGCCAGGGTGGGTGGTCGCGAAGAACAGGATGTCCTCGCGCGACAGGTCGAGGTCGCCGTTCGCCGTGGCCTTGGACACGAGGTCCCACAGCCCGTGCACGCCGCGCCACTGGGTCGGATGCTCCCGCACATAGCCGGTGAAGGCGCCGTGGTCGAAACCGACCATGCGGAACATCAGCGTCATGGGCTGGGTCAGCCCGTCCTCCTCCCGCCCGACCTCGTAGTCGCAGCCGGCCAGCGCCGCGATGTCGCCGTCCCCGGTGCAGTCCACGATCACGTCGGCCTCGATCACCACCGGGCCGGACTTGGTCTCGAACACCACGGCGTTCGGCTTGCCCGGCTCGCCCAGGACGGTGGAGGCGAAGGCGTGCAGCAGCACCTTCACCCCGGCCTCGTCCAGAATCTGCTGGGCGGTGACCTTCAGCACCTCCGGATCGAAGGGGACCGTGAAACCGGTGTCCGGCGAGGGAGGGATGGCTCCCTGGTTGGTGTAGAGGCGCCCCAGGAAGACGGCCAGCGCCCCACCCACCACCGGCTCGCCGGGGCCATGGTCCTGCGGCATCAGCCGGGTGTTGTCCACCACCGCGACCGAACCGCGTTGGGTGTAGAAGCTCATCCAGGGCATGACCAGAGCCGCCGTGGCGTTGCCGCCGAGGAAGCCGTAGCGCTCCACCAGGATCGTGTCGGCGCCCGATTGAACGGCGCCGATGGCCGCCCCCATGCCGGCCGGGCCGCCGCCGACGACGAGCACATGGCAGCGCGCCACCTTTATGGCCCGGCGCGGCGGTAGAGTGACGGATTCAGGATTGGGGGGTCGGGGCAGAACGGGCAAGACAGGCTCCTTTCGTCATTCCGCCGCCTCGGCCCGCGGGGCCACCGTCCGCAGCGCGAGCGGCGCCGTTTCGCGGGCACGCTCCATCAGCACGGGCACGCGGTCGCGCAGCAGCCCCTTCTGTTCCACCCGGTGGTCCCACAGACGGTCGAGGTCGGCAAGGAAGGTCCCGGCGGTGGTGTGGGACACGGTCGCCCGCGGCTCCAGCCCCACCGAGGACAGGAAATCCGACACCTTGGACGCGTAGGGCAGCGCGATCAGCGGCGTGCCGGTGATGGCCGCGAAGATCAGGAAATGCAGCCGCATCCCCACGGCCATCTCGAAATGCTCCATCAACCCGATGATCTGGCGCGGCGTGTAGCGGTACTTCAGCAGATGGGCGCGCTCCGGCACCGCCATGCGGCCCATGACGCGGTGCGCCTCCCGCACGTCGGCCCGCTCCATGGGAACGAACACCACGTCGGCGCCGAACCGCTCCACGATGTAGTCCGCCGCCTCCGCCAAGAGCTGGTGATAGGCCGCGTCGCTCAGCTCCGGAGCGGCGGCGCCCTGTTCGCGCACCGACAGCCCGACCAGCGGGCGCCCCAGCGGAATGCCGGCTTCGGCCAGCATCTCCTCCGTGAAGGGCTCCGGCTTCAGAAGAAGCGCCGGGTCGGCGGTGACCGTCACGGGGACCTGCACGCCGATCTCCTCGATCAGACGCTTGGCGCTCGGCTCGCGCACGGTGATCCCGGCCATGCGGTCCAGGCCCTCGCGCACCGCGTCGCGTTCCACCCGGTCCTTCAGGGGGCCGACCCCGATGGCGAAGGTGTAGGTCGGGACGTCGAGCTTCTGCGCGATGGTCACCTCCCGCAGATAGGTCTGCGCCTCGCTGTCGTAGAGGATGCCGCCGCCGCCCAGAAGCAGCAGGTCCAGCCGCTCCACCTCCGGCGTCATCTCGTCCCGCATGGCCTCCCGCGGGTTCAGCACGCGGTCGACCGCGTGATTCGCGCGCGTGTGGGCGGCGTTGCGGGAAAAGACGACCACCTCCACCCCCGGCACCGTGGCGCGCAATTGCTCGATGGCCGATGTGAGAATCGCCTCGTCGCCCAAGTTCAGGCCGCCGTATGACCCTGAAATGCCGATGACCGTCATCCTATCCCCCTGCGGCGCGCCTATGCCTTCGGGTGCAACCCGACCGGCTGGCGAAGGTTCCACCGGACCGGTATTCTTCGCAAAACGCGACAATCCGCTCGGGAGGACCGCCCCATGACCCACGCACTCTCCGATCAACCGCCCTCGGATCAACCGCCCTCGGATCAACCGCTGTGGACCCCGTCGGAGGCGCGCGTGGCGGCCTCCAACCTGACGGCCTTCCGGCAGGCCGCGAACGCCCGCTTCGGGCTGCGGCTGGACGATTACGACGCGCTCTACGACTGGTCGGTCGCCCGCAAGGAGGACTTCTGGCGCTTCCTGTGGGAGTGGGCCGGGCTGACGGGCGACCTCGGCGGCGTCGCGCTGGCCGACGGCGACAGGATGCCCGGCGCCCACTGGTTCCCCGAGGCCCGCCTGAACTACGCCGAGAACCTGCTCGCCAACGCCCCCGAGGGCGAGGCCGTCGTCTTCTGGGCCGAGGACAAGGTCAAGCGCCGCTGGTCGGGCGCCGAGTTGACCGCCGAGGTCTCCCGCCTCCAGCAGGCGCTGAAAGCCGCCGGCGTCGGCAAGGGCGACCGCGTCGCCGCCGTCGTGCCCAACATGCCCGAAACGCTGGCCGCCATGCTCGCCACCGCCAGCCTCGGCGCCATCTGGTCCTCCTGCTCCCCCGACTTCGGCGTCCAGGGCATCACCGACCGCTTCGGCCAGATCGAGCCGACCGTCCTCTTCGCCCCCGACGCCTACTGGTACAACGGCAAGAGCCACGACGTCCGGGCCAAGATCGCCCAGGTCCTGACCGAGCTGCCCACCGTCAAGGCCGCCGTCATCATCCCCTACGTCAGCGAGACGCCCGACGTCTCGGCCATCCGCGGCGGCGTCACCTGGACCGACTTCCTCGCCCCCTTCGCGGCGGCGGAGCCGAGCTTCGAGCGGGTGCCCTTCAACCACCCGCTGTTCATCCTCTTCTCCTCGGGCACCACCGGCAAGCCCAAGTGCATCGTCCACGGCACCGGCGGCACGCTGATCCAGCACGTCAAGGAACACCGCCTGCACAGCGACGTGAAGCCGGGCGACCGCGTCTTCTACTACACCACCTGCGGCTGGATGATGTGGAACTGGCTGGTCTCCGGGCTGGCCGCCGGGGCGACGCTGCTCTTGTACGACGGCTCGCCCTTCGCGCCGGACGGCACCATCCTGTTCGACTACGCCGACGCGGAGGGGATGACGCTGTTCGGCACCTCGGCCAAGTTCATCCAGCAGGCCGAGAAATCGGGGCTGGAGCCGATGCGCACGCACAGCCTGTCCACGCTGCGGGCGCTGGCCTCGACCGGTTCGCCGCTGATGCCGGAGAACTTCGAATACGTCTATCGCGCTATCAAGGCGGACGTGCATCTGGCCTCGATCAGCGGCGGCACGGACATCGTGAGCTGCTTCGTGCTGGGCAACCCGACCGCTCCGGTGTGGGCGGGCGAGCTTCAGACGGCGGGGCTGGGGATGGCGGTGGCGGCCTTCGACGACGCCGGCCACGCGGTCAGCGGGGAGAAGGGCGAACTGGTCTGCACGTGGCCCTTCCCGAGCATGCCCGTGGGCTTCTGGGCCGACCCGGACGGGGCGAAGTACCGGGCGGCCTATTTCGAGCGCTTCCCCAATGTGTGGACGCACGGCGACTTCATCGAGCGCACGGCGCATGGCGGCTGGGTGATCTACGGGCGCTCGGACGCGGTGTTGAACCCCGGCGGGGTGCGCATCGGGACGGCGGAGATCTACCGGCAGGTGGAGCAGCTTCCGGAGATCCTGGAGGCGGTGTGCATCGGCCAGGAATGGGACGGCGACGTGCGCGTCATCCTGTTCGTGGTGCTGCGCGAGGGGCTGACGCTCGACAAGGCGCTGGAGGACACGATCCGTAAGCGGATCAAGGAGAACTGCTCGCCGCGTCATGTGCCGGCGCGGATCGTGGCGGTCAAGGACATCCCGCGCACGCGCTCGGGCAAGATCACCGAACTGGCGGTGCGCGACGCGGTGCACGGGCGCCCGATCAAGAACACCGAGGCGCTGGCCAACCCCATGGCGCTCGACGAGTTCCGCGAGCGCCCGGAGCTGGAAGGATAGGGAAGAGTAAGCGATGCAAAGGCCCAAGCTGTTTCTCGACCTCGACGGCGTTCTGGCCGATTTCGACCGCGGCGTGAAGGCGGTCACCGGCAAGCGCCCGGAGGAGATTCCGATGAAGGTCATGTGGCGGGAACTGTCCCGCCACCCCGACTTCTTCGGAACGTTGGAGTTCATGCACGACGCGCAGGACCTTTGGCGCTTCTGCGAGCCCTACGGGCCGACCATCCTCACCGGCCTGCCGCTCGGTTCCTGGGCGCCGGAGCAGAAGCGGCGCTGGGTCGCCCACATGCTGGGTCCCCATGTGCGGGTCATCACCTGCATGGCCCGCGACAAGCACCGCCATGGCGGTCCGGGAACGGTTCTGGTGGACGACCGCGAGAAGGCCCGCGAGCCCTGGACGCAGGCGGGCGGCGACTTCATCCTCCACACCAGCGCGAAGGACAGCATCGCCGCCCTGAAACATCTGGGATTCACCGGCTGACGGACCCGGCGGTCACTCCGCCGGCATCCGCCGATTCTCGCTCCGCGTCTTCAGAAGCGAGACCACCACGCCGCCCGCGATCAGGGTCAGCGTCACGCCCAGCGAGATCAGCGGGTCCGGCTTGCCGAAGAACTGGGTGTAGAAGATCTTGCCGCCGATGAAGACCAGAACCAGCGCCAGCGCGTATTTCAGGTAACGGAAGCGGTGGACCATCGCCGCCAGCGCGAAGTAGAGAGCGCGCAGACCGAGGATGGCGAAGATGTTGCTGGTGTAGATGATGTAGGGGTCGGTGGTGATGGCGAAGATGGCGGGCACGCTGTCGACCGCGAAGATCAGATCGGCGAACTCCACCATCATCAGCGCCAGGAACAGCGGCGTGGCGTGGAGCGCCGTCCGCCCGTCCGCCCCCTTCTCCCGCACGAAGAAGTTCTGGCCGCGGAAGCCGTCGGTGATCCGCAGATGCCGGTTCAGGAAGCGCAGCGCCGGGTTGTTGGCGAGGTCCGGCTCCTGGTCCACCGCGAACAGCATCTTCACGCCGGTGAGCAGCAGGAAGGCGCCGAAGATGTAGAGGACCCAGTGGAACTCGCTGACCAGGGCGGCGCCCGCGGCGATCATCACGCCGCGCATCACGATCACGCCCAGGATGCCCCAGAACAGCACCCGGTGCTGGTAGGCGCGCGGGACCGCGAAGTAGGTGAAGATCAGCGATATGACGAAGACGTTGTCGAGCGACAGGCTCTTTTCGATGAAGAAGCCCGTGTAATACTGCGCCGCCGCCGCGTCGCCCATCGACCACCAGATCCAGCCGCCGAACAGCAGGGCGACGGCGATGTAGAAGGCCGAGAGGCGGAGGCTTTGCGTCACGCCGATTTCGCGTTCGCGGCGGTTGAGGATGCCGAGGTCGAAGGCCAGCAGGGCCAGAACGATGCCGATGAAGGTCAGCCAGACCCACAGCGGCTTCCCCATAAAATCAAGGAGGACGGGAGCGATAAGGGAATCCATAAGAAGGCCCACTTGATTGCGCTGCGTCTGCAGTGAATTCAAGCGGTTCCGACATCACGGCTGACGCCTCAGCCGTCAGAGGGGCCCGGACCCGAACGCAACGCAAGTGGTGTTGCCCGTTTTCCGTTCAAGATACGCGCCTCGCGAGTCGATCAACTTTTTGCCGGAAACATCCATCCCTTGGCACCGTTGCGCCACGGAAGACGGTCGCTTTGATGCATCCGGGCCACAGTGGATGCAAGAACTCATAATGAGCAAAACACTTATGGTTGCCTTCCCGGCCATCGCTCTTGTGCCGATGGATTCAATCTGCCAAGAACACGGAAAAATCCGCACGCGCAAAAGCACCAGGAGTTTCGCATGAACCAGGCCGAGCTCATCGAGACCGTCGCAACCTCCGCCGGCATCCGCAAGTCCGATGCGGCGAAGGTCGTCCAGTCGGTGTTCGAAGGCATAACCTCGGCGCTCGGTCGTGGCGAGGACGTCCGTCTTGCCGGTTTCGGCATTTTCGAGGTTGCCGAGCGCGCCGCCCGCGAAGGGCGCAACCCGCGCACCGGCGAGGCCGTGAAGATCGCCGCCTCCAAGGCGCCCCGCTTCAAGCCGGCGAAGAATTTGCGCGACGTGGTGAACACCTGATCGACATCGCCTAATCCAAAGCGGCTGAACCAAAGCGGCTGATCTACTGGGGAACGGAGCTGAACGCGGCCATGACCATCGAAGCATCGGAATTGCAGGCCCTGACCGCCAAGGTCGTCGCGGCCTATGTCGGCAACAACATGGTGCCGGTCGCCGACCTGCCGGCGCTGATCCTCAACGTGCAGGCGGCCTTCAACGGCCTGGGCGAGGACAAGGCCGCCCCGGCCAAGGCCGAACTGGTCCCCGCGGTGCCGATCAAGAAGTCGGTGACACCGGAATACATCGTCTGCCTGGAGGACGGAAAGAAGCTGAAGATGCTGAAGCGGCATCTGAAGACCGTCTACGACATGTCTCCGGACGACTACCGCGCCAAATGGGGCCTGCCGGCGGAGTACCCGATGGTCGCCCCGAACTACGCCAAGGCCCGGTCGGAGATGGCCACCAAGCTCGGCCTGGGCCGCAAGCGGGTCACGCAGGACTGACCTCCTCCTTCGCTTGGCGCATCGGTACCATACGCAACAGCGGGCGCTTCCCATGGGAGCGCCCGTACTTGTTTCCATCAATCGCACGGTGCATGGCGGCACGCGGACACCGGAAGACAATGCGAGGCCGACGCAAACACTGCGACATTCCGCGCATAGCGCGATTGTGCAGCGCGACATAAGACTCTTCGCATACGCCTCTGGAGCGTTTCCTCCCTGAACTCGGGCCGTTGGTTCGTCCAACGGCCCCTTTGTTCAGGTCCGCTGAAAGCCGTCGGGCGGCAACCGGTCACCGTGATCGAGAGGGCGCTGCATCAGGACGCTGTCCAGCCAGTTCCCGAACTTGAACCCCACGGCCCTCAGCACACCCGCCGATTCGAACCCCAGGCTGCGGTGCAGGCTTATGGACGCGGCGTTGTCGCTGCCGCCGATCACCGCGATCATCTGGCGGCACCCGGCCGCCGCGCAACGGTCGATCACAGCCGACAGCAGGGCCCGCCCGGCGCCGCGCCCCATGCAGTCGGGGTCGAGATAAATCGAATCCTCGACCGTGTAGCGGTAGGCGGTGCGCAACCGGTAGGGGCCGGCATAGGCGTATCCTATGACCCGCCCTTCCGTCTCCGCAACGACATAGGGCATTCCCCGGGCCAGCACGTCATCCCGCCGACGGGCCAGTTCTTCCAGGCCGGGCGGAACCTCTTCGAAGCTGGCGGTGCCGGTCAGGACGTGGTGGGCGTAGATCGCCTGGATGCGTGCCAGATCGTCCGGGCGGCTGTCGCGGATGTTCATGAAAGGCCTCTCGTGCCGCATCGGGGCGTCGTTCCACCTGGAATAGCACGCCTGCAACCAGTGGAAACAGAGGTGTTGCGGCCGAGCCTCAATGGGAGTTTCACCGGATGGGCCTATGCCCTATAGCCGATGCCGATAACCTGTATGGTCATAGCCTGAGCAAAAGATACAGCCAACTGGCCGAGTGATAACGAAGCGGAGAGAACCGCATCTGCCTTCGTTCCAAACGAAAGTCACCATGTTTTCGCCAATCTTCCAAAAGTTCGCCCGATCTTTTCGGCGCCGGCAAGGACCGAATAGTCCGGATATACGCCAAAAAATATTGCTGCACCGCCGTTTCCAGGCTTGATCCAACTTGGTGGTGGCGGCACAGTATCAATGTCTGATTGACGTGTTCCCGGATAATTTCGGCAAATCCCCTACAAAAAGAATGCCGAAACGATGGGCGTCCCCGAACGTCCACCGAAAGGGTTCTGCGGCAAGAGACGGTGGAGCGTTGGAGAGAGGAGGCTGGAGTGCTCAAGAAACTCCTGACTGGTGAAAACGCCAGCCTGACCCGTTATGTCGAGGAGTCGAAGCGGTTCCCCATCCTGGCCCCCGATGAAGAGCGCGAGTTGGCCGTCGCCTGGCGCGACCGCGGCAACGGCCATGCGCTGGAACGTCTGGTGGGCAGCCATCTGCGGCTGGTCATCAAGATCGCCCGCGGCTTCGGCGGTTACGGCCTGCCGCTGCCCGACCTCGTGGCCGAGGGCAATGTGGGCCTGATGCAGGCCGCGCAGAAATTCGATCCGGAGCGCGGCTTCCGCTTCGCGACCTACGCCACCTGGTGGATTCGTGCGGCCATCCAGGAATACATCCTGCACAGCTGGTCCCTCGTGAAGATGGGCACGACCGCCGCGCAGAAAAAGCTGTTCTTCAACCTGCGCCGCCTGAAGAGCCAGATGGAGGAGCTGGAGCAGGGCGACCTGTCCCCCTCCACCGTCACCGCCATCGCGACCGAGCTGGACGTTCCGGAGCAGGAGGTGATCGAGATGAACCGCCGGCTCTCCTCCAACGACAGCTCGCTCGACGCCGCCCTGTCCAGCGACGGCGAAACCAACTGGCTGGAGCTTCTGGCCGACGACCGTCCGACCCAGGAAAGCGTGATCGCCGACGCCGACGAGCTGGCGCTGCGCCGCCGGCTGGTTGGGCAGGCCCTGGAGCGGTTGGACGACCGCGAGCGCCGCATCCTGTTCGAGCGCCGGCTCAAGGACGACCCGTCCACCCTGGAGTCGTTGAGCCAGCAGTTCTGCGTCTCGCGCGAGCGGGTGCGTCAGATCGAGGTGCGGGCCTTCGAAAAGCTGCAGAAGGCCGTTCTCAGCGCCGCCCAGGCGCTGCGCCGCGCGCCGGCCCACATGGCGGCCTGACGAAGCGGATTCGACGATCTCTGCGATGGTTCCACACATACCGGCGGATGCCACCCGGCTCCGCCGGTATTTTTATTTCGGCTATGAGATTATAGAATGCCGGTCCTGCGACAACTCTGCTGATTTTCATGCCGGTCGAAACCCTTCATAGTGCCGCCCGCAGGTTAGTTACTTTGCATTAACAACAAATTCCGCTAATCTGGCGCGGTCCTATTTCGCGGGGAAGTTGATCCATGTCGCATTCTGCCCAGACGCAATCCATCCTCGACCGAATCTCCTTCTTGCGGATCGACGAACCCACGAAGGCCGTCCTTCGGGAGTTTCAGCCCCATCTCGCGCAGCGAATCGACCAGATCCTGGAGGAGTTCTACAGCTACCTGCGCTCCGTCCCGCAGGTCGCGGCGCTTCTCTCCAACCCCGCGACCGTCAGCCGGGCGCGCGACATGCAGAAGCAGCATTGGCTGAAGAGCGTCTTCACCGGCACCTTCGACGACGCCTACATGGCGCAGGTGCTGAAGATCGGGCAGGCTCACCAGCGCATCGGGCTGGAGCCGCGGTGGTACACGGGCGCCTACTGCTTCACGCTGAACAAGCTGATCGACCTTGCCTATCAGGTCTACCGCAAGAAGCCGGAGAAGCTCGCCCTGCTCATGCAGGCGATCAACAAGGCGGTCTTCCTGGACATGGATCTCGCGACCTCGGTCTATGTCGACCTGAACACCGCGGCGATCATCTCGCGCGAGCTGGGCAGCACCGCCGACTCGTTCGAACGCGAGGTGAAGAGCGTGGTGCAGGCCGTCGCTTCCGCCGCGCAGCAGCTCCAGGGCACCGCCCAGACCATGAGCCGCACCGCCGAGGAAACCAGCGCCCAGTCCACCCAGGTGGCCGCGGCGGCGGAGGAGGCGTCCGTCAATATCCAGACCGTCGCCGCGGCGGCGGAGGAACTGACCGCCTCCATCGGCGAGATCAGCCACCAGGTCACCCAGTCGGCGGCGATCGCCGGCGAGGCCATGTCGCAGGCGGAGCGCACCAACAACACCGTGCAGGGTCTGGCCGACGCCGCCAGCCGCATCGGTCAGGTGGTCAAGCTCATCCACGACATCGCCAGCCAGACGAATCTCCTGGCGCTGAACGCCACCATCGAGGCGGCCCGCGCCGGAGAGGCCGGCAAGGGATTCGCCGTGGTGGCGTCGGAGGTCAAGAGTCTCGCGAACCAGACGGCCAAGGCGACGGAGGAGATCAACTCCCAGATCGGCGCCGTTCAGGGGGCGACCCAGGAAGCGGTCCTGGCCATCCGCTCGATCTCCGAAACCATCGCGCGGATCAACGACATCTCGACCTCCATCGCGTCCGCCATGGAGGAGCAGGGTGCCGCAACCACCGAGATCGCCCGCAACGTCCAGCAGGCGTCCATCGGCACCCGCGAGGTGAGCGAGACCATCGTGCGCGTCAATTCCTCGGCGTCCGACACGGGGTCGGAAGCGCGCAGCGTCCTGTCGGCGACCAACGAACTGTCGATCCAGTCCACGACGCTGCGGACGGAGGTCGACCGGTTCCTGGCGCGGGTGCGCGCCGGCTGATCGCTGGAATGAACGCAGGCCGGCGGCCCGTTGTGGAGCCGCCGGCTCGTTCGTTTTCCGTCGCCGCCCCGTTGTCGGGGGGCGGTGTCCTGGGAAAGCCGCTTTGAGAAGCCGGCGTCAGAGAACGGTGCGCAGGACCGTATCGCTGATCTTGATCTTCGCCGCGTTCGCCGCCGAACGGACGTCTTCCAGCGAGCGCCAGTGGCTGCGGCCACCGATGCTGGTCAGGGCGCCGTTCTGCATCGCGACGAAAAGGCCGGTGCGGCCCAGGTTCACAATCTTGATCATCGCGCTGCCCTCCTTCGTCCCTGGGCTGCGACCCCGTCCCGTTGCCGACCGGCGGTCGCGTATCGCCCCATTTCGTTTAGAGACTTATCAAGAATCCGCGCAAACGGTCAACACGGCCGATCCTCATAGTCCCTAGGTTGTTCAAGACCCGCGACAAGGTCCTTTGTGCGTGGAAATGATAAAATGCTCTCCTTTTCCTTGCGCTCTTTGCGTACGAACCGTCTGCGGCAAGACTTTGCGTGGGCGCGGGGAACGCCTCCCCGCGTCGGTCCGTTCATTCCGCCATAAGGCTTGAAAGTCCGGAGGAGGAATGGACGCCGCCACCGCGTCGCAGGATGTCATCACCCTGCCCGTCACAGTTCGTTCCGCCCGCCGGACCGATCTGCCGGATCTCGAATGGTTCGGGCTGCACACCCCACACCGGGAAATTCTCGCCACGGCCTTCCGCGCGCAGGAGCGCGGAACTGGCGCCCTTCTCGTGGCGGAGGTCAACGGCTTTCCCGCCGGCCAGATCTGCATCGACTTCCAGCGCAAGCGGCATCTGCGCCGCGCCACCTTGTGGGCGCTGCGGGTGTTCCAGCCCTTCCGGAACCGGGGCATCGCCACACGGCTGATGAGCAGCGCGGAGAGCACCGCCCTCGACCACGGCTATTCGGAATCCGAACTGGGCGTGGACCGGGACAACGCCGGGGTACTCGCCTTCTACGAGCGGCTGGGCTATGAGCTGCGCGGCACCGAGCGGGGGCGCTATTCCTACCGCACCCCGGCCGGCGAGTTGGTCAATGTGCCCATCGATCAGTGGATTCTGCGCAAGCCTCTGTTGAGAGAGGCCGTGTGGCAGGCGGGGGCCGGCTTCGCTCCGGTCATTCCGCCGCCAGCGCTATGAGCCGGGCCGGGCGGCGCCGCGGCAGACGGATGCGCGCGCCGTCCAGGATGTCGGCCAATTCCCGCGCGGAGTCGGTGGCCATGGTCAGGGCAACCAGCGGAAGCCAGCGGTCGAAGACCTGGGTCGTCACATCCGCCTCCCCCGCCTGCATGGCCGCCAGCCCGTCCAGCACCGCCATCTCATCCATGCCGACCCGCGAGCAGGAGGGGCAACGGAAGGCAGGTCGGCCCGCGTTGGTCACGGCGAAGGTGCCCAGCAGGGCGAACAGCGGCAGCAGCGCCGAGGACGGCACGCCGGCCACGCCGAAGCCGGCCCGCATCGCCGCCATGGCGCCCGCGGTGCCGTAACGGAACCACTGCCGGAAGCCGGTCAGGAGCGCGCGCTCCGCCGTCGTCAGGTCGGACACCGTCCAGGGCGACAGCCGCCCCTCGCCCACCGAATCGCACATGTTGCCCCTCCCCGACTGAAATGACGAAACCGACCATAGACGATCCACGCTTGAATTGCGAGTCATTCGCATTCGCAGAACATGCGCGTTCTGACGCAGGCTCCCTCCGCCGGAAGCGGTTGTGACAACGATCCGTGACAAAGGCCGGTCCGGTCCGATGGAAAGGTCGGGTTAACCATATTCCGGGACCATTCCCACGCCCGCAGACAGGAGCGTGGAAGGATGAGGCGGACAGTCGGACAATCGCTGCTTGGACTGGTGATGGCGGCGTTTGCGATCTTAGCGGCGATGCTGGGGACGGCGCAGACGGCGGCGGCCCAAATCCACCTGAACCCCGCCTACGGCGACGGCACCCTGCTCGGCCCGACCATGGCGCGCGGCGCGGTGGTGTGGAGCCATGGCCGGTCGGTGGATGTGGAGGACTCCAACGCCCCCACCCCGCTTTACATGAAGACCATGCGCGACGCGGGATGGGACGTGTTCCGGCTGGACCGCATGCGGGTCAGCGACACGCTGCCGAACAGCTCCCGCGCGCTGGCCGGCTATGCCGACCAGTTGAAGGACCGTGGCTACCGAAAGGTCGTTCTGACCGGCCAGTCCTTCGGCGCCTTCATCTCGCTGATGGCCGCCGGGCAGACCGACCGGATCGACGCGGTGGTGGGCACCGCCCCCGCCGCCTTCGGCAATTTCTCCGACGCCTATGACAGCTTCCGCGACAACGCCTCGCAGCTCTGGCCGATCCTGCGCAGGGTGCAGAGCGCGCGGGTGATGCTGTTCTTCTTCCACGGCGACGATTTCGACCCCGGCGGGCGCGGTGATTCGGCGCGCGGCATCCTCTCCTCGCGCGGGCTGGACCACATCGTGGTGGACCAGCCGGCGCTGCTGACCGGCCATGGCGCGGCGGCGACCGGCATGTTCGTCCGTCGCTTCTCCGCCTGCATCCTGCGCTTTGCGGAAGCCCCACCGCGCCAGGGCGACCCGTCCTGCGACGAGTCCTGGGGCCGCACGCCGAGCGCGGAACTGATGCGGGCCGCGGCACCCGAGCCGCGCGGCAGCGGCACCTCCTCCCCCGCGGGAACGGGCGGGCGCAACTTCCTCGGCGTCTGGTACGGCGCCTACATCAACGGGCGGGAGGTGGCGCTGTCCGTGGACACGGTGGATGGCGACGCCGTCCATGCCGACTATGTGCTGGGGCCGGGCATGGAAGCGGACCAGCCCATGGAGCGGGCGCGCCGCAAGGGCCGCATCGAGAACGACGAACTGGTGTTCGACGAGAAGGGGCGCAACGTGCTGCGCTACAGCGTCCGGACGGATGGGCGGCTGTCCGCCACATGGCTGGACCGGTCCGGCAAGGGCCGCTTGGAGACGACCCTCCGCCGGGTGGACTGAGGAAACCCCTCTTTCAAAGCCGGCGGGCGAGCGCCAGAAGCCCGCCGGCGCCGATCATCAGCCCGCCGGTCAGGCGGTTGAGCGTCCGGGCCGCGGAGGCGCTGGTCAGGCGGGCGCCGATGCTGTTGCCCCCGGTGGCGTAGGCCATGATCCAGCCGAACTCGATCACCACCATCACCGTCACCAGCGCCACGAGTTGCGGCGCCAGCGGGGCCGCCGGGTCGATGAACTGCGGGAACAGGGCGGCCATGAAGACGAGCGCCTTCGGGTTGCTGAAGGCGACCAGCAGCCCGCGCAGGAACAGGCGATGGGCGGGGGCTTCCTCCACCGCCGCGGCACCGGCGGCGCGCGGCGAGCCGTCCGGCACCGGCGCCCGCCACGCGGCGATCCCCAGCCACGTCAGATAGGCCACCCCGGCCCACTTCACCGCCTGGAAGGCCGGCTCCGACGCGGCCAACAGGGCGCCGAGCCCCAGCACCGACAGGGTGGCCATCAGCGTCAGGGCCACGCACATGCCAAGCCCGCCCCAGGCCGCCCGGCGGACGCCGTAGCGCAGGCCGAGGCTCATCGCCAGCAGCATGTTGGGGCCGGGGGTCATTGACAGCACGAAGGCGGTCACGAAGAAGAGTCCGAGGGTCTGCCAGTTCATCGCGGTCTTCCGAAGAGGGGCGACGATGTCACCACGGCTCTTCGCGTCTGGCAAACGCGGCTTGTGCAAAGCTGCTCACCGCCGCCCCCGATCATGCCAGCCCGGATCACGGTAATCCCATGGTGGCGTGCGGAGCCATTCCTCCAGACTGCCCGGCGCCGCCCGCCCGCGAACCTGTGGCCGTTCGGCGGATTGGATGCTTTCGGGCGCCTTCGGCCCCAGAAGCGCACCGGGCCACACGCGCCCATCCGGGTCGACCAGCGCCTGATAACGCAACCCCATGGAGGCGATGAACTCGCCCTGCCCGGTCGGGCGCCCGAAGGCGAAACCGCCCACATAGCGGTGACCGTCCGGCAACGTCAGGGTCCCCATGCCGCTGGCGAGTCCGTGCCGGAACAGGCCCTGGAATATCTGCCCGTCCTCCCGCCCGCTGCGTCCCGGCCCTTCGGCCCGCCCATCGGCGAAGACCGCGTCGATCCATCCCGCCGGCTCCCCGTCGATGAACCATTCGAGAAGGCCCGCGCCATGGGCGAAGCCGTTGCGGCACGGGCCGGTCCAGCGAATGGATTTCCGGTTGTCTGGCTCTCTGTCGCGGACGCGGCAGCCGCCGAACGGGTCGGTCACGACCCGTTCCACCGGTTGCCGTTCTCTCCCGTGGACGGGGCACGACTCCACGATGCCCAGCAGAATGGCCAAGCCGGTGAGCAGGAACCGGGTTCGCATGATCGGACACTCCGCACGCGCGCGCAGCCTTGCGCGGGAGCGAATCCAATCACCATGGGAAGGGGCCCGTCTGTGCCCTGCCTCTCACCTCAGGCCGGTTTTCCCCAGCGGGCCGCCGCGTCGTCGTCGGAGTCCTTGGCCTCCACCCAACGCTCGCCTTCCGGGGTCGCTTCCAGTTTCCAGAAGGGCGCCCTGGTCTTCAGCCAGTCGATCAGGAAGTGGCAGCTCTCGAAGGCCGCCTGGCGGTGGGCGCTGGCGGTGGCGACCAGAACGATCCGGTCGCCCGGCTCCAGCCGTCCATAACGATGGATGATGAGCGCATCGTCCAACGGCCAGCGCGCCCGCGCCTCCGCCTCGATGGCCTCCAACTGCTTCTCGGTCATGCCGGGATAATGTTCCAGCGTCATGGCGCTGACGGGCTCGCCGCCCGCCATGTCGCGGACCAGCCCGACGAACAGCGTCACTCCACCGATGCCGGTCTTGCCATCGGACATCGCGGCCAGTTCCGCGCCGACGTCGAAATCCTCGCTCTGTACCCTCACCGTCACGGCACGGTTTCCTTCTTCGGCATTCGTCCTCAAAGCGAACTTCCGTTCGCTTCGGATTCATATTGCCTCATTCGCCGGCTCTCAGCGGATGCCCATGGCATCCGCCTGGCCTCTCGCGGGAACTGTGTTCCCGCGAGAGGCCAGGCTTCGGCCGCGTGTGCGGCCGGGACCGCCGTCGCGGTCCAAAGCGGATCGCAATCCGCTTTAGCCGCCGGTCACAGGCGGGAACAGGGCCACTTCGTCGCCGGGGCCGACCGGGTGATCGTAGGGCACATGCTCCTGGTTCACCGCGACCTTCACCACCGTGCTGTTGGCAAGCGCGTCGGCGTGCTTCGGGCTGCGGGTCTTCAGCCAGTCCACCAGAGCGCCCACGTCGCGGACCTCCGCCGGCAGGTCCACCGTCTCGGTCGCCACGCCGATCTTGGTGCGCAGCCAGGCGAAATAGAGGATCTTCATCACCGAACCTCACTGAAGGGCAGGAATTCCACGATCATCCCCGGCTCGACACGGGTGATCTCTTCCGGCAGTTCGACGAGCCCATCGGACTCGACCATCGACGACAGGATGCCCGCCCCGTCGCGCGGGTGCTTGACCGCGGTCAAAACCCCGTCGGCGGCGCGCGCCAGCGTGGCCCGCACATACTCGCGCCGCCCCGCCTTCTTCTTGTAGGTAAAGCCCGCGCGCAGCGGGAACAAGGCGGGCGCTTCCTCCGCCGCGCCCATCAGCCGAAGCAGGATCGGGCGTGCGATGCGCAGGAAGGTGACCATGACCGCCACCGGGTTGCCCGGCAGGCCGACGAAGACGGCGCCCCCGCCAGCCCCCTTGACCGTGCCCAGCGCCACCGGGCGCCCCGGTTTGATCGCCAGCCGCCAGAAATGCAGCCCGCCCAGAGCCTCCACCGCCGCCTTGACGTGGTCCTCCTCCCCGGTGGACATGCCGCCCGAGGTGATGAGGACGTCATGCCCCTCCGCCGCCTCGGCCAAGGCGCCCCGGATGGCGTCGAACCGGTCGGGCAGGATGCCCAGGTCGGTCACGGCACAGCCGAGCTGGCGCAGCGAGGCGATCAGGGCGAAGCGGTTGGCGTCATAGATGCAGCCGGGCTCCAGCGGCACGCCGGGCTCCCGCACCTCGTCCCCGGTGGAGAAGACGGCGACGCGCAGCGCCGTGCGCACCGCCACCTCCCGCCGTCCCAGCGAGGCGAGCAGCCCGATGTCCTCCGCCCGCAGCCGGCGCCCGGCGGTCAGGACGGTGCTTCCCTGCGCCATGTCCTCCCCCGCGCGGCGGCGGTTGGCCCCGCGCCGGATGCCGGGGGGAATGGCGACGGCGCCGCCTTCCGCCTTGCAATCCTCCTGCATCAGAACGGTGTCGAAACCCTCGGGCATCGGAGCGCCGGTGAAGATGCGCACCGCCTCCCCCCGCTGTCCCGGACGATCCAGCGCATGGCCGGCGGCCACGCGCGCGGTGACCGGCAGAAGCGTGGCGGCGTCGGGCGTCAGGTCGTCGAAGAAGACGGCGTAGCCGTCCACCGCCGAATTGTCGTGGGGCGGCACGTCGAAAGGCGCCACCACATCCTCGGCGAGCACGCGGTCCAGCGCGTCCGCGATGCCGACGCGCCGGGTCTCCGTGACGGGATGGAGGCGGCCGGCGAGAAGCTCCAGCGCACGGTCCACCGCCATCATCTCGCCGCCGAAGGCGAAGCAATCGTCGCTCAGCTGAGCCATGGCCACACTCCACCCTGCAAACCCGCCGTCCGGCGGATCGACCTCTTCGTCGGCTTAGACAGCCTGCCCCGTCGCCCCGCACCGGTCCAGCGCGCAACGCTCGATGATGAAGGACGCGATGGCCTCCTCGTCGTTCAGGTCGAAGACCCGAACCCCGGCGCCCGGCACCGGGCCGTCGCTGGCGATGGCGACGATGCTGGGATCGTCGGGCGCGATCAGGGGCTTGCCCACCGACGCGCGCCAGACCTCGATCTTTTCGTGGGGCTCGCGCTTGAAGCCTTCGATCAGCAGAAGATCGACGGGCGACAGCTTCGGCAGCAGTTCGGTCAGGGTCAGCTCCGGCTCGTCGTCCCGGATCTCGTGCATCAGTGCCCAGCGGCGGGGGGAACTGACCAGCACCTCCGTCGCGCCGGCCACCCGGTGGTTGTGGCTATCCTTGCCGGGATGATCGATGTCGAAGCCCTTGTGCGCGTGCTTCATGGTCGAAACGGTCAGGCCACGCCGGATCAGCGCCGGAATCAGGCGGACGATCAGCGTCGTCTTGCCGCTGCCGCTCCACCCCGTCAGGCCGAACATCTTCATGGAAGCCCCTATCCTCCGCCTTGCCGCCCATCGCTGCGCGGGCGTTCCCCGGTCATACGGCCGGGAAATGATTGCTTCATCATTTTCCAGCCGTGAAACCCGTCAGATCAACGCTTTAGCGTTGATCGAGAGGGTGATGCCAACGGCACCTTCAGGCGCCGTTGGCATCACATAGCAGAAACACGCGGGCATGCGAACGGACAAACCGGAATGACGGCCTGCTCTGCCGCTTGCCGGAAAGCCTCCGCCACGAAAGGCGGATCAGCCCAAACCAGATTATCCCAAACCAGATTATCCGGGCGTGCGGGCCGGATTCCCGGAGGCGCCCTTCTGCGGCTTGGGCGGCTGGTGGGCCATCATGTGCTTCAGCCCGGCGCGCATGTAGTCCCAACCGGTGACGAAGGTGAGGATCGCCGCCACCCACAGGCCCAGCGTGCCGATCAGCGTGACCGGGATGTGGGCCGGCCCGTAATCGCCGACGATCAGGAAGCCGATCGCCACCATCTGGATCGTGGTCTTCCACTTGGCCATCCAAGTGACCGGCACCCCGACGTTCAGCCCGGCCAGATACTCCCGAAGGCCGGACACCAGAACCTCGCGCAGCAGGATGACCACGGCGGCCAGCACCGACAGTCCGGACAGCCGCGTGAAGGCGACCAGCATGATCAGGGTGGCGGCGACCAGCAGCTTGTCCGCGATGGGGTCCAGGAACTTGCCGATGACGCTTTCCTGTTCCCAGGCGCGGGCCAGATAACCGTCGAACCAGTCGGTGATGCAGGCCGCGGCGAACAGGGCGCAGGCCGTGTAGGCCGCCCAGGTCTCCGGCACGTAGAACAGCCCGACGACCACGGGAATCACCGCGATGCGCGACAGGGTGAGCAGATTGGGCAGGCTGGTCAGCATCGGTCGGAACTCTGGAGTCGGGGGAAACGCGCGTCGGGCGGCGTCATTCTAACCGTCTGAATGGAAATGATCGTATATCTTTTTCGCCACCGTCTTGCTGATCCCTTCGACCGACTCCAAATCCGCCAGACCGGCGCGGGACACGGCGACGGCGCTGCCGAAGTGATGCAGCAGGGCCTTCTTCCGGCTGGGTCCGATCCCCGGAATCTCGTCGATCATCGACTTGCCCAACGCCTTGGTGCGCTTCGCCCGGTGGGTGCCGATGGCGAAGCGGTGCGCTTCGTCGCGCAGCCGCTGCAGGAAATAGAGAACGGGATCGCGCATCTCCAGTTGGAAGGGCGCGCGGTCCGGCATGTAGAAGTGCTCCCGCCCGGCGTCGCGGTCCGGCCCCTTGGCGATACCGACCAGCGGCACGTCGTCGATTCCCAGGTCGGCCAGGACCCCCAGCGCCATGTTGAGCTGCCCCTGCCCGCCGTCGATCAGCACCAGATCGGGCCAGGTGCCCTGCGTCCGCTCCGGGTCCTCCTTGATGGCGCGCCCGAATCGGCGGGCCATGACCTCGCGCATCATGGCGAAGTCGTCCCCGGCGGCCCCCTCCGTCTTGATGTTGAACTTGCGGTAGGCATTCTTGATGAAGCCCTCCGGCCCCGCCACGATCATCGCGCCGATGGCGTGTGCGCCCTGGACGTGGGAGTTGTCATAAACCTCGATGCGCTGCGGCGGGCCGTCCAGCCCGAAGACCGTCGCCACCCCGTCGAGAAGGCGCGCCTGGGACGAGCTTTCCGCAAGCCGCCGCCCGTGCGCTTCCCGCGCGTTGGTCAGTGCGTGGTCCACGATGCGGCGCTTGTCGCCCCGCTTGGGCGCGGCCAGTTCCACCCGGTGCCCGGCGCGCAGCGACAGCGCTTCGGTCAGCAGGTCGTGCTCCGGCAGGTCGTGGCTGACCAGAACGAGACCGGGTGCGGCCTTGTTCTCGTAGAACTGGGCGATGAAGGCGGCCAGCACCTCCGGCATCTCCGCCGCCTTGTCGTGGCTGGGGAAGTAGGCGCGGTTGCCGTAGTTGCGTCCGCCGCGGAAGAAGAACACCTGCACGCAGGTCATCCCGCCCTCCGCATAGGCGGCGATGACGTCGGCGTCCTCGATCACGCCTTCGATGTTGATGTCCTGATGAGCCTGCACGGCGGTCAGCGCGCGGATACGGTCGCGGTAGCGGGCGGCGGTCTCGTAATCCATGGCCTCCGCCGCCTCGGTCATCCTCGCGGCGAATTCCGTCTGGATGTCCCGGCTCCGGCCCGACAGGAAGGCGCGGGCCTGATCGACCTGTGCCTGATACTCGGCCGGGCTGACCCGCTCCACGCAGGGCGCCGTGCAGCGCTTGATCTGGTACTGCAGACAGGGCCGCGTGCGCACTGAGAACACCGAATCGGCGCAGTTGCGCAGCAGGAAGGCGCGCTGAAGCGCCGTGATCGTCCGGTTGACCGCTCCCGCCGACGCGAAGGGACCGAAATAGTCGGCGTCGCGCGACCGCGCCCCACGGTGCTTGGTCAACTGCGGATAGTCGTGGTCCTTGGTGATCATGATATGCGGAAAGGTCTTGTCGTCCCGCAGCAGCACGTTGTAGCGCGGCATCAGCCGTTTGATCAGGTTCGATTCCAGGAGCAGCGCCTCGACCTCGGTGTGGGTCGTGACGAACTCCATGGTCTCCGTCTCCGACACCATGCGCTGCAGCCGCACGGGCAGGCGGTTGACCTGGGTGTAGTTGAACACCCGCCGCTTCAGGTTCTTGGCCTTGCCGACGTAGAGAACCGCCCCGTCGCCCGCCAGCATGCGGTACACGCCGGGGGTCTGCGGCAGCGTCTTCAGATGGTCCCGGATCACCTCCGCCCCACGGGCGAGGTCGGCGGGCCGCCGCCGTGGACGCGGCGCGGCGCCGGCGGGGTCCGTCTCCGGGGCGATGAGATCCATGGAATTGTCTGTGGTATCGGCCATGTGTCGAATGTCGTCGAGCCGGGGATACCGGTCAACCGCCCCCTGTCCTGAATGGTTAATGCAAACGACTCACCCCTTCAGAGGGAGCCCTTCCGGATATCCACGACTCCTGTGGATAAGTGTGTCGATAACCTGCTGGTTACCCCGTCCGAACCAAGGCGGCCCAAGGGGTTTCCAAGCTCTGCTCAAAATTTTGGCATTTCCCTTAAGCCATTGATTTTATTTATTCGACCCGGAGTCAAGCCGGCTCTTTGGCGCTGCGCCATTAATTTTCCGAATCGCGCAAACAGCCTCTTGCGCAGGCCGGGCCGGATGTGTAAAACGCGCGGTCCTCCTGCCAGGGTGCCGCCTGAACGAGGCCGAAAAGCACGGCACGGCGCAGCACCGCTCGTCCTTATGGCCTATTCCCTTGGAACGAAGCCAAAGGCCGGCTGGGCCCACCCCAGGTGCTCGCCTCCGTCCAGCGCGACCATCTGTCCGGTGACCGAAGGCGCATCGATCAGGAAGCGCAAGGCCGCGCAAATCTCCTCCGGCGACGGGCCGCGCTTGAGTGGGGTCGCGTCGCGCTGGGCCGCGAACT
This sequence comes from Roseomonas genomospecies 6, assembly GCF_008365375.1. Taxonomy (GTDB): domain Bacteria; phylum Pseudomonadota; class Alphaproteobacteria; order Azospirillales; family Azospirillaceae; genus Azospirillum. The sequence continues at coordinate 2,376 of NZ_QOKW01000006.1, read as the reverse complement.
CCTCGTCCGTCTGCCGGACGTTCTTCAAGGTCGGCCCCGGCCCGATGGCGTTGACCCGGATGCGGGGAGCGAGCGCCATGGCGAGGGTCTGGGTCAGCGTCCACAGGCCCGCCTTCGACAAGGTGTAGGAGATGAAGTGCGGGGTGAGGTTCCACACCCGCTGATCGATCATGTTGACAATCAGCCCCTCCATGTCCGTTGGCACCTGTGCCGCGAATCTCTGGCTCAGCACGAAGGGCGCGCGCAGGTTCGCCTCCATATGCCGGTCCCAGGAGTCCCGCGTCACATCCTTCACCTCGTCCCGCTCGAAGCGGGAGGCGTTGTTGACCAGCAGCGACAGGGCTCCCAGCCGCTCCACTGCCTCGGGCACGAGCGCCTGTGCGTCCGATTCGCGCTCCAGATCGGCCTGAAGGGCGACAGCGATGCCGCCCTGCCCGACGATGTGCGCGACCACCGAGTCGGCCTCGCTTCGGGAATGCCCGAAATGGACCCCCACCCGCCAGCCATGCGCTGCGAGGTCGAGCGCGATGGCGCGTCCGATCCGCTTCCCCGCCCCGGTGACCAGGGCTGCTTTCCTCTTGATCTCGACCATGCCGCCATAGGTACCCTGCCACCCGTTCCGGTCAAGGGGGTTCCCTTGAGGTCAAGGTCCGGACCGGTGAAGGACGCACGGAGCAGGATGCGGTCATGCTGAGGGAAGCCTTCGAATATCTGACCACGCCCTGCCCGCCGCTGGCCCGCCGCTACGGGTATCTGGCGGAAGCGCTGGCCCTCGGCGCCCGCTACCGGCGCCAACGGCGGGCCTGGGCTCCCCATGTCGACGCCTGCCGCCGCTTCGTCCAGGAGGCCGCGGAGCAGGTCCCGCGGGGTGGACGGGCGCTGGTGGCCGGTTCCGGCTTGCTGATCGAGATCCCGCTGCCCACCCTGGCGAAGCGATTCGACGAGGTGCTGCTGATCGACATGCTTCACACGCACGCCGTCCGCCGTCAGGTTCGGCGCCATTCCAACGTCCGCCTACTCACGCTCGATGTGACCGGCACGCTGGACCGGTTGGACACCGTGTCGGACGGCCAGCCGCTTCCCGCGCCATGCCCGCCCGAACCACCGGGGGGACGTTTCGCCTTCGCCATCTCCTGCAATCTCCTGTCGCAGCTCCCCCTGCTGCCCCTGGAGGTCATCGATCGGAAGGCCCCGGCAACCTCGCTTGCGGAGCGGGAGTGCTTCGCCCAGGCTCTGGCGCGCAGTCACCTGTCCTGGCTTGCCAGAGTCGCCGCACAGGCGGCGCTCTTCACCGACACCGAAAGCCTCTGGCTGGAGAAGGGTACGGTCCAAGAGCGTGAAGACTCTCTCTGGGGGCTCGACCTTCTCCCACCCGACCGCTCCTGGGACTGGGACATCGCCCCCGCTCCGGAGGAAGACCGTCGGCGCAGTCTGCGTCACAGGGTCGGCGCGTGGTTCAGTCCGCCAGTCCCAACTGACTCCTCACCGTGTGACAGGCATCGCTCCCCGCCGTGAATTCCCGGCACACCAATGGCCGGTGCTCATAGACGCTGCAGAAGACGGAGTCGCCGAGGGTTCCCATCAATGCGGCGCAGCGGTTCCCGTTGCACCGCATGCGCCCGTCTTCCTTAAGGTGCTCCATGATACCATCGCCGTCCCAATCGCCGATGAAAGTCGGCCACTCCCAGGAGTAGGCGCAGCACGCGCCGCAGCTTTCGCAGTCCGGTACGGACTCACCCGCCGACATGATACCCCCCATTCCCGTTCCACCTTCCCTGTCCCCCGTCCGCACCTTTCAATCCCCTCCCCCGCTGCGCGGTTCAGGGTTTGGGAGGGCCCCCGTGGCGACACCCCGAACACGACGAAAAGCCGGCGCTTCCCTTGCGGAGAAGCGCCGGCTTGTCGTTCATGAAGCCGATTGTCGCGTGACTGTACAACGTTCCGCTGCGTCCGGACCGGTTTTGGTCTGGCGTGTGCCGTGGTGACCTGGCGGCGACCTACTCTCCCACGTCTTGAGACGCAGTACCATCGGCGCTGAGGCGTTTCACGGCCGAGTTCGGGATGGGATCGGGTGTTGGGAGCCTCGCCATGACCACCAGGTCACCAAGGCACACGCGAACCGGCCGGAACGGACGGGCGGGTATCGTTAAGCGAGGACGTTTTTCGATGCGGTTTGCTTTTGCGGTGCTGGCTCGTGCGCCCAGGGCTGGCCGCTGCGCGCGGGCCGCCACTGGGAAAGATCAAGCCTATCGAGCGATTAGTAAGGCTCAGCTTCAGGCGTTGCCGCCGGTCCACATGCCTCCTATCGACGTGATGGTCTGTCACGGCTCTCAAGGGAGTTCTGGTTTTGAGGTGGGTTTCCCGCTTAGATGCTTT
>NZ_QOKW01000069.1 GCF_008365375.1 Roseomonas genomospecies 6 | reverse complement strand
AGCACCTCGCTGCGGGCGTCGCCCAGGAAGGTCCATTGCAGGGTGGAGACCGGCCCTTCGTAGGCGAAGGCCTTCACGTCCTCCGTCACGCCGTCCACGATGCGCTGCATGGCGGTGGAGGGGCGGTCGTCCACCGGCGGGGTGGTGGTCGGCGGCTCCGTGGTCGGAGGCGTCGTGGTCGGGGGCTGCGTGGTCGGCGGCTCCGTGGCGGGCGGCGCGTCCACCAGCGTGACGGTGGAGCCGCTGAGTTGGAACTGCCCCGCCGAGAAGTTTCCGGCGAAGCGCAGGGTCACGTCGGCGCCCGCCGTGGCGTCGGTGCCGATGCGCAGGAAGGTGACGCCGTCCACCGTCTCGGCCTGCACCTGCCCGGCGGTGAGCTGGCTGCCGTTGCCGGCGGTGGCCGCACCCGACATCGCCGTTCCGGTGATGGTGAAGGCGTCGCCCACCATCGCTCCGGTGATTCCGCTGGTGAAGCCGTTGGCCTGGGCGGCGGTCATCGTCACCGTGTGGCGGACGCCGCCGACCAGATCCAGGTTCTCCACGCTGGTCAGCGTCATGCCGGAGATGTCGATCTGCGGCGTCGCCGTGGTGACCTTGCCCTCCGGATCGGTCACGTTGTCGGAGCTGACGCGCAGCGTGTCGGTGCCGGCGCCGCCGTCGTAGGACACCGTGCCAGCGTCGCCCTGCGCGGCGATGATGAAGGTGTCGTTCCCGGCCCCGCCCTGGATGACGTCGGCCTCGTCCAGGGTGCCGTGCTCGCCGCTGTAGAAGGTGTCGTCGCCGTCGCCGCCGATCATCGTGTCGGCGTCCCAGTCGCCGACCAGCGTGTCGTTGCCGGCCCCGCCCTCCAGGCTGTCCTTGCCGCCGCCGCCGACCAGCAGGTCGTCGCCGTCGCCGCCGTACAGCGCGTCGTCGTCGGCGCGCCCGAAGATCTGGTCGTTGCCGGCCCCGCCACGGACGGTGTCGTTGCCGCCGCCGCTTTCCAGCGTGTCGTCGCCGATCCCGCCGACCATCGAATCGGCCCCGTCATGGCCCCAGAACCACACGGGGTCGTTCCCGGCCACCATGGTGTCGTCGTAGTTGGAACCGACCCAGCGCTCGATGTCGATGAAGGTGTCTCCCGCGGCGTCGCCCGTGCTGTTGGCCGGGTTGCCGACGTCGATCGTCATTCCGGCGGTGGCGTTGTCGTAGGAGGCCTCGTCGAAACCGGCCCCGCCGTTGAGCAGGTCGGCGCCCGCGCCGCCGATCAGCGTGTCGTTGCCGCCGCCGCCGATGAGGGTGTCGTTGCCGGCCCCGCCGCTGATCAGGTCGGAATCGTCGTCGCTGGTCAGCGTGTCGGGACCCGCCGTCGCGGTGCCGGTCACGGCCAGAACATGAGCCCAACCCTCAACCGCCGTGAAGGGGGAGGGGGCGCCGACCGGCGCGGTGCGCATGTCGAGCGTCCAGGAGGCGCCCCGCGCCGCCGGACCGACGGGACCCGAGGAGGCCGCGACCGCGGCACCCGTGGCGGCGGCCAGCCGGTCGAGGAGCAGACGGCCCGCCTCGCCCGCACCGGCGTGGCAGGCGTGGATGTGGATTTCGGTGCCGCGCGCGTCCGGCCAAGAGCGGTCGAGCAGCGACCGCGCGTCCAGCGGCTGGGCGCCCAGCAGGACCCGTCCCGGCTCGCCATGGGCGACCACATGCAGGACGGACGGGCGCGCGGCGAGGGCCGCGGCCAGCACGGCGTGACCATCGTCGGTGGCGGAGACGAGCACGACCTGGACGTCGGGATGGCGGCGGCTGAGCAGCCCGTCGAGATCCTCAAGTCCAGCGTCCGCGATGATGACTTCGTTCAAGGGAAACTCTCCGTGCATTTTGTTGTGATCGCTGGGGCGCCCGGTCGCATCGTTCGCGTTTACGGGGGGTTCGCGGATACGAGGAAGCGCGACACCCAATCACATGCGCTTTCGGAGATGGTTCCTGCAATTGCCCAAGAAGAAATAACACGTCGTCAGCAACAAGCCGTGTTCATGGGGTTATCTTGCTTGGGCAAGCCAAGTTCAAGCGTCCTATGATGTTGCCTCATCATATGAAGTTCAGTCGGCACTCTTCTCCATCAAGGGGAAAGGCGGAAAAAGACGACGCATTCTTCCAACTTTTTCGAAGGGGTAGGCGCGATCCCGATGGCGTGCCCCAAAAGGTGAGGCCGCGGGAAAAAGCCGGTCCGGGTAAGGGCATCCCCGGACCAGCGTTTCTCGAACCGTATCAGATCACAAGCTTCAGATCACAGGCTGGCCCGGATCACAGGCTGATGAAGGCGATGTAGTTCTGGTCGCCCATGGTGCCGGTGGTGATGGTCATGGCACCCACGCTCTTGCCGGCGAAGGTCATGCTGGCGTCGATGCTGCCGTTGCCGTCGATGTCGCAATGGACCGTGGCGCCCTTGTAGCCTTCGGCGCCGTCCATCTCCTCCCAGCGCAGCGTGGAGGTGC
>NZ_QOKW01000068.1 GCF_008365375.1 Roseomonas genomospecies 6 | reverse complement strand
GTACGCCTCCGGTGAGGGCCGCCTTGGCAAAATAGGGTCGGACGTCTGAGTTTTGCGTGGCGCGTCATCGCGCGGACGCAAACGAGTTGCAAACGTCATGGCTTATCAGCGGGTCGAGGTTCTGACGGGGACGGAGCGGCGGCGAAATTACACGCCGGCGGAGAAGGTCCGAATGGTCGAGGAGGCGTTCCGCCCCGGCGTGGTTGTGACGGAAGCGGCCCGCCGGCTGGGCGTGCACGAAAGTCTGCTGTACCGCTGGCGAGGGCTGATGAAGGCGAGCGGGACCGCCGTGGCCGAACCGTCCAGCTTCGTCGCGGTGACTATCACGCCGGAGCCGACCGTAACCGAACCGCCGGTCTTGGAGCCCCCTGAACCATTGCCGCCTCCAGCGGGGCCGACCACGATCCCGGCGATCCTCGAGGTCATCCTGCCCAGCGGGGCACGCCTGCGTCTGGAAGGGCCGGTCGATCCGGCTCTGGCGGCGGCCGTCGTCGGTGCCCTGGCATGATCCCGGTGCCGAGTGGCGTGCGGGTGTGGCTGGCCAGTGGGCACACCGACATGCGCAAGGGCTGGGCGAGCTTGGCGTTGCTGGTGCAGGAACGCTTCGCCCAAGACCCGCACAGCGGCCATCTCTTCATCTTCCGCGGACGCCGTGGCGATCTGGTGAAGATCATCTGGTATGACGGCCAGGGCAGTTGCCTGTTCATGAAGAGGCTGGAGCGGGGCCGTTTCATCTGGCCGACGCCGGCGGACGGCGCGGTGTCGATCTCGGTCGGGCAGATGGGCTATCTGCTCGAGGGCATCGATTGGCGCAACCCGCAGAAGACCTGGCGGCCGGAAGCCGCGGGGTGACTGCGACACGGTGAATCGACGCACCGGTTCAGGGGAGATTGCGGCGGCTCAACGGCGCGATCCCAGGTAAACTGGCGCCATGACCGCTGCCCCGCCCGACGATATTGACAGCCTGCGCGCCGCCTTGGCGCAGGCCGAGGCGCGGGCGGACGCGGCGGAAGCCGACGCGGCCCGGGCCAGGGCGATGGCGTCGAACACCGAGGCGCTGATCGCCAGCCTGAAGCTGGAGATCGAGAAGCTCCGGCGCGAACTCTACGGCACGCGTTCCGAGCGCAAGGCGCGTCTGCTGGACCAGTTGGAGTTCCAGCTCGAAGAGCTGGAAGCGACGGCCAGCGAGGACGAGTTGGCGGCCGAACAGGCCGCTGCCCGCATCACCGCGGTGGCGGCCTTCACCCGCAAACGGCCATCGCGCCAGCCCTTTCCCGACCACCTGCCGCGCGAGCGCGTCGTTGTGCCGGCTCCGGCGAGCTGCCCGTGCTGCGGCTCGGACAAGCTGTGCAAGCTGGGCGAGACGATCACCGAGACGCTGGAGGTGATCCCGCGCCAGTGGAAGGTGATCCAGACGGTGCGCGAGCGGTTCTCCTGCCGGGCCTGCGAGACGATCAGCCAGCCGCCGGCGCCGTTCCACACCACCCCGCGGGGCTGGGCCGGCCCCAACCTGCTGGCCACCCTCCTGTTCGAGAAGTTCGGCCAGCATCAGCCGCTGAACCGGCAGGCCGAGCGCTACGCGCGGGAAGGCGTGTCGCTCAGCCTGTCCACCCTGGCCGACCAGGTAGGCACCGCCGCCGCGGTGCTGAAGCCGCTGCACGACCTGATCGCGGCGCATGTGATGGCGGCCGGGCGGCTGCATGGCGACGACACGCCGGTGCCCGTGCTGGCCAAGGGCAAGACCGACACCGGGCGGCTGTGGGTGTATGTGCGTGATGACCGGCCGTTTGCCGGCCAAGCCCCACCGGCAGCGCTGTTCCACTATTCGCGCGACCGCAAGGGTGAGCATCCTGAACGGCACCTGGCCGGCTTCACGGGCTGGCTGCAGGCCGATGCGTTCGCCGGCTACAACCGGCTGTACGAACCCGACCGCCGGCCGGGGCCGATCAGCGAGGTGCTGTGCTGGGCACACGCCCGGCGCGGCTTCTTCAAGTTGGCCGACATCGCCATGAACACCAGACGCGGCAAGGACGCCCCGCCGATCTCACCGCTGGCGCTGGAGGCCGTGAGGCGCATCGACGCCCTCTTCGATCTTGAGCGCGCCCTGAACGGCAAGCCGGCGGCCGAGCGGCTGGCGGCACGCCAGGAGCACGGCGTCACCCTGGTAGCCGCGCTGGAGGGCTGGATGCGGACGGAGCGGGCCCGGCTCTCCCGCCATGCCCCCGTGGCCAAGGCGATGGACTACATGCTGACCCGCTGGGACGGCTTCACCCGCTTCCTCGGCGACGGCCGGCTGTGCCTGACGAACAACGCCGCCGAACGCGGCCTGCGCGGGATCGCCCTCGGGAGGAAAGCGTGGCTGTTCTGCGGCTCCGATCGCGGCGGGCAGCGGGCGGCGATCATGTACGGCCTGATCACCACTGCCAAGCTCAACGACGTCGATCCCCAGGCGTGGCTCGCCGACGTGCTGGCGCGCATCAACGACATGCCCCAAACCCGCCTGCACGAACTCCTGCCCTGGAACTGGAAGGCAATCCCCGAGCAGACGAAAGCTGCCTGACCGCGCTACTCACCGGATGCGTAC
>NZ_QOKW01000067.1 GCF_008365375.1 Roseomonas genomospecies 6 | reverse complement strand
GCCCGATCAGCCGCGTCTTGGAGTTGCCCAGCGCGCGCTTGACCCGCACCATGTCGAGCACCGGAATGCCCTCGGTGATGCACACCACCAGCGGGATCTCGGCGTCGATCGCCTCCAGGATGGCGTCCGCCGCGAACGGCGGCGGCACGTAGATCACCGACGCGTTGGCGCCGGTCTTCTCGACCGCGTCGGCCACCGTGTCGAAGACCGGCAGGTCGAGGTGCTTGGTGCCGCCCTTGCCCGGGGTGACGCCGCCGACCATCTTGGTGCCGTAGGCGATCGCCTGCTCGGAATGGAAGGTGCCCTGGGCTCCGGTGAAGCCCTGGCAGATCACCTTCGTGTTCTTATCGACGAGAACAGCCATCTTACGCGGCCTCCTTCACGGCCTTGACCACCTTCTCGGCGGCATCGGCGAGGTTGTCGGCCGACAGGATCGGCAGACCGGACTCAGCAAGGATCTTCTTGCCCAGCTCGACGTTCGTGCCTTCCAGGCGGACGACCAGCGGAACGTGCAGGTGCACCTCGCGGGCGGCTGCGACGACGCCTTCGGCGATGACGTCGCAGCGCATGATGCCGCCGAAGATGTTGACCAGGATGCCTTCGACGTTGGGGTCGGAGAGGATCAGCTTGAAGGCCGCGGTGACGCGCTCCTTCGTGGCGCCGCCGCCGACGTCGAGGAAGTTGGCCGGCTCGCCGCCGTACAGCTTGATGATGTCCATGGTCGCCATCGCCAGACCGGCGCCGTTGACCATGCAGCCGATGTTGCCGTCCAGCTTGACGTAATTGAGGTCGTGCTTGGCGGCCTCGACCTCGGTCGGGTCCTCCTCGGCCTCGTCGCGCAGTTCGGCCACGGTCTTGTGGCGGAACAGCGCGTTGTCGTCGAAGCTCATCTTGGCGTCGAGCGCCAGGATTTCACCAGCGCCGGTGACGATCAGCGGGTTGATCTCGACGATGGAGCAATCGAGTTCGGTGAAGGCGCGGTACATGGCGGTCAGGAACTTCGCCGCCGCTCCCACCTGCTTGCCTTCCAGGCCCAGCGCGAAGGCGACCTTGCGGGTGTGGTAGCCCTGGATGCCGGTGGCCGGGTCGATGGCGACCTTGACGATCTTCTCCGGCGTGTTGTGGGCGACCTCCTCGATCTCCATGCCGCCTTCGGTGGAGGCGATGATGGTGATGCGGCCCGACGCGCGGTCCACCAGCATGCCGAGATACAGCTCGCGCTTGATGTCGGCGCCTTCCTCGACGTAGAGGCGCTTGACCTCGCGGCCGTCCGGACCGGTCTGCTTGGTCACCAGGACGTGGTTGAGCATCTCGCCGGCGTTCTTGCCGACCTCTTCGATGGACTTGACGACGCGGACGCCGCCCTTGCCCTCGGGGTTGTCCTTGAAGCGGCCGGCGCCGCGGCCACCCGCGTGGATCTGCGACTTCACGACCCACACCGGGCCGCCCAGTTCGCGGGCGACGGTTTCGGCCTCTTCCGGCGAGAACGCGACGCCGCCGCGGGGAACCGCGACGCCGTACGTCTTCAGCAGGCCCTTGGCCTGATACTCATGGATGTTCATGGTTGTCTTCGAAGGTTTAAAATTGAAGGGTCCGGGGCGCAGGCCGGCATCGGCGCCGACGCCTCCCGCGCCGGCACCCCGCGTCCTGTGCTGAATCCGAAGAAGAATGGCGGTGTGAGCCGTTGGCTCGCCGGACGCCCGCGACCACGCCCGATCTTTTCAGTGCGTCGCGCATCGGCGGTCCGGCCTTGCGATGGAGCGGGCGTCCTATCGGAACGCCCTCGCCACGGCGGTCGTTACCCGGAGATCGTTACTCGGCGGCCATACGGGGAACAACCATCCCCAGTGCGCCGCTGCCCCGGACCTCGGCGATGCGGCGCTCGTCGAAGCCCAGCACCTCGCGCAGGATCTCGTCGGTGTGCTCGCCCAGCAGCGGCGAGCGGGTGACCTCGGTGGGGCTGTCCGACAGCTTGATCGGGTTGCCGACCGACAGGTACGTGCCGCGCGTCGGGTGATCGACCTCCACAATGGTGCCGGTCTCGCGCAGCGACTGGTCCTCCGCCAGCTCCTTCATCGACAGGATGGGGCCGCAGGGGATGTCGTACTTGTTGAGGATCTCCATGACCTCGAACTTCGTCTTGGTCATGGTCCACTCTTCGACCGTCGCGAAGATGTCCTTCAGGCGCGGCAGGCGCGCCGCGGGCGTCGCGTAGTCGGGGTCGGTGACCCATTCCGGCTTGCCGATGACCTGGCAGATCTTGCCCCAGACCGGCGCCTGGGCGATGAAGTAGATGTAGGCATTGGGATCGCTCTCCCAGCCCTTGCACTTCAAGATCCAGCCCGGCTGGCCGCCGCCCGAGGCGTTGCCGGCGCGCGGCACGGTGTCGCCGAACTCGCCGTTGGGATACTGCGGGTATTCCTTCAGCGGGCCGCGCTCCAGGCGCTGCTGGTCGCGCAGCTTGACGCGGCAGAGGTTGAGCACGGCGTCCTGCATGGCCGCCAGCACCTTCTGGCCGCGCCCGGTCTGGGTGCGCTGATAGAGTGCGGTGACGATGCCCAGCGCCAGATGCAGGCCGGTGCCGCTGTCGCCGATCTGGGCGCCGGTGACCATCGGCGGGCCGTCGTCGAAGCCGGTGGTCGAGGCCGAGCCGCCGGCGCACTGGGCGACGT
>NZ_QOKW01000066.1 GCF_008365375.1 Roseomonas genomospecies 6 | reverse complement strand
GTAAGCGTTGCGAGCGCACCCTCGGCTCGGGCCGGGCAATCACCGCATCGATCTGTGGCGACGGACCTTGAAGTGTTCGCGGAGGTCGAGGATGGCCTTTGCCTGGGCGGGGACGTCGGCCTCGGCGATGGCCTCCGTGCCGAACAGCATGGGGTCCAGCGTTTGGAAGGCCGCGTGCTCGGGCTTGTCCGGATTGGTCACACTCTTCCAGGCCCGTGGCGCCAGCCGGGTGGCGGCCAGAAAGCCGAGGGACCAGAACATCGGGTCCAAGCCTCCGTCCCGGTGCGGCGGCAGTTGAGGCCGATACAGGTAGGGAAACTGCGCCATCGTTTCCGACAGGCGGTTGTGGTGGTGCACAACGGCCTGGATGGCCAAGTGCTCGCGGCTTTCCTCCGTGGCGAGCAGGGTGCGCTCGCCCAGGAGCTGGCCGAGCCAGATCTGTGGATCGATGAACTTCGGCCCGACCAGCACGGCGGTGAGGTAGCCGTCGAGTGCGTCGAGGCGCGACACCGGCGCCGCCCGGCCGCGGGCCCGCAGGTAGGCTTCGAGGTCGCTGGCGTCCAGCATCGGCTTGGCCGTCATGCCGCCTGGCTCTCCTCGCCATCAACGGCGCCGTCCCGCTCCGCCTTCCACGTCCATGGCAACAGGCGGTCGAGGGCGTTGGCCTTGACCGCGCCGGACACCATGCGCTCCAGCACGTCGGCCACGTAGGTGAACGGATCGACGCCGTTGAGGCGGGCGCTCTGGATGAGCGAGGCCAGGATGGCCCAGTCCAGGCCCCCCGCCGCCGAGCCGGCGAAGAGAGCGTTCTTACGCCCTAACCCAATCGGACGCATGCTCCTCTCCACCGTGTTCGTATCGACGTCGATGCGGCCGTCGTCGAGGAAGGCCACTAGCCCGTCCCAATGGCCCAGGGTATAGTTGATCGCCTTGGCTAGGCTCGACTGGCCGGAGATCGCGCCCCGCACCTCCAGCAGCCGAGCCTTCAGCGCCTCCATGAGCGGCCGGCTCTCGGCCTGCCGCACCCGTCGGCGCGTTTCGGCCGCCGTGCCGCGGATGCGCTCCTCGATGGCGTACACCGCGCCGATGCGGGCGATCGCGTCGCGCGCCACGTCCGACTTGGTGGTCTTGAACACCGCCACGAACTTGCGGCGTGCATGGCTCAGGCAGAACACCAACCGGACCTTTGCCCCGGTGTGCCGGCGGCGCACCAGCGCCTTGTAGGCGGCGTAGCCATCGACCTGGAGAATGCCGGTGAAGGCCGCCATCTGCTCCTGCAGCGTCGCCGTGTCGCGGCCCTCGGCGAACACGTAGCCGACCGCCGGCATGGCCGGCCCCCGCCAGGGGCGGTCGTCCACCGCCTGGGCCCAGAGCTGGCACACCTTGGTCCGGCCCCGCCCGGGATCGAGCCGGGGCAACGGCGTCTCGTCGCAGTACACCCGCTCCTGGGAGCGGATGTAGAGCAGGAGCCGGTCGTACAAGGGTTTCAGCCACCATGCCGCCCGGCGAACCCAGAACATCAGGGTGGCGCGGTCGAGCGCCACGCCCTGACCGGCGAACATCTGCGCTTGCCGGTACAGCGGCAGATGCCAGGCGAACTTCGCCACCACGACATGGGCGACCAGGGCGGTGGAGGCCATGCCGCCGTCCACGACCCGTGGCCGGGCCGGAGCCTGGATCGGGGCGCCGGCGCAGGCCCGGCAGACGTACTTGGGCCGGATGGTGCGCAGCACGCGCACGACGGCGGGGATAACGTCCAGCGCCTCGGCGACATCCTCGCCGATCCGGTGCAGCCGCCCGGCGCAGCAGGGGCAGGCGGTGCTCTCCGGCTCGATCGTCGTCTCCACCCGCGGCAGATGCCGGGGCAGCGCGCCGACGTTCCGGTTCGCCGGCCGCCGCGGGCGCTCGGGTGCGGCCCGGTTGGCGTTGTCATTGGCCGGCGGCGCGGCCTCAGGGGCAAGGTCGCCGAGATCGAGGAGGCCCTGTTCGGGATCGATCACCGCCGCCTTCTCCGACTTGGCCCCGAAGATCAACGCCTTCAGGGTCTTCACCTGCTCCTGCAACTCCGCCTTCTCGGCGGCGAGGCGACGGACCATGCGGGCCAGCTCGGCGGGGTCCTGAGGGAGCGGATAGGGGGGCGGCGGCATGCCCCGGAGTATACCGGGAAAACCCGCTAAACCCCAGACAAATCAACGAGTTCAGCCCATCCAACGTGGCTTCTTGACCGGTGGCGGCGAGGCTGTTTGCCACGCCAGTCCGTCGAGCAGAAGCGCGAACTGCACCGCGCTCAGACGGATCGCTCCATCCTGGACCGGCGGCCAGGAGAAGCTGCCAGCTTCCAGCCATTTCGTTGCGAGAATCAGCCCGCTGCCGTCCCAGACCAGGATTTTGAGCCGGTCCTTGCGCTTGGAGCGGAAGACGAAGACGTCGCCGCAATAGGGATCGGCCTTCAGCGCCTCGGCGACCAAGGCGACCAGGCCATGGACGCCCTTGCGGAAGTCGATCGGCTGCGTGGCGACCACGACCTTGAGGTCGGGACGCGGCGTGATCACCCCCGCCCCCGGGCGGCCGCGACGACCGCCGCCGCGAGGCCGGGATCGACGGCGCCGTGGAACACCAACCGCCCGCTGCGCAGGTCCATTTCGATCCGGCTTGGCGGCGCCTCCCGAGTTGCCAGGCGGCGGTCCTCTGGGGGAGCGGGCGTCACTTCCTCGTCCATCGTGACCGGGACGAACAGCGGCGTCTGCATCGGGGCCGCCTCCGCGACAACGCCCGCCTCCCGGCGCCAGACCGTGAGCAGGCCGCGGTTCACCCCGTTGCGTCGCGCGACCTCCGAGATGTTGACGCCCGGCGCCGCGCTCTCCGCCACGATGCGCGCCTTCTCCTCCGCCGTGTACGAGCGCCGCTGCCGACGTCCCGTGATCACCTCGACCCGCCGATACGGCCTGCCTTCATCCATGCCTTCAAGTCTGGGATGAAGCCTGACGCCATCCTCCATCGCACCCTCCGCGTCCCGTGAGTCCGCGCGTAATCTCGATCATGGAACCCGGTTCGGGAAGAAGGGGGCGCTCGTAACGCTTAC
>NZ_QOKW01000065.1 GCF_008365375.1 Roseomonas genomospecies 6 | reverse complement strand
CCGGGCGGCTGACACCGGCCCGGCGCGCCACCTCCTGCACCGCCAGACGCTCGGCCGAGAGCATGATGATGTTCACCCGCTGGACATGCTTATGCGGGCGGTTGCGGTCGCCGAGGATCGCGGCCAAACGCGCGCGATCCTCTGCTCCAACGATGACGCTGACGGTCTGGGCCATGCCGACAGAATCGCATACCAGCAGCCCGCTGTGAATCCTATGTCTGCGTCAGTGCACTAGAGATAGTGCTGCACTCCATTGATCCTGATGAGCACTTCGTCCAAGTGCCATATGTGGACGGCCCTCTGCTTGCAAGCTGAAAAGGTTGCAGGTCGTGGTCGGATCGCTTGCGCTCATATGTCCGGCCTGTTCGCGCGCCCGCACATGAGCGCTGGCCAAGATGGTTTCCGCGACATGGGGCCCAAACAACGATGCGACCACGAAGGCCACTGGCACTTCCGGGTTTGCTCATGTCTCGGATCGATCGATCACGCCATCTCCTCGTCACCCTGCAAGGTCCAACGCCGCCCGGCTTTGTTCACGGCTGAGCCGCTCCTGTGCCGGGCGGATCCGATGCGGTCGTGGTCAGCGACACCACGCCCGGCATCCGATGGTGGAACGAGCCGCCTGGTGGCCGGCCCGTGTCACGTCCGCAGCCGCCGCAGGCGGTGGCCCGCGAGGGCCAGACTTGAGGCGGGCCGGCGGAAGGCGGAACATCCGGTCCGGATGCCTGCGGCGCTGAACGCCCACAACGATGTCACGAGCGCGGTCCCGTCACGAGCGGTGTCCTGCCACAAGCGGCGCCCATGTCCGCGGGGATCACCCTCGTCGCGTAGGACTCGCCCGTAATCATGAGCTTCCAAGCAACCCGCGCCATCTTGTTGGCCACGGTGACCGCGACCAGCTTCGGCGGCTTGCGCCTGAGCAGCTCGGTCACCCAGGCGGCGAAACCGCGGCCGCCGGTGCCTTGGCGCACCCGCCGGATCAGCGCCGTCGCCCCGACCACCAGAACGCTGCGCAGCCCTTCGTCGCCGGCCCGCGTGATGCCGCCCAGCCGTGTCTTGCCTGCGGTCGAGTGGTCCTTGGGCGTCAGGCCAATCCACGCGGCGAACTGCCGCCCCGACCGGAACGCCTCGGGCGCCGGTGTCTTCATGGCCAGCAGCACCGCGCCGATCGGCCCGACCCCGGGGATCTGCGCCAGCCGTCGGCTGCACGCGTCCGCCTTGTGCCAAGCCATCAGCTTGGACTCGACCTCGTCGAGGCGCGCCTGCAGCGCCTCGTACTCCCGGGCCTGCACCGCGAACAGCTCGCGGGCCAGGTCCGGAACGGCCTCGTCCGCCCGGATGCGTTCCAGGAGCGCGCCGATGTGGGCGGTTCCCTTAGCGGCGGTGATCCCGAATTCCGCCGCGTAGCCCCGGATCGCGTTGACGAGCTGGGTCCGGCTGCGAACCAGGCGGTCGCGCAGTCCGACGAGCATCAGGGCGGCCTGTTTCTCGGCGGTCTTGATCGGCACGAAGTGCATGGTGGGGCGCGCCATCGCCTCGCAGAGCGCCTCCCTCGGCGTCGGCGGCGTCGTTCTTGCCGCGCTTGACGTAGGGCTTTACCAGCTGCGGAGCGATCAGCCGCACCTCGTGGCCAAAGCCGCCCAACAGCCGGGCCCAGTGGTGAGACCTGCCACAGGCCTCAATGGCGATCGGCGTCGGTGGCAGCCGTTCGAAGAACCGCACCATCTCCTTGCGCCGCAAGGTCTTGCGCAGGACCGGCCGCTCGGCGGCATCCACGCCATGGAGTTGAAAGGCATGCTTCGACGTGTCCATGCCGATGCGGCTGATCTGCTCCATGGCGGGCCTCCTCGCGTGGGGTCTGTGACAGACCCAGCATGACACAGCGGTGCGGTCGAGGGCCGTCCACGCCAACAATAATTGCTTAGCCGCGGGCGCCGACGGCGCAGCCGGTTGGCAAAGGTCTGGGCGAACTTGCAACACCAGCGCCGAACCGTCTCTTATGAGACCTCGACACCGCGCTCGGCCAGGAGCAGTTCGACATCGCGGAAGCTGAGCGGGAATGTGTGGTACAGCCAAACTGCGTGCGTGATCAGCTCGGCTGGGAAGCGGTGGCGGTAGTGAGGATCGGGCTCGCGTCTCATCCCGCTACCATGCCCGGCGGACCTCCGGCTCGCCAGCCCCTCAGTTTATGTGACGCTGCCCCTGCCCCTGCCCCTGCCCCTGCGCCTGCTGCGCGCCGCTCCGCGCCGACGGCACGACGCCACCCTGGGCGATCCGCTCGTCGGCATGCCGACAGCGAGCCGGATGTGGCCGGCAGGGCAGGGGCGGCGCACGCCTCATAATCGGACGGCGCCGACGGGCGGCAGGACGGTCAGCACCGCTGCAGACGGCTGGCCACGCCGCCCTCCATCTCCTGCATTTCGACGCCGCACTGGGCGGCAAGCTCGCCGGCGGGCAGGCGGCGCCTGCCTGGATGTGGCTGGACCTGCGCCTGATCGTGTGGCCTGCCGACATCCTGACATGGCCCTCCTGGTTAGCGCGACCGGCTAGGGTCCCGCTAGGGGCACCCCTAACCCGGATCAAACCCGACCGCGCCCATCACCGGCCAGCCCCCTGAGCAATTACTCGCCATTGAACGTCGTACCTTTCGCTGCCGCGACCAGCACCTCCAACCGGAGCGCCGCCCATGACCACCGCCGTCGTTCCTCTGCCGACCGCCCCTGTGCCGACCTCGGCACCCGCAACGCCGACGTCCTCGCTGCCCTCCGCCGTCGCTTCGCAGGCGCGCCTTGAAAGGGACGACCTGCGCTGGGAGCTGCGCGACCGCGAGATGATGCCCGACAAAATCGGCGAGCTGGCGGCGATGGTCGAGCGTGTGATCGAGCAGGCGTCGCCGCCCGCGGGCGTCGAGGCCGTGCTGCTCGGCATCGAAGGGCTCGCCGCCCGCTTCGGACTGGCGATCCCCGATCCCGACGCCCTCGAAGCGGACGTCGTCGAACTGGCGGCCTGGCCCGTCGACGAGTGGGAGGCCGCACTCGACGGCATCCGATGCACGTTCCGTAGCGGCTACAGCCGTTTCCCGACCATCGCCGACTTTCGGGCGGCCGTCGGGCGGAACGCGGACCGGCTACGCAGGATCGGCGACCTGCGCCGACTAGTGCACTGACGCAGACATAGGATTCACAGCGGGCTGCTGGTATGCGATTCTGTCGGCATGGCCCAGACCGTCAGCGTCATCGTTGGAGCAGAGGATCGCGCGCGGTTGGCCGCGATCCTCGGC
>NZ_QOKW01000064.1 GCF_008365375.1 Roseomonas genomospecies 6 | reverse complement strand
ATCAACATGATTGCGCCAATAGCTCTCCAGATCCTGACCCGACATCCTCTTACCCCGCTGAGCTGCGACCAGCGGAATATTTCATGAACCACGATCACGTCGGATGTGTCGTCACACAACGCTTACGTTGTAGTAGATTTGCCTCACAATCCTGAGGGGCAGGCGAGCCATGGACATCGTGGGCAGTGAGCCGGCGACGCTAAAGGCGATCGGCAAGGATGAAAGGTGGCTCCAGGACTGGCTGTGCGAGGACCCCTCCAGGCTCGGCCTCGGCAGCGTCCTGGTCAAGGCGAAGGAGTTGCGGCACTTCACCGGCAAAGGCGGGCGGTTGGACATCCTGGCCTACAGCGCCGCGCTCGACACCTACTACGCGGTCGAAGTGATGCTCGGCGAATGCGACGCCGACCACGGATTCCGGGTGCTCGATTATTGGGCGAGAGAGCGCCTCAAGAAGCCAAACTCGCGCCATGTGGCGGTGCTGATCGCCGAGGATCTGTCGGGACGCTACAAGACGGTGATCGAGACCCTCGCCCAGTTCCTCCCGTTCATCGCGGTCGAGTTGAGGACACTGGTCGTCGGCGCCGATCCGAAGGTCGCGGTGACGTTCCCCGTCGTCTTCGCCCAGCCCGACGAGGCGTTGACCGATGTCGGCGATGAGCCGGCGACGGAGGACAAAGACCAGATGCCGCTCGACGAGGAAACCTGGACCAGTCAAAAGCCGGATTTCGTAAAGAACGCGCGCGAGATGCACAAGCTGTGCGCGGACAGAATCGGCCCAAGCAAAATCGATTTTTCAGCCAAGAGCCACGTGTCGCTCAAAAAGGGTACACGGTGCTGGTTGCCGATGTGGCCGCGCCGGGATGGCTTCTACGTCTACATCCCCGGAGGGCCCGGGGGGACCGACGACCAGCCGAACGACTTCTATGCCAGGGTCAAGAACGAGCTCGCGGATATCGGCGTCGAGCCGAGCTGGACCTACAAATACAACGCCGGCGCAAACCCGATCGGTTTCGCGGTGCCGCAGTCGCTGATCGGCCATTCGAAAATCATGGACGTGCTGTCCGTCGCCTACGCATACGCCTGAGACCCGATCTGATCCCGAGGTGGGTGGGACACACCGCTCGTTACGTATGAGGAAAGCAATGAGCATCCGCCTCGCCGACTTGATGAGGATGTTGCCCCCAGAAACCGAAGCGGAAGTGCGGCGCACCGTGCGCCGGCTGAACGCACCGATTCGCCAAGCGCTCCGTGCCGAGACCGGCCTCCGCCTACAGCAGTCCGCAGATGAGGAGACCGGAGAGGCCGGGGCTACGTTCACGGTCCGGGTCGCGGTCGACACCGCACTGCCGGACCGGCTCGAATCCTTCGAGATCGAAGAGGAAAAGGCGCTTGCCGTTCTCCTGGCGCCGTGGAGTTCCGTGCTTGGAACGACCGGGTACAATCTGGACGCCATCCTTCGACGGTTGCTGCCGAGCATCATGCGTAACGCCACATGGGGCGAGCGCTTCAGGGGTGCCGATGCGACTCTGCATGGCGCACTCATGTGCGTGCGGGCACTACACGAGGAGTCCCAACACTACGACCTGATCCACGCACTGTTCGACCACCGCGTCGAAACCGTCCACGACGACATTCTGGGAAGCTACGATCCCCGGCCGAACGGTACCCGTGACGCTGAAAGCCGGATCGAGATCTATTGGGGTGTGGTCGGCTTGTTCGCCCAGGTTCTCGGCGCACCGCTCGATTCCGTTACGGCTGTCGTACTCGCCCATGAACTGGCGCACGCCTACACGCATGCTGGACTCGACATCGACGGAGTGAGATGGAAGTCGAGTGATTTCCGCCGAAGCGAGGTGGCGATCGTGGAGGGGCTGGCGCAGTATTACGCCGAGCGCGCCTTGGCGCGTATCGTGCGTCAGTGCCCCGATGGTCCGAGAACCTTCGACCAGCTCCTCACCCGACAACGCGGTCCATACGTCACTCACCGGACATGGATGGAGAAGAAGACCTCCCCGGAGCAGGTGCGCTTCGGTTTGGTCGCGATTCGCCGGGATCATCAGGCAACCCTCCAACGCTTTGACGAGCTTCTCGAAGAGGCCCGCAGCCAAATCGGTCGTGGACGGCTGCGAGCCGGCGGAGTGCGCGACGGCGTCTCCGATCCATTTCTGGACGAGGCGTTTACTCTTTGACCGGTTCGACCTCGGCAAGCCCGCCAAATTCAGAGACGCGTGCGACCGCATCCGGACGGTCTCGGACGACCTGAGGCAGCACACCGATATGGACCGCGGCGTCGAGGGCCGCCTCCAGCCGGAAAGCAGCCCCAGAGTCCCCCTCTACGACATTCAAGGCGATCCGCCCGTCAGCATCCTTCTTGCCGGCGCGGGTCGTAATGGTGGATCGGGCCAGCGCCAGGAGGTTGAGGTGTGATGCCCGTCTCGATGGCCACCTCGAGCGGCGAGGACCTGCCGGGCGGCATCGAGGCTTTATTCGTCGGCATCAGCCTGCGCGTGGCCAGCTCCGGTGCCCGCACGCCACGCCTGCCCTGCTGCAGGTCTCGTGCTCGACGATCGACCAGATCCGGCGGATCGACACGCTGAGGCAAATCGAACCCCGGTCGAAGGGCACCGACCCGGCGCACGCTGACCGGCTCCGGCCGGGCTGCAGCCCGTTGACTGCGGCGGAGCCAGCCGGCGGCCAAGCTTCGAGTGCTTGGCAGCAACGCCGAACACGTGCTGTCTGGCGGCGCAGCTGTAGGCTAACCATCTTCGGTCCGGGTGAGTCTTCCTAAACCTCGAGCCCAGGGATCATCGCTTTGAAGAATGCCACAGCCCCCTCGACATTCTCGTCATAGGGGTGAGATTGCATCGGGTAGAGCAAATTCATGTACGCTGAAAAACGCCATCCCTGTCCGTCACGGACGAACAGCTTATAGCGAATACCATCGGATACGATGAAGCGCTGGCAGCTTGGATAGGCTTTGGCATAGACACTGGCCTGGTCTGCAGCATGACGCATGCCATCGAACAGGCGCTACGACTCGATGATGACCAGTGGATTGCTCACGCCTCTTTTGTAGGCCGTGTCGAAGAGAACGACATCCATTCGGTTCCACTCGATTTTCACCTTCTGCTCGGCCCAGCCGAGCGAGGTGAGAAGAGGAACGATCAAGAACGTCCTGATCTCGTGCTCGCCGACGTCGGCGCCATGCTTCTGGTACCACTGTGCGACCCGCCTCAGACGCCAGATGGTATCCGTCATCAGTTGTGCTCTTTGGACGGGGATCCCCTCGCTCATCAGCGCGTCGACCACCTCGTCCACGCTGATGCGCTTTCGTTCGATGGGGAGAGGGGTGGTTGCAGCATCTTGCCCAGAGGTCCAAACTTGGTCAGCGGCGGCAATCACTGAGGGAATGTTGACGCCCTTCAGCGTTCCCCGCGTAAGTCCGCCAACAATTTCTTGTGACCTGGGCGTCTTCCACCGAACGCTCCGGCAATGTTGGAGATCCCACCCTTCCACATCGGCGAAAACCTGAGAATGCAAATAATCTGAGACCACTTCACCGACAGCCAGGATTTCCCACTGTTGCGACGATGGGCGCTTCAGGATGAGGCGGTCTCCAATGGCCAAGTGCTCAGCAAAGGGCTTGATGAACGGCCGGCAAGAAGCACTGTCCAGATCGTTATAAGCGCCTTCGTTGCCGAAATATGGGCCGTCGGAGCCTGGGCCCACCAGAAAGACGCCATACTTCAAGAATACGTCAGCGTAATCGCGGTTCCCGTCCCCGGCTGCGCATTGCCACACGGCCATCTTACGACCTGCTCCCAATCTTTCAGCGAAAGCTTCGAGGACAAACCCGGCTCGACTTTCGCGCATGTACACCGAATGGATCGCTCCGCTGTGGTGTGCTAGTGCACTGACGCAGACATAGGATTCACAGCGGGCTGCTGGTATGCGATTCTGTCGGCATGGCCCAGACCGTCAGCGTCATCGTTGGAGCAGAGGATCGCGCGCGGTTGGCCGCGATCCTCGGCG
>NZ_QOKW01000063.1 GCF_008365375.1 Roseomonas genomospecies 6 | reverse complement strand
TCCCGCTGTTCGCCCTGTCGGGCATCGAGGGGCGCCTGTTCGCGCCGCTGGGCGTGGCCTACATCGTTTCCATCCTCGCCAGCCTGCTCACCGCGATCACCGTCACGCCGGTGCTGTCCTACTACCTGCTGCCGCGCCTGAAGCGGCTGGAGGAGCACGACAGTTGGCTGGTCCGCAAGCTGAAGGCCGGGAACGCCCGGCTCCTGGGCTGGGCCTTCGCCAACCCGGGGACGCTGTTCGCCACGGTGGGGGCCGCCGTCCTGATCGCCACGGCGACGGTGCCGAGCCTGCCACGCGCCTTCCTGCCGCCGTTCAACGAGGGCACGCTGACCATCTCCATGGTGCTGAACCCCGGCATCTCGCTGGCCGAATCCAACCGGGTCGGGCTGGCGGCGGAGAGGCTGATCATGCAGGTGCCCGAGGTGGCCTCCGTCGGGCGCCGCACCGGGCGCGCCGAACTCGACGAGCACGCCGAGGGCGTCCACTCCAGCGAGATCGACGTCGACCTGAAGCCGTCCGAACGCAGCCGGGCCGAGGTGCTGGCCGACGTGCGCGCCCGGCTGGCGGCCCTGCCGGTGTCGGTGAACATCGGCCAGCCGATCTCGCACCGGCTCGATCACATGCTCTCCGGGGTGCGGGCGCAGATCGCGTTGAAGGTCTACGGCGAGGACCTGGACACCTTGCGCAGCCTCGCCGGGCAGCTTCAGCAGAAGCTCGCGGGCGTTCCGGGACTGGTCGACCTCCAGATCGAGAAGCAGGTCCGCATTCCGCAGGTCCAGGTGGTCGTGGACTACGAGCGGGCGGCGCTCTACGGCGTGACCCCGGCCATGGCGACCGAGGCGCTGGAGAGCCTGTCCAACGGCCGCGTGGTGTCGGAGATCGTCGACGGCACCCGGCGTTTCGACGTGGTGCTGCGCCTGTCGGACGAGGACCGCACCACCAGCGGCCTGGCGAACCTGCTGGTCGAGACCCCGGCGGGCCGGGTGCCGCTCAGCCTCTTCGCCTCGGTCGAGGAAACGGACGGCCCCAACCAGATCCTGCGGGAGAACGGCAAGCGCCGCATCGTCATCCTCGGCAACTCCGACGGACGGACGGACATGGCGCAGATCGTCGTGGGCATCCGCAATGTCGTCTCCATGTCGCCGCTGCCGCCCGGCTACTTCACCAGCCTGGAGGGCACCTTCCAGGCGCAGGAGGAGGCGTCGAAGACCATCGCCGCGTTGTCGCTGGTGTCCCTGGCGATGATCTTCCTGGTGCTGTACAGCCGCTACCGCTCGGCCGTGCTGGCCCTGATCGTCATGGGCAACGTGCCGCTGGCCCTCATCGGCAGCGTCGCGGCGCTGTGGATCGCCGGGCAGCCGCTGTCGGTCGCCTCGATGATCGGCTTCATCACGTTGACCGGCATCAGCACGCGCAACGGCATCCTGAAGATCAGCCACTGCATCAACCTGGTCCTGCACGAGGGCGAGACCTTCGGCAAGGCCATGGTGATCCGGGGCAGCCAGGAGCGCCTGACACCCGTGCTGATGACCGCGCTTTCGGCGGGGGTGGCGCTGGTGCCGCTGATGATCGGCGCCGACGCGCCGGGCAAGGAGATCCTGCACCCGGTCGCCGTCACCATCTTCGGCGGGCTGGTCAGCGCGACCCTGCTCGACACCGTCCTGACCCCGGTCCTCTTCCTCAAGCTCGGCGAGAAGCCGCTGAATCGTCTGGTCGCCGCCCAGGCCGGTTCGCTGCGCCCGGCCGAGGCCTATTGATCCCCTCACCCGGTCCATCCAGAAGGAAACCATCGTGAAGTTCTCGACCCTCCTGCTCGCCGCCGCCCTCTTCACCGCCCCGGCCACGGCCTTCGCCGACGGCCCGAAGATCGGCCCGAACGGCGGCCAGCGCGCCGACGCGGGTCCCTACCACGTCGAAATCGTGCTCAAGGGCAACGACGTTGTCCTGTACGTGACCGATGGCGCCGACAAGCCGGTGGATGTGACCGGCGCCAAGGCCGAGGCGACCGTCCTGGCGAACAAGCAGACCCAGAAGGTCGCGCTCGAACCCTCGGGCGGCAACGCCCTCAAGGGGCAGGCGAACCTCGGCGGCGCGCACGACAGCGTGAAGGTGGTCACCGCGCTGACCATGCCCGGCCAGAAGCCGGTGCAGGCCCGCTTCGAAATGGGCCACGCGGGTCATTGAGATCGGCATGGGCGGCATCAGGATTCCCGCTCCATGCCGCCCCGCAAGCAAGGAGATGCGCGATGATCGCCAAGAAGAAACTCGCCACGATGGCTGCCGCCCTGCTGGTCGGTGCCGTGGTCGCCGGACCGGTCCGGGCGGCCGAGACCCTCAAGCTGAACGTGTGCTGGGGGATGTGGTGATGAAGGCGATGAAGATTGGCGTTGGCTTGGCCATGGGTGCGGCGATCACGGTGGCTGGCGTCTTCCTGCTCGCTGGACCCAAGGCAGGCGCCGATCCAACCGACGCCGCCCAGGTTGCCCAGGGCAAGGCGGTCTACGCGGAGCAGTGCGCGTCGTGCCACGGCGCGCGGCTCGAGGGCCAGCCGGAGTGGCAAAGCCGCAAGCCGAACGGCCGTCTGCCCGCGCCGCCGCACGACGCCTCCGGGCACACATGGCACCACCCCGACGCCGACCTCTTCAGAATCACCAAGCAAGGCGTCGTTGAGTTCGCCCCGCCCGGCTACGAAAGCGACATGCCCGCCTTCGGCGGCGTGCTGAACGATGCCGAGATCTGGGCGGTCCTGGCCTTCATCAAGAGCTCCTGGCCCGAGGATATCCGTCGTCGCCACGCCGCCCTGAGCGAACGCGCGAAGAAGTGAGGACCGCTTGAACAAACGCGGGGGCACCGACGCCGGGCATGCGAAGGGAGAAGCGAACATGCACGACCACCACGCCGGTCCCGACGACCGGCCCAAGGTGAAGGCACCCGTGTGCGGCATGGCTCTGGAGCCGGTTGGAGCCACCCTTGAGGAAGCGCCCAATCCGGAACAGGCGTTCGGCCGGAAGAGGTGCACGCCGTCAGCGTCGATCAGGAGGGGGCGGTGTTGCCCCCTCCATCACGATGATGCGGACCTGAAACCGTGCCATTCTTCACACGCTTTCCCGGTAGCAATCTTACCCGCAGGATGATTCCCAAGCCGACAAGAGCGTGCGACCTTGAAAACGAGTGTTGTTGGTCACTTCAAGAGCAGAACTTTACATAACGATCCGCGGTGCGTCCTAAAAAGGTTATGCATACCAAATTATTGTAAACTTTTTATAAGAATTTGAATTTCAACGATGTTTCGGTGCCCCTACCCAAAGCATGATCAAATTCGTAAAGTTTAACACTATTCCGGCATGAAAATCTTTACATTAGACGCTCGCGGCGGGTCGGATCTTTGATCCGACCCGCCGCGAGCGTAAGGGGAGCACGAGGGGACACCCTCGTTTTGCTGCAAGCAAAGCAAACCCGAGAGCCGCCAGGAAGGATGAACTCCTGCCTTCCTAAGGTTCATCCAGGACTAGGCGCAACCGCTTCATTTTTCTGAAGGTAATCGAGGGCCCCGCCGGGTCGCTCTTGTTTGTCCTGACATACGCTTCCTGTTTGCAACCACCGCGTCAAGAAGGTCTTCCGCCAAGCGGCGATCAGCTTCATCGAGCAGTGACAATGCGTCCAGGAACCTCTTCTTCTGAAGATCGGCTTCCTGCGTGGGCGGTGCCTCGAAAAAGCTCGCGACGGGCACATCCAGTTCACGAGCAAACGTGATCAATGTGTCCACCGAAGGGCGGGAATGCCGGTTTTCTATGTTGGAAACAGCTTGCGTCGATAGACCCGCACGGGAGGCGAGTTCCTCTTGGGACACTCCCCGCGCCTGCCGAAACTCCCTCAATCTTTTAGCTATGATGTCGTGCATCCCCGCCCCCGTCGGCGACGGAGTATCAGCCGTAAGGGTCAGCTTGACCATAAACTGCTGGTGTATTATTTATCCACTGACAGAGTGCTTTGGCTGCTTGCCATTGTCAACATTCCACACCCTTCGATGAAGGGCGATGGGTTCTGCCTCGCGGTGTCTATCCTTGCGCATCAAGGAGAAAGCGAACCCTTCCGGATTTCCGAACCCTTCCGGATTTCGATAGCCGTCAAAGACAGAGGAGGCACTGAATGCACGTTTCCTACGACGCCTATATTCAGAGTCTGTCCAGAAAGATTATTTCCGAGCGAGGCGGCGGAGCATGAGACGGATCATGGCGAGGCGGATGAAGGCCACGGAGGTGCGGAGGTATAGTTCGTAATGGCGCACCAAGCGGCGGCAGCGGGTGAGCCATGACAGGGTTCTCTCGACCAGCCACCGTTTCGGGAGCACGACAAAGCCCTTGGCCTGATCGGAGCGCT
>NZ_QOKW01000062.1 GCF_008365375.1 Roseomonas genomospecies 6 | reverse complement strand
CATTGCCCGCTACATTCGCGAGCACAACAGGGCATCCAAGCCCTTCGTCTGGACCAAACCGGCCGAGAAAATCCTCGATAAACTCAGCCGTTTGCCTGCACCTTCTGAATGAGTCAGTGCACTAGCGCGCCGTCGATTGGCACGGCGTGGTACGCGATATCTTGGTGCAGAGCCGGCGCAACACCAAAGCCGCCAAGCGCTTCTTCAAGAAGCTGCTAAAGGGCTTGCGCTACGTGCCGCGTGTTGTCGTTACCGACAAGCTGAAGTCCTATGCCGCCGCCAAGGCCAAGATCATCCCCGGCGTCGAGCACCGGCAAAGCCGGTATCTTAATAACCGCGCCGAGAATTCACACCAGTCGACCCGCCAATGCGAGTGGCGGATGAAGCACTTCACGTCACCGCGGCAGGTACAGCAATTCCTCTCCGCTCAAGGCCCTATATACCAGCACTCCCACCCACGTCGACATCGCATGAGTGCCACTGAGTATCGCACTTACCGGGCTGACGCCTTCGCCGTCTGGCAGCAGGAGACGTGCGTCCGCAAGGCTGCGTCATAGCTGCCGTTGGACGGCTTCAGGCCCCCTCTCCTTGCCTCGCTCAAGCTAATGTGACGATGTCTGCTCAGGACAGGGCAGCCAGCTCCGCCTCCAATTCCGCTCGCCGTTCAGCCCAACGCCGCTCCTCATCCTTTGCCCGCGCGATCTCGCGGAGCAGTTCGGTGCGGCGATCCGTTAACGGAGCAGGGGAGGGCGCACGCAGACGCTTCCGGAAGGCCGTCAGTTCGGCCTTTCGCACCGTCGACCGAACGAGCCCTTCCCGCTTGGCGATTTTCAGCTCGTCCTCTTTGAGAGAGGTCAGCAGATAAGCGGCCTCCGACTCCTTCGGCAATTCGTCCGGTCCGACGAAGCCGTTGCGCAGCGCGGCGGCAACGGTCATGTACCGGTTGGCGCTCTGATAGCTGAGATTGCGTAGAGCACCGGCTTCGATTCGCTCGTTGATGAGCTTCACGAATTGCCCATGCGGCACGCTGGCTTTCCAGTCGAGAAGGATCTCGCCGACCAGGACGAACCGCTCCCGGCTCTCTTCCAGCAGGCGGTTGATGGCTTCTTCAAAACTCTCGCCGGCTAGAGATTTGACGGCACCAACGGGGGCAGGGGCTTGGATGTCGTCGAATCGGATGTCCGACACCGCCGTCTTGGTAGCTTTCTTCATGACTTCAACCCGAGCTTACCCGCCACGTACTGCCACAACGCGACAAAATCCTCCACCGACCTGGCGCCGGCTACCTCTACGACGCCGAGGCCGGCGGCGTAGCTGCGGTAGACCTCGGCCAGATCCGGGAGGTCCACGGGGGCGACCTCACCACCGCCGGCGAGGCCGCGTCGCGCGTCGGTGACCTCCTTAACCCTGGGCTTCACCTTGTTGAGGACGAACGTGGTGGTCTTTTTCCGGGAGAGGATGAGGGTCAGAGTCCCGCGTACGGATTCCAAGTCCTCGGGCGTCGCCTGCAGGGGCGTTAGGATGAGGTCGGCCTGGTCGATCAGTTTCTCAGCGTTGGGGCGAATCGCCGCCATCTCGATCGCGGTGGGAGTGTCAATCACCAGCAGGTCGACGCCATCCAGCGGCTCAACCGGATCCGACATCTCGGCGAGCGATTCTTGATAGTGGTCGATGGCAGGGGCGTTCTCAGGTCGCTTCTGCCACCAGCGGGTCAGCGTGCCCTGCGGATCTGTGTCGAGGGTCGCTACACGAAGCCCGGCCGCGGCCGCGGCGGCAGCCATGTTGCGGGCGGTCGTGGTCTTCCCGACGCCACCCTTGCCGTTCAGCACCAACAGGATTTTCACCACAGCCTCCACAATTCAGCAGGAGGATGCGAGACGGAAGGGGAGGGTGTCAACGGGTGTGGGGAAGTTCCAAGACGGTGTTGGAACTTCCCCACACTCACCGGCCGATGAGCCGTTCCGGGATCGGGGGAGGGGAGGGGTGGAGGATGAGGCCCCTCCCGTCTTCATCTTCCATAACCTTGGCTTCCGGATATACCGACAGCGCATACGCCAGAGCGGTCCGGAATTCGGGCTTGAAGTAGCGGAGCGTCGCACCGGTTCCGAACTGATCGAACACAGCCTTCCAGCTCACCGGCTTCGCCTTCTCAAGAACATGGAGGCGATAGGCCAGCCAGACATAGATGTCGAAGGCCATGCTTTTACCAGCGATATGGCGAATCGCCGGCTCCCAAACCGGGACCGGATGCTCCTTCAGCAGGCGGAAGAACGCCTCGGACAGTGACACACGGTCATCCCAGAGGTCACCCTGTTGGTCGAGGCCGCGCAGCCTGATGCCGCCTTCGACGAAGGAGCCGTTCCGGAAGCCCTCGGTCTGCCCATCACACCAATCGAAGGTCAGGGTGCATCGGGAGATCCGCTCAGCTTGGTTCCGGACCTCAGTATAGGTCTTGCCACCGACGGCCACACCCATCCTGTCGAGCCATTGATTCATGGAACGGCCGAGCTCGACCACGGGCGAGTTGGTCCGTACGGCTTGGGTCTGGAGATACAGCAGGATCAGGCGTGCTTTCGACCCGTAAGGGACGCCAATCTTTCGGTAATCATCAGCAGTGCGGGGGTTCGGGACCTTCTTGGCTTCGCCGGGCTTGATGAGAAGCGACAGATTGCCGTTGCTGCGGACCCAGTTCTGCTCATCATCCAGACGGCGATGGGGCAAGGCGGTTAGGCAAAAGCCGGAATAGGTAATTCCGACTTCGTTGCTTTCCTCTTCCAGGATGCTGGCAGCGATGTTGAAATAGGGGATCTCTTGCTCGCTGATCATACGGCGAGCAGCCTCCCGTCCGTGTTGGACGATTAGCTTGTGTACCTGTGCCATGCCGAGCCTCCAGCGATCCTGCTCAACCAAACCATGGAGGCGCCTTATTTTCCACTTGGAACATCCCCACGCAACCTAATTGGTACGCTAATTGAGACTCTATTTGTAATGTGCGGGGAAGGTCCAGGTGATAAGCCCGAGTCGCGTGGGGAAGCTCCAAACCGGCGTGGGGAAGGTCCAATGCCTACTAGCCGATGGGAAGCCGATTCGCGATGGCGGCGGCACTCGCTCGAGAGCGAATCGGGGAAAGGGTTGGAACTTCCCCACATTTCTTGGAACTTCCCCACATCAAGGTTATGGAACTTCCCCACAGCGGGACCGCCAAGGTTCACACCGTTGGCCGTCTCGCGGCTCAGATATGGACGATCAACGCGACCAGAGTGAAACCGGTTCCGGCCAAGAAGATCATTGGCCAGCCGCCGTGAGTCCAGGCTACACCAGCCATGTCGGAGCCCAATGATCCACCCAGGAAAAACAGTCCGACGAACAGGCCGTTCAGCCGACCACGTGCCGCAGGGTCCAGCAGGTTGATGGCACGGCGGCCGAGCTTCTGGTCGCTAACCGCCCGACGTCGAGCTCGATGGGGGCGAGTACCAGCAGACAGAGGGCCAGTGCCGGTGCGGCGACCATATCAGCGGCGGCTGCCAACGCGAAGGACAGCACCACCAGGAGATGTGAGGCGATGGTGGTGCTCCGCGCCCAGGCGCGATCACCAATGCGGCCAGCCAAAGGGGTTGCCAAGGCACCACCGGCTCCCACCAGCGCGAACACGGCGATACCGCCCTGGTCGAGCCCGAACGGCTCCTGGGACAGGCGGAAGGCGACCGCTGTCCAGAACAGGCTGAACGCTGCCATCATCAGGGCCGCGGTCAACGAACGCAGCCTCAATATCTGCTCGTTGCGCAGCAACCCCCACATCGAGGCGATTGAACTGCTCCAGGTTTCCCGGAGGCCCCATCATCTGAGAGAGTGGGGTCATTATGACGAAACCTGCATCACCCAAATACGCCACTGAAGTCCGCGAGCGCACGGTTCGGATGGTGTTCGACCACGAAGGCGAGCATGCCTCGCAGTGGGCGGCGATCAGCTCGATCGCAGCGAAGATCGGCTGCAATCCCGAGACGCTGCGGAACTGGGTTCGGCAGGCCGAGCGTGACCAGGGCAAGCGGCCGGGGCCGACGACGGACGAGCAGGAGCGGATCAAGGCGCTGGAGCGTGAGGTGCGGGAGTTGCGCCAAGCGAACGAGATCCTACGCGAGGCGTCGGCGTATTTCGCTCAGGCGGAGCTCGACCGCCCGTTCCGGAAATGATCGCCTTCATCGACGCGCACCGCACTGTCCATGGGGTCGAGCCGATCTGCCGAGTGCTACCGATCGCCACGTCGACTTACCACGCCCATGCCGCCTGGCGGGCCGATCCGTCCAAGGATCAATGGCGATTCCGTCAACGTCGTCTTCCGCATCCCGCCGCCGTCATTGGGGGTGACGCACGCCCTTTCGGTGAAACGTGCCCAGCGGGCGATAATTGGCAACTATAGCGCGACATTGACGGTGAGGTGCGCGCGTCAATGAAGATGAGGTGACGGTCGCGCTTGGTGTCGCTCATGGTGCTCGGGATCGACGGCGGCGACAAGGGTGATTGTCGCGCCAGCGTCAATCAGGCGTCCTGGATGATTGTCGCGGGCGCGACATCGTCGTTCTGGATGGTGGTGTCGCTGTCGGGTCGTGCGCGGGCGATCGCGGTTCGGCGCCGATAGCTTTCGACGTTCATCTCGAAGATGACAGCGTGGTGCACGAGGCGGTCGATCGCCGCTACGGTCATGGCCTTATCGGGGAAAACCTGATCCCAGGCCCCGAAGGCGGCGTTGGCGGTGATGAACAGGCTGCGCCGTTCGTAGCGGGCGGCGATGAGTTCAAAGAGGACGCTGGTCTCTGCCTGGCTCTTATTCACGTACGAGAAGTCGTCGAGGATCAGCAGGTCGTACTTGTCGAGCTTCTCGATGGCGGATGCCAAGCCAAGATCCTGGCGGGCGACTTGCAGACGCTGAACCAGATCGGTGGTTCGAGTGAACAGCACCCGGTAGCCATTGTCCACGAGGGCGTAGCCGAGGGCGGCTGCCAGATGACTCTTGCCGGAACCGGGCGGGCCGAACGCCAGCAAATTGGAGCCCTTCTCCAACCAGCTGTCGCCCGCGGCGAGCGCCAGGACATGAGCCTTGCTCACCGTCGGCACCGCGGCGAAGTCGAAGGCCTCCAGCGTCTTGCCGGGCGGCAGACGTGCCTCCTGAAGGTGGCGCTGGATGCGCCGTTGCGCCCGCTCGGCCATTTCCAGTTCGGCCAGGACGGTGAGCAGGCGGGCGGCGGGCCATCCCTCCTTGTCGGCTCGGGCAGCGAAGTCCGGCCACAGTCGGGCGATGGTTGGCAGCCGCAAGTCGTTGAGCAGCAACGGCAGGCGGGCGGTGTCGATCGAGGCGGTGCTGGTCATTGGGCGGCTCCGGCGGTCGGCAACAGGGTGTCGTAGGCGGCGGCGGTCGGCAGCGTCACAGTGATGGCCGAGGCGTCGGCGGCGGTGGCGGCGAAGCGTTGCTGCAAGGCGGCGAGGTCGGGCAGTTGTCCGGCATCCAGAACGGTGTCGAGGGCCGTCGCCAGGTCGGCCTCGCAGGCGCGGTCATGGGCCAGCCAGAGCAGGCCCACCATGATCCGGCAGGCCAGGCGCGGATCGAGCTTGGCACTCAGCGCCTCCCAGGCGCGGCGATAGGCCGCCCGCGGGAAGAGGTCGTCGCGGTAGACGAGGTTGAGCAGCGCCTGGGGCTTGCAGCGCAGGCTGTGGATGACGTGCCGGTAGTCGATGACGTGCCCCCGCTTGCCCTTGCCGCGCTGCGGGGCCCGGCCGCGCGGCAGGGTCAGCACCAGCGTGCCGCCGAGAAAGCATTCGAGCCGGTCATCGTGGATGTGGACCTTCAGGCGATGGCCGATCAGGCGCGACGGCACGGTGTAGAAGACCTTGCGCAAGGTGAAGCCGCCCGAGGAGGTGACGTAGACCGTCGTGTGCTCGAAGTCGGTGGTCCGGCGCGCAGGCAAATCCTTCAAGGCCGGGCGCTCCAAGTCGAACATCTTGCGCTGACGGGCATTGTGGCGGCCCACCACCTCGGCGACGAAACGGCGATAGTCGTCCAAGGTGGGAAAATCGCGGCTGCCTCGCAGGGTCAGGGCTTGATCGAGACGGCTCTTGAGATGGCCATGGCGGCTCTCGATGCTGCCATTCTCGTGGGCGACGCCCTTGTTGTTGCGGGTCGGCGTCATGCGGTAGTGGACGCACAGCGCCTCGTAGCGCTCGGTGAGATCCTTGCGGGCCTCGGCGTCGAGGTTGCGGAAGGCGGCCGACAGCGAGTCGGTGCGGTGTTCGGCGGGCACGCCGCCCAGGGCCCACAGGGCGTTTTGCAGGCCGTGGGTCAGCGCCACGAAGCTCTCACCGCCCAGCACCACCTCGGCATGCTCCCAGCCGGAGAAGGCCAGGGTGAAATGGTAGAGGCGGTGATCGAGAGGCTGGCCAGCGATGGTGACGCCGAGGTCGGCGACGTCGGTGAAGTCTGACAGGGCCTGGCGTCCCGGGGGATGCTCCTGGCGGAACATGACCTCCTGGTCCGGGCCGTGCAGGGCCTTCCACGTCTCGATCCGGCGCTCCAAAGTCCGGCGACGACGTTCCCAATCCTCGTCGGGGTAGCGGCGCCCCAACTCCTCCAGGACGGTGATCGGGCGGATGCCTGCGCAGGTCCCGAGCAGGGGCAGAACGTCGGTTTCCCAGACCTCGGCGAGTGGGTCGGGCTTGCTGCGGCCGCGGCGGCGCTCGGTTTTCTTCTGGGAGGGAAGCCGCGGATCCTTTTCGAAGCGTTGGCCGGTGCTGAGGCTGAAGCCCGCCTTGGCGGCCGCCGCCTCTTGGCTAAGTGTTCGACGGTATTCCATGTACAATCGTGCCTGCTGGTCGTTGATGGGTTTGCCGGGCACGGCGGGGGTCCTCTTCTTGGCCGTTGAAGACCCTTCCCCGTACCCACCAATCACGACCGCTGGCGAGGGCTTCGGCCCGCGCCAGTGTGGGGCCGACCTACGGCCGGGCTTCGCCCGCCCTCCGGTCGGCCCCACACTTCACCTTCAATGACGCTGGCACTTCACGTTCGTTGTCGCGCTCCAAGCAACATTGTCGAGGCGGTCATCATCTGCCCGCGTGCATCAACGGCGCGGAACAGGTACATCCCCCGCGCCTTCACCTTCACGTAGGTCTCATCCACCCGTCAGGGCCAGTGGTCATCCGCAGGTGAGGGCGTAAGCGCTTGGCCGGCTCTGGGGCGTCGGCCTGGATCCAGCGGTAGAGCGTCGTGTGATCGACCGCCACGCCGCGGTCGGCCAGCATCCGTTCCAGGTCGTGGTAGCTGATCGGAAACTGCAAGTACCAGCGCTCCGCCCACAGGATCACCGCCGCCGTGAACTGCGTACGCCTCCGGTGAGGGCCGCCTTGGCAAAATAGGGTCGGACGTCTGAGTTTTGCGTGGCGCGTCATCGCGCGGACGCAAACGAGTTGCAAACGTCATGGCTTATCAGCGGGTCGAGGTTCTGACG
>NZ_QOKW01000061.1 GCF_008365375.1 Roseomonas genomospecies 6 | reverse complement strand
CCCCCCCCGGGGCCCGGCCGCGCGTGCCGGGGCGGGCGCCCGGCCCCCCCCCCCGGCGGGGCGGGTCGGGGCCCCCACTCTCCTGGGTGCCCGGCGGGCCTTCCGGGTCGCGGCCCCTCAGACGCCCCCCGCGCGGGGCCGGCGGACCCGGGCGGGCGGGGGGGGCGGCCAGAAAACCCCCCAGCTCCGTCCCGGCGGGGCCCCCCGCCCGCCTCTCCGGCTCCAGCAGACCGCGGACGACGGTGGCCAGCCGGGGGGCGATGCCCTGGAGGGAGAAACGCTGCATCGCCACCCGGTGGGCGGCCTCGGCCACATCGTGGCGGAAGGCGTCGTCGCCGATCAGCCGGGCGAGCGCCGCCGAATAGCCCTCCATTCCCTCGGCCAGCAGGCCGGACACGCCGTTTTCCAGGCAGTGCGTCACTTCGCCCACCGGCGTGGCGCAGACCGCCACCTTGGCCAGCAGGAACTCGAACATCTTGGTCGGGCTCTTGGCGACGTTGAACTCGTTGGCCGAATAGGGCAGCACGCCGATGTCCATCTCGCGCAGCACGGCGGGGATCTCGGCGGGCGGGATGAACTCGTGCAGTTCGAGATTGGGCAGGTCCGGGAAGCGTTCCCGCAGGCGCAGCTTCAACTCCCCCCAGGCCCGCCCGAAACCGATGATGTGGAAACAGGCGCGGTCGCGCACCGCGCGGGGGACCAGCGCGAAGGCGTCCACCGCGAA
Organism: Roseomonas genomospecies 6; assembly: GCF_008365375.1. Classification (GTDB taxonomy): domain Bacteria; phylum Pseudomonadota; class Alphaproteobacteria; order Azospirillales; family Azospirillaceae; genus Azospirillum. The sequence goes on along the minus strand of NZ_QOKW01000061.1, from coordinate 6,994 downwards.
CAGCACGTCCTTCATGGGGATGTCGCCCCAGAAGTCGCCGGAATAGAGGATGTTCACCCGGTCACCGAAGCGGCGGCGCGGCCCGTCCCGCCCGCCGGCGGTGAACAGGTCCTGGTCGGCCACCGTGTGGATCAGGTGCGTGTTCGGATTCAGCGGGGCCAGCAGCGTTTCCAGACGGTGGCTGGCCGCGACGCAGGCGCCGGCCCGGTTGGCCACCGTGTGGAAGAGCTGGTCGGGCCGCAGGCTGGGGAACCAGGGCTCCAGCCGGCGGAAGGGCTGCATGTCCAGCTCGTAGTCGTCGTAGTCGAGCACGATCCGGTTGCCGCCCCGCTCCGCTGCCAGGGCCGCCGCCAGCGTGTGGTAGCCGACCTTCTGCACATAGAGGACCGCCCGCGGGTTGGCGGCGAGCACCCGGTGCGCCTCCAGGTTCAGGCGGATCTTCTCCTCCTCGGGGATGGTGGACAGGGCGCCGGCCTGATCGGTGGCGCCCAGATGGTCGAAGAAGGACAGCACCTCCGCCCGCAGCCCCTGCTGGCGCAGCGCCTTGGCGAAGTTGTAGCAGCGCACCCGCGCGGAGGGCTGCCTGAACCCGTCCTGGGCCAGGAAGATGACGTCCGCCGCCGCGTAGCGGGCGAGGGCATCCGCGTCGAAGATCGGCGGCAGGGTCATGGAATCTCGGTGCAGGGAGGCGGGAGGGCGCCGCTATCTAGCGCCGCTCCGCGAACGTCGGCAAGCCTTCCCGCAGCGGCTGTGACCAGTGCCCCGGCTGTGGCCATTTTGGGACCGTTGTCACACATCCAATCGATAGTGGTATGTCAATTCTGGGACGCGAGGGAGCATTCCGCAACCCTCGGGACGGGCGGCCTCCCGCCCGCAGGCTCCAGAGTCCCGCATGTCCACGTCCCCGCAACGGACCATCGATGTCCCGATCGTCGTGAACGCCTGGGGCGTGTCCGCCGGTCAGGCGCCGCATTTCCGGCTGCTGGTCGACGGCGTGACGATCGGCGAGGCGTGGGTCGCCGCCACCTCCAGCACGCCCTACCGCTTCACCGCCACGCTCGATCCCGACCAGGCCCACCGGATTTCCATCTGGTACGACAACGACGGGATGGCGAACGGGGTGGACCGCAACCTGTTCGTCGGCTCCATCGTCGTCGACGGGCAGGAGGTCAGATCCACCGACCCGCGCGCCACCTACGACAAGGGCGCGGTGGACGGAAAGGACGTGGTCGCCGGCCAGACGGGGCTCTACTGGGGCGGGCTGCTGTCCTTCGGTCTGGGGGAGGAGATGTTCGGCGGCCCGCTGGTCCGTCCCCCGCCCAGGCCGGAGGAGGTCATCACCCGGCCCATCCCCATCACCGTCGAGGCGGCGCACGGCGCGTCCGCCACCGGGCCGGTGCGTTTCAAGGTCCTGGTGGACGGCAAGCTGGCCGGGGAGGCGGAGGCCGCGTCCGGCAGCGCCGAGCGCTTCACCTTCGGCGTCACCCTCGATCCATCCGTCGCCCACACGGTGCAGATCCTGCCCGCCAGTGGGACGCAGGCCGGAGACCTGTCGTTCGGAACCGTGACGGTGAACGGCAGAAGCCTCACCGCCCCGCCTCCCGCCCAGGACGGGTCCGTCACCCTGGCGGTCGCCCCCCCGGTCTTCCAGGGCACCGCCTCGGACGCACCGGCCCCGCAGGGCGCCGCCTTCTACGTGGCGAAGAACGGCAACGACGGCTGGTCCGGTCGGTTGGCCACCCCCAACGCCGAGGGCACCGACGGCCCCTTCGCCAGCCTGGAGCGGGCGCAGGCGGCCATGCGCGCCGGCACCGTCAAGACCACCTACGTCCGCGAGGGCGGTTACACCCTGACGAACACGCTCACCCTCGGCGCGCAGGACAGCGGCGTCCGCATCCTCGGCTATCCGGGCGAGCAGGTGGTCCTCAGCGGCGGCCAGAGGGTCAGCGGCTTCACCTACGAGGGGAACGGCGTCTGGTCGGCGCCCCTGTCCGCGGCACCGGGGCTGGACGTCACCGTCAACGGCGTGCGCTACCGGCTGGCCTCCAAGGCGGTCTACGACCCGCAGGACCCGACCACCGGCTGGTTCGTCGCCGACGCGAGCGCCTTCGGCGCCAGCAGGAACGCGCTGCGCTACCGCGCGGGCGACGTCACCGCCGCCGATCTGGTGCCGGGCAGCCGGGTCCAGGTCTTCGACACGGAACGGCTCCAGGACGCGATCCTGACGGTCGCCGGCATCGACACGGTGACGCGCACCCTGACCTTCACCTCCGACGCGCCCTTCACCATGCGCGACGGCTCCACCTTCAAGCTGCTGGGCAACAGCGCCCACGTCGATCAGGTGGGGGAGTTCGCCCACCGCGCCTCGGACGGGCGGCTGGTCATCAAGGCGGGGGAGGACTTCACCGGGACGGGGGTGGAGGTCGCCCGGCTCGGCACGCTGCTGCGGCTGAACGGCGCCAGCGGGGTGACGGTCCAGGGGCTGACCTTCACCAACACCACGACGGACGGCAACGCGCTCGACGTCGTCAACGGCGACGTCAACACCATCACGGGCAACAGCTTCGTCAACGTCGGCACGGGCATCCGGCTGACCCAGGGGTCGGACCGCAATCTGGTCGGCGGCAATTATCTGGACCATCTCGGCGTCAACGGCATCGCGCTCTCCGGCCAGTCCATCGGCAACACGGTCACCGGCAACCGCATCCAGAACATCGGCGAGGTGCGCAAATACGCCGGCGGGATCATGGCGTCGGGGATCAGCGAAACGGTGATCTCCCACAACGACATCGACCACAGCTCCCGCTACGGCATCTCGGTCAAGAACTGGGACGGCGCGACGATCAGCCTGAACAACGCCATCCTCCACAACCGCATCCGCAACACGGGATTGGAGACGGCGGATTCCGGCGGCATCGAGCTGCTCGGGCGGTCGAACCTGAACACCGGGACGCGGATCGAGGGCAACTGGATCGAGCACACCGGCGGCATCGCCACCACCGGCACCGGCCAGTGGCTGCGCAATCACAAGGGCTACGGCATCTATCTGGACGACCTGACCAGCGGCGTGACGGTGCAGGGCAACTTCCTGCGCGACACCGCCTGGGCCGCCGTCATGATCCATGGCGGGCACGACAACACCGTCACCAACAACATCGGCGTGCTGGGCGCCAACGGCGAGAGCTTCATCCGCGTCGAATGGGTGCCCCTGGCGGGCGCCGCCGGCATCCCGGCGAACAACACGGTGACCGGGAACCTCGTGTCGGGGGCGGTGCCGCTGGGCGGCTACGTGACGATCCTGTCCGCCGGGCAGAACGCCATCGACGCCAATTTCCTGCATCAGGTCGGCACCTACGGGGCCAACGACCGGACCGGCGACCCGCTGTTCGCCGACGCCTACAACCGCGACTACAGCCTGCTGCCGCTGTCCCCGGCGCTCACCGCCGGCATCCAGGATCTCGCCTGGATGCTGATGGGCATCGCCTCCGGCGGCGGAACGGCACCCCCGCAGAGCGGCGGCGGGACCACCCCCCTGCCCCCTTCCAACCCCCAGACCAACGAACCGCCCGCCCCGGTTCCGGCGCCCCAGCCCGATCCGTCCAAACCCGGCGGCGCCCCCGCGGCGCCCTCCGCCTCTGCGCCCGCCGACCCCGCTCCGGCGCGCCCGTCCGTGCCCTTCAGCCGGATCGTGGACGGGGTGCAGCAGAGGGTGGCGGCCCAAGTCTACGAGGGGCCGGTCGCCACCCTGCAATGGTCCTTCCTGGGGACCGTCGAGAACGAAGTGGTCGGCGGATCGGACGGGAACGATTTCATCAACCTGCTGGGCGGCGACGACGCCGCGTCGGGCGGGGCCGGGGACGACGTGCTGGACGGCGGGTCGGGCTCTAACTGGCTGATCGGCGGGCCGGGCCATGACACCTTCTTCGTGGATGGCCGCGGGGGCGAGGTCACCTGGTCCACCATCGTCGATCTGGAGCGCGGCGAATGGGCGACCCTCTGGGGCTTCGTCCCCGGCCAGTCCCGGCTGACCTGGGAGGAGATGGGCGGCGCCGAGGGCCACAAGGGCGCCACCGTCCGCTGCGACATCGACGGCAACGGCACCATCGACGCCAGCATGACCTTCACCGGCAAGGCGGTGGGGGCGATGACCGTCACCACCGGCATGGCCGGCAGCGAGTCCTACATCGCCTTCATCACCCTGTAATACCAACGGCGTTTGAAGGGTTCATTGAGGCCGTGCCGCTCCACCTGATTTGGCATGGGCAGCAAGGTTCACTTGGTTCATCACATTGCAGCCGATAAGTTGCATCGGCTGTACAAGGCCGCGACGGATGCGACGGAGCGGACGCATCTGCAGATCATCTGGCTGCTGACCAGCGGGGGTTCCGTTGCAAAGTCTGGCCGAGGGTGGTCGCGTTCCTGGCTCAACAACTTTAAAGCGGATTGTCGCTGAGTATAGACGGAATTTTGGCTAGCCTGAGTGGTTGGAGGAAGACACCGCTGAAGGACCGCGCGCCATGGGCCAGCCATATTCCGCCGATTTGCGCGAACGGGTTCTGCTGGCTTATGAGCGCCACGAGGGCGGCCCCGAGTTGCTGGCGCGGCGCTTCCAGATCAGCCGAGCCTGCGCGTACAACTGGGTACGGGCCGCGCGCCTTGAGGGGCGGCGGGTCGCCAAGCCCCATGCCGGCGGCGTACCAGCCAAACTGGACGCGGAGGGTGTGAGCGTGCTGCGGGCCCTGGTGCGGGAGGATAATGACGCGACACTGGCACAGTACCGCGACCGGTTGGCCGCCCGCACCGGTATCGCGCTGAGCCCGGCGGTGGTGTGTCGCACCTTGAAGCGGCTGGGGTTGGCGCGCAAAAAAAGACGCTGAGGGCCAGCGAGCAAGAGCGCGCGGATATCGCCGCGGAACGCGCGGCCTACCGGGACGATGCGGTGGTCCACGAACCGGCGCGCTTGGTCTTCCTCGATGAGACCGGCATCAACACCCAGATGACCCCCACCCAGGCCCGGGCGCCGCGCGGACAACGGGCGCTCGGGTCCGTGCCCTGTGGCTCCTGGCACCGCGTCACGGTGCTCGGGGCGTTGAGCGCCGAAGGCATGCTGGCCGCCATGAGCATCGAGGCGTCCACCTCCTCGGCCGTATTTCTCGCCTTTGTCGAGCAGGTGCTCCTGCCCGTGCTCCGGCGTGACAAACCCGGCGCCGTGGTCGTGATGGACAACCTCTCCGCTCACAAGCGGGCCGATGTCCTCGCCGCTTTTGAGACCGCGGGAATCCGTGTCCGCTTCCTCCCGCGCTACTCGCCCGACCTCTCGCCCATCGAGCCCGGCTGGGCCAAGCTCAAAGGAATCCTGCGCGCCAAGGAAGCCCGCACCGTCGATGCCCTCAACGAGGAACTCGGCCCAGCCCTCAATGCGATCACCGCCACCGACGCCAAAGCGTGGTTCAAGCTATGCGGCTACCCGAATCTAAACTGAGCCGAAATCCGCTCTAGTACTACAGCCGGGATTATCGGTCGTTGCGTCTGTTGAGTCTGGCGTTCTGCGGAAGGATGCCGAGTATGACAACGGTTGCCGAGGCAAGGACCTGGGACGGCGCTCTGGACGCGCTGATAGGGCGGCTTGGGTCGCGGTTCTGCCGGGTTGAGGCGCGTCGACGAGCGCGGTCTTATGTTGCCGGCCTGCTGGCACCGCTGGAGCGCAAGAACGGTTGGCATCTCGCCGAAGCGGCGGGCGACGCCAGCCCGGACAGCGTGCAGGATTTCCTGGCGCGCATGCGCTGGGACGCCGACGCCGTGCGCGACGACCTGCGCACCTATGTGGTCGAGCACCTGGGCGATCCGCAGGCCGTGTTGGTGCTTGACGAGACCGGCTTCGTGAAGAAGGGCACGCGCTCGGTCGGCGTGCAGCGCCAGTACTCCGGCACCGCCGGGCGCATCGAGAACTGCCAGATCGGCGTGTTCCTCGGCTACGCCGGCCGACATGGCCACGCGCTGATCGACCGCGCCTTGTACCTGCCGCAGTCCTGGGCCGGTGACGAGGAACGCCGTCGCCTCGCCTGGGTGCCCGAGGAGGTGGCCTTCGCCACCAAGCCGAAGCTGGGAGCGGCGATGCTGGAGCGCGCGCTCGACGCCGGGGTGCCGTGCGCGTGGGTCGCGGCCGACAGCGTGTACGGAGCCGACAGCGCCCTGCGCCAAGCCCTGGTGCGGCGCCGGATCGGCTATGTGCTGGCGGTCACCAGCGGCCAGCGGCTGTTCCCGGGCACGGTGAGCGATTGGGTCGAGGAGGTGCCGGCTGACGGCTGGCATCGGATCGGTGCCGGTGATGGCTCCAAGGGGCCGCGGCTGTACGATTGGGCTCATCTGCCGTTTCGCGGCGCCCCGGAGGGATGGGACAAGGGACTTTTGATCCGGCGCCGCTTGGCCGATGGCGATCTGACCTTCTACTTCACCTTCGCGGCGAGCGGGACGACGCTGAAGGAACTGGTGCGGGTGGCCGGCACGCGCTGGACCATCGAGAGTGCCTTCGAACTGGCCAAAGGCGAGGTTGGCCTCGACCACTACGAGGTGCGCTCGTGGACCGGCTGGCACCGGCACATCACCTTGGCGATGCTGGCCCTGGCGTTCCTCACCGTCGTGCGCAAGGCGGCCATCGGGGGGAGAGGACCCAGCCGATCTGGAAGTCGAGCTTCTGCCCTTGACCGTGCCGGAAATCCGCCGTCTGCTTCACCGGCTGCTCGCCTCACCACCCCTAGAAAACGCCACCGTTATTGCCTGGTCACTCTGGCGAAGACGCCATCAGCAGCGGGCGCGACGCTCCCACTGGAAACGCCGCACCCAAGCCGATAAAGACCGGCTGTAGTACTAGATGCCGTAATGGGCCTTGCTCCAAGCTCTGGCTTGGGCGGGCGGCTGTCCCCACAGTGATGGTGTGAGACACGGGGTCCGAGCGGATCGGCCCCAAGCATCATGGAGGGACAGCCATGGATCA
>NZ_QOKW01000060.1 GCF_008365375.1 Roseomonas genomospecies 6 | reverse complement strand
CGCCGACGTGCTGGCGCGCATCAACGACATGCCCCAAACCCGCCTGCACGAACTCCTGCCCTGGAACTGGAAGGCAATCCCCGAGCAGACGAAAGCTGCCTGACCGCGCTACTCACCGGATGCGTACCGCTTATCCATGATTGTCTCGACGCCGGATGCTTCCACGATCCACGGCTTCATCAGCGTGAATCAGGGCGGTCTGTCGTTGCACACCGTCGACAGGTACGCGCGCTCCATCGCAAAAACCGTCGTCGCCGGGCTGCGCGTGACAGGGCGGCAGGAGCGCGGCGGGAAGGAGATCGGGGAGCATCTCCGACGCTGAAGCACGATGCCTTCGCTTGGCGTCGTACCTCGTCCGACCGGCGTGGAGCGACACCCGATCTCCGAGGATCAACCGGAAGCACGAACGAGCAGCCAATCCTCCCTCCCAGCGCTAGAGCGCTGACAGGAACTCGTCCCGGACTTCGGCGAGGTCCCAGCTGGTATCCGGGCCTCCATAGGGTGTGGGATCGAACGCTTCCGACCGGATGGCGTTCCACGACGGAGCCGTGTCATGCAGCGTCATGGCCCACAGCGTCAGATCGACGTCGCGGCCGGCAGCCGTCGACAGATACTTGGGCGACGGTGGCACGCCGACCCGCCATAAATTCAGCCGATCGCTATCCCAGCACACCCCGATGGTCGGGTCGGCGACCGTGTAGCCGTGCGCGTGGTCGGCGCAAGCGTAGGCCAAACGCTCGATCTCGGCCTCAGAACCCCGGATGGTTCCTTCGGCCGCGAGGCTGCGCACCAGCGCTGCGGCCCGCTCGCCATGACGCGGGTCATCCCCGTCATCGACCCGCTCGCAATCGTGCAGCAGCGCGAACAACTGAACGGTCATCCAGTCGGCGTCCGGAGTGCGACGGCACAGCATGGCCCCCGCCGTGGCCACGGCCCGCCAGTGCGACGGGCCATGGTAGGGTGATCGTGGACAACGGAAACCTTGCTCGATCCGGTCGACCAGCAACGGCCAGTTCACACGGAGCGATGGTGTGCAAAGCACCGTGTGGGACTGCTCGTCGCCGGCCCATCGCTGAGAGGTGTGAACCGCATCAGCCGAGTTCATCGTCGTCCTCGTCGGCATCCTGTCTGGGCGCCTCCGCGTTCGAAACGAGCTCCGCCGGCTTGAACAGATCGTCGTAGCACCGCTTTCGCGATTCACTGCTGTTCATCACCCGCTCGAACGTTTCCTGCAGGCGGCTTGCGTCGATGACATTGGTTCTGGCGTTGGCACAGCGCTCATCGAGCATGGACAGCACTTTGGCATGCTTCGTCGTGAGTCCGCGCTTGTGATAGTCGTCTTCGGACACGACGATATGACCGAGCACGCAATCGATTGCCAGACGATACGCCTGTTCGTACACGCGGTACTGTGCAAGCAGCTCCTCTGCAGTCGCAAGCCGCTGCGCGCGGTCCGCCGGCAACTCGATTTTCGAGAGCTCGTCTTGAAGCTTGTTGCGGTGCGCATCGACGCGCTCGAGCAAGTGCTCCAGAGTATCGTCGGCGGCCACCGCGATTCGCTTTTTGGCGAGATAGTCCGCCGTGAGGAAATCTTCGGGCATTTTCTTGCCCTTTGCGGTGTTGCACCTCCGGCAAATCGGAGCCCGGTTGTGCATCAAATCGCCATAGGTCCTCAATCCCCAAAGATGATCGACATCCTGGGCTTCCTCACCACACACATAGCAGCGCGGTATATAGGCGGTTTCGGTCAGCGTTTCGGAATTTGCCTCGCTCCGGTTCTTACCCTTTCCCTTTTTTGCCTTTTTCTCGATCGTTTTCGTCGTCAGGACCCTTCCATCCTTATACAGCCCTGGCAGAACATCTTTGACTGCTTCGGCGAAGGTAAGACGGGCAAAAGGCGCCATGGCGCCGACCGCGGCGCGCTCCATGCCGGACGCGGTCCTGTAAAAGCAAGTGATCCGCTTCAGATTTCGGTTCCAGGGCTTCCATTCGAGCTCTTGGCTGTCGGTCCGTGCCGTCGTTTCCGGCGCGGTCGTGGCGACGTCCATGTGATTTCTTCCTTTGAGAATGCGCATTTGTTCGATGACGCCCGTTGATCAGGTCAGTGCCTCGTCGAGTTGCGCCTCCCAGCGACGGCTCCGCGGGTCGAGGCCTTCGGACCACCCGTAGGCATGGCAGAGCGTATTCACCAACCGCAGCTGGTCGAGCGATCCGCAAGACACCTCGAGCAGCCGGGGGCTGGCGACGACCACGGCCAGGCAGCGGGCGCGCGACACCGCGACGTTGATGCGGTTTCGGCTGAACAGGAACTCCACGTCACGCGGCAAATCGTCGCCGCTGGACGTCGTCATCGAAACGATCACCACTGCGGCCTCCTGACCTTGGAACTTGTCGACCGTGCCGACCCGGGCCTCGGCCGGCAGGGTGGCCCGCAACAGGTTGACTTGCACATTGTAGGGCGCGACGACGACGATGTCGTCCGGGCCGATCGTGCGGATCGCGCCGATGCGATCGCGCCAACTGCGCCCCTGCAAATCCAACCACAATGCGCGGACGGCCTCAGCCTCCTCCAGTGAGCGCTGACCACAACCGATGTGCTCGACCGACACGAAGCGCAAACCACGTGGAGCCAGACCGGGCGCACCCTGTCCGAGGCCGCTGGGTGCGATCAGCAGCTCCTGCCGCACGGTCGTCGGATGCGCCGTCAGGCGCCCATCGTAGATGGCCTCGGAAATCCAGCCGCAGATGGTCGGATTCATGCGGTAGGACACGTCCAGAAAGATGCCGCGGTCGGGCGGCACCACCGCCTCGTCCCCGAGCAAAATCTCCAGCGCACTCGCCCCGGACTCACCCGGATGCGTGCCTTTGATCGGCTGGCCGAGCTGCATCTGGTCGCCGACGAGGACGATGTTGCGCGCCGCCGTGCCCATGGCGATCAGGTTGGCGAGCGAGACCTGCCCGGCCTCGTCGACGAACAGGTAATCGAAGGCTTCCTCGTGCTCCTCGTTGGCGAACAGCCACGCCGTGCCGGCGAGCAGGTCGACGGAGGGAGTGAGATCGTCGGAGGTGAAGACGCTGGTGATGAAGGCGCCGTCAAAGTGCGTCGCCGCATCGTCCTTGTTCGCTTTCTTCTGGCCATGGAAGACGACGCCCAGGTCCTTGGCCGCGGTCTCTATTCCCTCCAGCAGATTGTTGATCGCTGCGTGGGAGTTGGACGACACCCCGATGCGATGGCCGCGGCGGATCAGGTCGACGATGATGCGGCTGGTCGTGAAGGTTTTGCCGGTCCCCGGCGGTCCCTGAATGAACAGATGGCTGTCTTCCAGGTCCGCGACCGCGGCGATGGCTCCATCGAGCAACGACACGCCGGGTGGAACCAGCGGCTGGGGGGCCGGCGCGCGGCCGCGCAGACGCGGCGGTTCGCGGCGCAGCAGGCGCGCCAGCGCCTGGAAACGACCGTCGTCCGCGGCGATCGCGTCGGCGAAGCGCCGCACCGCGGCGCGCAGGATGGCGTCATCGATCGGCTTCGGCGGTCCGAGGTCGAGCGCCTCCGGCAGCGGGCCGACCCGTTTGCCGCGCTTGATCGACACCGTGTGCCGATCGAGGGTCAACGCGGTGATCGTTCCGGCCTCTTTGAGGCTGTCGATCACCACCGGTTTCTTGCCCACCGTCAGTTTGGTTTCCTGCGGCGGGAAGCGGTAGGTGTAGACGAAGGACTGCGCCTCGGGCACCGGCGCTCCGGCGAGGCGCAGGCCACACAGACACTCGGTGTCGGTCAGCAGCTCCTCCACGTCGCGGGTCTGGCTGTCGAACATCGCCCACCACTCCGGCTTCTTCTCCCGGCGGTGGAAGTCGGTCAATTCGTGGACGAGCATCCGGAACGGGCGATCCGCTTCCGCGCCCGTCATCAGGCGATCGTGCAGTGCCTGGCGCTCGGCCTCGGCCTCTTGCTGTCGGCTGAGGGCCGTCTCGTCCGGGCCCGCGGCGGCGGAATCGAACCAGGCGACATCGTCGGGGCGAATGGACACGAGCCAGCCCAGCAGCCCAGCCGTCGAGCGGCAGTCGATGGCGTTGTACGCCTCGATCTCGTCGAGGATGCGCTGATCCCGCACCACCCGCCAGCGCTCGTAAGCCACGATGCTGTCGGTGGCGGTGGAAACCTCGCCGGCCCGCTTTCCTTGGTAGAAATGCTCGACGTTTTTCAGAGAATAGCGCGGCTCGGAAATCTGAAGCGCCTCACGAACGATGACGTAGAGGTCGACGAACTTTCGGCGGCGCAGCAGATCGTCGACCACCGCCTCGCGGGTGGCGTGAAACGACGCCAGACGGCGAACCGCCGTGACCTCGTAATGGTTGTAATGGTAGATGTGAGCGTCAGGATGCCGGGACAGGTGATCCGCCACGAAATCTATGAAGGCTTGGAACGCGGTCTTCTCCGCCGCGCGATCGTGCGCCCAGAAGGGCCGAAAGCGGTCTCGTCCGTTCTCCATCCAATGGACGCCGAACAGATACTCGAGGCCACCCGGGTAGAGCGGATCACCCTCCATGTCGAAGAACAGGTCGCCCTCGGCCGGCCGCGGCAGCCGGTCGAAGCCTTTGCCCGGCACGCGGGCGAGCAGCTCATGGCGTGTCTCGTTGGTGCCCTTGACCGCGGTCTGCAGGCGGGCCTGCCGCTGCAGCTTGGCCAACGTCTCGGCAGCCATACCGGGGACCCGGTGCCCGTCGGGCAACGCCGCCAGCGCAGCCATCGTGTCGACACCGGCGGCGCGCAGCTTGGTCGCCTGGGAGCGGCGGATGTTGGCCACCTGGCTCAGATGGTCCGCCGCCAACCATTCCGCCTGGCAGCGGTTTTTCCAGGCGCAGTCGTCGCAATGGGCGCACGGTTCCGGCGTCGAGGCGGCGCGCGCCGGCGCATCCGCGACGAACGCCTCCAGTCGACCGGAGGCCAGCCGAACGTAGGAGAGGAAATCATCGGTGCGAAAAGAATGCGGGGCGCCGGACCCCAGCACCACGCCCAGCCGGTGCGGGGGCACGCCTTGCTCTGCGGCGAGCAGTGCGCCGTTAACGGTGAGCCGGATGACGTGGCGGGGAGCGACGTTGGCGGCCAGCTTGGTGTCCACCGGTTCGTAGGACCAAGCGCCCAACGCCGAAGGCGTGTCGACCTTGACCAGGAAGTCGGCGACGCCGTGCCAGGACCCGTGCATCAAAACCGCCCGGGACACGACGTCGGCACCTGCCCGCATGGCCTGCCGGGTGAGTGACAGACGATCGGTGACGGTGAGACCCGGACCGTTCGGAACATCGATGACGGTCCGGCCCTCAGCGGCGAGGGACGCCCGGTAGCTTTGCTCGTGCTCCAGCCCACGGGCCTGGAGGATTTCCAGTGTCGGGTCGTCGGGCGCTCGGTCCATCGGTTCGTCCAGTGCCCGGACGTCCAGCGTGGTCGCATGGCGACACCCCAAAAAGGTCACAAGATCGCCCGCCGACAGGAGCACGCCGTCTCGATAGCGCCGCATCACCACCTCCTAAATCGATAGGGTTAGAGTAGTCGATGCGTTGGTGGGTGGGCAACGGCCGCTTCGCAGCCTGGAGGTGGAACCCGCCCGCATCGTTCGTCCGCTGGATGTGGTCAGGCCGCCAGTGTCGACGCTCCTCCCGGTCGCCGTCTGCCAGCAGTGCAGTGAAACCCACCGGTGCTCCGGTGGGCGACCGGATGACGGCCGCAGTGGCGGTGGTCGGTGCGTGCGATGCCCGTGTGCGGGCCGCGTCGCGCCGGTACCACCGCTCGGCATCGCCGACGAGGACGACATGGGGGATTGGTCTGATGCGGTTCTGGTCAGCGGACCGCAACCACGACACCCTCCATGCCGGCAGCCTCGAGGAGATCGCCATTTCGGGGCCCGCCACCGGTGCTCCTCCTCCAGGGGAGCGCAAGCCGCGGCCGGCCCGCGCGTGCTCCGAAAGACAGCCCTCGCCCGGCAGGTCTGACCATCGCTCCCAGGTCAGTGTCGGTGCTGCTCGGGCAACGCCCTGGCTTCTTGGACGAAGTGCGGCGATGCCGCGTCCATGGTCGCATCGTGCAGGTCGACCACGCGACGTGACACCGACTGGTGGCCACCAGTGGTCCACACCACTGCCATCCCATCGGCCCCCCTGAACCACGATGCAGCCGAACTGACGCATCTGCTCTGTCGCAGGACGCGGCCGAGCGGGTCACCGACGTGTGGGTCGACGCTGGGTTGGCCGAGCAAGAGCCGACCTCCCGCCGCGAAGAAGGCCCACACGAGGCCGGGCAGGCAAGTCGGCCACCGCTCGACCCCGTCGTGCGATCGGCTGCCAAACGGTGGATTGAACGCTGCGCTCTCCGTGGCGGCCGACTGGACGCCGTCCCGTGCCCGGTTTGGCCGGTGCGAACGGCGCGCGTCCCGCCTTGCCTCGACAAGCCGGTCTCGAGGTGAATGCCCGCTGGCATCACGGTGTCATCGGGGGGAAGGGAAGCTCCTTGAAATCCCGAAACACCGAGCGGTCGCGGCGCTCCTTCCGATAGCCACGCGGGTTGCTGACGAGGCAAACGCCATCGATCATGACCTCGACCTCGATATGCAGATGACCGAACGCCACGGTGGTCGGCTTGACGTGCGCCGGGGCGAGCCGGTCGAGCAGATCGTTGCATTTGGCCCGGATGTCACGGCCGATGAGCGGACCGATGCGCGCCGTCGGAACGAAATGCGACACGACCACGATGCGCTCGACGGCGCTCGACGCTTCAAGGCGGCGGAGGCCTCGTTCCGTTCGGGTGAGCGAAACGGAATCAGTGGGGGCGAGGCACCCTCCGACATAGCCGACGCGCTGATCGTCGTTGATGTGCAGACCATCGGGAGTCAGGTCGAGGATGTGCACGTTCGGCGCGCGAGCATGGGTCGGCGACCCGGTCTCGTGATTGCCCCAGACGGCGACGACGCTGCGGAAGCGTGTGGCGGCCGCGTTGAGGAAATCGATCGTGTCGTCGACGTGCTCGCCGGTATCGCCGACGATCACCAGCGTGTCCTCCGGGCTCTCTGTGTGGCCGGCGAAGTCGAAGCCGCCGAACCAGCCATGCGGTCCGCCGGCCATGGCGTTGTCCAGATGAAGGTCGGACACGTGAAGAATGCGCATATTGGCCTCGCTGCTGCGACCGACCGCTTCAGAGCGGGGTGCTGGACGACGGCGCCGAAGCCGCAGAGGCCTCGGCAAGCGCCTGTGCCAGCGTCAGAATGCGCGCACCGTCGTGCAGACGGTTGAGCCAGCGGCGTGGGATGCCCGCCAAACCGAACAGCGCGCCGGCGATCTGCCCGGTCACCGCACCCACGGTGTCGGCGTCGTGTCCGAGGTTGACTGCGGTGAGAATGGCCTCTTCGAAGGTCCGGCTGCGCGCGCAGGTCCAGACGGCGGCCTCCAGCGTGTGGACGGCGTAGCCCGTGGAGGCGATCTCCTCCGTCGTCTTGTCGCGCCACGTGCCCGCGGCGATCGCGACGATGCTCGGGCGCCATGCCGGATCGATGGGAGCCGCGAGCGCAGCGAGGCCTCGTCCGGCCATCGCTGCGCAGAGAATCCGCGCCAGCAGCGCGCATGCGTCGACCGCTTCCGCCGCGCCGTGGGTGGTCTGGCTCTGCGCGCGAGCGATCCGCTCGGCGGTCGGCGGATCGTGCCACCACCGCGTGGCCACCGGCGCCAGACGCATGATCGAGCCGTTTCCAGCCTCACGCGGGTCGGTCGAGCCAGCCATCGCCACGCCGGCTTTCCGGAAGCGCATGATGGCGCTCGAGGTGGTGTGGCCGATGTCGAAGCACCGGCCGGTCGACGCGTTGTAGCCTTCGTCGACCCAACGGTGAAAGCGCTGCATCAGGTCGAGCGGATCCAGGTCGGAGTCGTGCAGCAGACTTTCGGCGAGGCAGAGCGCCATCGAGGTGTCGTCGGTCCATTGCCCGGCGGCGAGGCGAAACGGCCCGCCCCCCGTCATGTCGGTCACAGGCGGAAACGATCCGCGCGGTTGGAATTCGACGGTCGTGCCAACGGCGTCGCCGACGGCGAGGCCGATGAAGCTGCCGAGGGCACGGTCGAGAATGGCGGGCGTGAGAGGCATGAGCGTAGTCTCCATGGTCGAACCGGGGGGCGCAATCGTTGCGATCATCGACGGTCTCAGGGCGGCGGCGGCAACGGCACGCACTGGGCCCAGGGGGCTGGCGTCCGCCCGAGCGGCGTGAGCACCCAGAGAACGGGAAAGGGAGGTGGGGTCGATGGCGCTCGGCCCAGACCATCGGTCAGGATGACCAGCCCGTCCGGCGGATCGGAGGCCATGAGGCGATCCATCACCGGCCGGAAATCGGTTCCACCGCCACCATGTATGGCGAGCGCATCCGCTGCATCAGCGCCGGCGAGGACGACGTCGGTGTGTACCCCGGCGTCGAACACGAGCACCCGCACCGCATCGCCGCCCACGCTGCTCAGCGCGGCACGGAGCTCCGCGAGGAAACCGGCGAGATGCGCGACGCAGCTGCCGGAGGCGTCGATGGCCAGCACCAGCCGCGGGGCGAAGCACACGCCGCCCGGCAGGCACAGCCCTTGCGCCGCCAACCGGCGGTTGGGCCGGTGCCATGCACGATCCGACCGGCGGGCCGACGCGACGAAGCGCCGCAGCATGTCCCGCCAGGACAGCCGCGGACGGGCCAAGCGATCGATGATGAGGGTGGCTCCTTTGGGCAATCGGCCGCCGGTACCCTCGACGGCACGCGCCGCGGCGAGCGTCTTGTCCGGCCAGTCGGTGAAGCCGTCGGGCGTGGGGCGAAAATCCGGATCGCCCTCGTCGCCAGACGGCGGGGCGATGTCATGACGATCGGCCAAACCACCCCGGGAGCTCAGGGCGGGATGGTTTTCCGGCAGGCGCGCGTAGACCTCCTCGGCGCACAGCCCATCGGGCACGGCGTCCGCGGTGACCCACCGATGCTCCGTCGCCTCGCTCGCCAGGCGCGACGGGTTCGGGAAGGCCTTCGGAATGGTCGAAACCCACAGAGCGTAGGTGCGAAGATCGATCAGGCCGGGCACCAAGAGACGGCTGACAGCCCGTTTCGAAAGTCGCACTGACGGGGTGAGGGTCTGACGTAACGGCTGTTGGCAGGGAACACACACCCTGCCGGAGGCCGCTGATGTGGACGCCCGAGGACCGCCGGCTGGTTGGCGATTAC